>JAQXEG010000012.1 GCA_029250945.1 Yoonia sp.
ATCCTGTCCTTGCGATCCAGTCGCTACGTCGCAACGGCGCGGCCCGCATTGCCTATGTTGATATCGACGCCCATCATTGCGATGGTGTCGCCGTGGCGTTTGCCGATGATCCGCAGACCCTGTTAATTTCCACCCACGAAGACGGGCGCTGGCCGCGCACCGGTGCGCTGTCGGACGCAGGGATCGGGAATATGATCAATATTCCCATGCCGGCGGGATGTAACGATGATGACGTGGCGCTTGTGCGCGATGCGGTGATCCTGCCTGCGGTCGCGTCGTTCAGGCCTGATGCGATTGTTTTGCAGTGCGGGGCCGACGCCGTGACCGAGGACCCGCAATCGCGCATGACATTGTCGAACGGTGCGTTGTGGGCGGTGGTCGCAGCGCTGCGACCCTTGTCACCGCGTTACGTTGTGACAGGCGGTGGGGGATATAACCCGTGGTCTGTCGGGCGGGCGTGGGCAGGGGTGTGGGCCACGTTGAACGGGGCTGACATTCCCGACGAATTGCCAGAGCCTGCGCGTAATATCCTTGCCAATCTAACATGGACCGATCCGAACCGCACCCGCACGCCGGACCCTCATTGGATCACGACCCTTGCCGATCGTCCGCGTGGTGGCCCCATTCACGATGATGTGCGCACGCGGGTTGATGTGCTGCGCAAGCGGCTGCGGGCTTGAACATGGCACGCAGGCGGCGGATAGTCCGCAGATGATCAAACGACTGGCCCTTTTGACGACGTTGCTTGCCGGACCTGCGCTGGGCGATCCGGTTGTCGTTTTTGCTGCGGCCAGCCTTAAGGGACCGCTTGACCTAATCGCGGCTGAAGCGGATGACGTCGTCGTATCCTACGGTGGCAGTGGCGCCATAGCGCGGCAAATCCTGCAAGGGGCGCCCGCTGATCTGGTTCTGCTGGCCAATATAGATTGGATGGATGTGCTGACGACGGCGGATGTTGTTGAGGAAGTGGATGACTTTGCCTCTAACACACTCGTCTTGATCGGTGCCGCACCTGCAACGGTCGATCTGGCTAACCTGCCGGAACTGATTGGCGGCGATAGAATTGTGATGGGGTTCACCAACGCTGTCCCCGCTGGGATTTACGCCAAGGCCGCGCTAACATCGCTGGGCCATTGGGATACGCTTGCGGACAATACGGTTGAGGTCGACAATGTGCGTGCCGCCCGGACACTTGTCGCCCGCGCCGAGGTGCTATTCGGCATCACCTATGCGACTGACGCGCAGGCCAGTGATGCGGTGCATGTGATGGCAATATTCGACAGCGCCCTGCACCCCGACATCCGTTACGTCGGCGGGGTGGTGTCAGACAATCCCAACGCCCGTGAATTTTGGGATCTGGTGCGCGGTCACAAGGGCCAATCTATACTCGCACAGGCGGGGTTTCTGCCGCCACTGACCCCATGATCTGGACGCCGGTCTTCCTGTCCCTACAGGTGTCGCTAATCGCGACGATCTGTGCGCTTCCGCTGGCGATCTGGGTGGCGCGTGTGCTGGCGCATGGCACGTCGCGTTGGCACAGCGTGCTGAACGGATTTGTGCATTTGCCGCTGGTGCTGCCGCCCGTAGTGACGGGATATCTTTTGTTGGTTGTGTTCGGACGGCAAGGGACCGTGGGCGCGGTTTTATATGACCTGTTCGGTGTCACGTTGGCGTTTCGTTGGACGGGTGCGGCGCTTGCCGCAGGCATCATGGGATTTCCGTTGATGGTCCGCGTGATCCGCCTCGGATTTGAGGCTGTTGATCCGGGGTTAGAGGCGGCGGCGCAGACGCTTGGCGCATCGCGCGCCCGCGTTTTTCGGACCGTCACACTGCCGCTGGTCGCCCCCGCGATTGTCGCAGGCTCTGTGTTGGGATTTGCCAAAGCGCTGGGCGAATTTGGCGCAACAATCACCTTTGTCGCCGCAATCCCGGGTCAGACAGAAACCATCCCGTCGGCGATTTACGCGGCGCTTCAGGTGCCCGGCCAAGAGGGGGCGGTTGTCACGCTCGTGTGCATATCCATCGCGCTGGCAATGGGCGCATTGATCGGGTCTGAATGGCTGGCGCGGCGGGTGGTGGCGCGATGATCAAACTCGATGTGCAAAAGCGGCTCGGGGATTTTACCTTAGATGCGCAGTTCGATGCCCCCGCTGGCGTGACCGCCATTTTTGGCCGCTCTGGATCGGGAAAAACCACGCTGATCAATGCGATTGCGGGGCTGCTGACGCCCGATGCTGGCACGATTGCGCTGAACGGGCGGACGCTGTTTGGGGTGGGAACCAATGTGCCGACTGCCAAACGCAACGTTGGCTATGTGTTCCAAGATGCGTGGCTTTTCCCGCATATGACCGTGGGCAAGAACCTGACCTATGGTGGGAACCACGATTTTGACCGGATCGTCGATCTGCTGGGGCTTGCCTCCTTGCTGACACGGCGGCCAACCGCGCTGTCGGGCGGGGAAAAGCAGCGTGTTGCCTTGGGGCGGGCGTTGATGAGCAAGCCTGACGTGTTGCTTTTGGATGAACCGCTCGCGGCGCTGGATAGCGCGCGCAAGGCCGAGGTGCTGCCCTATCTGGAACGGTTGCGCGACACTGGCGGCCCGCCCATGATCTACGTCAGCCACGCCATGTCAGAAGTCGCGCGACTGGCCACCCATCTTGTTGTGCTTGACGCCGGACGCGTCGTGCAATCAGGGCCCTTGGGCGATGTGTTGGCGCATCCCGCCTCGATGCCACTGCTGGGGGTGCGCGACGCGGGCGCGGTCATCATTGGGGCCGTGACGGGCTATGATACCGACGATCAGCTGACCCATTTGTCATTTGATGCGGGCCACATCAGCCTGCCGGGTCACATCGGACAGATTGGCCAGTCCATCCGGCTGCGTATCCCCGCGCAGGATATTATTCTTGCGGGTGCCGCGCCCGTGACGATTTCAGCGCGTAATGTGCTGCCCGTGACGATCACGGCATTGGAACAGGGGCGCGGTCCCGGCGTAGCCGTTGGGTTGCAGGCAGGACAGGCGCGGCTGCTGGCGCGTATCACCAAGGCAAGCCTGCGCGAGATGAACCTTTCCGTCGGCGATCAGGTGTTCGCGATCATTAAGGCAACCGCCGTGGCCCCCGAAAACGTGGGACGCTAGCCGCGAAACTTCTGGGTGATGGCATCGGCATCATAGTGATCGGTGATCCAATCGCGCAAAGGGGTTGGGCCGTGCGCCTCTAGATGTGCGCCGTATGCATCCAAAATCGCATCCAGAATACCCGTCGCGGACCATTTCACGTGCAGGTATTTCAGGCCGAGCTGTTCACCGGCCACGTCCAACGGCGCCTGATCAATGTGTAAAAGATAGAACGCAGAGGCCAATCCGGTTCGATCTGCACCTGATTTGCAATGAAACAGGAAGGGACGCGGCAGCACCTCAAACTGGTCGAGCAAGGCAAGATAATCCGCCTTTGGCGCGGCTTTTCTGGCGCTCAACCCGATGCTGAGAAGGGGGATACCGTGTGCGGCGCAGGCCTCTTTTTCCAATAGGTAGTGACCCGAATTGCCATCGCCACGCAGGCTTAGGATCGTCTTGATCCCGTCGTGGGCATGGACCGCAATACGTTCAGGATCAGGCTGGTTGGACCGCCATACCCCCGGCGAAATTTCTTCGAGGTTGGTCCAGCGCCCGCGCAAGATACCATGATCATGATACCGCAGGTGGGTCTGGGCCAGATGCCTGTCTTCATCTGTCAGTAAGGCAGGCCCGAACACCGGACGCCTGCTGCGCATGATGTCTTTGACAAATGTTGTTATCTTTCCAAACATGGCCCAGTTTTCTGATCGGTTCGAGGCAGTTGCGCGTCTGCACATAAGTCATGATTGCACATATGCGAAACCCAAAGTAAGCCTTGGACCCAAGAAACGATGCGATTTTAGCGCAGTTCGGCACAGAGAGGCATGGCAAAATCACCCGTTTGACACCCAAAATGCCGTTGCTTGTGCGCCTGTGGTTTTCCTTTGGCCGCGCATTTGCGCCGCTTGTGCATTACGGCGCACGGCGGCTGCATATCCGTCAGGGGATAGCCAAGGATCGGTTTGCAGAACGTTTGGGCCGCGCCACACAGCCACGCGGGCAGGGGCGCTGGATCTGGATACACGCCGCCAGTCTTGGTGAGGTGCGCCAAACCGCCAAACTGGTCGAGGATCTGCAAAACACCCATGGGTTTCGCATTGTTATCACGACGATGACGCAAAGCGGTGCCGCGTGGGGCGCTCAATCCCTGCCGCAAGCGGTGCATCAATTCTTGCCGCTGGACACACCGCAAGCCGTGCGGGGTTTCCTAGACCACTGGTCACCAGAAATGGCGATATTTGTGGAATCCGATATCTGGCCACGCATGGTTTTAACGGCGTCTGATCAGGGCATCCCGTTGGTTCTGCTCAATGCGCGCCCGTCTAAATCCCGCGAGCGCGCGCCGCAGTCCTTTCATTTTCTGCTGTCGCGTTTCGCGATGATCACGGGCAAGTCGCAGGCGGTGGTGGGCGGCCTACGCGCCCTTGGATTGCCGGATAAGCGCTTGCATTTCTTTGGTGATCTTCGGGCGTCGGTCCCGGCGTTGCCGGTGGACCACGGCGCATTGTCGAAGCTGCAGTTCGCAATCGAGGATCGGCCCGTTTGGATCGCCGCCTCTAGCCACGCAGAGGATGAGGATCATATCCTCACGGCCTGCAAACAGGTGTTGGATTTCGATCCTCGCGCCATCTTGATTTGGGCGCCGCGCCATCCACAACGTGCAGCCCCGATTATGGACGCTGCTGGGGCGTTGAATATAAGCCGGCGGAGCCTGTCAGAGCCGATTACAGATCATATGCAAATCTACCTTGTTGATACGTTGGGCGAACTTGGGACGATGTTTTCATGCGGCAATATCGTGTTTCTGGGCGGCTCATTCGGTGCGCAAGGCGGGCACAACCCGTTTGAACCTGCGTGTTTCGGTGCGTTCATCTTGACCGGCCCAAATGTGCGCAACCATGAGGCGGGATTTGCCGATCTGATGGCCAAAGGGGCCGCAGCAAGCGTTGTAGATGGTGAGGCATTGGCCGCGCAAGTCATAGCTTTGATGCGCTCGGGCGAGGCAGAAGCCCTTGGGGCCAAAGGGCGTGATCTGGTCACTGCCGTCAATGAACCTGTCAACAAGACAAGTGCCGCAATCGCAGCGATCCTATCTGACTGAACGCGCGGCGGTCTTGTGGCGAAACCGTTTGTCAGTGCGCCTGCGCCCCATTAACGTCGCACCAAATATATTATGAGCAAACTGATGCAAACCACCCATGAAAAAACGATGTCTGGCGCGGTGTTTTGCTATGATCCGGATGTAATCACGCAGGCTGATCCGCAGATATTCGACCCCGAATGGCATGCCGGACGTTCAGGTATCACAGGGCAATCTATCGGGCGCGGATGTGCGTATTTTCTGGAATTGGACGGTCACGCGCTAGTCTTGCGCCCGTTCCGTAGGGGCGGATTGATCGGGCGGTTGATCAAGGACGGGTATTTGCGCGTCGGTGCCAGCGCCAGCCGTGGGTTTCGCGAATATCACCTGCTCGCGTGGATGCGCGCCCAAGGGTTGCCTGTGCCGCACCCCGTCGCGGCGCACTACAAGCCTGTGGGCCTATGGTATCGGGCCGATTTGATCACGAAACGCATCGCGCATGCCCGCCCCTTGGCTGATGTGATCGCTGAGGTCGCGCTGCCGGATACTATATGGGCGCAGATCGGTGCCGTTGTGCGGCAGATGCATGATCTTGGCGTTGACCATACCGATTTGAATTGCCGCAATATCCTGATCGATGATGCCCATAAAATCTGGCTGATTGATTTTGACAAATGCGCACGTCGGGCGGCGGACAGTTGGACAACCGGCAATTTGGACCGGTTGAAGCGGTCGCTTGAAAAAGAACGCGCAAAAGCAATGCTGTATTGGTCGGAGGCGAATTGGGCCGCGCTGACAAAGGGTTATGACACGGCCTAGTCCGCGATGCGGATCCAGCCGTCGGCCCAGATATCGGGGTTATCGTTTTGCGTATCAGCGTGCCATTTAGCGGGGGCCACGACGACCTTGTCGGCCCGCGGGTTTAGCCATGCGCCCCACCATGAAAACGATGAATTGGCGATGATGTGGTGGCGACATGCGCCCATTAAGCGCAAGTCTTCGTAATTTTTGGACGCATCATTGTGGCCCACCACGTTGATCGTTGCGGGCAAATCCAAATTATCGCGAACCCAATCGGGATCGTCCGAGAACGCGTAAATCACGGGCGGTGCGCCCAGCACATCGGTCATATGCGCGACCGCGCTGTCGTAGTAGGCGGCGCTACAGGTGCCGTGGCGTGCGGCGAATTTCGGGTTCGCGACATAGTCACCGCGCCGCACATGCAATGAGACGGCCAATGGATCGGCCTGTATGCGGGCCAGCCACGCGGCGTTGGTTGCGTCGGGGGCGGCCGTTGGCGTGAATTCCGACTGGATAATATTCGCATTCCCTGCGAAATAGCGTTCGGTCTGGAAATACCCCTCGAGCCAAGCAGGGCCATCAATCGCTGCAATCGCGGGGTCAAATTCCAACGCCGCCTCGCGCATCAGGCGGGGTCCGCGCCCTAATACCCGCGATAATGCATTGGCAAACGGGCGGTCGGACCGATGGGGCGGCAATGCTGCGTTCTCCACCGGCGTGTCCGCCAAGGCAAAAACGTCCAAGCCGTAGCCATGTTCATGCGTGGGCCTGTAATGCCTGCGGTCCAGAACCAGCGGCAGTCCGGTTTTCAGCGACAGGTTCCGCCCCACCGCGTATTGGAACATCTGGTTTCCCAAACCGCCCTTAATCCGCATTATGATCATAATCGTCGTGCTCCGGCAGACAGTGTGTATCAGGTGATACCGTAGGCGGCATGATGGCGCTAGGCCCCTTTGGCTTCGGTCGTTGACCCAACGCATTCTGATGGGTAGCAGTATAGAAAAGCGCAAGAAGGTGCAGGACACGATGACCGAGGCAATCGAGACGTTCCAATTCAGCCCCGATATGCTGGTGCCTGATCAGCGGGCGCTGGGCATTTCGGCGTTCATGCGCATCCGCAATGGCGCCGATTTTCTAGAGGCATGTATCCGCAGCCACGCACCGTTTTACGATGAAATCGTTGCCGTTTATAATCAGTCGACCGACGGTACAGCCGATATTCTGGCCCGCCTTGCGGCGGAATTGGGGCCAAAGCTACGGGTTTATCACTATGTCCCGCCTGCATACCCAGCGGGCAGTGAAGGGCATGCAGACACGCCTGGAGATGCGCCCAACTCGCTTGTGAATTACTCAAACTTTGCCCTGACACAGACCCGTCACCAATGGGTCGTCAAACTGGATGATGATCACCTTGCGATCCCAAACGGTGTTCAGAAAATCACGCATGCGATCCGCTCAGGGGCTGCTGATCCGCGGGTGATGCATTGCTTTTCTGGCCTCAATCTGATGCGCACGGACGCGGGCGAATGGGGGGTGCCAGCCGCCGCGCCGGTGTCTGGCAAAGGCGACATCGGCTATTTCCGGGTCAGCAATCAAACATATTTCACCCATGACCGCCGGTTTGAACGGTTCGTACGCGGTGATATTAAGCGCGAATTTGTCGGCTGGTATTATTGGCACCTAAAATACATCAAATCGGGTTGCGGTTTTGCCAACTATGATTTGGCCGCAAACCCGCAGTCGCGTTATGCCCGCCGTGTGGATAAGCTTCAGGCCAAGGGCATTTGGACGCTCGACGAAACACTTGCCGCCCTGACGCCCCGCATGATGGCCCGCGCCCGCGCACTGTTGGACAGCAAGGCGCGATTGGTGCTGGAACGTGACGCATCAATAGCGTCTGCATTTCCCCATCCCGACCTTGTGGCAGCGCTGGACGCGACATCACCGGGCTGGCGCAAATGGTTGGAGCGTAGTGAATGAGCTGGCCTGTCTTTGTTATCAACATGGCGGATAATATCACACGGATGGCGCGTGTGGCGGATGAATTGAACCGTCTCAACATCGATTTCACCCGTTTTGAGGCGGCCAATGGCCGTCAATTGTCAGAGGCAGAGGTGGCAGCGGCCTATGACCCTGATGCAAACCTGCGCCGTGCGCGGCACCCGTTGGTGATGCCGGAAATCGGGTGCTACCTGAGCCATATCGCGCTTTGGCGTCAGATCGCCGAAGGTGATGCGCCCGCTGGCGTTATTCTTGAGGATGATTTTGTTGCGCAGGATGATCTGGCAGATGTTCTAAAAGCATTGGAGGCTGACACAGCCCAATGGGATATCTTCAAACTGTTCTCTGCGCGTGTTGGTCAAAAGGTGACCGACACTTGGCCGCTGTCCGATGGGCGGTCTTTGGCGCGACCTTATAAGGTGCCAAATACAATGCTGGGATATGTGGTGCGCCGCGAATCTGCTGCGCGCCTTGTGGCATCGGCGCTACCGTTTTCGCGGCCCGTCGGCCTCACAGGCGTTTCTGAGGCTGTCCGTAAATGTACGCTCAGCAGCCCCGTTATCGACCGCCTCCGAGGGGACATGCCTGCGTAAATTGAGGCGTAGCCCGAGCAAACCCACTTCGATAAACACCCCCGCCTCAATCTCAGGTGTGGTATCATTGCCCCAATAGACGTTAGCCCCTCTACAAAGCTACGTCCTGTCCCGCTCAGGCTGCAAAAGCTGAACCCCTCCAGACATTGCCACCCACTCAATTTGCCCATAGGAGGGCGGCATGCGTAAGTATCTCGACATTCCACTGACTGTAATCGGCACCTGCGCCTGGACGGCCGCAATGCTGTGGCCCCTCCAGGGTGCCCCAGGCCCTGACGGCAGTGACAAGGTCGTCCACCTCTTAGCATTCGCGGCCCTCGCATTTCCACTGGCGCGTACGCGGCGCATAGGGCTTGGCCTCGTCTTCCTCAGTGCATGCGCATTCGGTGGCCTCATAGAGCTGGTGCAGCCCCACTTTGGTCGCAGCGCAGACCTCAATGACTGGGTCGCGGACTGCGTAGGGGTTCTGTGCGGCATTGTACTCGCCCAGATTTACGGGCGACTGCGCGGTAGCCGGCTTTAACTATTCGCGCGAGATAAGTCGTGAGCATTTCACCTCTGCATTACAGTTAAGCCAAGCTCCATTTGCGTGACCTTTTAAACCAACTTAGAGAGTTTAATTGAATGCTAGGCTCACTAAAAAGTGCGCCCACCCACGCCGATTTTTGGCGGTATGGCTTAGCGTCCCTAAACTCTCCATTAAGTCCGCTGGCTTATAAATGTGTGCTGTTAAATCGGAGACATTATACTGTTCAGCACATACCTTGAAGGCGGGCAGTGCAACACGGCTTACGTCTCAAAGCGGCGGAGCCTGTCAGCGCTTAGGCGCATAAACAGCCTGCTCGGCCACGAGGATAAAACGAGGGGGGACGACGTCTACCTCGCAATCCGAAGGCTAAAGCGGTCACAGCCACGCGCGCAGAACCAGGCCATAGGAATTAACGAGGAACTGCTCCTGCACATGATTACCGCACAGCCGAACACTCTCATAGGCGTTCGCAACAGGGCACTCATCTCCCTTGGCTATGATTTCTTGGCGCGCAGGTC
>JAQXEG010000008.1 GCA_029250945.1 Yoonia sp.
GGTATCTTCGACGGGTGCGACAGTTTCCACCGGCGCTGGTGCCGCGATGGTATCTTCGACGGGTGCGACAGTTTCCACCGGCGCTGGTGCTACCTCGCCGATCATCGGCGCCAAAGTGATCGTCACCGCGACTGTGCCAGCAGCAACTACGCCCATGCCAATCTGCACCGCGCTTGTAATAGCCATGATGTATTCCTACCCCAAACCCGCGTGTCTACGGGTTGAGCGACTATAACAACAGCGATATGACGGGTCAAAGGGGTCATCACACCAAGGGGCGCAGTATGACAAAAATGCAAAAATCGGTCTGTGTTTATTGCGGGTCGCGCGACGGTAGCAAACCTGCCTATGCGCAAGCTGCGGCAGATGTGGGCGACATGTTGGCCCATAATCACTGGCGTCTGGTCTATGGCGCGGGTGATGTCGGGCTGATGGGGCGGGTTGCCCGCGCCACGCAAGACGCGGGCGGCACGACATTTGGCGTCATTCCCACCCATCTGCTCGATTGGGAGGTCGGCAAGCGCGACCTTGATACATTCATCATCACCGAGACGATGCATGAACGTAAAAAGGTCATGCTGATGAACGCCGACGCTGTCGTGATCCTACCCGGTGGTGCGGGATCACTGGACGAATTGTTCGAGGCGCTGACATGGCGCCAGCTTGGGCTGCATAGCAAACCGATATTCGCGCTGAACACCAATGGGTTCTGGACACCGCTGCTGGGTCTGATTGATCACTTCATCACCGAAGGGTTCGCTGATGCGTCTTTGCGCGGATTTGTTCAGGTCGCCGATGATGTGCCCGCACTTACATCGGGTTTGCGCGCAGCCTTATCCTGACGCCAAACCGATAGCGTATAGATCACAAGCCCCGTCCAGATGATCGGGAATGTGATCATATGCCAGCGCGTCACAACCTCGCCCATGATCAGGGCCGCGCAGCCAAATTGCAGCGTCGGGTTCAGGTACTGCACAATGCCTAGCGTCGCCAACCGCACGCGCCGTGCCGCAAAGCTGAATAAAATCAAAGGCGTCGCCGTCAGCGGCCCTGACAGTGCAAGAACTCCGTGGGTGGCAAGATCGGTGTCCTCTGCCCCCATGAATATGATCCAGATGATCGCCAATGGCGCGAGCAGCATCACCTCTGCCGTGACAGAAACAACAGGCCCCAAAGGCAACTGTTTCTTGATCGTGCCGTAAGCCGCAAACGTGCCAGCAAGCACAAAGGCGATCCATGGGGCCACGCCCAATCCGATTGTCAGCACCAGCACGCCGATCGCGGCAAGCGCGACAGCCACCCACTGTGCGCGGCGCAGCACCTCTCCGAAAACCATCATGCCAAGGACGACGGCGAACAGTGGAAAGATGTAATAGCCTAGCGATGCCTCAATCCCCTGCCCGGTCGCGATGGCGTAGATGAACACGAACCAGTTGGCCGAGATCATGAGCGACGCGACAAAAATCAATCCGATCTGGCGGCCACTTAATGCGGCGCGCACCTCTGACAGGCGGCCCTGCTCCGCAAGGATCGCAACAAAGAACACCAGCGCCCAGATACAGCGATACGACAGCACGTCAACGGGCGGCACGTGGGCAACTTGCGCGAAATACAGCGGGGACAAGCCCCAGATCGTGCAGGCCGAAATGATCGCCAATACACCTTTTTGATCGTCGCGCATGAAAAAGCCCCCTTGCCGACCATAGGCCAGACAAGGGGGCTGCTGCGCAAGCGGAATTAAACCCGCTTAGGCCGCAAGATCCGTTTTCACGATCTTCTCAATATCGGTCAGTGGGTGATTGGTCAGCGTCTTGGGAATTTCGCCCACGACCTTATCGGTCAAGACCTGATGCAGCTGATTGCGCAGCTCGCCCAACACATTCGGGGTGGCGACCAGCACGATATTGTCAAACTTGCCCTTGTGGGCGCGTGTGTACAGCAGGTCGGCCAGATCAGCGGCAAACCGATCCTTGGCCAATTCGTGCCAATCGGTGTCATCATAACTATCGGACCCGTGGCCCGCACTGCGCCCGATACTACCAGGGCGGTTGGTAGATTGGTCAATGTCCTTAGGATTGTCCTACTCTTCTTTGCGCACAACCTTTAGGTGCGGATCCGCTCCGTCGGTCTGGTTTTCCAAAAACAGGGCCTTTTCGCCATCCGCGACCAAAACCCATGTGCCGTGCTTAATCGTTGTCATTGTCAGGTCCCTCTATTGGTGCAATTTCATCGGCGGCTTTGCGGATATGGCTGACGCCTGTGACCTTGGGGTCATAGGCATCGGGGTTGCCATGTGCACCCGGCACGGATGTGGTGTATTCCATCTTAGGGGGCTGGTCCTTATGGTTTTTATCTTCGGCCATGGATCGGTCTCCTTGTGTTTTATGTTGCGTTGCAAACCCAACACGTCTGGCGGCCACAGGTTCCTGATCGGGCAAAGAAAAAGGCCCGCTGCGGGATGCAACGGGCCTTCGTTTGTTTGAAACTTCAACGGGTTACATGCGCGATGCGACGTTTTCCCAGTTGACCAAGTTATCGAGGAAGTTGGTCAGATAAACCGGACGCTTGTTGCGGAAATCGATGTAGTAAGAGTGTTCCCAAACATCGCAGCCCAACAATGCGGTCTGACCAAAGCAAAGCGGGTTCACGCCGTTTTCGGTTTTCGTAACCTTCAGGCCACCATCGGTGTCTTTGACCAACCAGCACCAGCCAGAACCGAACTGGCCCGCACCCGCAGCGGAAAATTCATCTTTGAATTTGTCGACAGAGCCGAAGCTTTCGACCAAGGCCTTTTCCAGCTCGGACGGCATTCCATTGCCATCAGGGCCCATCATTGCCCAAAACTGGTTGTGGTTCCACAGCTGGCTGATGTTGTTGAAGATACCGCTTTGGGCAACTGCATTCGCGTCGTAGGTGCCGGTGATGATATCCTCGAGCGACTTGCCTTCCCACTCGGTGCCCTCAATCGCCTTGTTGCCGTTGGTGACATAAGCGTTGTGGTGCAGGTCGTGGTGGAATTCCAGCGTTTCAGCGGACATGCCCTTGGGCGCAAGCGCATCGTGGGCGTAAGGCAGATCAGGAAGTTCAAAAGCCATGGATTTTCTCTCTCTTTAATTTGAGGTTTCTTGCCTGATACATGTCACAAGGCGTTCAAACGTCAAGGCCTAGAAATGCCCGACAGCGCCGCCCTTGGCCCCTGCCGCAAGCAGACGGAAGGTGTAATCAGCAACCGACCGGAAACAGATAACGGCAAACGTGTCGTCATCTTTCATCCAGAATGCGGCGGCCACCTGTCCTAGACGAGTTCGACGAAAATCACCCGGCTTGAACGTATCGGGATGCAGATCAACAGGCGCCAGTTTTGCCATGACCTCGCGGGCGAACGTGCCTTCGACCATAATGATCGCACGGGCGTCCGACAGGTTTTCGGCCAAGTAATGCTGCCCCTTGAGCGCCTTGTCGATCTTGGCAATCGCATCGGCCACATCACTGTGCGGCACAAGGATCAACATCTCGTCGGGGGACATCCACGCAAGCGCGTTATCGCCAGACATCTTCGCCTCGCCCATTTTGGGGAAATTCGCACCCGTCACGGTCTTGCAAACCGATTTCAGCTTGGCGTTCGACAAATCACCACGCAGGGTAATCATGCCTTGCAGGCCACCCTCGCGTACTGTGACCTCACCTGGGGCAACTGCACCCTGCAATGCACTGACAGCATTAGACATTTTGCTTCTCCCCGTCTTTGTCATAGAAAACTTGGTCGACGATCTTGGTTTTGATAGTGCCGCCGTCCACCTTGTTGAATTCGATCACTTCGCCCATGCGGTCCGGTCCGTTGTGGACTAATCCCATGGCAATCCCGCGATCCATATTGGCGGAATAATAGGTCGATGTCACACGGCCCTGCACATTGCGCTGACCGTTGGCATTGTCACCTTCGGCAATCGCATAGGCCCCGTCAGGCAAGACAGACCCGTCAAGCGTTTCCAAGCCCACCAGCTTCCAGCGGTTCGGATCGGCCATGTGGCTACGGCTATGCGCGCGCTTGCCAAGGTAGTCTGTTTTCTTTTTGGAAAGCGCCCATTGCAGGTTCAAATCCTGCGGGATCACTGTCCCGTCGGTTTCGTCCCCGATCATGATAAAGCCCTTCTCAGCCCGCAGAATGTGCAGACATTCGGTGCCATAAGGCATCACGCCAAATTCCTCGCCCGCGTCCAACAGCGCATCCCAGAATGCACGGCCTTGGCTGGCTGGCACAGCAATTTCATAGGACAATTCGCCCGAGAAACTGATCCGGTACGCCCGCGCGTCAAAATCACCGATCTTACCATCGCGCCATTGCATAAACGGCAGCGCCTCTTTGGACACATCCATGCCGCCCAGCTTTTCCAGCACCTTGCGGGCATTGGGGCCGACGACAGCGATCTGGGCCAACTGCTCGGTCACATTGGCAACGTACACGTTCCAATCCCACCATTCGCATTGCAGCCAGTCTTCCATCCATGCATGGATCCGCTCTGCCCCGCCTGTGGTGGTGTGGCAAAGCCATGTCTCATCGTCGATGCGCGCAACCACGCCGTCGTCAGACAGAAAACCGTTTTCCGTGCACATCAGACCGTAGCGGCATTTGCCCACGGCCAGATTGGACATCATGTTGGTGTACATCATGTCTAGGAACTTGCCCGCGTCGGCACCTTTCACGATCAGCTTGCCCAATGTGGATGCGTCCAGCAGGCCAAGGTTATCGCGGGTATTCTTCACCTCGCGGTTAACCGCGTCATGCACGGTTTCACCATCGCGGACATAGGCATACGGACGGCGCCATTGACCAACAGGTTCGTTGTCCGCGCCATTGGCGTTCGACCAGTCAGAGATTGGCGTCAAACGGATCGGTTGGAACAAGTCACCCTTAGCTGGACCTGCAATCGACGACATTGAGATCGGCGTATAGGGCGGACGGAATGTCGTGGTCCCCACATTAGGAATATCGGCGTTCAACGACTTGGACAGGATCGCAAGACCGTTGATATTGCTCAACTTTCCCTGATCCGTGGCCATGCCGAGCGTTGTGTAACGCTTCGCATGTTCAACGCTTTCAAAGCCTTCTTGGGCGGCCAGTTGTACGTCGCTGACTTTGACGTCGTTCTGGAAATCCAGCCACGCCTTTGACCGCAACGCTTGCTTGGCGCCTTGCGGCATCAGCCACACAGGACTGATCGCGCCCTCGGCGGCATCGGACCCCGCAGGCGCATCGCCCGCCTTGCCCTTGGCACCAGCCGTTTTGGCCGCGGCACGCCCAGCGGCAAAGCCATCGGCAATCCCTTCGGCGGTGAATAGGTGGCCGTTCGCAATACCAGCGGTGGTGACAAACCCCTGCCCGTCAGCGCCCAGCGGCGGACGCTCTGCATCGGGGCGGAACATGGCTTGGGCGTCATCCCAAACAAGTTTGCCGCCGCAATGGGACCACAGGTGCACAACAGGCGACCAGCCGCCAGACATCGCCACGCAATCGCAAGCTATCTCTTCCAGCTCGGCACCCTCACCCGCTTGGGCACAGATGCCGACAGAGGTAACGCGCTTGTTGCCTTTGACCTTGGCAATGCCTTTGCCGAACGCGATGCGGATACCCAGATCGCGGGCTTCTTCAATCAGATCACCCATTGCACCATCACGTGCATCAATGATTGCAGGCACATCAAGCCCAGCTTTCTTCAACGTGATCGCCGTGCGGTAGGCATCATCATTGTTGGTTACAACCACGGTGCGGTCGCCCATGGAAACACCCCAATTCACCGCGTAATCGCGCACAGCTGCCGCAAGGGTCACACCGGGAATGTCGTTGCCCGCAAATGACAAGGGGCGTTCTATTGCCCCCGTTGCTGTCACGATCTGCTTGGCACGAATGCGCCACAGACGGTGGCGCGGCGCGTCCACATCAGGGGCGTGATCGGTGATCCGCTCATACGCTAGCACATAGCCGTGGTCATAAACGCCGGACCCTTGGGTGCGATTGCGAACAGTGACATTGCCCATGCCTTCAAGGGCTTGCAGGGTGGTGTTCACCCAATCCTCGGCAGGTGTGCCATCAATCGTTGGCTGATCTACAACCGCGCGGCCACCCCAATGGGCTGTCTGTTCGACCAGCAAAACGCGCGCGCCTGTGCGCCCTGCCGCGAGTGCTGCGGACAAACCCGCGATGCCACCACCAACGACCATGACGTCAACGTTAATGTTGAAATGCTCATACGCATCGTCATCACGCGTTTTGGGAGCTTTGCCCAAACCAGCGGACTGGCGAATAATCGGCTCATACACGTATTTCCAGAACGGACGTGGGTGGATGAACATTTTGTAGTAAAAACCAGCTGGCAGGAAGCGTGACAGGTGCTTGTTCACCGCGCCCACGTCAAATTCCAGCGACGGCCAGTGGTTCTGGGACGTCGCGGACAAACCATCGTAAAGCTCGGTCGTGGTGACCCGTTGGTTGGGCTCAAAGTCTGGCCCTGTGCCAAGGTTTACAAGCGCGTTCGGCTCTTCTGCGCCAGAGGCGACGACACCGCGCGGACGGTGGTATTTGAACGAACGGCCCATCAGCATCTGGTCATTAGCCAAAAGCGCGGAGGCAAGGGTATCCCCATCAAAACCGCTTAGGTTTTTACCGTTAAAGGTGAATGATACCGCTTTGTTTTTGTTGACCAAACGGCCAGTATTCGCAAGACGCGTGCTCATGAGAAATTCCCCCAAGTCCAGCTGGGTCGCTTGGCTGTAATCTTGTCCTTGATGTCTTGTGGCGGTTCAAGCGTTTGGGCCAAATAGGTGCCGAACACTTCTAATGTGGCTGTGCAACGGGCGGCGTGGAAAAACTTGCCACAGCCGTAAACATGCCGCCAACGCTCAAAGTGAACGCCCTTTGGGTTCTGACGCTGGAACAGATAGTCGTGGAATTCATCATCCGTGCTGTTGGGGCCAAAACGCTTCAGATGCGCCTCACCCTCGCCGTGCAGATCGGTTTCATCGGCATCCACGCCGCAATAGGGACAGTTTAAGGTCAGCATGTTGCACCTCGCAAAAATTCTGGTGTCGTCATGAAATTGATCATCAGTGTGCCACCCCTGCTGCAACGCTTTCGTCGATGAATTTACCTTCGCGGAAGCGGAACATGTTGTATTCGTCAGTCAGCGGGCTTTCGCCCTTGGCCATCAGTTCGGCCATGGCCCAACCTGAGCCGGGGATCGCCTTGAACCCGCCAGTGCCCCAGCCGCAGTTCACGAAAATGCCGTCGACAGGTGTCTTTGACAGGATCGGAGAGCGATCGCCTGTGACGTCCACGATCCCGCCCCACTGGCGTAGCATTTTCAAACGCCCGATCATCGGGAAAGTCTCGACCAATGCGCGCACAGTTTCCTCGATATGGTGGAACGATCCGCGCTGGGTGTAGTTATTGTAACCGTCGGTGCCGCCACCGATGACCATTTCGCCTTTATCGGACTGGGACATATAGCCGTGCACCGTGTTGGCCATCACGACCACATCCATGCAAGGTTTAATCGGCTCAGACACAAGCGCCTGCAACGCCACAGATTCCATTGGCAGACGGAAGCCCGCCTTTTCCGCCAGAACCGATGCGTGACCAGCCACAACCATGCCCAGCTTATCGCAATCAATCGCGCCTTTGGTCGTATCAACGCCGACAACCTTACCGCCGGATGTGCGCACACCGGTGACTTCGCACTGCTGGATCACGTCCATGCCCATATCCGAGCAAGCCCGCGCGTAGCCCCAAGCCACCGCATCGTGACGCGCTGTGCCGCCGCGTGCCTGCCACAGGCCACCCAACACAGGGTAACGTGGGCCGTCGATATTCATGATCGGGACAAGTTCCTTGACCCGCGCTGGCTCAATCCACTCTGTCTTAACGCCCTGCAAGGCATTGGCATGGGCCGTGCGCTTGTAACCGCGAATTTCCGACTGTGTCTGGGCCAGCATGATCACGCCGCGTGGGCTGAACATGACGTTATAGTTCAAGTCCTGCGACATCGTCTCATACAAGCTGCGGGATTTTTCATAAATCGCGGCAGACGGATCCTGTAGATAATTGGAGCGGATGATCGTTGTGTTCCGGCCTGTGTTCCCGCCGCCAAGCCAGCCCTTTTCCAAGATCGCCACATTGGTGATCCCGAAGTTTTTGCCAAGGTAATAAGCTGTCGCAAGCCCATGCCCGCCCGCGCCGACGATAATCGCATCGTATTTCTTTTTCGGCTGCGTTGGCTTAGCCCACGCGCGGCCCCAGCCGGTGTGGTGGCGCATCGCCTCTCGGGCGACGGCAAATGCGGAATAGCGTTTCATGGTGGCGAATCCCTTCAGAAATGTCAGCGGGGTCTTGTGGATCTTTGTGGCGTGGGCAGCGAAAAATAAGGATACTCGCCGCGTCGTTCCAATGTCCATTTACGACATAGAGAAATCTAGTGGAATTGCGCAATTGCCGCAGCCCCTTTTCACCACGTCGGGTTGCGACTAAATAAGCCGAAACAATTAGGCGAAACTTCAATGCTTTTATGGATAATCTGTGCAGCACTTGCCATCGTTGTCGGGCTGATGGTTACGGCCCCGTTTTGGCGCCCCGTTGCCGCACAGGGTGAAAATCCGGATGTCGTTTTCTACCGCGCCCAACTGGACGAGCTGGAAAAAGACCGCGCACGCGGCCTGATCACCAACGAAGAAGCCGACCGCAGCCGCACTGAAATTGCCCGCCGCCTGATTGCAGCAGACCAATCAGCCCCCCATGACATGCAAGCAAAACCAGCCAAACCTCTTGGCATCGCGACCGTGGTGGCGATCGCCATCGGCGGGGTGGCGACTTATGCCTATCTTGGCGCACCCGGTTACGGGGATTTACCGCTGACCGCACGGCTTGCCGCAGCTGATGATATGCGTGCGAACCGCCCGTCACAGGCCGCCATGGTCGCCATAGCCCCTGCATTGCCACAGGTCGAGACGACCCAAGACTACCGTGACAGCATTGCCCAATTGCGTGCCCTTGTGCCCACACGCGGCAATGACGTCGATGGTTGGAGCCTGCTTGCGTTCCACGAAGGGCAACTGCGCAATTTTGATGCCGCCGCAAAGGCCCAAGCGCAGGTCATCGCGCTAAAAGGTGGCGCTGCGGAGAAATCAGACACTTACCGACTGCTTGATCTGATGGTGGCAGCCGCAGGTGGCTTTGTCTCACCAGAGGCCGAGGCGCAGGCGCGCGCGCTTTATGATGCCGAATCCACGGACCATGTGGCCCGCTACTACATTGGTGCGCTTTTCAACCAGACGGACCGCCCTGACTTGGCGCTGCGCATGTGGCGTCCCATTGTGGAAACCGGCGATCCCACCACATATCACGTGAATTCAGCCCGTGAACAGATTGAGGATGCAGCGCTCCGCGCAGGTGTGCGCTATACCCTGCCCGCCCCCCGCGGCCCGACCACGACAGATATTGCCAACGCCAGCGATCTTTCAGCCGAAGACCGCACCGCGATGGTGCGATCCATGGTCACCAGCCTATCAAACCGGCTCGCCACCGAAGGTGGATCAGCGGACGAATGGGCGCGCCTGATCACGGCTTACGGCGTCTTGGGCGAAACTACCGCCGCGTCAGAGGTCTGGCTCGAGGCGAAGGAGGTCTTTGCCACCTCGAACGCCGCAATGGACATCCTGCGCACAGCGGCGACTGGTGCGGGTGTCGGCCCATGATCTGCGACACCGCCGAAGATTTCGCCGCCGCCCTGCCCAGCTACCGGCCTGTTGCAGGCCTCGACCTTGGCACGGTGACCATCGGCGTCGCGCTGTCCGACGTAATGCGCAGCGTCGCAACACCTTTCGAGACGATCAAACGCAAGAAATTCGGGATTGATGCAGCGGCATTACTCAAGATCACCGATGCACGTGACGTTTGCGGCATCGTATTGGGCCTGCCGCGCAACATGGACGGATCGGAAGGGCCCCGCGCCCAAGCGACACGCGCTTTTGCGCGCAATCTGGAACGGTTGACCCCGCTGCCGATCACCTTCTGGGATGAACGTTTATCCACAGTCGCCGCCGAACGCGCCATGCTCGAGGCGGATCTGTCTCGAAAACGTCGTGCAGAGCTTGTCGATCACGTGGCCGCAGGGTTTATCTTGCAAGGGATGCTGGACCGGCTGGCACATTTGGGGGCGAAATGACCGACGACATCTGGAAACGCGACGAAATCGAAAGCCCCTGCATCAAGATTTGCGTCATCCACCCGCAAAGCCGCCTTTGCACGGGGTGCCTTCGCTCCATCGACGAAATCGGTGCATGGTCGCGTATGAAGCCAGAAATCAGGCGCGAGATAATGGCAGAGCTGCCCAGCCGTGCCGGTCAAATCACACAGCGCCGTGGCGGCCGTGCCGCGCGGCTCAAATCCTAGCGGGCAAAGACAAAACAGCGATCCCTGCGGATCATCAGCCAAAGCGGTGTGCCGACCTTGGGCAGAAACACCGACGGCACCGCCGCCTTTAGGATCGATCCGTCAAAATCCATTTTGAATTCCACAAGGCTCTCATTCCCTAAAAACCGCGCCCGTTGCACGATCCCGCGTGCAGGTGTGCCATCGGTCGGCGTCGGGTTAGGGCCGCGCCCTGCGCGATCAAAGTCGATCTTCAGATGCTGTGGCCGGATCACAATGTCCAAAGCAGTCCCGTTTGGAAGGCCCGGTGCCAGAAACTGCCCAAAGGGTGTATCTGTCAACGCGCCCAACACCTCACCGCGTATCACGTTGATATCACTGAAAAAGCTGGCGGCTTGTTTGTCGACTGGCGCGTTGTAAATGTTATATGGCGCGCCCCGCTGAACAATCTGCCCGTTGCGCATTAGCGCAATTTCATCGGCCATGCGCATCGCCTCTTGCGGCTCATGAGTGACCAGCAAAACACCTGTACCTTCTTCCTTGAGTACGGCTAATGTTTCGTCGCGAATGTCGTCGCGCAGACGATCATCAAGGCCCGAGAACGGCTCATCCATCAACATGACCTTGGGCTTGGGCGCAAGCGCGCGCGCCAAGGCGATCCGCTGTTGTTCGCCTCCCGACAGCTCGTGCGGATAGGCCTTCAGGTGGCGCGTCATGCCGACCTTTTCTAGCAGTTCCGTGATGCGATTCGCGTTCTCTGTGGCCCCGCCGCGCAGACCAAAACCCACGTTATCGGCCACTGATAAATGCGGAAACAGCGCGAAATCTTGGAACATCAACCCGATGGACCGCCCCTCTGGCGGGACACGCGTCACGGTATCGCACATCAGGGCGCCATCGACGTGAATGGTACCGCTGTCTTGCGTATCGACGCCCGCGATGATCCGTAGCGTGGTCGATTTTCCGCAACCGGATGGCCCCAAAAGGCAGGTCACCTGCCCGGGCATCACGCTGAGGCTGACGCCCCCAACGACCGCACGCCCGCCAAATGATTTCGCGATATCGCGGATTTCCAGTCTTGGCACGGTCATATGGCGGGTAAATCCCTGAGTGAAACTATTAGGTATTCACCTAGCAAGCCATGCGCACAGGGGCAAGGATCAGCACAGGTCAAAATCCTGCGACGCGACGATACGCCCGTTGACCTGCAAATGGATACGGTGCGGGCCGGGGTAGATGCGAAACGTCGTGGCGGTCGGATCGAAATGATGGGTCTTATTGATCTGAATCGGAACATCAGCTTTGCCGGTTAGTGCTTTCAACTTAAACGTCTTTGGTGCAGTCTTGCCGTTGGATTTCACAAAATCAATGACATAGTCGATCATAATCAGACCTGCGTCCATCGGCGTGATCTCAGCCGCAATCGTGACCTTCTGACCCATCCTAATCTGCGTGGGACAAGTAATCTCTGATGTCGCCAATGGCAGATCAGGCCGGCAGCCAAGATGCACCATCGCCCGCGGATGCCCCGCCTTGATCAAACCGCGCAAGGCGTGGCGGCGCATCCATCCGAGTTCCTTGTCCGACTGGTGATCCGTTTTCTGCCACGCCTCTAGCCGATCCAGCACAGCGTCGGGTTCCGTTTTAGTAATATCATTCAAATGATTGGCGACTGATCTTGTCACAAAACGCGTTGGGTCACGGTAAAGCTGATCAAGTATTTTCAATGTCTCGGATGACGTCAAACCCACGTTGTGTCCCCAAGGCAATCGGGGCCGCGTGCCTTCCGACGCCAAACGCCGCACATGATAGTTTTCATCACCCGCCCAAGCGGTCACATATTCCATCGCCGCGTCTTGATCGTGGTTTAGAAATGCACGGATCGAAAACTCCATCGAGAAACGTTTGGTCAGCTCTTTCAACAGCATCATGCCAGATGAAAAGTGATCGTTAAGCGCATGATTTTCAACGTAAACACCAAGAGGTGCGTAGATGAAGTGACCAAAATCATCATCCGTCAGCGTTGGGTCCAACGGAGGTGGTAATGCCCGCTCAATCGCCGCTGCCGCCTGTGGGAAATCAGACGGAAGATACCGTTCCAGCACATCCGCGATAAACGCGATTCGTCCCTTTAGCTCGTGTGATTGCAGGTCCGCCATCACATCCGCATGAAAGGCCGCGGGATCAAAGATACCGGCGCGCCCGAATCCATCTGCCAGTTGTGCGACCGTGTCCATGTTGAACAGTTGATCCGCAAGGCTGAAACCCTTGGCCATCTTTAGATCGTTGCGTTCAATGCGCCGCCGTCCAGCACAATGTTTTGCCCGACGATAAAGCCCGCGTGCTGCGAACACAAAAACGCACAGGTCGCGCCAAATTCTGCCGCAGTGCCATAGCGACGCGCGGGGATCGTGGACTGACGCTGAGCGCGTGCTGCGTCAATGTCGATCCCTTGGGCGGCCATAACCCCTTGATCAAGACTGTCCGCCCGATCCGTCGCGTGAATACCGGGCAGTAAGTTGTTGATTGCGACGCCATGCGCCGCCACTTGCCGCGCTGTGCCCGCTACATAACCGGTTAGCCCTGCACGCGCAGAATTTGACAGGCCAAGCTGCGGGATCGGCGCCTTGACCGAGGCGGAGGTAATGTTGACCACCCGCCCCCATCCACGATCCATCATGCCCGGCAGAAGTGCCTTCATCATGGCAATCGGGGCCAGCATATTGGCGTCCAACGCCGCGATAAAATCATCGCGGTCCCAATCCGACCAAAGCCCGGGGGGCGGACCGCCCGCATTATTGACCAAAATATCGACGCCATCCGCCGCAGCAAGCAGGGCCGCACGCCCGTCTTCGGTCGCCACATCTGCTGCAACGCATGTCACGGACACCCTGTATCTGTCTCGAATTTCGGTAGCCGTCGCCTCTAGCGTGGCGGCGGTGCGCCCGTTCAGCACCAGATCAACACCCGCTGCTGCCAATGCCTCGGCGCAGCCACGCCCCAAACCTTTAGACGACGCGCAAACCAGCGCCTTTTTCGATGCGATTCCCAGTTCCATGCTTATTCCATTCCCGATGCCTGACTACGTTGCGCGAACACTGCGGCAAAGCCGCCCTTTTGGCAACGGCTACACCACATTGCGTTAACGGACGCGTCAACACCACTTACACAAATGAAAGTTTTAAGTGCGATTGAGTTATATGTCCGATATCCCTCCTCTTTCGACGATGCAAACAGTCGCCATTATGCGGTCCGACGATTTTCGGGTCACCGAAGGTGTGGCTGAGGGCGAAGGTATCTCATTCGCGGATGAGCTGGTGATGGATGACATTTATCAGTTGTCCGCTGCGGCGACCCGCGTGCCGCTAAGCCTTGCGATGGGTGAAGATCCGGGTGGATTTATCATCGACGCCAGCACCGCGATCGGAAAGCCCGACAATACCGTCTATCTGGACAGTTGTATCACACTGATGAGCACCGACAGCACCACCTATGAGGTGCTTGTGCTGGTTGAGGTCGAAGATGGCGGGTTGGATGCGACTTACCTGCTTCCGCTTGCCACGCTAGAGGCAGACAAAAACTACCGACTGGTTGGTGTGAACAAAGACGCCGCGTCGACCCGTTTTGCCGAAGTGGCCTGTGTGTCATTTACCCGTGGTACCCACATCACCATGGCCTCGGGAGAACGACGACCGATTGAGAATCTGTCTATCGGCGACAAGGTATTAACCCGCGATGATGGCCCACAAGCGATCCGGTGGATTGGTGAAAAACCCTGCGCGCAGTGGGCGAATTCGCCC
>JAQXEG010000015.1 GCA_029250945.1 Yoonia sp.
AACATTTCGCGCAGCTGACAGATGATATCGCCCCCGTTGATCCGCCCGCTGATATGTAATCGCGCATCACGACTATGCTGTTTGGTCCGCCTGAGAAAAAGAAGGGGCTGATCGCCCGCGTTGGCCTGCTTGGCCCTGTGATTGGCGGCGTGATCGGCGTGGTTGTGGTGCTGGCGGTGCTGGACCGGATTGGGTTCATGCAAGACCCCGCGCAGACCGATGATCTGGATACATTTGTCGTGCAGGCGCGTTTTGATCCCGCCAGCAACCAGCTTGACCTGACACGCACCGCTAGCGGCCCGCGTGAGGGGCGCGCGCTGGAAATGTGGTTGATCGCAGGTGACAATGCGCCGGTATCTTTGGGCGTCTGGTCAAAGGGGCAGGCAAACGCGGTGCTGGATATTCCAGCCGATCTCGCGCTGCAAATGGCGGGTGGCGTTCTGGCGGTCAGTGATGAACCAGAGGGCGGATCGCCAACAGGTGCGCCAACGGGTGACGTGCTCGCGGTTGGTCAGGTGCAACTGGCAGGATAAAAATCTCAAGTTGCGTGAAACTTTGCCCTTGCTTGTCGCGTGACTAGGGCAATGTTCGACCCGTCCTTGTGTGTGTTTTAAGGGCGGATCCGGCAGCATGCAGCACTACGTGGGCCGCGCCCCTATCGGGAGAGTGGGGGACCCCAGTGCGTTCACGCGGATGTCACATGACTTTGCGTTGTGCTGAAACATCTTTTTTTGGTGCAACGCACACCCTAATGTCCACCCCAACACCACGGCCCTAAGGAGCAAGCCCGATGTTCACCCGCCGTACATTTACCCTGTCCCTGTTGGGCGCCGCCGCGATGCCGCAGGCCGTCCTTGCCGATACGTTTGAGGTGACCCGCACAGATGCTGAATGGCAGGCCATGCTGACCGACCTGCAATATCAGGTCATGCGCCATGAGGCGACAGAGCGTGCAGGCACCAGCCCCTTGGAAAAGAATTACGCCGATGGGGTTTACCATTGTCGCGGCTGTGATCTGGTACTTTATGCCAGTGATACGAAATACGATAGCGGCACGGGTTGGCCCAGCTTTTACGCCAGCCTGCGCAATGCGATCGGGACCAAGGCCGATAACATGCTGCTGCGGACGCGCACAGAATGCCATTGCCGGCGCTGCGGCGGCCATCTTGGGCACATCTTTAACGATGGTCCCGCCCCAACTGGCAAACGGCATTGCTTGAACGGCGCCAGCCTTGTTTTCAAGGCCGCATAAGCGAATTCACTGACCTCAACAGGCGCTGAAAACGGGCAAGATTACCTGCGATTGGGAAATAGTCATTTTCGGTAAAGCGGGTCGGTGAACCGCCGCGCCTGTGCTACACCTCACGACGTAAATGTCGCGACCAAATTTTCTCCGGCGTCTTCTACGGCGCGTCACCTTGACCGAAGGCGAGCAGAGCATTCTGCTGGCCTTTTTTGGTGTGGCGTTCTTTGGGGCGGCGCTGGCGTTGAACATCGTGATGACATTGGGCGGCCAAGAGATCATGCAGCGCAGCTTTAGCGCCTATGATTACTGGATCGTCCTGTCAGGTGCGCTTGGCGGGTGTGTCGGACTTTACATGGGGCGTAACTGGATGGGGCATCCAGGATTGCGCGGGGCGGCATTCGCGCTTGTCGGCACAATCTGGATCAGCCTTTTCGGCGGATCACTGCGCTGCCATTCTGCGGCACGATGTTTGGGCCATTCACGTTGTTTGTGTCGTTGTTTAGTGCACCGTTGCTGGCGATTTTCTGGGCCTGCATTCTGTTCGCGGCGCATTACCTGCTGATGGTCTGGCGGACCGAGCGGGATTCGATTTTTACAGCGATCCTGCCCGAACGGTCCGAAACCTATCTTACTGATCGCGAAAGCTTTTGCTGCTTTTGATCTGATCCCACGCCCAAACTACCTCGTTCAACTGGTCCTCTTGGCTGCGGTCACCGCCGTTCATATCAGGGTGCAGAACCTTGATCAGGGACTTATACGCCTTGCGGATTTCGGGCTTGGTCCAGTTGTCCTTGGCTTCGAGCACCTCAAGCGCACGGCGCTCTGTCGCGGGCAGGCGGCGTCCGGCGGCAGGACCTTTGCCGGGGTTCATCGTGGCGTTTTCGCCCAGCACCTGATGCGGGTCATCCACGCCTAAGCGGGCCCAAGCCCGCTGTTCCTCGGTGCGCTTGCCAAACGGCTTGGTCGGACGATCCCACACGCGGTCCTGATCCATTTGCGCGGCCAGCTCTGCTTCTGACGTGGTGTCAAAGAAATTCCACTTCAGATTGTATTCGCGCACGTGCGTCTGACAGAACCAGAAATAATCATCCATCACATCGGGGGATTTCGGCGCACGGTATTTGCCCGCCTCGGTGCAGCCATCATGATCGCACACACGCGTTGACGTCTCAGACGCACCAGACATCCCGCGACGTCCGCGCGGGTTTTTCTTTTTGGATGACGACACTGACATGTCAAAACCAAAGGGATCATTCTTTTTCATGGCGCTTAAACCTTTCCGACTCGACGCAACGACATTAAACCTCTGGCTGTCAGATAGAAGGGGGCTAAGGAAAAATAATGGGGCTGGACAAAGAGATAAATGACGCGTTGGCATCCGCGTTCGCCACGACCAAACTGGACGTCATCAACGAAAGCCATTTGCACGCAGGCCATGCGGGCGATGATGGCACAGGCGAAAGCCACTGGCGCGTCGTAATTGCCGCGCCGGAATTTGCCAAAATGTCGCGGATTGCGCGCCACCGTGCGGTCCATGCCGCCCTTGGGGTAGGGATCATCGGGCGCATTCACGCCCTTGCAATCGACGTAAGCTGATTATTCGGCGGCGACCCGTGGTTCAGGGCGGGCAGGGTCGTCGTCCAACGGGCGCGCCTCAATCGTTGGGGTGTCGTCGGCCTCGGGGGTGATCGTCTCGGCTACGCGTTCCTCGGCGGTCTCGATTGCTGGCGCCACTTCGGCGATCTCAGCCTCTTGGGTCACGATTGCACGGCGAAACACCAGTATGTTCTGGAACGTGGTCACACGGCCCGTCAAGCCTGAACGTTCCTCGCACGGCAGCGTATCGGTCCGCTGATATTCCCAACCGTCGGCCCCAAGGGTGTTCATCGCTGTCTCAAGCGCGTTGGCAAAACGGTCGGCTGCTGTTTTCGCGCCTTTGACCTTCAGCCCCTTATTTGGTGCTGGCACAACTTTATATTCATAATGAGACATCTGAGAACCCTTTCAGTCAACCATCAGTTTGTATCAACAACGGCGTGCAAATCCAAGGTTTTGCTGGATAAATTCCACCTGACCTAGGGGTGGTGGCTGCAATTGGGACATGCCCCACACTTAGGGGCATGCCCGCCGTTTCGCGTGACGGAATTACCACAAGCCCTGTGTTCTGCGTATCGCGGACCTGCGTAGGATGGGTTTTAACCCATCACCCGTTCAGCTTGGCACTGACCAATTTGTTGACCGCCGCTGGGTTCGCCTTGCCGCCTGTGGCCTTCATCACTTGGCCCACAAACCAGCCCGCCAGCTTGGGGTTGGCCTTGGCTTTTTCCACCTGTTCGGGGTTGGCAGCGATGATTTCATCGACGGCTGCTTCAATCGCGCTGGTGTCGGTGACCTGTTCCATGCCTTCGGTCGCCACAATTTCCTCGGGGTCGCGGTCAGACGTGTAGGCAATCTCGAACACGTCCTTGGCGATCTTGCCGTTGATTTTGTCGGATTTGATCAAGCCAACAATCTGGCCCAGACGCGCGGCAGAGATCGGGCTGTCGGTCACATCGCGGTCGTCCTTTTTCAGGCGGCCGAACAATTCGTTGATCACCCAGTTCGCGGCAAGTTTCCCGTCGCGCCCTGCGGCGACTTCTTCAAAATACGCGGCATTCGCGACCTCGGCGGTCAGCACCGATGCATCATAGTCGGACAGGCCGAAATCAGCCATAAACCGCGATTTCTTGGCGTCCGGCAATTCGGGCAGAGTGGCTGCGATATCATCGACCCACGCCTGTTCAATTTCCAGCGGCAGCAGGTCAGGATCAGGGAAGTAGCGGTAATCATGCGCCTCTTCCTTGGACCGCATGGACCGTGTTTCGTTCTTGTCTGGATCATACAGGCGGGTTTCCTGCACCACCTCTTGCCCATCCTCGATCAGGGCGATCTGGCGGCGGGCCTCAACATCAATGGCGGCTTGGATAAACCGCATAGAGTTCATGTTCTTGATCTCGCAGCGCGTGCCGAGGTGGCTGAAATCCTGTGTTTCCTGATATTTCTCGTAGGCGCCGGGTTGGCAGATCGACACGTTCACATCGGCCCGCAGGTTGCCGTTTTGCATGTTGCCGTCGCAGGTGCCCAAATAACGTAGGATCTGGCGCAGCTTGGCGACAAAGGCTGCCGCCTCTTCTGGTCCGCGGATATCTGGCTTAGACACGATTTCCATCAGGGCGACGCCCGTGCGGTTCAAGTCAACGAACGACATGGTCGGGTCCATATCGTGAATGGATTTACCCGCGTCCTGTTCAAGGTGGATGCGCTCAATGCGCACATTGCGCGCGGTGCCGTCACCCATTTCCACCAGAACCTCACCTTCGCCCACGATGGGATGGTATAGCTGCGAAATCTGGTAGCCCTGTGGCAGGTCGGGGTAGAAATAGTTTTTGCGGTCAAACGCGGACATCAGGTTGATCTCTGCCTTAAGGCCAAGACCCGTGCGCACGGCGTATGCCACGCATTCTTCGTTGATGACCGGCAACATGCCCGGCATGCCTGCATCCACAAAGGCCACGTTGCTGTTCGGCTCGGCGCCAAATTGGGTGGAGGCACCCGAAAACAGTTTGGCCTTGGTCGCGACCTGCGCGTGGACTTCTAGCCCGATCACCAGTTCCCAATCATGTTGGGCGCCTGCAATCACTTTGGGGGCAGGGGCATCATATGTGAGGTCAAGCATCGGGGTCTCTCCGCAAACGTGGGGTTATTGTCGCGGTTCTATGACAGCACGGGCGCGGGAACAAGGCGGCAAAATCCTTGGAATCGCCCGCTATGTCGTGCAGATTGGAATTCATGAGAATTCACATGTCAGTCCTGGGGGGGGTGTGGTTGTTTTCATTGCTGGTTTGGCGACTGCCAATCCGACGATCCGGCCCTTTTCCCGCAACGATGCCACAGATGCCCGCATTGCCGCGGCTGAGGCGGCGTTGGCCGCCTATCGCCCTGCGGCGCGGCCCGCGTATATGCTGCGCTATCCGGTGGAGGTGAACACGACGACGCCCACGATGTGGCCCAACCTGCGCAATGGTTTCCTGCCCAACGCCCGTTGGAACCACAAGACCGGATCAGATGTCTGGACCCGCGCTGCGGTGGTGTCGGTCGGGTCCTACGGCAACGGGTTAGAGACGATTATCCCGCGTGATATCGACTGCTAGTGTCCGGCTTATGCGCAAAACTCGCCGACCTTGCGGCGTGCGTTCTGGGTGGGGATGATGTCGGCGCTGTCAAAACACGAGAGCACCTGTAACACCCGCGCCGTTGGGGGCGGTGATCTGTGGTACGGATTGCTGCAGATTTATCCTGGTACGGCCCGCCGTTATGGCTGTCGGGCGCGCACGGGTGAAGCGTTGAAAAATCCGGTCGAAAACCTGTCCTGTGCGGCCCGCATCATGGCTGTGACGGTTGAGAGGGATCAGGCCGTTGCCGTGTGTGATACGCGCTGGCGCGGTGTGGCCGCCGATTCGGGCCCAATGACCAAACCCAAAAAGATCGCGGAAATTTCCGCATGGACCAGCCACCAGACCTATTGCCAACCGCTTGAAAACACCCGCCCCGTGGCCCGTCCCAAACAGGGCTAGCCCAGAATACGCGTCACGATTTCCGTGGTATCACGGCTAAGGCCGTCTGCTGCGGCGATCCGGCCCAAAGCGGCACGCATCTGCGCCTGACGCTCTGGTCCGAATTGCGGCCAGCTGTCGAACCGTTTGGCCATCACGGCCGTGGTTTGCGGGTTCACAGGGTCCAGCTTGATCAGCCAATTGGCCAGCAGGTCATAGCCTGCGCCAGACGGATCATGGAACCCTGCCGGATGCCCCGCAAGCGCGCCAAAGACGGCGCGGAACCGGTTGGGATTTTGCCAGTCGAACTGCGGATGCGCCGTCAGTTCCCGCGTGATCGTAACGGCGCGATCAGGCGCGGCATTGCCGATTTGCAGCCGGAACCATTTGTCCATGACAAGCCGGTCATCGCGCCATTGATCATAGAAAGCAGCCGTTTGCGCCTGTCCCTTGCCGATCATCAGCAGATACGACAGGGCAGCCTGTTGTTGGGTCATATTGTCGGCGTTGGCGAATTGGGCTGCAGAATGTTGACCGCTGTCAACTTGACTGAGATATTTAAGCACTTGGTTGCCTAGCATCCGTTTGCCTGATGCCTCTGCATTGGGAGCATAGGGGCCGGTGACTGTCATATCGGCGTAGATGCGCGGCAGAATATCCTGCAAATACTGGGCGATATGCAGCAACAATGCCTCATGCGCGATGTGGATTGCCAATGGGTCCGGTGTCGCGCCGACCTCGGATATCGCACGCGCTGTTTCGGCTTGGGACGGCATGGCCAAAACACTGGCACGGAATGCCGGTTCCAGCGTGTCGTCGCGCAGCACTGCGGCAAGCCCGTCAAGGAACGCCGTATCAGGTGTGCAGTCATGCAAAACCATATCGCGCAACAGCCCAAGGGCCAGATTGCGCCCCGCGTCCCAGCGGTTGAACGGATCGGTGTCATGGGCCAGCAAATGCGCACGGTCCTGATCGGTTTGCGCGTAATGCACGATCACAGGGGCGGAAAAATCGCGCAGGACAGAGAATACCGCGCCCTTTGGCAAGTCGGGAAAGTGAAAACTCTGTTCCTGCTCGGTCAGCAATAGGGTGCGGGTCGCCAAAACCTCGGACCCGTTGGGACCGATGGCACCGACGTCCACAGGGATCACCTGCGGGTCCTTGGGGCTGTTGTCTGGCGTGGCAGGCAATTCTTGGCGCAGGATCAGCACCGCGTTATTGCCGTCACGGGCTTGGGACACATGCAGATGCGGTGTGCCAGCTTGGGCATACCAGCGGGCGAATTGAGACAGGTCACGGCCTGTCGTGTCCTCGAATGCGGCAAGCCAATCCTCGATCGTGGCGGCCTGTCCGTCGTGACGGTCGAAATACAGCGTGCAGGCGGCGGCATAGGCATCGTCGCTCACTATCCGGCGCAACATGCCAATCACCTCGGCGCCCTTTTCATAGACGGTTGCGGTGTAGAAATTGTTGATCTCGACCACGCTTGTAGGGCGCACGGGATGGGCGAGGGGGCCGCCGTCCTCTCGGAACTGGTGTTCGCGCATCACAAGCGCGTCTTCGATCCGTTTGACGGCGTGGCCTCGCATATCGCCTGTGAACTGCTGGTCGCGGTAAACCGTCAGCCCCTCTTTCAAACACAGCTGGAACCAGTCGCGGCAGGTAATCCGGTTGCCTGTCCAATTGTGGAAATATTCATGGGCAATAATCGCTTCGATCCGTTCAAAATCCGCATCGCTTGCGGTCTCGGCAGAGGCCAGAACGCACGACGAGTTAAAGATATTCAGCCCTTTGTTTTCCATCGCGCCCATGTTGAAATCATCGACGGCCACGATGTTGAACACATCCAGATCGTATTCGCGGCCATATGTGTTTTCATCCCATGTCATCGACGCCTTGAGCGCCTGCATCGCAAAGGCGCATTTGTGCAAATCCCCGTCACACACGTAGATATTGAGCGCGACATCATTGCCCGACATCGTGGTGAACGTATCCGAATGGGCCACAAGGTCACCCGCGACCAGCGCGAACAGATAGGCGGGTTTGGGCCACGGATCATGCCAGACGCCCTGCGACACGGGGTTCCCGTTGGACAGCAGGACGGGCATGTCGCTGATCACCTCGACGGTGAAGACGGCCATCACATCGGGGCGGTCGGGGTAGTAGGTGATTTTGCGAAACCCTTCGGCCTCGCACTGTGTGCAATACATGCCGCCGGACATATAAAGCCCCTCGAGTGCTGTGTTGGCGGCGGGCGCGATCTCAACCTCGGCCTCCCATACAAATGGCGCGTCGGGCACGGCGCAGGTCAGCCCGTCGTCGGTCAGGGTGGGGGCAACAGTGGTCCCGTCGATCTTGGCCCATTGCAGGATCAGGTCTGTGCCATGCAGGAAGAATTCGGTTGTGGCCGCGTCAGGATTGGGCCGAAACGCGATCCGGCTGATCACCCGCGTCGCATGGGGCGACAGATTGAATGTCAGATGCACCGTGTCGATCAAATGGCTGGGCGGCGTATAATCGGCAAGGTAGATCGGGTGGGGGATATCGGCCTGCATGACGGTGTCCTTTGCATGGTTCGTGGGGACGGTATTGGCTTGCCCTGTGCTGGGCAATAATCAAAAGCAGTTTCAAACTAGATTTGTGAATGCGGCGGGCTATTTCCTGCGCATGGCCAAAATGAAAAATAAAAGCGATTTAGAAACAAAGGATTGCGCCACCTGTGGCCGCCCGTTTGCATGGCGCAAGAAATGGGCAAAGGTCTGGGACGAGGTGCGATACTGTTCTGATGCATGCCGCCGGAACCGCAACTCCCGATAATTGGTAAGATAAGTTTACCAGTATCCTGTTGCCTATCGGAAACTTTTGCCATAGCAGATGTGGTAGAGGTGCCATACGCGGCGCCCGCACCCCTAATTTTCGGAGGAATATCATGTCGGATCGTATGGATAAACACGGGCTTGCCGTTGATGCAGAGCTGGTCAGCTTTATTGAAGAGCGTGCGCTGGTCGGCACAGGTGTGAACGCGGATGCATTCTGGTCCGGCTTTTCCGCCATCGTGCATGACATGGGGCCACGTAACGCGGCGCTGTTGGAAAAACGTGCGGCGATCCAAGGGCAGGTTGATGCATGGCATGTGGCCAACCCCGGCGTGGACGCCGCATCCTATGAGGCGTTTTTGCGCGAAATCGGATACCTCGTCGCCGAGGGCGCGCCGTTTTCGATTGAGACAGCGAATGTCGATCCCGAGATCGCCAATCTACCGGGGCCACAGTTGGTGGTGCCGATCACAAACGCCCGTTTCGCGCTAAACGCGGCCAACGCCCGCTGGGGTAGCTTGTATGACGCGCTATATGGCACGGACGCGCTGGGCAGCCTGCCTGCTGGCAAAGATTATGACGCGGACCGCGGTGCGCAGGTGATCGCATGGGGCCGCGCCCATCTGGACAAGGCCGTGCCACTGGCCGCTTGTTCATGGGCTGACATCGACGGGCTGTCTGTGACGGACGGCGTTTTGTCACCCGCGCTGGCCGATCCTGCGCAATTTGCGGGCCACAACGATGGCACGGACGTATTTTTGCAGGCCAATGGTCTGTTGATCCGCGTTGTGATTGACGCGTCCTCCACAATCGGCGGCACGGATAAGGCGGGTATTTCCGATATTATCCTCGAAAGCGCGCTGTCCACGATTATGGATTGTGAAGACAGCGTCGCGGCCGTGGATGCCGAGGACAAAGTCGTGGCCTATTCCAACTGGCTGGGCCTGATGAAGGGTGATCTGGCCGAGGATGTCAGCAAGGGCGGCAAAAAGTTCACCCGCGTGCTGAACGATGACGTCACCTTTACCGGCGCTGATGGCGCGGCCGTGACCCACAAGGGCCGGTCATTGATGTTGATCCGCAATGTCGGCCACCTGATGACGAACCCCGCCATTCTGGACCGCGACGGCAATGAGGTCAGCGAGGGGCTAATGGATGCGATGTGCACCACGCTGATTGCGATGCATGATCTGGACCGCGACGGTGGCAACTCGCTTCACGGATCGGTTTATGTCGTGAAACCCAAAATGCACGGCCCCGAGGAAGTTGCCTTTGCGGTTGAGATTTTTGATCGGGTCGAGGCGGCGCTTGGCCTGCCGGTGAACACCGTCAAGCTGGGCATCATGGACGAAGAACGCCGCACATCGGTGAACCTGATGGAATGCATCCGTGCCGCGAAATCACGCGTGGCGTTTATCAACACAGGGTTCCTTGATCGGACGGGCGACGAAATCCACACCAGCATGGAAGCGGGGCCAATGATGCCCAAGGGCGAAATGAAAGACAGCCCTTGGATCAAATCCTATGAGGACCGGAACGTGGATATCGGTTTGGCTTGCGGGCTTCAGGGTCGTGCGCAAATCGGCAAGGGGATGTGGGCGATGCCCGACCGTATGGCCGAAATGCTGGAGGCCAAGACGAACCACCCGACAGCGGGTGCCAACTGCGCGTGGGTGCCATCGCCAACAGCCGCGACGCTGCACGCCACGCATTACCATATGATCGACGTGCTGGGCCGTCAGGCCGAGATTAAGGCCGGTGGCACGCGCGGCACATTGGCCGATCTGCTGACATATCCGGTGGCCGTGCAGCCCAACTGGACCAATGAGCAGATCAGCCGTGAGGTTGAAAACAACGCCCAAGGCATCCTTGGCTATGTTGTGCGCTGGGTTGACCAAGGTGTTGGATGTTCCAAAGTGCCAGACATCAATGACGTGGGCCTGATGGAAGACCGCGCCACCTGCCGGATTTCCAGCCAAGCGCTGGCCAACTGGTTGCACCATAATGTCGTGTCCGAGGCCGAAGTGATGGCCGCAATGCAGAAAATGGCCGCAATCGTGGACCGTCAGAACGCAGGTGATGACACCTATCGCCCGATGGGCCCGACATTCGACGGGATCGCGTTCCAAGCAGCCTGTGATCTTGTGTTCCAAGGCCGCGTGCAGCCGTCTGGCTACACCGAGCCTGTTTTGCACCGTCGCCGGTTGGAGCTGAAAGCCCAACGCAACCACTAAACACAGATGGGGCAAGACCCATCCTACTCAGGAGAGAAAAATGGCAGAAATTTCCGCAAGCCGCGCCCGCACGATCATTCGCAAGACGATGGCAAAGGGCGCCGAAATGGGGCTAAAGCCTTTGTCCGTCGTCGTGTTGGACACTGGTGGCCACGTCAAAGCATTTGAACGCGCAGATGGTGCCGCCCCGGGTCGCTTCGCGATTGCCCATGGCAAGGCCTATGGCGCCGTGATGCTGGGCATGAACGGGACCGCACAAATGGCGCGGGCCGAGCAGCAGGCCTATTTCATGGCTGCCGTGAGCGGCGTGTATGGTGGTCAGGTTGTGCCTGTACCGGGTGGCATTTTGGTGCGCGACAGCCGCGGTGCCGTGATCGGTGCTGTGGGCGTGACAGGTGACACATCCGACAACGACCTGATCGCAGGCACCGTCGGGATCGAGGCCACAGGGCTAAAGGCCGACGGCTAATCACACCGGTTTGATGATCCAGGGCCGCATCGGGGGGGACCTGATGCGGCCTTCTTTGTTGCCGCCTCTTTCCGCGGTCCCGCCAACAGGTTACCAAGGGCGAAACGAAAGAGGTGTTTCATGTCCCGCCCTGTTATCGGCATTATCGGTGCCAGTTTTCTGATCCATGACGATTACCACATTTTTGGTGCGGGTAAGTTGAACACCGCAGCCGTGGCCGAGGCCTGTGGCGCGGTGCCGATCATTTTGCCCACGGACCCCGATCTGAGCGATATTTCAGAGCTGATGGCGCTGTGCGACGGGTTCGTTTTCACAGGCGCGCGGGCCAATGTGCACCCCGAGGAATACGGCGAGGCGGCGACGCCAGCCCACGGGGATTTTGACCGTGATCGGGACCGTGTCGCGCTGCCGTTGATCCGCGCCTGTATTGAAGCGGGTCAGCCAATCATCGGGATTTGTCGGGGGTTTCAAGAGGTTGCGGTTGCGATGGGCAGCACGCTGCACCCTGAAATTCGCGATCTGCCGGGGCGTGATAACCACCGGATGCCGCCCGATGGCACCTTGGAGGAAAAGTTCGCGCTGCGCCATGCTGTCACGTTTTCGCCCGTTGGACCATTCGCCAAATTGCTGAGTGAGGCCGAAGTGATGACAAACACGCTGCACGGGCAGGGGATCAAACAAGCGGGGCCGCGGGTTGTGATTGATGGCACAGCCCCTGATGGCACGCCAGAGGCGATTTATATCAAAGACGCGCCAGGCTTTACACTGTCGGTGCAGTGGCACCCTGAATGGAATGCGACCGTTGATCCGATGTCCAAACCGTTGTTTGCGGCCTTTGGTCAAGCCGCCGCCGCGTGGAAGCAAAGCCGTAGCTGACCCGCATAAGGGATACCCATAGGAAAGGGCCGGACACTGGCAGGTGTCCGGCCCTTTTCCCATTGTTTGCTGTTGGCGTTAGACGCTCAACAACTCGGCCTCGTGGCGCTTCAGGTAGCGGCGCGCCGTTTGGCCGTAGCCACCGATGTTGCTGCGCAGTTCAGGGAACAGAGCAAACAATTTTTCGCGCGCGGGATAGGACACGGCTGACAGGCCGACCTTACCTGGATGGAAGCTTTCGGTAGCGGCACCCTCGGCATAGACCACTTCGTGTTCTTTAAACATCATGTGGATGTATGTGACGTCGCCGCCAGCGTCCTGCGTGACCAATTTGCCGTCTACCAAGTGTTTGGCCGCAACCAACACTTCGCTTTCGCCGAACAGAAGCTCAGCGCGGTAGCCTTGGAACATCATCCGGTGCTGGGGCGAGACGGGCAGATCCCGCTCCTGACCAGTGACGACGCCGGGCTTGATCCCGATCGGGGCAAAACTGTCCATCGCAGGCACAGTGCGCTGCTGGATCCAACGAATTGGCTGCAAGCCGTAGTCACGGGTCACAACAAGATCACCAACCTTGAGGGTTGCGATGTCGCGCGCGCCCATTGGCGTGGCAATGCGTGTGCCGGGGGTGAAGCAGATGATGTTTTCGATCTCGGAGAATTCCAAGAGCGTGCCATCATCCATCTGAATCGTACCAGAATAGCTTTCGTTGCCATCAACGTTTGTGGTAGTTGATGTGATGTTCAGGGTCGAGAAATCAGCGTCAAAGCCCAGATCAAGCGTATCACCTTCGAGTGTGGTGGCGTCGCCATCGTCGGGTGTTTCGCCGCCCTGACCACCCACGACTGTGATGGTGCCATTGGTCGGTTAGCCCAGATTTTCATAGGTGAACGTATCGTCGCCCGTGCCACCCGTGATGCTGCTTTCGTCAGCGGCACCTTGGTTAGCCCATGATACGACTGTTGGGGTGTTGTCTGTCCCCGCGGCGGTATCGCCGTAGATTGTGTCATTGCCTTCACCGCCAGAAATGCTGTCCTGGCCGTCGTTGGCCGCTGTCTGGCCCCAACAAGGAAATCGTCGCCAGTGCCGCCATCGATGGTGTCATTGCCGCCGCCGCCGCGCACGGTGTCGTTGCCTGCATCTGCATCAATGATATCGGCCACTGCCGTAATAGTGTCGGTATCCGGATCGCCTGTGTATCCGTCTTCAATGATGTCATCACCAGCCGTACCAGACACAGTGCCGTCGTTGGAGCTATAGGCTGGTGGGTTGGTCGCTTGGGCAGAGTTGATCGTATCGACAGCGCGAAACTGCGGTTCGAAATAGATGTTACCGTTCGTAGCGAGGTAATAAATGCCAGGCTCGAGCTCGTTGGTGTAGTTTGTGCCGCCTGCAACACCAGACCAAGTCCAGCTACCGGACCCGAGGTTGGTATCGGTCGTAAACGTGACATATACACCGCTGATGACATCCCCGTTGTCGAGAGATGTGTCACCAAGTGAAACTAAATAACCCTGTGGCATGCTGCCCTACCTTCATCACAAATTCAGTCCGAATTCTTACGGAGCGGGTCCACGTCTTCGATTTATCTTTGTGAGAGGTAAAGAAACTGAGTGTTCTCAATTGGGACACGTCATGTCTTTATTGAGAAGTTGAAGGTCATTTTAAGGCAATTTGAACGAAATATGGTGCAACTGGGGCAAAACCCACAATTGCGCCTTATTTGCGAAGGCTGGAATGCGCGCCGTTTAGACCAACAAATCAAAGGTTTTGATGAATGGCAGGCTTCTGGCGCGGGTGCCGGTCAGGTCAAACAGGGCATTGCCCAATGCGGGCATAGACGGCGGTGTGCCTGGTTCGCCGACCCCACCCAAGTGCGGCCCGTTTTCGAGCACGACAACCTCGAATTCGGGTGTGGAATGCATCCGGAGCGCGTCATAGTCAGGGAAATTATACTGTTCCACCGCGCCATCGGCAAAGGACACTTCGCCCATCATCGCAGCCGACATGCCGTAGATCGCGCCTGAAACCATCTGCGCCTTGACGATCGCAGGGTCCAGTGCGGTGCCGACATCACAGCAAATCCAAACCTTTGACAGGCGGATTTGGCCGTCTTCTTCGACGACCTCAACCACTTGCGCGACGGCGGAGCCAAATGTGTGGCTAAAGCCGATACCGCGCCCGACATTGGCCGCGGATTGTTTCTCCCATTGGGACATTTCGCCCACGGTGCGGATAACTGTTTCCGAAACGGGGTGCTCATTCGCGGCCAAATCGGCGCGGAAATTGAGTGGGTCAGCACCTGCGGCATGCGCCATTTCATCAACAAACGTATCGAAAAAGAACCCGTTGAACGATGATCCGACCGACCGCCAGAACCCGATTGGCACATCGATATCGGTCAGATGCCCCGAAATGCGGTAGTTGGGAATGGCGAAGGGTTGGTCATACGCCGCCTCCACATGGCCGCGATCCGGACCGGGGGAGGCGGAACCTGCGATGCGCAGGCTTGACTGGCGGGTCACAGAAGGTGCGGCAATCGCACCATCCAGCAACAATGGCTTGCCGTCTTTGACCACGCCGCGAAACGATGCGGCGGCGGCAGGGCGATAGAAATCGTGCCGCATGTCTTCCTCGCGGCTCCAAGTCATTTTGATCGGCGTGCCGGGCATGGCGGTGGCAAGGCGGGCGGCATGCACGGAAAAGTCGGATTCACCACGTCGCCCGAAACCACCGCCCATCAGGTTGGTGTGGATCGTCACGTTCTCGGGCGTTAGCCCAACGGCCTCTGCGCATTTGTCGCGCACAAGAATCGGCCCTTGGTTACCGGACCAGATTTGCATTGTGTCGCCGTCCTGCCACGCAACCGCATTCATCGGCTCCATCGTCGCATGGGCAAGCCAAGGCACATCGTATTCAGCCGTGATTTCGGTGCCGTCGACGGCTTGGGTCACGTCGCCGTCGTCGCGCACGGTGGAGTTCGGTTCTGACGACAGGGACGCCTTGATTTCGGCCATCAGCGCGTCGCTTGTGGCGGGATAGCTGGCGTCTTGCCAGACGATATCCACGGCCTCTGCGGCTTGAAATGCGAGCCACGTGTTGCTGGCGATCACACCGATCCCGTCGCCAAGGTCGACAATCGCCTCGACGCCGTCCATACCCTCGGCTGCGGTCGCGTCGAACGATACCATGCCCGCGCGTTTGGGGTTCATGCGCACGGTGCCGAATTTCATGCCCGGCAGGACCACATCAATCGCATATTCTGCGGTGCCTGTAGATTTACCCACCATGTCCTTGCGGGGCAGGGAGGTGCCGAGCAGTTTCCATTCGGATTTCGGACGCAAATCGACGTTGGGCGCGTCAACAGACGCTGCCGCCTGCGCAAGCGAGATATAGCTCAGTTCGGTGCCATCAGGCGCGATGACCATGCCGTTTTCAGTTCGCAGATCGGCCACAGCGACGGACAGTTGATCGGCCGCCGCCAGTTTCATCGCCTCGCGGGCAGAGGCACCGGCGTGGCGCATCCGTTCATACGCGTCCTTCATTGAGGTCGAGCCGCCCGTCACCTGCAACGACAGCAATTTCCCCACCTTGCCAACTGATTGGCGCAGCCCATGTTTTAAATTCGTGTCGGCATAATGCCGGAACGGCAGGGCCAGCCCCAAGAGCGCGCCGTTATAATAGGCTTGCGCTGGTGGGCCATGCATCACGCGCACGTCGTCCCAGTTCAGGTCCATTTCCTCGGCCACGAGGGCGGCAAGGGTGGTGTGCACCCCTTGGCCCATTTCGGCGCGGGGTGTGATGATCGTAATACCGTCGACGTTGATCATGATAAACGGGTTCAGCGTTGCCTCACCCTCACCGGGGGTTAGCGGGTTGGGTGCATCTTTGTTGACTTGATAGACACCAAACGCGACCCCGCCCACAATGGCGGTGGATCCGATCAGAAATGAACGACGGGCGATTTTTCCAAGGCTGGCCATGATTACGCGTCCTTCAGTTTGGCGGCGGCGTCTTTGATCGCGGCGCGGATACGGGGGTAGGTGCCACAGCGGCACAGGTTACCCTGCATCGCGTCGTCGATATCCTGATCCGTGGGGGACAGGTTCACCGATAGCAGATCAGCGGCCTGCATGATCTGTCCCGATTGGCAGTAGCCGCATTGCGCGACCTGATTGTCGATCCATGCCTGCTGGATCGTTGCCGGTAGGTCGGGGCTGCCGAGCCCCTCGATCGTGGTGACGCTGCCCCAGACGTCGGCAAGCCCGATCTGGCAGGACCGCACGGCCTGTCCGTCGATATGGACTGTGCAGGCCCCGCAAGCGGCCACGCCACAACCAAATTTTGTACCCGTCAGGCCAAGCCCGTCGCGCAGCGCCCACAGCAGGGGGACATTGTCGGGCAGGTCGATGGTCTTGGCTTCGCCGTTGATCGTCAATGTGGTGGGCATGGGGTGCCTCCGGTTTGGGATGAACTGTTGGGGTTAAACTAGGCCGAGCTGCGGCTCACGGCAATCGGCGACCAGACGTAAGATGTCGGGGATCACGGCCTTGAACTTAAAGAACCCCGCTTTGGACGCGGGCCAGCCGGTGCGGTCGTGATCACGGATATGCACGGCAAGGGTGATGCCCTGTGCGTCAAGTGCGGCGCGCAATCCGCTCAATCCGTCCGCCGTGGGGCCAACAGGGGTGTAGTTCATCACAAGCTGTTGGGCGCCTTGATCCACCGCCCAAGCGGTGATTGCGCCCACATCCGCAAGGGCAGGACCATGGCCAGTCAATGCAGGATCCACGAACTCCCCAATTATAGGGGCCGTGGCCAGTGGGCTACGACCAGCCGCATTATAATAGGTCGCCGTTGGCATATCGGGCTGCGTGGCGGCGATATCATCATCGGTGATCAGATGAACGCTGGATTTGGCGGGGTTGATCCAATCGGATTGCGGCACTGGGCCAACAGGCGGATGTGGCGTGGTGTCCAGTGGGTAGGGATGATGCGCCAGCCCTGTGGGAGTGAAACGACCGTTGGTGTATTTCGCAATGTTATCGGCCCGCGCGAGGTAGGATTTGCCCATCGTATGGATGCCGCCAACCCAACGCCACGACAGCGTATTGGACGCCGCATCCCCATCCAGCAGATGCCGCATGAAGAAATCAGCGCCTAACGTCCACGGCAGTTGCAGCGTATGGATCCAGATCGACGCAAACCACATGCGGGCGTGGTTATGAAGGTAGCCTGTGGTCACCAATTCCTGCGCCCAGTGGTCAAAACACGCGATACCTGTTTGGCCAAGGCAGGCTGCCTCCCACTCCGACCGCAGCCCGGATTGGGTCTGCACATCATCCAGCGTTTTGCGCAATTCCGCCTGATATCCGGCCCATAGGGTAGGGCGACGCTCCAGCCAGCCCTTCCAATAGGTGCGCCAGCAAACTTCGGCGATGAATTTCTCGGCGGCGCTGGGCGTATGGTGGCGCAGAACGGCGGTCAGCACCTCTTGTTCGGTGATAATCCGGTGGCGCAGATAGGGGGACAGAACCGATACATGGGTCTGGTCATCATAGTTGCGCCCTGCGGCATAATCGCGCCCCGCATGGGGGGCAAAATCGGCAAGGCGGGCGAGGGCGGTGGCGCGGTCAGCGGGGAAATTTGTCATGCAGTCCAGTTAGGCCGCCAACGAAAGCTGGCAAGATCGGCAGACCTGCCCTTGAAGCCCCTGATTGCCAACACTAAGGTTATGGCAAGGAATTACAGTGTAGGACGAAAGCGTCCCCCAATGAGGCAGTAAATATGCAAGATCCAGTTGAACAATATATGAACCTCGTTCCGATGGTCGTTGAACAGACCGCCCGTGGCGAGCGTGCTTATGATATCTTTAGCCGCCTGCTGAAAGAACGGATCATTTTCGTGAACGGCCCGATCCATGACGGTATGTCACAGCTGATCGTCGCACAGTTGCTGCACCTTGAGGCCGAAAACCCCAAGAAAGAAATCAGCATGTACATCAATTCACCCGGTGGTGCCGTGCATTCAGGGATGAGCATCTATGACACCATGCAGTATATCCGTCCGAAGGTATCGACGCTGATCTGTGGCATGGCGGCCTCTATGGGGTCGGTGATTGCGGTGGGTGGTGAAAAGGGGATGCGTTTCTCGCTGCCCAATTCCGAAGTGATGGTGCACCAGCCGTCCGGTGGGTCACAGGGTAAAGCATCTGACATGCTCATCTCTGCCCGCCATATTGAGCGGACACGTGAGCGGTTTTATGATCTTTATGTCGACCACACAGGCCAGAAAAAGGCCGACGTTGAAAAGGCGCTGGACCGCGACACATGGATGACCGCCCAAGAGGCCAAAGATTGGGGTCACATTGATGAAATCGTCGCAAGCCGCGAAAAGCTGGACGACTAATCACGACCCTTTGTTAACGTGACCGCACGGTGAGTCATTTTGACATTGTAGCCGATTGTGGGCTGTCCTAGGTTAAGGCCCAGGGCAGCCCTGCGCATTTAGAAAACGACCCACTGGGTCAAAAGGTTTAAACATGGCGAACACTTCCGGAAACGACAGCAAAAACACGCTTTACTGTAGCTTTTGTGGCAAAAGCCAGCATGAGGTGCGCAAGCTGATCGCGGGTCCCACGGTCTTTATCTGCGACGAATGCGTTGAGCTGTGCATGGATATCATCCGTGAGGAAACAAAATCCGCCAGCCTGAAGTCAGGCGAGGGCGTCCCAACACCAACCGAGATTTGCGGTGTGCTGGATGACTATGTGATCGGTCAGATGCATGCAAAGCGCGTGCTGTCTGTCGCTGTGCACAACCACTACAAACGCCTGAACCACGCTGAGAAATCCGACATCGAGTTGGCGAAATCTAATATCATGCTGATCGGCCCCACGGGTTGCGGTAAGACGTTGCTGGCCCAAACGCTCGCGCGCATTTTGGATGTGCCATTTACAATGGCCGACGCGACCACACTGACCGAGGCGGGATATGTCGGCGAAGATGTCGAAAACATCATCCTCAAACTGTTGCAGGCGTCCGAATACAATGTGGAACGCGCACAGCGCGGCATTGTCTATATTGACGAGGTCGATAAGATTACGCGCAAGTCCGACAACCCGTCCATCACACGCGATGTTTCGGGCGAGGGCGTGCAGCAAGCGTTGCTGAAGATCATGGAAGGCACCGTGGCCTCTGTGCCGCCGCAAGGTGGCCGCAAGCACCCGCAGCAGGAATTCCTGCAAGTTGACACGACCAACATCTTGTTCGTCTGTGGTGGCGCATTCGCGGGGCTGGACAAGATTATCGCGCAGCGCGGAAAAGGGTCTGGCATGGGCTTTGGCGCGGACGTGAAAGACAACGATGACCGCGGCATTGGTGAAATTTTCACAGACCTTGAACCAGAGGATCTGTTGAAATTCGGTTTGATCCCGGAATTTGTCGGTCGTTTGCCCGTAATCGCGACCCTGACGGATTTGGATGAAGACGCGCTTGTTACCATTCTGTCCAAGCCCAAGAACGCGCTGGTCAAGCAATACCAACGCCTGTTTGAGCTGGAAGATGTGCAGCTGACGTTCACCGATGATGCGCTAGAGGCGATTGCCAAACGCGCGATCGAGCGCAAAACAGGTGCACGCGGTCTGCGGTCCATCATGGAAGATATCCTGCTGGATACGATGTTTGACCTGCCCGGAATGGACACCGTGACAGAGGTTGTCGTCAACGAAGAGGCCGTGTCATCCGACTTATCCCCCCTGATGATCCACGATGAGGCCAAGGCGAAATCCAAAGAGCCAGCAACCGCAGGTTAATGATCCGGCGGATCGCCTCTGGCGGGGTATATGAGCCCCGCATTGGCTACTGCCGCGCTGTCGTGGCGGGCGGATTTATCCACGTATCCGGAACGGTTGCCGGACCGGATGTGCCTGATGATGTCGTCGCCCAATGCCAATCGGCGCTGGGCATCATGGAGCGCGCATTGGCCGAAGCTGGCGCCAGTCTCGCCGACGCGGTGCGCGTCCGCTATATCCTGCCCAACCTCGCGGATTTTGAACCATGTTGGCCTGTTTTATCAGCGGCATTTGGTGACAATCCGCCGGCGGCCACAATGATATTTGCCGATTTAATCGACCCTAAGTATAAGATCGAAATTGAGCTAACTGCGCTGGACCCGAACGCATAGCGCACTGGACCTCGGGCGGTTTTTCGGGCAAAAGCGCAACAAGCAGCGTCAAGGAGCGAACGATGGGCCTTTTCAACACAATCAAGCGCGTTTTCACATGGTGGGACGGGCAGACATTTGGCACTCAGCTTTGGACATGGCGCAAGGGCCAGAAGGTTGGCGAAGATAGCCAAGGCAACGTATTCTATACCAATGCCGCGGGCGACCGCCGCTGGGTGATTTACAATGGCCCTATGGAAGCAAGCCGAATTGATCCTGATTGGCACGGCTGGTTGCACCACACTTGGGACGAGGCCCCGACAGATAAGCCGCTGCCGCATAAGGCGTGGGAAAAACCGCACCAGCCAAACCTGACTGGCACGATGGATGCCTATGCGCCTGCGGGTTCATTGCGCCGCGCCGATCCCGCCCCACGCGGCGATTATGAGGCATGGACGCCGGAGTAAGCGCCATGCGCGAGAACACCACAGAAGTGATCGTTGGCGGCATCGTGCTGGCCGTGGCGCTGGGGTTTTTGGCATACACGCTTCGCACGGCGGGTGGGTTTTCCGGCGCTGATACATACGATCTGACGGCCAGTTTCCGGTCCGTCGAGGGGGTGACAGCGGGCAGTGACATCCGGCTTGCCGGTGTAAAGATTGGCACCGTTTCAGGGATTGATTTGAACGCGCAGACATTTCGCGGGGATACGACGCTGTCCATCCAGTCCGATGTGATCATCCCCGACGATAGCGCGGCTGTCATCGCATCCGAAGGGTTGCTGGGCGGTAATTTCATCGAAATCGTGCCGGGCGGATCGCTTGGGAATTTTGAAAACGGTGCTGAGATCGAAGATACCCAAGGCGCGGTCAGCTTGATCTCTCTTCTGCTGAAATTCGTCACCGGCGAGGATAATTGACATGAAACGATGCATTGCAGCGATGATCCTGTGCCTGACGGTTGGCGCGGCGCAGGCCCAACAGGCCACAAGCGCGAATTCCGGTTTGCTGCGTGTGCTGGACAAGGTGACAGGGGCGGTGACCGACCTGCGTCTTGGGGCCGGTGAAACAGGTGCGTTCGGGCTGCTAAAGATCACGCTCAATGACTGCCGCTACCCATCATCCAACCCCAGCGGCGATGCATATGCGCGTTTGACGGTGGTGTACCGCGACCTTGTGGACCCTGTTTTTCGGGGGTGGCTGATTGCCTCAGCGCCTGCGCTGAACGCGATTGACCATCCGCGCTATGACGTTTGGGTATTGCGTTGCAATAACGTGTAAGCGTCTGGAATATATGACGTTTTCTGAAAATCACCCGTGCCCTGCAACCCCTGCTGCAACAGGGTGTGATAATGTCGGCGCGGTATTTCGATCCCGCCAAGACTGGCAAGATGATCGGTGATAAACTGGGTATCAAACAGCGTAAATCCCGTGCGGTTCAGGTGATCGACCAAATAGGCAAGCGCGATCTTTGACGCGTTTGTGCGTGTGCTGAACATACTTTCGCCAAAGAACGCCGCACCAATCGTGACACCATAAACGCCCCCGACAAGGTCGTCTGCGTCCCAAACCTCAATCGCGTGGGCCTGTCCGCGGTGGTGCAGGCTGCGGTAGAGGTCAAAGATTGTGTCGTTGATCCATGTTTCCGGCCGGTCCGCACAGCCATGCACGACAGCCTCAAACGCGGTGTTCAGGCTGATACGGAACGGTTCTGTGCGCATGAAACGCGCCAACCGCCGCGAGATGTGGAAGCCATCAAGCGGGAGGATGCCTCGCAACTTCGGATCGACCCAGAACACATCGGGGTCGTCGCGGCTTTTGGACATGGGGAAAACACCAGCGCAGTAGCCCTTCAACAACAGGTCCGGTGTCAGCGCTGGTGGATCGTCACGCAAACCTACGCGAGGTTTTCTTCAAGCCAGTGTTCCAGCCAGTGAATGTTATAGTCACCAATTTGCACGGCCTCTTCTGCCAAAAGCGCGTGGAACAACGGCACCGTTGTGTCGACGCCGTCGACGATCAGCTCGCCTAAGGCGCGGCCCAGACGAGCCAATGCTTCTGGCCGATCGCGCCCGTGCACGATTAGTTTGCCGATCAAACTGTCGTAATAGGGCGGGATGCGGTAGCCGGCATAAAGCGCGGAATCCATCCGCACACCAAGACCGCCAGGCGCGTGATATTGTGTGATTTGGCCGGGGCAGGGCGCGAAATTCGGCAGCTTTTCTGCGTTGATCCGCACCTCGATCGCGTGACCGTTGATCGTCAGGTCATCTTGCCCGAATGACATGGGCATGCCAGCCGCAACGCGCAGCTGTTCGCGCACCAAGTCGACGCCAAAAATACCTTCGGTAACAGGGTGTTCAACCTGCAAACGGGTGTTCATTTCGATGAAATAAAATTCATCATTCTCGAACAGGAATTCGATTGTGCCGGCACCGATGTAGTTGATTTTCGCAACAGCATCCGCGCAGACCTTGCCAATGCGGGCGCGCAATTCGGGAGTGATGCAGGGGCCAGGGGCCTCTTCAAACACTTTTTGGTGGCGGCGTTGCAGGGAACAATCCCGCTCGCCCAGATGGACAGCATTGCCCTTGCCGTCGCCGAACACCTGAATTTCGATGTGGCGCGGGGTGGTCAGGTATTTCTCGATATAGACTTCGTCGTTGCCGAACGCGGCCTTGCCTTCGGCGCGGGCGGAGTGGAACGCCTGTTCCATGTCTGCGGCCGTTTGGGCGACTTTCATGCCGCGCCCGCCACCACCAGCCGTCGCCTTGATAATAACGGGATAGCCGATTTCGGCGCCGACACGTTTCGCATCGTCAAGGGTTGGCACGCCACCGTCAGAGCCGGGAACGCAAGGCACGCCAAGCGCCTTCATCGTGTCCTTGGCGGTGATTTTGTCACCCATTGTGCGGATATGTTCGGCAGTTGGGCCGATAAACGCGATGTCGTGATCCTCGAGCGCCTGCACAAAGGCGGCGTTTTCAGACAAGAAGCCGTAGCCGGGGTGTACCGCTTGCGCGCCTGTGATTTCGCAGGCCGAGATGATAGCCGGAAACGACAGATAGGATTGCGCGGATGACGGGGGGCCGATGCAGATAGCCTCATCGGCCATGCGCACATGCATCGCATCGCTGTCGGCTGTGGAATGCACGGCCACGGATTTCACGCCCATTTCGCGACACGCGCGCACGACCCGCAGCGCAATCTCACCACGGTTCGCGATCAGGATTTTATCGAACATGTCGGGTGCGCCTTATTCGATGATCACAAGGGGGGCGCCGAATTCAACCGGTGCGCCGTCTTCGACCAAGATACGCTTGATCGTGCCTGCCTTGGGCGACGGGATGTGGTTCATCGTTTTCATCGCTTCGATGATCAAGATGGTGTCGCCCTCGGCAACGGTTGTGCCGACGGATACAAATGCGGCAGCCCCAGGTTCGGCGGCCATATAGACGGTGCCAACCATCGGTGATGTGACCGCACCAGGGTGTGCCGACGGGTCAGATGGGGCTTCTGCGGCGGGGGCTGTTGCTGCGGCCGCCGCAACAGGGGCGGGGGCTGTTGCAACGGCGACAGGGGCCGCTTGGACCACGGCGGGGGCTTGCCGACTGACGCGGACGTTCAGGCTGTCGTTTTCGCCGTAATCACGTTTTACCTGAAGTTCTGTCAGGTCATTTTCGCGCAAAAGCTCTGCCAAAGATTGGATAAAGCTGACGTCGCTTTCGTGAGAGGTCTTTTTTGTCATATTGTCCTCGGCCTATTGAAAAAAATTTGCCAATGAAATTGGCGATTAGGGTCTTATAGGCCAGCCACCGCTAAGAGAAAAGAGATACGGTTTAGGAAAATGACGCAAGATTACACGCGGCTGATTGGCCTAGGTCAAGTTGGCAAGCATTTGGCGTGGTGGCAGCATGATAATCCCGTAGGGTTTCAGCGTGCGTTCCTTGGCGATCATGGCCGTATCATCCACCATTTGCGATGTGAGCTGTGCGGCGATGATACGCCCTGCGGTGGATTGATCTGCCGGTCGTGACGCAACAGCGGATGGGCCTAAATCGGACGGGAGGGGCTGTTGCAGGGCGGGCGTTGTGGCCGCCCGATTGATTAGACCGGGCGGCGTCGCATAAGCAGTTTGAAGCGAAAGTTCCATGTTAAGGCTCCGAATGTGATTTGTTTAAAACCATCTTCAAATTGAATGGAACCCGTTACTGATCCGTTAAATTAATGCGTTTAAATGGCCAGATATTGTGCACGCAGTTGTTCATCTTCCAAAACCTCTTGGGCGGACCCGTCGTAAACCACTGTGCCTGTGTCCAAAATCACTGCGCGATCGGCCAGTTTCAGTGCGGCCACAGCGTTTTGTTCCACAATCACAGTCGTGATCCCCTGATCGCGGATGAGGCCGAGAGTTTTGGCGATTTCCTGCACGATGACGGGCGCCAGACCCTCATAGGGTTCATCCAGCAGCAACACCTTGATGTCGCGGGCCAATGCGCGGGCGATGGCAAGCATCTGTTGTTCGCCACCTGACAGGGTCACGCCCTCTTGGGTGCGGCGTTCGCCAAGGCGCGGGAACAGGTCATAGATCCGTTCCAGCGACCAGCCGATAGGCGGTGCGATTTGCGCAAGCTTGATGTTTTCCTCAACCGTGAGGCCCGCGATGATGCTGCGATCCTCTGGCACCAGCGCGATACCGGCTTGGGCGGCCTGAAACGACTTCATGTTGTGCAGCGGCTTGTGATCCAGCCAGATTTCACCGTGTTTCAACTGCGGATCACCCATGCGCGCAATGGTACGCAGGGTCGATGTTTTGCCCGCCCCGTTACGGCCCAATAGGGCAAGGATTTCACCCTCGTGGATATTAAAGCTAACGTTCTGAACGATATAGCTTTCGCCGTAATAGGCCTCGATTTCCCAGACGGACAGAAATGCCGGGTGGGTGGCCGCGTTGTTGGCGTGTTTGTTGAATGGAGCGTTCATATCAGTTCCTTACACCTGTGCTTCGCCAAGGTAGGCTTCGCGCACTTTCGGGTGGCCTTTGATGTTTTCGGGCGTTTCTTCAACCAGCGGCATGCCTTGGGCCAGAACGGTGATCCGCTCGGCCAAGCTGAACACAACGTGCATGTCGTGTTCGATGATCGCCATGGTGATGTCGCGCTTTTCCTTAATTTCTTTGAGCAGATCGATGGTGTTGTTGGTATCGGCCCGTGCCATGCCGGCGGTTGGTTCATCCAACAGCAGCAGGCGCGGTTCCTGCACCAGACACATCGCCATTTCCAGCCGTCGTTTATCGCCACGCGACATAGAGGAGGCAGTCATTTGGCGTTTATCTAGCATGTTGACGTCGGCCAAAATCGCCTCTGCCATATCCTTGATATCACCGTGGCCTGTCACGGCGCCGATTGCGTTCATCTGGAACGCCCCGTCGCGCTTGGCAAAGCAGGGGATCATCACGTTTTCAAACACCGTCAGGTCCGAGAAAATCTCGGGTGTTTGGAACACGCGGGAAATGCCCATCTGGTTAATCTCGTGCGGGGCGCGGCCCAGCACGGATTGGCCGTCAAACATCACTGACCCGCTGTCAGGGATCAGTTTGCCCACCAGCACGTTCAGCAGGGTGGATTTGCCTGCGCCGTTTGGCCCGATGATGGCGTGTACGGTGTTTTCGGCCACGCTTAGGTTCACGTCACCCAATGCTTGCAGGCCGCCAAACCGTTTGTTGATACCTTTGACTTCGAGAATACCCATTGTCATCGCTCCTTTATTCCGCTGGCGTCTTGGCGCCATCAGCGGCGTCGTCGGTTTTCTTGCGGCGGAACAAACCGCCCAGCTTTTGGCCACCTTGCACCAGCCCACCGGGCAGGAAGATGACAACAGCCATGAACAACAGGCCTAGCGTCAGGTGCCAGCCCTTGCCGATAAACGGGTGGATGATGGTCACCAGCGCGTTGTCCAACCAGTCTGGCATGAATGCGAACCAGTTGTGCAGGATACCGTCGTTGATCTTGGACACGATGTTTTCAAGGTATTTGATGATACCAGCGCCCAACACAGGGCCGATCAATGTGCCAACACCACCCAAGATCGCCATGACAACAATCTCACCTGATGCGGTCCAGAACATACGCTCTGCCCCTGTTAGTGGGTCCATTGCGGCTAGCAGACCACCAGCAAGACCGGCGTACATGCCAGAGATCACGAAGGCCGCTAGCATATAGGGTTTCGTGTTGATGCCCGTATAGGACATTCGCGTCTGGTTCGATTTGATCGCGCGCAGCATCAGACCCATAGGGGAGCGGAAGATGCGGATCGACAGGTAGAACGCAAGGATCAGGAACACAGCGGACAGGTAATACCCGTTCTGGAATGTGAATGACCAACCGGCCACGTCCACCACAGATTGCGCGTTCATTTCCAGCCCAAAGAAATGCGGCACCGTAGGGGAGTTTTCGCCCATCAGGATTTGCGGATCATCGTTATAAACTTGCAGGCCGGTTTCCCCGTTGGTCAGCGGTGTGAACACCGAATAGGCTAGCTGGTATGACATCTGCGCAAAGGCCAGCGTCAGGATAGAGAAGTAGATGCCAGAGCGGCGCAAACTCACATAGCCGATCACGACCGAGAACAGGCCCGCTACGATAACCGACAGGATGATTGCGGGCACAACGTTGTAGGACAGCAGTTTGAACATCCAAACAGCAGCATAGGAACCCACACCCAAGAATGCAGCGTGACCGAAGGACAGATAGCCCGTCAGGCCAAACAGAATGTTGAATCCGATCACAAGGATGCCAAAGATGACAAACCGTTGCATCAGGGCAGGGTAGCCCGCGTTAAAGCTTTCTCCCATGGCAGAAGCGGTTGGAAACGGGTTCAGCAGGATCGGTGCGGCAAGCGCCATGATGCACACGATGATGAACAGTTTGAAGTCGCGTGAATTAAGTCCAAGCATGATTAGTCCTCCATCACGCCTTTGCGACCCATCAGGCCACGGGGGCGGGTCAGCAAAATAATGATTGCAACAAGATAGATGATGATTTGGTCGATCCCGGGGATCAGCGCCTTAACCTCATTCATTGAGGCGAAGGATTGCAGAATGCCAAGCAGGAAACCCGCAAGCACCGCACCGGGCAATGACCCCATGCCGCCGACAACAACCACAACGAACGACAATACAAGGAAGTCCATGCCGATGTTATAGTGGGGCGACAGGATCGGTGTGTACATGACACCTGCCATGCCCGCGACGGCGGCCGCAAGTCCGAACATCAGCGTGAACCGCTTGTCGATGTCGATGCCCAGCAGGCCCACGGTTTCGCGGTCTGCCATGCCTGCACGCACAACCATCCCGAAGGTGGTGAACTGCAAGAAGGCGAACACAGCGGCGATAATGATCGCGGAGAAGAAGAAATAGACCATGCGCCATGTGGGGTAGGCGACAGAACCGGGGTCCATGCCCAGCCATGCGCCGACATCGACGGTGCCGATAAACACCTCGGGGGCGGGGGTCTGGATCGGGTTGGCGCCAAAGAACGCCTTAATAATTTCGCCGATCACGATGGCCAGCCCGAATGTCACAAGGATCTGGTCAGCGTGGGGGCGGTTGTAGAAATGCTTGATCAGACCGCGTTCCATTGCCCAGCCGACGAGGAACATCACGGGGATCACAACCAGAATGGCCAATGGGACAGACCAATCTTGGATCGCGCCACCAATAGCCGGTCCGAACCATGCCTCGACATAAGGTATGGCCACCTTCAGAGGGTTGCCAAGGAAATCGGTTTGCGTGGGGTCGATCACGTCAAAGCTGAGACCCAGCAATTTTTGCACGGTGACCGCACAGAACGCGCCGATCATGAACAATGCGCCGTGGGCGAAGTTCACAACGCCCAGCGTGCCAAAGATCAGTGTCAGGCCGAGGGCAATCAAGGCATAAGCCGAGCCCTTATCCAAGCCGTTGAGAATTTGTAGTATAAATGCGTCCATTGGACCTTGCCCCGTCATGTCTGCTGGATTGGCCCTATGTCCTAGGGCAGGGTGGACCGGCACATAGGTGCGCCGGTCCGATCGTTTTCAAAACGCTTATGCGCCTGGGTTACATTCGCCCAGATCGCCACCTGCGAACATTGGGTGGTCAGGTGCGTACTCAACCTGTGCACGTGGCGTAACTTCTACGATTTCCAGTGTATCGAACTGGTTGGTTGGCGCTTCTGTGCCTTTCATGACCAACACGTCCTTAAAGCACTGGTGATCAGCGCCGCGGTACGATGTTGGACCATTGCCCATGCCGTCAAAGTCAAAGTCCTCAAGGGCTTCAACAACGCCACATGGGTTGAATGTGCCAGCACGCTCAACAGCATCTGCATAAAGCAGTGTTTGTACGTAGCATGTGTGCGCCGCACCGGATGGTGGGAAGCCGTACTTTTCACCGAAGGATTTAACGAAGGCTTTGGTGCCTTCATCCTGCAGCTGCCAGTTCCAGTTCATGGAACCAAAGACGCCCTGAATGTTGGAGCCCGCACCAGCGGCCATCAGCTCGGAGTAGAGCGGCACGATGATGGTAAAGTCTTTACCGTTCACCTGCTTGTCGCGCAGACCAAACTGGATCGCTTGTGTCAGAGAGTTGACCATGTCCCCACCGTAGTGGTTCAGGATCAGCGTATCCGCACCGGAGTTCAGGATTGGCGCGATGTAGCTGGAGAAGTCGCCAGCACCAACGGGTGTGCGCACGTCCTGCACAGTGTTCCAGCCGAGTGCTTCGGTGGACGCTGCGATGGATTCCTGCTGTGTCCAGCCCCATGTGTAGTCAGCTGTCAGGTGGTATGCCTGACGCTCATTGCCGTATTCCTTTTCAAGAACAGGACCCAGAGCAGCACCAGACATATAACCGTTAAAGAAGTGACGGAAGCCGTTGGCTTTCTTATCTTTACCAGTTGTGTCGTTGGAGTGTGTCAGGCCAGCCATAAAGATGACGCCTGCTTCTTGGCACAGACCCTGCACAGCAATCGCAACACCGGAAGAAGACCCGCCGTTGATCATGATGCATTCGTCTTTCTGGATCATGGACTGTGCGGATGCACGTGCCACGTCAGATTTTGTCTGCGTGTCGCCTGTGACGAACTCGACCTTCTTGCCGAGAATACCGTTCCCCTTGAGGTTCTTTTCAGAGAACGTGTTCATCATGCCGCCGTCACCCATACCGTTGAGGTGCTCAACAGCGAGTTCCTGCGCGCGCAGCTCGTCGAGGCCTTCTTCAGCATATGGACCAGTTTGCGGCACGTTAAAGCCGATTTTCACAGTCGAGCCTTGTGGCGCGTTTGTGAAACCTGCGTGGCCATCAGCCCGCAGATACGTTGGAACGGCAAGACCTGCACCAGCGATGGCGCCTGTCTTCAGCACGCCACGACGTGAGAAGTTTGATTTGGACATTATTATCCTCCCTAAGGTTTTTATATGCCGGTTGGACCTCCTCGCCCGCCCGACGTCCACTTGCGTGTGGCGACAGCATCGGCGGGCAGGGGGCTTTGCGGCAACAGTGCTTGACCAGACGCGGGGTGAATTGGTAAATAAATGCACAACATTTTTGTAAACTGTGTAAATCCATTTTCGCGCAGGTGCAGAAAGGCGCTGATTATGCAGGGAAATATCAAATGGTAGTGGATGGCATTGCAGGCAGCCGTATTCGTGAACGTCGCATCGACAAGGGTATTCGGCAGGCCACGCTGGCCGCGACCTTGGGCATTTCGGCCCCCTATCTGAACCTGATCGAACATAATCGCCGCAGAATCGCAGGCGACTTGCTGGCGCAGGCCGCTGCAGCCCTTGATGTGCCTGTTGATCAATTATCAAGCGGCGTTGACGTCAGTTTGCTGGACCAATTGCGCAGTGCGGCGGCTGATATGGCGATCACGGCGGAAACCGTCAGGGCCGAGGATCTGGCCGTGCGGTTTCCCGGCTGGTCCGATCTGATCGTGCATCAAGCCGCGCGGATCGCGTCGCTTCAGGATCGCGTGCAGGTTCTGACGGACCGGATGACATATGACCCTGAATTGGCGGGGTCACTGCATCAGGTTATCACGGCGGTAACGGCGGTACGTTCTGCCGCGTCGATCCTTGTGGGCGGGGAAACGATTGATGCCGACTGGCAAGCCCGGTTTCACCGCAACATTTACGACGATAGCGTGCGACTGGCCGCAAGCAGTGAGGCGCTGATCCAATATCTAGACACGCCCGATGCCGAAGGCGCCAGTCACATGGCCCCGATTGATGAGGTTGAGGCCGCATTGGATGCTTACGGGTTTCACATTCCCGATCTTGAGGCGGGGCAATCAAAGCCTTTGGATCGCGTGTTGTCGGAAATGGCGATGTCGTCGCCCATGGCACTGGATTTGATGTCCCGCTTTTTGCACCAATACGCTGCGGACGCGGCGGCCATGCCCTTGCCCGCCTTTGCCGATGCCGCCCGCACCAATGGCCATGATCCTGCCGCGTTGGTGCGCGCTTTTGCGGTTCCGTTTGAGGCCGTTTTGCGCAGGCTCGCGTCCTTGCCCGTGGGCGAAGATCATCCGGCCATGGGCCTTGCCGTGGCAGACGCGTCGGGGGCATTGGTGCTGAATAAGCAGGTGCGCGGGTTTGCATTGCCGCGCGCGGGGGCGGGGTGTCCGCTTTGGCCTGTGTTCACGGCATTTGCGCGCCCCGATCAGCCATTGCGCGTTCCTGTCGTTTTGCCTGATACAACAACACAGCGGTTCCTGTGCTATGCGATTGCGGTGCCAATCGGGCAGGCAAGCTTTGACGCGCCGCCGATCTTGCGATCAACGATGTTGGTCATCCCCGATGCTGCTGATGACGGGGCAGCGGCAACGCAAGCGGGCGTGTCTTGCCGCATTTGCCCACGGGCTGATTGTGTGGCGCGGCGTGAACAATCTACAATGACGGCATCCGCCCTTTGACAGCTTGCGGTTTTGCCGTGATAGTCGGCGCAGCTTTCGGGGGGAGGGGACACAGGAACATGGCCAAACGGGTCCTATTAATCGAGGATGAGCCAAACATCATCGAGGCGATCAGTTTCATTCTGTCGCGCGATGGGTGGACTGTTCATACCCACGCCGACGGGGAAACCGCGATGACCAAGGTCCGCGCCACGCCGCCCGATTTGATCATCCTTGACGTGATGCTGCCGGGGCGCAGCGGTTTTGACATCCTGCGCGATTTGCGCGCCGATCCTGAAACCCAAGCCACACCCGTTATGATGCTGACCGCACGTGGTCAGGCCAAGGACCGTGAATTGGCCACGCGGTTGGGGGCCAGCCAGTTCATGACTAAACCGTTTTCAAACGCCAAGGTGCGCGATACCGTACGTGCCCTGATGGACGCATGACACCGCCATCCAAGAATGCCGTTTTTCTGGCCAAAGGATCGTATCGCAAACGTCGTATGCGCGACTTTGCCCGTGCCGTGCCATTATTTGGTGTCGTGCTTTTGCTGATCCCTCTTTTGTGGAACGACCTGTCGGAACCTGCATCGACCAGCGGCGCTGTCGTCTATGTCTTTTGTGTCTGGATTTTCCTGATCATACTGGCGGTGGGGATTTCGCGGGCTGTGACCACCAATCAGGACAAGGCACCTTAAATGGTCACCTTCAATGTTCTGATTGCGGTGGCGCTGGCCTATGTCGCGTTCTTGTTTGCGGTTGCGTTCCTTGCAGAACGGCGTGCGGCCAAGGGGCAGGGTGGCTGGCTGCATTCCCCCATCGTTTATACGTTGTCACTGTCGATCTACTGCACCGCTTGGACGTTTTACGGTGCGGTTGGTTTCGCGGCGCGGTCGGGGTTGGAATTTGTGACAATCTACCTTGGTCCAACCCTTGTGATGGTGGGCTGGTGGTGGGTGCTGCGCCGCCTTGTGCGCATTGGGCGGACCCAGCGGATCACATCAATCGCCGACCTGATTTCATCACGCTTTGGCAAATCGACGTCCCTTGGTGTGATTGTCACATTCATGGCAGTCGTCGCTGCCACGCCCTATATCGCGCTGCAATTACAGTCGGTTACCCTGTCGTTTGGCGTGTTTGCCGAGGCAGGTGGACAGCCTTGGGGCCCGGATGAGCTGACGGGTGGTGCGTTGTGGGTTGCGATTGGACTGGCCATCTTTACCGTCTTGTTCGGCACCCGCAATTTGGACGCGAATGAACGCCACCACGGCATTGTCATGGCCATCGCCGTTGAGGCGGCGGTCAAGCTGCTCGCGCTGCTTGCCATCGGGGTGTTTGTCGTCTGGGGCATCGCCGGTGGGCCAGCGTCGATTTTGGCCCAGATCGATGCGTCGCCGATTGCCACATGGCAGCAGGATGGCGCGCGCTGGATGACGCTGATCTTTCTGTCGGGTGCTGCGTTCTTGTGCCTGCCACGCATGTTTCAGGTCCTTGTGGTTGAAAACGTGGACGAGCGGCATTTGAACGTGGCTGGCTGGGCGTTTCCGGCATACTTGATGCTCATGAGCTTGTTCGTCGTCCCGATTGCCGTGGTCGGGTTGCAGCTATTGCCGCCCCAAGCCAACCCCGATCTGTTCGTTCTGACAGTGCCCATGTCCCAAGGGCGCGACGGCCTTGCCATGCTGTCATTCTTGGGCGGGTTTTCATCGGCGACGTCCATGGTCATTGTGGCCACAATCGCGCTGGCCACAATGGTGTCCAACCACATCGTTTTGCCAATCTGGCTTAGCGCGCGCACAGGGGCAGAGGCCCAAGTGTCCGGCGATGTACGCAATGTCATCTTGCTGTCACGCCGATTGTCGATTGCGGGCGTTTTGCTGCTGGGGTTCCTTTACTACCGTGTGTCAGGCGGGGGGACCGCACTTGCGGCGATTGGCTTGGTGTCGTTCACCGGCGCTGTGCAGGTGTTGCCCGCCCTTATCGGGGGCATATTCTGGCGCGGGGCCACGCGGATCGGTGCGGCGCTTGGGCTGATCAGCGGTTTCGCGGTCTGGGGATGGACACTGTTCCTGCCAAGCTTTGGTAGCGGCGCCGTCATCACCGAGGCCGCAGCGGCATTCGGCCCTTTCGGGATCGGCTGGTTGCGCCCCACGGCCCTATTCGGGATCGATGGCATGGACCCGCTGGTGCATGGGGTGATGTGGTCGATGTTGTTCAATGCAGCGATGTTTTTTGCGGGGTCTGTCTTTAGCTTTCCAACGCCCTTGGAGCGATTGCAAGGCGCGCAATTCGTCAATGTGTTCGACATGTCCGCCGGATCACGCCCGTGGCGGACCAGTGCCGCAGGCGCAGAGGATTTGTTGATCATGTCCCAACGCATCATCGGCGGCGGCGAGGCGCAGCGGTTTTTCCGCCTCGCGGCCGCGGGGCAGGGCAAGACTGGGTTTCTGCCAGACGTCACGCCAGAATTCATGGAAGCATTAGAGCGCGAGTTGTCGGGGTCCGTGGGGGCCGCCACAGCCCATGCCATGATCGGCCAGCTGACCAAAGGGGCAGGGGTATCGGTTGAGGATCTGATCGCTGTGGCGGATGAGGCCGCGCAAATTCTCGAATACTCCAACCAGTTGGAAGCGAAATCAGCCGAGCAGGACCGCACAGCGCGGGCCTTGCGTGATGCCAATGAAAAACTGACGGTTCTGTCTGTGCAAAAGGATGCGTTTCTGACCCAAATCAGCCACGAATTACGCACCCCGATGACCTCCATCCGGTCGTTTTCGGAAATTCTGCGCGATAGCGGTGTGACGGGGCAAGATCACTGGCGATACGCGGGGATCATCCATGATGAGGCTTTGCGCCTGACGCGCCTGCTGGATGATTTGCTGGATTTGTCGGTGTTGGCGAATGGTCAGGTCGATCTGCATATGCAGGACGGCAGCCTTGATGATCTGCTTGATCGTGCTGTGGATGTGGCGATGGAACAGTCGATCGATATGGGTGTTGTGCGCAAACCGCTTGCCCAGACGCAACGGTTGCACACCGATCTGGATCGCCTTGCGCAGGTGTTTATCAATTTGATCGCGAATGCCTGCAAATATTGCGATGCCGCGCAGCCCGAATTGACGATCCAAGTGGGCAGCGACGGGGCTAAGACTTGGGTTGATTTCATCGACAATGGAAGCGGAATTTCAGAGGCAAACCAAAAGGTTATATTCGAGAAATTCGCGCGCGTCACAGATCAGTCAAAGGCGGGCGGCGCGGGCCTTGGCCTTGCGATTTGCCGCGAGATTATGGCGCGATTAGGTGGGCAGATTTCCTATCTTCCCGGCCAAGGTGGTGCGGCTTTTCGGGTGATCCTCCCGTCTGAGGCTGTGTTAGGGAATCCGTAACCAAATATCGGTTAATGATGGTGCACATCCCTTTCTGATATGTGGCGCAATTGACCGAACACTCATCCCTATTGGCGCAAATGGCGACGCAGGTGAATGCCCCTGTGTCCGATGTGCCGTTGTCATCGGTGCGCGCCCCGTGCGGCAGGCCGTGACCCGTGCAGCTGACAACGCCTT
>JAQXEG010000026.1 GCA_029250945.1 Yoonia sp.
CCAGCACCCGCTCGGCACGGGTCTTTTGATCGCTTTTGGAAACGCCGCGCACTTTTAATGGATAGGCAACATTTTCAGCCACGGTCATGAAGGGAAACAGCGCATAGCTTTGAAACACCATGCCAAGGCCGCGCTTGTGCGGTGGTGTTGCAATCATTTCTTGGGTCCCAAATCGGATTGACCCACCATCGGGGCGCACAAACCCAGCGAGCGCCATTAATAGTGTCGTTTTGCCAGAGCCTGAAGGCCCAAGTAGTGTCAGGAATTCACCCGCCGCGATATTCAGCGACACATCGTCCAGCGCTTTGACCGCGCCGTAGGCTTTGCACAGATTGGAGATGTCGATAGGAAGAGATTGGGCAGCAGTGGTCATTCGGTTTCCTGACTTGAGAAAATTGGGCGCAGCGTAAAACGCACCGCGCCCAATTGGATTATTGTTGGATCAACGTGTCGAACTCTTCGGTCAATTCACCCAATTGGCCGATGTAAAAGGCCGGGTCGACAAGAAGCTGCTTATCGTAGTTGCTGGGATGCGTATTAACCAACAAAGCCTGCTCATCAGAGATAATGCCTGTGTCAAATGCACCAGTATTCACCGGACCCAAGGGCATCGTGACCGCCAGCCGCGCCTGCGCTTCAGCACTCAGCAGCTCATTGATCAGCTGCATGGCATTGTCCTTGTTCGGCGCACCTTTGGGCACCAACAAGCAATCGACATCCATCGTGCCACCATCAAATGCGTACGCCACTTCAATGCCGGAACTGATCACGCTTTCTACACGGTTATGGCCCATGTGGATCACGTCCACCTCACCATCCCGTAGCAATTGTGCGGATTGTGATCCACCTCGATACCAGACGGTGACTTCGGGTGCGATCTCTCCCAGTTTAGCCCATGCCCGCGCCTTGCCTTCGTCCGTCGCCAGCACGTCATAAACGTCGTCTTTTGCAACGCCGTCAGCCATCAGAGCAGCCTCAAGATTGTAGTTCACCTTGCCATGCATGCCGCGCTTGCCGGGGAAATTTTCCAGATCCCAGAATTCTGCCCAATTGGACGGGCCGTTGTCGCCAAAGGCCTCCTTGCGATAGGCGATCACCTTGGTGAAGTTGATGAAGCCAATGTAGTTTTCGTGGATCAGCTCTTCGGGAATGCCCGTTGTATCGACGATTGAATAGTCGATCGGCTCAAGGCTGCCTTCTCGGCTGAGTGTTTCGCACGAGGGCAAATCCTGCTCTGTCACATCCCAAGCGACAGCACCTGCCGTGATCTGTGCGCGCACGTCTTGAATGCCGTTGGTCGTGTCTTCCTTGACAGTGACATTCAGCGCTTTGGAGGCAGGGTCCAGCATAGCGGAACGCAATGCATCCTGAAAGGAGCCTCCCCAGGATGCAAACACCACATCGCCTTCGGCGAATGCAGGTGCTGCCATAACCATGCTGCTGGCCACGAGGCTGACCGCAAACGACAGTCTTCTTTGTTGTCTCTTCATTTCCGTTTCTCCCTTAAGTGTTGGTAGTTTAGTTGTTTGAATTCTTTCAGGTGGTCATCTTGGAAAACATGTGCTGTGTCTTTGACCCAGTCAGCGACCAGTTGCGGTTGTTCAAGCATCACAAAATGGCCAGTATTCGGCACTAGCATAATAACCGCCTGAGGAAGTCGCGCGCCTAAGGCGTCCAACCAGCGCGACGATGGGTGAGATGTTACAAGGTGGCGCACTTCGTTTTCGTCCAGTGACGTGGATTGCATGATGGTAACGGGGCAAGTCACTTGTTCGACGGCTGCATCAAAATGATCGCGATCCCATGCAGCCATCGCATAATAATAGGCCATCAAAACATCGGCCGGATATTGCGCCGCCCGGTTCACAAGATCACGCGTTTGATCTGGATCGAGATTATCGACCATCATTGTCTCGACAGCTGCTTCCGCCCACCCACGCTGGCCAAGCTGCGCAAGTTGCCCCGCCAAACGTGCGACCGCTTCATCCGGATCTTCAGGCACATGGCTGCCATCCACCACAAGAAGGTGAGAAATGCGATCACACCAATGTGCCGCCAGTTCGACGGCAATCCGTGCGCCCATGCTGTGGCCAACAACTGCAAAACGTTCAAAGCCCAATTCATCGGCTTGGGCAATCACATGGGCCGCGCATTCGCTGAGACTGATTGCGCCTTCCAAAGGCCCGGCATCAGGGCTTCCGGGGAATTTGACCACGCCAATTTGGACATAGTCAAAAAGACACGAGATGACGCCACTCCAGTCCCGCCAACTGCAAGCCCAGCCATGAACGAAGATGACGTTCAATGGCACCGCTGGATTGGATATGGGACTGGAGCACATCAATTTGGCCTATTGCTGGATCAGCGTGTCAAAACGCTCTTGCAGCTCTGCGAAGTTCTCGACGTAAAAGCTCGCGTCAATAACCACTTGCGCCTTCATGTTCTCAGGAGCCGCGTTGTTCGTGGCCGCCAGTTCAGGTGAGATCAGTCCGGTCTCAAAGGCCTCGGCATTGACTGGGCCATAGGAAATGGCCACCGCCATGCGTGCCTGCGCTTCGGCCGACAGCATCTCATTGAGAAGCAGCATGGCGTTATCGCGATTTGGCGCACCCTTAGGCACCAACAGACAATCCGCATCTGTTGTGGCTTGGTTCCAAGTATACGCAACCGTTACCGCATCGGCATTCAGTGCCTCTGCACGCCCATTTCCGATGTGAATAAAGTCGACTTCCTTATCCGCCATCAACTGCGCCGCTTGCGAGCCACCGCGATACCAGACTGTGACATCCGGCGCGATCTCTTCGAGCTTGGCAAAGGCACGGTCTACGCCACCTTCACTGCGCAGGACAGTGTTCACATCTGCTGGGGCCACACCATCCGCCATCAAAGCTGCTTCCATCGCATGCGACACTGAATTAAACATTGCGCGGGTGCCTGGGTGCTTGTCGGTGTCCCAGAAATCTGCCCAAGACTGCGGGCCGTTCTCGCCAAATTTCTCGGCCTGCCAGCCGATGACAAGCGAATAGGTCAGCAGACCTATCCACTCGCTGTCTACAAGGCTGGCTGGAATGCCGTCGGTTGACACCACACCATAATCGATAGTTTCGAGGGCTCCTTCCTGCTTTAAGCGGGCACAGTCGGACAACGCCTGTTCTGTGATATCCCAAGCAACTGCACCCGCTGTGATCTGTGCGCGCACATCAGCGATGCCGTTGGTAGTGTCTTCCTTGATGGTAATCCCCAGCTTTTTCGCGGCCGGGTCCAACATGGCTGATCGAAGTGCATCCTGGAATGAACCACCCCAAGACGAAAACACCACTTCGCCGTCGGCGAATGCAGGTGCCGCTAATGTTAAGCTACTGGCGATGAGGCCAGAGATAAGTATCCGTCGGTTACCATCATTTTTCATGTCAATTTTCTCCCACTTGGTGGTTGGTTGTTGGCCAAAAAAGTGCACATCCCTTCGATTGATCACTCGGCTAGATTTCGTTAGACGAAATAACGTTTCATTTTCATTAAAGGTGATATTGCAACCGGTCAAGGATATTTTCGATAAGCGCGGTGTCTGAATCTATCCCCTTCACCGCGTCAGAAGGGCGTTAACTTTTTGTTTCGCCCTAATGTTGTTGAAGCTGTCCTGTTTAATTGTTTGTCAAATCGCAGCGAAACAAACGCTGTCTGATCCAAATTTTGTTACCTAAATTGGGTTCCTGGATGTTTTATCTAAGCGAATCGATTTAATGGCAGACCGTTGATGTGCAAATTTGAATGGCGTGTTTTGGACATTTGCGGCACTTGGTCGCGACTGCAGCATTGGTCAAAGTCGGCTCTCTATGGCCATTCGCTGCGTCACATATGAATGTCCGCTCTAGAATAACAGTCTCCACCATACTGATCGTCATGTACTTTCAGTAACTCTAAGACAGATTAAGTCCACCAAAGAAGTCTATAGAAAACTCGTGCGCAACATGCGCACAGACGCAATCGTTAACCAATGGTCAACAACAAGAACACCAACAGCCCCTTTAGTCCTCTTTTGTTGAAACCATAGATAACCAAAGGCACCTGGGGCCTCATTTGCCATCTATGGGACCCTATTAGTCTCAGGCCACCACAGAGGCCACCAAAGGTGCCCTAGACAGACAAAGGTGGCTGTAGTTAAGATGTTGTTATCGCTTGTGCCGGTGTGTTGACTGATGCCGTACTAAGGAACCAGTGTCCGTGTGGGGGCACCACTTTTCTTCTAAGTCTGTGGGTCAACTACTCTGAGCTTTGGGCGATCCGATGCTTATTTGCTCGCGACGTAGCCCCGTAAATCAAAGCGCTATCTTACTGACTGCGACCACAGCGGCCTTCGCCCCTATTTTGCACAAGACTTTGCAACGCTTTTTACAGATAATCATCTCAGATGTCGACTTTGCCAGACTGAAAGATACAACGCCTTGATCCATCTTTTTACGACACTTTGCGCCATTGGATTTGGTACGCTCGGGAATGCACAAACCTTGCCCGACCCAGTGGATGACACGGCATTCATGGCGATCGACTTGGATGAGGCAAGGCTGGGGCAACTGCTGTTTTATGATCCCATCTTGTCGGGCAATCGGACCGTTGCCTGTGCCACTTGTCATCACCCGAAGTTTGGGACATCCGACGGCGTCGCACTGTCGGGTGGACTTGGCACGATCTACGGCGCGATCATCGGCGCGTTGATCATGCAATCCCTGCAATCGGGCATGGCGATGGTCGGCGTTGACGCACCCTATCAAAACATTGTCGTCGGCGCGGTTCTTGTCCTCGCCGTTTGGACCGACATTCAATACCGCAAGCGCGTAGGAGCAAAATAATGGCTGCACCTTTGGTTGAAATGAAAAACGTCTCTATCGCATTTGGTGGTGTTCGTGCGGTTGATAACGTTAGCATCGAACTTCACGCGGGCGAGGTTGTGGGCCTTTTGGGGCATAATGGCGCTGGCAAGTCCACACTGATCAAAATGCTCTCGGGTGCCTATAAAATGGACAGCGGAGAGATTTGGATCGAGGGCGAAAAAGCCACGATCAACTCACCCCGCGACAGCCGCGATTATAACATCGAGACGATTTATCAGACGCTGGTGCTGGCAGATAATCTGGATGCCGCCAGCAATCTGTTTTTGGGGCGCGAGCTGACGACGCCGCTTGGCTTTGTTGACGACAGCCAGATGGAGGCCGAGACGCGCAAGATCATGGCGCGCCTGAACCGCAACTTTAAAAAGCTCAAGAAACCCGTGTCGGCCCTTTCGGGGGGGCAACGTCAATCGGTAGCCATTGCAAGTGCGGTGTATTTTAATGCCAAAATCCTGATCATGGACGAACCCACCGCCGCCCTTGGTGTGCATGAAACTGCAATGGTTGCGGAATTGATCGGTGAGCTGAAAAAACAAGGCCTTGGGATCTTCCTGATCAGTCACGACACCCGCGGGATGATGGAGCTTTGCGACCGTGTATCGGTGATGAAAAACGGCCAAATGGTCGGCACAGAACGGGTCGAAGACGTGACCGAGGATGACATCCTGTCGATGATTATCTTGGGCAAAAACCCGAAAGCAGCGGCATGACCTATATCGGCCTCGACCTTGGAACATCATCCCTTAAGGCGATCCTGATTGACGGCGACCAGACCGTTCTGGCCGAGCACGCTGTGTCATTGACTGTCGCGCGTCCGCATTCAGGGTGGTCGGAACAGGACCCTGAACAGTGGTTTGACGCGACCAAGGCGGCCATCACAGCCCTTGGCACGCAGACCGATTTGTCAGGTGTAAAGGCGATTGGCATGTCGGGCCATATGCACGGTGCCACCTTGATTGACGCCGCCGATCAGGTGCTGCGCCCATGCATCTTGTGGAATGACACACGCTCTGCCGCTGAGGCCGCAACAATGGACGCCGATCCGCAGTTTCGCGCATTGACCGGCAACATCGTATTCCCCGGCTTTACCGCGCCCAAGGTCGCTTGGGTCGCGAAACACGAGCCTGATATCTTCGCCAAAATCGCTAAGGTTCTGCTGCCCAAGGATTTCTTGCGACTGCGCCTGACGGGCGACTACGTGGCCGAAATGTCGGATGCTGCGGGGACAAGCTGGCTGGACGTGGACAAGCGTGACTGGTCCGACGATCTGCTGGCCACAACCGGCCTGACCCGCGCACAGATGCCACGCCTGACCGAGGGATCCGAAGCATCGGGAACGGTGCACAGCGCGCTTGCAAGCGAACTTGGCCTACCCCAAGGCGTGATCGTTGCGGGCGGCGGCGGTGACAATGCGGCCAGCGCCATTGGTGCGGGTGTCGTGAACAAGGGCGACGCGTTTGTGTCCCTTGGAACGTCTGGCGTGCTATTCGCCGCATCTGATGCCTATCAACCCGACGCGGCAAGCGCGGTCCATACGTTCTGCCATGCCGTTCCAAACACTTGGCACCAGATGGGCGTAATCCTTGCGGCGACCGATGCGCTGCAATGGTTGTCAAAGCTCACAGGGCAATCAGCCGCAGATCTGACCGCAGATCTGGGTGATCTACAAGCCCCGTCGCGCACGCTGTTCCTGCCCTATCTGGGGGGCGAGCGCACGCCGCACAACAACGCCAACATGCGCGGACAATTCCTGCACCTTGATCACACCACGGACGCCAAACAGGCCACCCGCGCAGTTTTAGAGGGCGTGGCCTTTGCCTTTGCCGATTGTCAGATGGCGCTGCAATCAACTGGCACCGAAATCACCAGTGCGCTTGCGATGGGGGGCGGGGCCAAATCCAACTATTGGCTTCAGGTGATCGCTACCACGCTGGGTATCCCGTTGCACCTGCCGCAAGCTGGCGACTTTGGGGCCGCACTCGGGGCCGCCCGTCTTGGCATAATGGCCGCAACAGCTGCCAGTGTCGAAATTGTGACCATGCCGCCCATTGCCAAAACAATCGAACCCAATGCTACATATCCGGCTGAATTTGCCCAAGCGCATGACCGCTACCGCACCGCTTACACGATCCTAAAGGACCTTTGACATGACCGATTTCTTCAAAAACATCCCGGCCATCACATATGAAGGTCCAGATAGCGACAACGAATTTGCGTTCCGTCATTATAACCCCGACGAAATGGTCATGGGCAAACCGATGAAGAACCATCTACGCTTTGCCGCGGCCTATTGGCATTCATTTGCATGGCCCGGTGGCGACCCGTTTGGCGGCCAGACATTCGATCGTCCGTGGTTCGGAGACACGATGGAACTGGCCAAGCTAAAGGCCGATGTCGCGTTCGAAATGTTCCAAATTCTTGGCGTGCCTTACTACTGTTTCCACGATGCGGATGTGCGCCCCGAAGGCGCGAACTTTGCCGAAAACACCCGCAACCTTGAAGAAATTGTCGACTATTTTGCTGAAAAGCAAGAGGCGACAGGCATGAAGCTTTTGTGGGGTACGGCAAACCTGTTCTCGCACCGTCGCTTTATGTCGGGTGCAGCGACGAACCCTGATCCGGATGTGTTCGCCTTTTCAGCCGCGACCATCAAAACCTGCATGGATGCGACGATTAAGTTGGGCGGTGAAAACTACGTGCTTTGGGGCGGTCGCGAAGGGTATGAAACCCTGCTGAACACCGACATGGGCCGCGAACGCCAGCAGGCGGGCGCGATGTTGCAGATGGCCGTGGATTACAAGCACAAGATGGGGTTCAAGGGCGCGATCCTGATCGAACCCAAACCGCAAGAACCGACCAAGCACCAATACGACTATGATGTTGCGACAGTTTACGGTTTCCTCAAGGATTTCGGCCTTGAGGGTGAGGTGCAGGTCAACATCGAACAAGGGCACGCGATCCTTGCAGGTCACTCGTTTGAACATGAACTGGCACTTGCTCGCGAATTGGGCATCTTTGGGTCCATCGACATGAACCGCAATGATTACCAATCCGGCTGGGACACCGACCAATTCCCAAATAACGTGCCGGAAATGGCGCTTGCCTATTACGAAGTGTTGCGCGCTGGCGGTTTCACATCAGGTGGCACAAACTTTGACGCCAAACTGCGCCGTCAGTCGCTGGATGCAGAGGATCTGATCCTTGCGCATGTCGGCGGCATGGATGCCTGTGCGGCTGGCCTAAAGGCCGCGGCTGCGATGCTTGACGATGGCAAGCTCGAAGCGGCGCGTGACGCGCGCTATGCCGGTTGGGACAGCGCGGGCGGCAAGGCATTGCTGACCTCCGATCTGGCCAGCATCGAGGCGCTTGTGCGCAAGGATGACATGAACCCAGAACCAAAGTCTGGCCGTCAAGAACGGTTGGAAAATCTGGTGAACCGTTACCTCTGACCCGTTCCACCCAGTGTGAAAAAAGGAAGAAAACCCATGCCGTCCGACACGCGGCTCAACCCCGATTACCTTGTGCAAAACGAGGCGGAATTGCGTGGTTTCTTTACCCAAACACACCAGATTGCGCCCGATCCATGTCTGGATGCCGAACAATTTGTTGCGCTTGGCACGGGTTTCATCGCTGGTGCGCTCAGAATGGGTCACGCCCCTGCCCGCGGTCATCCAATTCACCTCTCCGGGATAGATCATCTGGTGGGTGCCGATGCTGTCGCGGTGTTCAAATTCGCCATCATACCGATAGGTCACCGTCCCAAGCCCGATATGCGGATGGGGGCGCACGTCAATGCCACCTTCGTTGATGAATTAAGCAGGTCCCATTTGATCGAAAAAGATAAATGGCCCCAACATCTGGCGGTAGGGAGAAGGCAGCGCGCGCCGCACCTCAAACCCGCCAATATCGCGCGCACGGGGAATGATCAGCGTCTCGATGCTATCGCCATCCGCTTGCGGGCATTCGGGGTTCTGGATCGGGTTCCAACTCATCACATCACTCCTTTTTCATCGGTTTAAGGCACAAGATCGAAGTAAAGGAATTCTGCATCTTGCCCTTGGTCAAAGATCAAAACACCCGCGCCCTCGATCGCCAAACCATCACCCTTGTTCAGGGTATGGTCGTTCACGCGCAACGCCCCATCGGCCACTTGCACCCACGCCTGCCGACCAATGTCTAAGTCCTGAGAAATCGTTTGATCACCATTGAGGGTCGCCGCGTAAACGCTTGCGTTCGCTTGTGTTTTCATGGACCCATCCCGCCCATCTTGGGACAAAAACAGCTTAAGCTTGCCGTCTTTGTCAGCCGGCAACAGATCAACCGTGTCGTACGCAGGGGCGGTGTTTTTAACCTCGGGCAGCAGCCACACTTGCAAAAACCGCATCTCTTCGGTTTGCGATGGATTGAATTCCGAATGGGTCACACCTGCGCCCGCGCTCATGTATTGCACGCCGCCTGCGGACACGACGGACCCGTTACCCATGCTATCCTTATGCTCAAGCGCGCCGCCCAGAACGTATGAGAAAATCTCGGCGTTTTGGTGGGGATGCGCGCCAAATCCTTTGCCGCCGTCAACCAGATCATCATTGATCACAATCAGATTGCCGAACCCCAGATGCGCGGGGTCGTAGTATTGGCCAAAGCTAAAGCTATGCGCGGATCGCAGCCAGCCGAAATCGGCCTTGCCACGCGCATCGGCGGGACGTTTGGTAAATCGCAGCGTATCACTTTGGTTGGCTTGTACAGTCATTTGGCCGTTCCTTTGGCAATTCATTTCATTCACTTAGAGCCCGGCGGTTGCATTGCCGCTTCCTTGTTGAGGCTGAAATAGGTGTTGTAAGATTTAGAACCAGCCACATAATTTTCAAAACGTATTTGCGATTGAAGGAACAATGTCCCACCTTACCGAAATCGAAACATTCATCGTCATCGCCCGCACCGGATCCATTAGCCGCGCGGCAGAACAGCTTGGCATCGCCAAATCCGCCGCAAGCCGTCGGCTGTCCGAGCTAGAGGCAAGATTGGGTGCGCAGCTTATCCTGCGCACCACGCGCCAATTCAGCCTGACGGAAGAAGGGCAAACCTTTCTGACCAACGCAGAATCCGCGCTTGAGGCGCTGGAAAGTGCAGAACGAACAGTGCGCGATGACACACAAGAACTGTCCGGCCCGCTGCACGTCGCCGCCCCGTCTCCTATGGCCTGACCAAAAGGCAGCTGGTCTTCACCCAATTCCTGATCGACAATCCAGAGGTCACGCTGCGCGCTGATTTGTCGGACCGCACGGTTGATTTGGTGCAAGAGGGATTTGACCTTGCGATCCGTATCGGGGAATTGGCCGATTCAACGCTGATTGCGCGCAAAATCACGACACTGCGCCACTGTGCCGTGGCTAGTCCTGCGTTTTGGGATACGCACGGTGTGCCCCAAACAGCCGACGATCTGCGCAGCCTGCCGTTCCTGCGTTACCAGACCCTGCAACGGCGCAATGCGCTCAACTTTGAACGACCCGACGGGACAAGCGGCACGATTAGCCCCCCGCAGCGGGTGCGCGCTAGTAGCGGGGATTTCCTGTCGCAAATGGCTGTCGCGGGTCAGGGTTTCATGGTCGAACCCGAATTTGTCGTCGCCCCCCATTTGCAAAGCGGCGCATTGGTCGAGGTTCTGACAGATCATTCGTGGCACGGTCTGAACCTATATATCGTGTTCCCGCCTGGAAAACGGGCCACCCGCCACGTTGATGCCTTTGTGGAGTGCCTTGAACGTGCGCTGCGCTAGCAAGTTCCCCACGTGACCCACCGCATAATTCAATTTGACGGCGGCCCCTTGATAGAGTGTCCTTTGCCAATGGATGCACTTTTGCGGAACCGGAATTACCTCAAGCTCATCGGTGCGTCCGGTGCGACCAATCTGGCAGATGGCATCACTAACGTGGCGTTTCCGTAGCTTGCCACCCTGCTGACACGTGATCCGTTTTTGATCGGGCTGGTGGCCTTTGCCGGACGGCTGCCGTGGCTTTTGCCGGCTGTGCCCGCAGGTGTGATCACCGACAGGGCCGACCGACGGCGGCTGATCGTGCAGGCCGATTGTTTTCGGCTGATCATGGCGCTTGGCGTGATTGGCGTCATCTGGACATTACCCGACACGCCAACGCCGGACGCCGCGCTGCCCTATGTTTTGGCGCTGTCAAGGCTGGCATTTTTACTGGGCTGCGCAGAGGTCGTGCGCGACAATGCCGCCCAAACCCTGATGCCATCGGTGGTTGATCCCGCCCAACTGGAAGCCGCCAATGGCCAACTCTCGAGCATTGAGACCATTTTGGGCCGCTTCGTCGGGCCGACCTTGGCCGGTTTGCTGATCGTCGTGTCCCTGCCCACCCCGTTTTGGCTGAATGCCGCAGCCTTTGGTCTAGCGGCACTGATCCTTTGAATGATTGTGCTGCCACCGCGGATCCCCCCACCCAAACGGTCGTTGCGCGTGGAAACCATGGAAGGGTTAACATGGCTGTGGACACGGCCCGTTTTGCGGCGGCTTGCCTTATCGCTTGGCGTTATCAACGGGCTGCACATGCTGGCCATGGTGGTGCTGGTTTTGGTGTCCCAAGAACGGCTAGGGCTATCCGCATCGGGCTTTGGCGTATTGCTGGCCATGGGGGCCGCAGGCGGTGTGGTCGGTGGGTTTATCTACCCCGCCATCGTGCGGCGGATCGGTGCGCAACGTAGCCGCACACAATCCCTCGCCCTGTTTCCCGCGCCATTCCTGATCATCGGTTTGGCAAATAATGTGATCCTTGTGAGCACGATGCTGTGCTTTCAGTCATTGGTGTCGGTGCTGTGGAACGTCGTCACCGTGTCCTACCGCCAACGCGTAATCCCCCATGAATTATTGGGGCGGGTGGACAGCATTTACCGCTTCTTTGGTTGGGGGACCATTTCGCTTGGGGCCATACTCGGCGGCAGCATCGTGGCCGTGGCAGAGCCCGCATTGGGCCACGACACCGCACTTGCGCTGCCGTTCATCATCGCGGCAGTTGGCACCGGATTGCTGTGCCTATGGGGCCTGACACGGTTGCAGATCGACGCTTAGATAAGGTAGCGCCGCTTTTCTAACGATTGGCGCGCGCCAGAAACGCCACCGCGGCCAGCCCGATCAGGGTGATCATCAGCGCGGCAGGTGCCGCCTCAGCGATATTTTCAAGCGATGCTTTGGCGTGAACGCGGGTGGCGAGCGTGTCGAAATTGAAGGGCCGCAGCAAAAGCGTCGCTGGCAATTCCTTGACCGCATCGACAAACACCAGCAAAAGCGCGGACCCAACAGAGGCCCGCACAAGCGGCAGATGCACCGCCTTTAGCGTGCCGCCCGCCGTGCGCCCCAACGACCGCGCCGCCATCGGCAAACTGGGTGACACGCGCCCCAAGGCCGCGTCCGCCGTGCCCTGCGCAATCGCAAAGAAACGCACCACATAGGCCAGCACCAACGCCGTCGCTGTGCCTGTCAGCAACAAACCTGGATCATACCCTGTCAGCGCCAAAATCCCGTCAGCGAACCAATTATCGAAACTGGCCAGCGGTACCAAGATACCAAGCGCCAGAACCGCCCCCGGTGCGGCATAGCCGATCGCCGTCACAGGCATCGCAAGCGTGGGCAAGCGCCGCCCCGACAGACGCACGCCGTACACCATGAACACGCCACCCAGCACCGTTAGGATGGCCGCAAGTCCCGCCACCACAACCGTCCGAATAATCGCAAGGTGCAGGTCAGGTGCGGCCCATTCGCCCGCATCAATCGCGTGGGACCCCAAGACCGTGACCGGCAAGACAAAACCGATTAGCACAGGGATCAGGCAGATTGCCGTTGCCATCATGGCCTGCACGCCCGTCAGCTGGGTTCGCGTTACAGGTCGCGCGCTTCTGGCACCGGAAAAAACGCGGCTTTTGCGGCGTGACAGTTTTTCCAGCGTCACAAGCACCACAACAATCGTCAGCACACACACGGCCAATTGCGCCGCCCCGCCTAGGTTGCCACCTTGCAGCCAGACTGAGAAAATCCCTGTGGTCAGGGTCTGCACGGCAAAATAATCAACAGTGCCGAAATCATTGACGGTTTCCATCATGACCACCGCGACACCGGCCGCGATCGCAGGCCGCGCCAGCGGCAATCCGACCCGCCAGAACCGCGCAAATGGGCCTGCGCCTAACGCGCGCGCGACCTCAAACCCAGCGCCCGACATTTCACGGAATGCGGCGCGGGCAAGGATATAGACGTATGGATATAAGGCCGCCGACAACACCACGACCGCCGCGCCACGGGTGCGAATGGCCGGAAACCAGTAATGCTGTGACGTTTGCCACCCAAATATGCCGCGCAATCCCGTCTGGACCGGCCCCGCGTATTCGAAAAAATCGACCAACGCATAGGCGCCCACATAGGCCGGCACCGCAAGCGGCATCAACAGCGCCCATTGCAACCACCGGCGGCCCGCGAATTCATACATCGTTACCAGCCACGCCGCCCCCGTCCCGACACAAGCAGCCATCGCACCTACAGCACACATCAAAACGATGGTGTTGCTTAAATAGCGTGGCAGGGTGGTGGACCAGAGATGTACCCAAATCGGCTCTGTCGGGTTAAGCGCAAACCAAAGCACCGCCAAAATGGGCAAAAGCACCACAAATGCGATGGCCACAGCCCCCACTGACCAAGGGTCGAACGCGGGCCATTGCCGTCTTGGGCGGTTTATCTGACGAATTTGCTCGGGCATTTCAAAACGCGGAATAGCGGAAAGCTGTTTATCTGTCCAGAAATCCAAATATGATAGGGGCAACAAAAATCAAAAACGGCCAGAGCAACATACAAATCGCTTTTCATATCGGGGCTAACTGCACCGACGACGATCGTATCTTGAAATCACTTCTCAAGAACTCGGGTTCGTTTGCAGCGAACGGGATCAAGGTCCCCGGTCCCGGAAAATATCGCCGGTTGATCCGCGAAACGATCCAGAACCTGAACGGTGAGACCCCTGCCCCCGACACGCGCGGCATCCTGCTTGATGCGATTGTCGATGAAGAAAACGTGCAACGGCTTGTGATGTCGAACGCGAATTTTAGCTGCATCCCGAACCGTATTTTCGACGAAAGGGATTTTCTATCAGCAAGCCAAGGCCAAGCTGGCCGCATTGCATCAGCTGTTCCTCGAAGATGAGATTAAGATTTTCCTCGCGCTGCGTAACCCGGCCACGTTTTTGCCCGTTGCGTTCGCGCAATCAAAAGCGGCGACGCCTGATGCCTACCTCAAGGGGCTGCATCCCACGCAGATCCGGTGGTCTGACCTTGTACGGCGCATCCAAGGTCAGTTTCCAATGACCAAGTTAACCGTCTGGTGCAACGAGGATACCCCGTTGATCTGGGACGATATTCTGCGATCAATTGCTGGGATTGAGGCAGATCAGAAAATTACTGGTAGGTTTGATCTGCTGGCATCCATCATGTCCGACGAGGGCATGAACCGGTTCCTCAACTATCTGCGGACCCATCCGCCCAAGTCCGAGGGCCAAAAACGCCGCGTGATCGCAGCGTTCTTGGACAAATATGCGGTCTACGACAAAATCGAAGAAGTGGTTGATCTGCCCGGCATGACCGACGACATGGCCGAAGAGCTGTCCCAGATATATGATCACGATGTGGCGTTTATCGAAAACCTGCCGGGCGTGAATTTTATCTAGAACAGCCCGAAATCACATGCCAAGCGCGGATTTATACATATCGAGAACGGCCTCTTCCTCGGCCAGATCATTCGCGTCACGCTTGCGGATCGCAATCACCTTGCGCAGCACTTTGGTATCGTAACCACGGCCTTTTGCCTCGGCCATGACTTCCTTTTGGGCGTCGGCGATGTCTTTCTTTTCCGCCTCAAGCCGTTCAAAACGTTCAATGAATTGGCGCAGCTCTTGGGCAGCAACGGTGGTGGTGGTATCTGAGACGACGTCGTCCATAGCGAGCTCCTGATTTTGATGGCTGGCCTCTTCCCTAGCTTGCGCGCGGCCCGCCCGCAACCCTTGCGCATCGGAATGCAAACCGCTAGGCGGATCGCAGGACACAAAGGGGTTTGGCAATGCTTATCTGGATTGGTGCGGCACTATCAGTTTTGGGAATGGTCGGGATCATCGTCTCTATTGTGATGGTCGCCAAAGCGAAACGCGCAGGCCTTGAAGACACCGAAATGCGTGCACGGATTTCCAAGATCCTGCCTCTGAATATGGGCGCTCTGTTCGTGTCCATGATCGGTTTGATGATGGTGATCGTGGGCATCATCCTCGCTTAAGCGGGGCAAAACACGTCGTATAACCGTTCAAGGATAGGGCGCACGCGGGCGTCAGCCAAACGGTAACGCATGACCCGCCCGTCACGTTCGCACGCCACCAAACCCTCTGCCCGCAATTTCAGCAGCTGACCTGATACATAGGATTGCGATTGACCCAAGGCTGTTTCCAGCTCGCCAACAGACATGTCGCAAGGCACCAAAGCGCATAGAATACGCAACCGCCCAGGGTTAGACAGCACCTTGAGCATCGCCGCCGCCTCACCCGCTGCCGCGTCCATCTTGTCCACTTGATCCAACATGCTGTGAAAACTAGCCCAACGCCCAATACATTTCAATATTGAAATGTATCTCTGGCGCGTTATCTTAGCTCCGAAGGAGATTCGCCATGAAACCCATTGTTGACGCCTTTTTCGACGAAACCACCAACACCGTGTCCTACATCGTGCGCGAGCCGGAGGGCCAAAGCTGCGCGATTATCGACAGTGTACTGGACTATGATCAGGCCGCGGGGCGGACGGACACCAGTTCCGCCGACGCCATCATCGCCTTCGTCAAGGTGAACGACCTAAAGGTTGCTTGGATCCTCGAAAGCCACGTTCACGCCGATCACCTATCTGCCGCCCCCTATCTTCAGGATCAACTGGGCGGCAAGATCGGGATCGGCACTCAGATCACCGTCGTGCAGGATACGTTCGGCAAGGTGTTCAACGAAGGCACCGCATTTCAAAGGGACGGGTCGCAATTTGACGCCCTATTTGAGGATGGCGAAAGCCTGAATATCGGGCAAATGCGCGTTGATGTCATGCATACCCCAGGCCACACACCAGCTTGCCTGACCTATGTGATCGGTGATACCGCTTTTGTCGGTGATACGCTTTTCATGCCCGATTTCGGGACGGCACGATGCGATTTCCCCGGTGGATCAGCTTCCGATCTTTACCAGTCGATCCAGCGCATTTTATCGCTGCCCGATGATACGCGTGTGTTCGTCGGCCATGACTATAAGGCACCTGGCCGCGATGAATTTGCGTGGGAAACAACGATCGGCGAGCAAAAAGCGCTGAACATCCACATCGGCGAAGGCCGCCCGATGGAAGAGTTCGTCACCATGCGCACCGCCCGCGATGGTAAGCTGGGGATGCCGCGCCTGATCCTGCCATCCATCCAGACAAATATGCGCGCAGGCCAGATGCCCGAACCCGAAGACGACGGCAAAAGCTATTTCAAAGTGCCGATCAACACACTTTAGCCAAAGGACAAATCATGCAAACCGATTGGATTATGGGGTTGATCGGCGGGGGCCTAATTGGGACCGCCGCGGCGCTCTTTCTGCTTGTGAACGGGCGGATCATGGGAGCGTCAGGGATTATTGGCGGCCTGGTCGACAAAAGCGGCAGGCACGCATGGCAGGAACGCAGCGCGCTAATTGCGGGGCTGGTGATCGTGCCCGCCCTGATGACGATGATCGCGGGCACGCGGCCAACCTATCTGACGGATAATCTGTTGCTGGTGATCATTGCGGGACTTTCTGTCGGGATCGGCACACGTGTGGCGAATGGATGCACATCCGGACATGGTGTCTGCGGGATCAGCCGCCTGTCGCTGCGCGGCATCGTGGCGACGGTTTTTTATATCGGCGCGGGCGGCCTGACGGTCGTTGTTTTCAAACATATCTTGGGGCTGATTTGATGCGGAATATTGTGGCGTTTGTGGTTGGTGGCCTGTTTGGCGCTGGCCTGCTTTTGTCGGGCATGACCAACACCCAAAAGGTGCAGGGCTGGCTTGATGTGTTTGGGGATTGGGATCCAACCCTTGCATTTGTGATGGGCGGCGCGATCATCCCGATGGCGATTGCGTGGCAGCTTACCAAAGGGCGTCGTCCTGTTTTGGGCGGTGAATTTGACGCAGCACCTGACCCTGTCGTTGACCGGCGCATTGTCATCGGCTCGGTCATGTTCGGGATCGGTTGGGGCCTCGTCGGCCTATGTCCTGGCCCTGCGATTGCATCGTTAACCTTTGGCGGTATCGGTGGCGTCGTCTTTATGATCGCCATGATTGCGGGCATGATCGTGGCGCCAAAACTGCGCGACACACTGGCATAATCGCGCAAACCGCTTTAGGACAACACAATGGACATTCGCCACCTCACACCCGCTTTCGCCGTCAGTCCGCAGATTGACGTAACAGACATCCCCGCCATTGCGGCGGCGGGATTCACATGTGTGATCTGTAACCGCCCTGACGAAGAGGTCCCGACCAGTCACCAAGCCTATGCGATGCAGATCGCGGCTGAGGCGGCGGGCCTGACATTTGTGCGCCTGCCGATCACGCACCAAGGGCTGTCTATGGACCACATCACCCAAGAACGCGCAGCCATTGATGCGGCCGAAGGCCCGGTTTTGGCCTATTGCGCATCCGGCACGCGGTCATCGATCCTATGGTCGTTGATCCAAGCAGGACAAATGCCCACGGATGATATTTTGCGCGCAACCCAAGAGGCCGGCTATGAATTGGGCGGCATGCGCGGACAGATCGACGCGCTGGCCTAATCCACATTCGCGATCACCGCCGCATTGGGTGCCGGAATATCGCGCATCGCGGGCTGTTGCGCGGGCTCCAAACGCACGGCGCGCATGCCCGCGGCTTGCCCCAATCGTGTTGTCGCCACCAAATGCCCACCCAGCGCGAATAGCCGGACAGAGCCGACCGTGTTGCCCCATCAATCGGGATGACAGATCCAAGGGCAAGCCCGTTACAACCCCCAAGGGCAACGCGGATTTATGGAGCACTCCATCCAAAGTGGCGGGCGCCAATGACACCGCACCTTGCATCATCGTGGCCCAATCCCCCCCCGTTTCGGTATCGTCCGCAGGCAGCGCAAGCTGGTCTTGCAACGGTAGCGCAATGATCAAGTGGCCGCTGCGCTTATCAGAAATCAGGGTCACATCCACCTTCATCAAACGGCACGCGCCGTCCGGACGGGCCAGTTCCACCGCACGGATGCTGTCAAACGCCGCGCCATGATCCACCTCCGTGGCCCAGCCGACCAATTCATCCGTAGGCGGCATCGCCACCAATTGCTGAAACAGTGCGTCCAAAAGTGGCTGTAGTAGCATCACATCCGTACCCGTGTGTTCGCGTTCGGGGGCGACCGTTTTGGCAATGGCCCGATTGTCTGCATCTCGATAACGGCCCCGCGCAGTTGCGGGTCAATCGCCAAAATACCAACAAGCGCACCGCCCCGTTCAAGCCGCAGACAGCAATCCGTCTCGCTTATGCCTGCGATAACCCCGTCGCTTTTGGTGGTAGATAGCACCATATCATCCACAGTCACCGACATACCAAAGGCGTTGTCAGCTGCACGGGTCACGGCCTGCCGCACGGGGCGCGCACCGATGACAACGGCACATCGGACACAGGGGCATTCACCTGCGTCGCCATTTGCGCCAATAGGGATGAGTGT
>JAQXEG010000042.1 GCA_029250945.1 Yoonia sp.
TTTCAGCGCATTGAATCCGCCTTCGTATGTTTTCTGGACATTTTTCACATTTACGATTGTTGGCATATTGAACCCTTTGATGTGTTTGGGAGTTTATGCGTTGTTTTTGTGAAGTGGAAGCGGAGTGTGGTTTGGCTTTTCGATTTGGGTGTGCGTCTTTTGGAGGTTCCCTATGATTTACGCCTGACGCGGTCCCGATCTGGTTTGATCTTGGGGTGATGGATATTTGTCGAGGGCGCCTGTGGTCTTAGGGCGGCCCAGTGGACTTCGGCCACTGCATAGTGTGTTGACGAATGCCGCGACGGGGACGCCTTGTCTTGGACACACGCGCTGCGGTTTCCGGGGGTACCAACGCAAAAAGCCACCCGATGGGTGGCTGGTAGGTGTGTTTTCGGCTGGTTTTGGTTGCGGGAGGGCGCAACCGCCGAAACCTACCACAGTTGAGGTGCCACGTTTACTAAATCAGAACAGACCCTTCGATAATCCTTCCGATGACTAACAAACGCCATAGCGGACTAATAGTCCCACATCGTCCCGTCTTGCAGACGCACAATCGGGTGACTGCCGGGATTGTATTCGTATTTTGCGACCTCATTCTCATCAAAATCCACGCCAAGCCCCGGTGCATCGCTGACGTACATCATCCCGTTTTCCATCACGTGAGCTGACGGAAAGAGTGCATCGCATTCTGGCGTGCCAAGAACGAGGTATTCCTGGACGCCGAAATTTGGTGCCCATGCATTGAGGTGATGTTGGGCCGCCATCGAAATTGGCGAATGGCTCGGCGCGCCGTGGAAACCCGTGCGCACGTGGTGCATGCCAGCCAGATCAACGATACGTTTCACAGGGGTGATACCGCCGCCGTAGGTCACAGCGATGCGGATGAAATCGATCAGCTCATCTTCGATCAGCTTGTTGCAATCCCAGACAGAATTGAACACCTCGCCGATAGCGATAGGAGTGGTCGAATGTTGCCGGACCAAGCGAAGCGCGTCTTGGTCCTCGGCGGGGGTCGGGTCCTCTAACCAATACAAATCCACGGGTTCGACAGCTTTCGCGAAAACCGCCGCCTCGCGGGGGGATAGCCGATGGTGGACGTCGTGCAGGATCTTTAGCTCCGGCCCGAATTTGGCACGAATATCGGCCAAGGCTTGCGGCATATAGCGCATGTAACGGTCGGTATCCCAGATTTCAGTCTTGGGAATGATCCCACTGAAATCGGTCATATAGTCGCCCTTGCCGCCCGCTTCTTCTGGCACGGCATAGCCCGCAGCCGCCATGCCCGGAATGCCGCATTGCACGCGCACGGCCTTGTAGCCCTGTTCGACATAACGCGAAATCGAGTCCATCAGGTCGGGCAAATCCGCACCCGTCGCATGGGCGTAAACCATCGCGCCGTCTCTGCTTTTCCCGCCGAACAAGTCATATAGCGGCATGTTCGCCAGCTTGCCCTTAATGTCCCAAAGCGCCATGTCGATCGCACCAAAGGCAGCCATCGCAATGGGGCCGCGCCGGAAATATGCGCCGCGATAAAAGAATTGCCAGATGTCTTCGCTTTTACGCGGGTCCATGCCGATCAGGTTTGGGATCAGGTAGTCCGTCAGGTAGGCCGCAGGAAGGGTTTCACGGTTGTTCAACGTCGCATCGCCAAGGCCGTAAACGCCCTGATCCGTCATTATTTTCAGCGTGACATAATTCTTGCCCGGCCCGCCGACAAAGACCTTAGCGCCTGTGATTTTCATTATGCGTCTCCTGTAGGTTTTTGCGGCTCATCCGTGCCAATGACCCCGCCTGATTGTCGCGCCCAGAACGTGGCATAAAGCCCGCCAAGGTCGAGCAATTCAGCGTGGCTGCCTTGTTCAACAATACGCCCCTGATCCATGATCCATGATCCATTCGGCCAAGGTTGCGATGCGCAGCGACAGCGCAATCGTTGTGCCGACCACACCAATGGTTGCCAAGCCTTGGGACCAAAACCAAATACCTGCGCCTACGAAACCGACTATAATCAACCCTTCCAGCCAGATCGTTGTGGCGCGCAGGCCAACGCTGATTTGGCGCGCCTCGAACAATCGCTGGCGAGTGGCTTCCAAGGCTTCGGTATGGTTTGCCTCAATCTGTGCGCGGTTCGTAAATAGGCTAACAATGTCAAAGTTGGAAAACACGTCAACGACCTTGCCCAGCAAGGCGGATTTGGCGGCCATGAAGATTTCCATGGCGTTGACCACACGTGGCACGATCCAAACCATCAGACCCGCATAGATCACCGCCCAGGCCAGCAACGGCAGGGCCAAGCGCACGTCGACGTCCGACATGAACACCACGATACCGATCAGATAGACGGCCCCAAATGCGACCGCGTTGAGCGATTGGAATATCACCGCCGTGGCGTAGTTGCCCATCAACACCAAACGCGATGCAGTGCGCCCTGCAAAGTCGTCTTGGAACCAGCCAACTGATTGCTTGGTCAAATGCGCATGGGCGCGGAAACGGAACAGGCTCGCGCCGTTACAATCAAGCCCGATGTCATTGACCGCATAGCGCAAGAATTGAATGAACGGGCGCAGGATGATCAGCATGAACGCCGCGAATATAAGGGTACCAGCATGGTCCCGCCAGATCGCGGACGGCGCACTATCTACAAGCATGTCGATCAAGCGCCCCGCATAGCTGATTAGCCACACCTCAACGCTGGCGGCGAGGATGGTCATCACAAGGCTCAGCGCGATCATCCACCACAACGGGTACAGGTGACTGCGTAGATAGGGCCAGACATCGGTCGCAGGCGGACGGCCATCGCCCGCATCATAGGGGGCAACCAAATTTAGTGCGAGGCGCGTGGCACGGTCGTAGATCGCTCGCAATGTCTGTTCCTTTCGTGGTTTGCGTTATCGCCCCAGCCAGCCACCATCGACCGGCAAAGTGATCCCCGTAACATAGCGCGCGGCTGGGGACGCAAGGAATGTCACCGCGCCTGCGATATCTTGCGGTTCGGCCCAGCGCCCCAGCGGGATGCGGTCGAGGATCGCCTGATTACGCTCGGGGTCGTTGCGCAGATCGGTGGTGTTGTTGCTGACGACATAACCGGGCGCGACCGCATTCACGGTGATGCCCTGCGCGGACCATTCGTTTGACAGGGTCTTGGCCAACCCCGCGACCCCGCTTTTGGACGCAGTATAAGACGGCACGCGAATGCCGCCCTGGAACGACAATAGGGACGCGATGTTGATGATGCTGCCGTCTTTGCCCGCAGCGACGCGTGATTTGGCAAAGGCTTGGGACAGGAAGAACACCACCTTCAGGTTGATGTCCATCACGGCATCCCAATCCGCCTCGGAGAACTCAAGGCTGTCCTCGCGACGGATAATGCCCGCGTTGTTCACAAGCGTGTCGATCAGCCCGAATTCATTCTCGGCCTGTGCAAACGCATCTTGGGCGGCGGGCACGGTCGCAAGGTCGGCGCGCAGGGCGTCACCTTTGCCACCCGCAGCCCTGATCTGCGCCAATGTGTCATCCATGGATGAGCGTCCCACGGCAATCACATGGGCACCGTGGCGGGCTAGATCGACAGCAATCGCCTGACCGATGCCCGTATTGGCGCCAGTGACAAAGGCTCGCATGCCGGTCAGGGAAAACCCTGTCATCGCATATCCTCCATCGCGACCATTTCGACGTCGGTGTAGTCGACATTGTCGCCTGCCATCGCCCAGATGAACGCATAAGACGACGTGCCAGCACCGCTGTGGATCGACCACGGTGGCGAAAGCACGGCCTGCTCATTGCGGACGATCAGGTGACGAGTTTCATCGGGTTCGCCCATCAGATGCACGATGTTCTGACCCTCATCGAGGTCGAGATACAAATACGCTTCTGATCGGCGTTCGTGGTAATGCGCGGGCATTGTGTTCCAGACGGATCCTTTGCCAAGCTTGGTCATACCCATCACGATCTGGCAGCTTTCCATCACGGCGGGATGCACGAATTGATAGATCACGCGTTCGTTGCTTGTGTCGCGATCGCCCAAGGGGACTTGGGCCGCGTCATCAATCGTGACCAGCCGCGCAGGGATCGCACGATGTGCTGGCGCCGAGATAATGTAGAAATGCGCGTCAGGCCCGCTGACCGTCACAGCCCCCGTGCCCATGCCAAGATACAACATATCGCAGCGGCCCATGGCGTAGGTTTCACCAGCGGCCTCGACCGTGCCATCGGTACCAAGGTTGACCAAAACGGCTTCGCGCCGATCTAGCCATGACGGCGTTCCAGTCTGATCTACACCGTCGATGGTCAAAGGGCCGGTTTTGGGCGTGGCACCGCCGACAATCATGCGGTCATATTGTGAATAGGTCAGGCAAACCTCGTCATCCGACCACAGGTTTTCGATCAGAAATTCATCACGCAGCTGCGTTGTGTCAAAGGTTTTGGCGTGGCGCGGATCAATTGCGCGGCGTAGGTTGGTCTTAAGCATCGTATCCTCCCGTGATGCGTGAATATATGTGCGGCGCTTAGGCCGCGACGTCAGATTGCTTCCAATCACCACGCCAAAGGCGGCGGTGGAATAGTGGAAATTTCAGCAGTTCTTCCCAAAACATCAGCGACAGAACCCATGCCGGATGCACGCCGAACACAAGCACAGCAACAGCGGTCGCAGGCACGCGGAACAGCCATTGTGACCAGACGAAAATATGCATGACATAAACTGTGTCGCCGCTGGCGCGCAGTGTGTTGCCGCAGATGGCGTTGGATTGTTTTGGGAATGGCAGCACCAAAAGCACTAGCGCGAAGCTGCCCAAATAAGCCCGCGTGTCGGGGCCAAGTTGCGGGTAAATCACGTCTGGTAACAGACACAAAATTCCGTAAACGGCGGCCACCAAAGCAGCGGCGAAAAAGCCTATCCGCCAAGACGAGCTTAGGAATTTATCCAGCGTGGCTTCGTCCCGTTTTTGGCCCAACAATTGGGCCACAATTATCCCCGTGGCTTGCGCCCATTGCATCCCAAGCGTGCCCGCAACCATGATCCACGGCATGATCAATGTCATAGCGGCGAAGGCTGCGATGCTCATTTGAGAAAAAATTAGCATGCTGACGCGGGTCGAAAAATTCGCGCTGATGAACGTCACTGCGATAGGCCATCCAAATGCCACGTGGCGACGAATTGTCGGCATGAATGCCATGTTGCGCCAGCCTTTGACATGCCGCAGATCACCGTCAATACGCCACGCCATTGTGGCAAGGAAACCTGCCTGCACCGCAATCGCAATCGCGCTGCCCAGCGCTGCCCCAGCGACACCCATCGCAGGAAATCCAAAGTATCCGTGGATCAAAATGACGCTTAGAATAATGTTGATCGGCACCGATAACATATAGCTATAAAGCGGTATCTTCGTCCGGCCGCAGCCGTTGAAGTGAGAGCTGATATTTTGGCCCACGGAATCGGCCAAGATGACAACCGTGAAGATCGACAGATAGGACCAAGCCTCTGCCGCGACGTTTGCATCTGGCGCAATCGCCAGCAGGATCGCTTGACCAAACAGCCACAGGGCCACCACCCCAACGACGCCGATCCCGACACCAAGTGCCAGGCCCGACGCCAGAACCGACTTTCGAAAAACCGGATCGTTGGTGCCAAACGCTTGGGCTGTGCGGATTTGCAATGCGTTGGAAAAAGCAAAGATGATGCCCGACACAAGACCCGCGATTGTGGCGGCCAGACCCATCGCGGCCAATGACACTTCACCCAAGGACGAGACAAGCCAGCCATCGATCACGACGGTGCCATGCAGCAGGATCGCTTTGACTGTCATCGGCCACGACAAGGAAAACACGTCGCTTGCGCCAGGTGCGGATTGAACATCCGCAGTCTGTTGGCGCGTCCTAGCCATCTACGTCTTCAAAATAGTTGGCGTTGGTGGCTGTAATTCTGGCGATGGTCGCGTCAAGTCGTGACAAATGCGCCATGCCTGCGGTGATCGCGGCATCAGCATCGTGGGCACAAATCGCGGCAGCAATCGCCTGATGATCAGCGACCAATTCCGGCATCCGTTGTTCTTTTTCAAGGCCAAGCATGCACAGACGGTCAACCTTGGCCTTCTCTTCCAAGATCACCTCAAAAGCGTAATCCACCTGTCCAATTTCGCACAGGATTTTATGGAATTCATAGTCTAGCCGCCCAAACAGATCGACGTCCTTGTTCTTTACCGCTCCTTCTTGTTGGGCCAGCTCCGACCGCAACAACGCCCGCCCCTTATCGTCGCATAATGCAGCGGCACGGCGCAGAACTTCGGTTTCGATCGCGGCGCGAATAAAGCGTGTCTTTTCGATCTGACGCATAGAAAACCGCCGCACTTCGGTGGCGCGCTGCGGACGGATCAACAACATATCCAGATTGGCGAGCCTGCTGAATGCATCGCGCACAGGTTGACGGGACAGACCAAAGCGCGCGGCAATCTCTGCCTCGGAAATGCGATCACCGGGCTTTAGTTCCAGCGATAGAATTTGGTCGTGCAGATGATCAAATACTTCATCAACGCTTGTCCGTCGTGCCATTTGGGCGGTCGCATGTGCCATTCAGAAAGCTCCTTCGCAGCTTCTAATATCCGAAAGCTTAAAGAATAACAATCTGGTATACTAGACTAGTATTCCAGATTTATCCAACTAGTATTCCAGTTAGGGAACGTGATTCGCTGAGCGTAGAATCCAGCATCGCGACGTATGGGGAGACGACGATGTCCGGTGTAGATCTTAGCAGTATCGTAAAGAAATACGGTGCCTTTCAGGTGGTCCATGGGATCGATCTGACGGTTGCTGAAAAGGAATTTGTCGTGCTGGTCGGTCCTTCTGGCTGTGGCAAATCGACGACCCTTCGCATGATTGCGGGCCTTGAAGAAATCACTGCTGGTGATCTGACGATTGACGGTCGCCGCATGAACCGCATCGCGCCAAAGGACCGCGACGTGGCGATGGTTTTCCAGAACTACGCGCTTTATCCGCACCTAAACGTGGCCGACAATATGGCGTTTGGCCTTCGCATCCGCAAAATGCCAAAGGCCGAGATTAAGACGACGATTGACGACGTCGCAGGCATCCTTGGGCTGACCGAATATCTGGATCGCCGCCCTGCTGATCTGTCTGGTGGACAGCGCCAGCGTGTTGCCATGGGCCGTGCGATTGTACGTCACCCCAAGGTGTTTTTGTTCGATGAACCCCTGTCCAACCTTGATGCGAAACTGCGCACCCAGATGCGCGCCGAGATTAAGCGTCTCCACAAGCGGCTTGGCGTCACCTCGATCTATGTGACCCACGATCAGGTCGAAGCGATGACCTTGGCTGACCGCATTGTGGTAATGAACGATGGCCGGATCGAGCAGATCGGCACCCCGATGGAATTATTCAACAACCCAGCCAATACATTTGTCGCAGGCTTCCTTGGGTCGCCGCCAATGAACCAAGTGAAGGGCGTTTTGACAGCCAAGGGCGCAAAGATCGGCGAAACCGAGATCAAGATCGACGGTGTCACAGCCGCTGATGTCGGACGTGCGGTCACTGTCGGCATTCGCCCCGAACATGTCGCGCTCAAGGCGGGCAAAGGCACATCGGCGCTGCCAATTGATCTGGACCTTGTCGAACCCCTTGGGTCCGAGGCCCTGCTGCATGCGCGGTTCGACAACAATGAAATGGTGTTCAAGGCCGAAACCCATGGCGACATTGGACATCTGTCTGGTGTGACCGACATTCACGTCGATTCATCACTGGTTAAACTGTTTGACGGCGAAACCGGCCAAGCATTGAACCTTGGGGGCTAAGCGGATGAGTGATCAGCATATCCCAACCGACGGCCGCTTGGTTCGGCTATACGATCACTTCAAACGTGAATGGCAGATTTACGTGCTGCTGTTGCCGATGATCATTTGGTTCACCGTATTCCTATATAAACCAATGTACGGCCTGCAGATCGCGTTTAAGGATTATTCGATCTTTAAAGGGATCGCCGACAGCCCATGGATCGGGTTTGAGCATTTCCAAACCCTGTTCGGCAGTGACCAATTCATGCGAGCGCTGCGCAACACGTTTATGATCAGTATGTTGAGCCTGTGTTTTGGGTTTCCGATGCCGATCATTCTGGCGTTGATGTTCAATGAAATCACGAACCAAGTCTTCAAACGCACCGCCCAAACGATTGTCTATCTGCCGCACTTCATCTCAACCGTGATTATCGCGGGTATCGTGATTACGGCGTTTTCGCCGACCGCGGGTATCGTGAATGCCGTTCTCGAATGGTTCGGGATCGAGCCGATTTACTTCCTCATCAAACCCGAATGGTTCCGCCCGATCTTCATCGGCTCTGGCATCTGGCAAGAGGCCGGCTTCTCGTCGATCGTGTTCCTCGCCGCCATCGCTGGCGTTAACCCATCGCTATACGAATCCGCTGTTGTTGATGGTGCAAGTCGTTGGCAGATGATGTGGAAAATCACGCTGCCGTCAATTCTACCGACAATCATCATCATGCTGATTATCCGCATCGGTAACCTGCTCGAGGTTGGGTTCGAGCTGATCATCGTGCTGTATCAACCTGCCACCTACGAGACGGCGGATGTGATCAACACGTTCATTTACCGCCAAGGTGTGCAGGGCGCGCAATACGATATGGCCGCCGCTGCCGGGCTGTTCAACGCCGTCGTCGCCTTTGTTCTGGTGATGACCGCCAACACAATCTCAAAGCGTTATTCACGCACATCGCTTTGGTAGGAGGCTGACAATGGCAAACATGAACCTTTACTCGCGCGGCGACAAATTGTTCGTCTATATCAACATGGCCTTGATCGCCTTGTTCACGCTGTCGACGCTTTACCCGTTCATCTACATCACGGCTGTGTCGTTCAGCGACGGATCGGCAGCCAGTGCGGGAACCGTGGTTTACAAACCCGTCGCCACGACGATTTCAGCCTATAAATACGTGCTTTCAGAACCGCTTTTCTGGACGTCCTATGTGAACACATTCATCTATACATTCGGCGGCACATTCGTCAGCTTGCTGATCATTATCCCTGGGGCCTATGCGCTCTCACGTCCGCAACTGATCGGCCGCCGGTTTTTCAACCTGTTCGTCGCATTCACCATGTGGTTCAACGCGGGTCTGATCCCGTTCTTCCTGAACATGCGCGACCTCGGCCTGATGGACAGCTACTTTGGCCTGATCATCGCGTTTGCGTGTAACGCGTTTAACATCATCCTGCTGCGCAACTTCTTTGAAGCGATCCCAGAATCGTTTGAAGAAGCGGCCCGCATGGACGGTGCCAATGAATTCCAAGTGCTTTGGAAAGTGTTCATCCCCCTGTCCAAGCCCGCAATCGCGACGATCATTCTGTTTTGTATGGTCGCCCGCTGGAACGGCTTTTTCTGGGCGATGATCGTTTTGAAAGACGAGCAAAAGATCCCGCTGCAGGTGTACCTACGCCAAGTGATTGCGACGCTTAAAGACGACGAAGAATTCGGACTTCAGGTTCTGAACTTCAGCTATTCGGTCGAAACCGTCACGGCGGCGATAATGGTCTGTTCGATCATCCCCGTCCTGATCTTCTATCCGTTTATTCAGAAATACTTCAACAAAGGCATCATGCTGGGAGGCGTAAAAGAATGACCGTTGAAGTGCAAAACAACCGCATAATGGGAGGAAATATCTATGCGTAAACTAACCATGATGGCAGCGGCAATGCTGTCCACAGCAATGGTGACGCCTGCGTTTGCAGACGGACACCTGAAGATCACGGATGAACCTGTGGAATTCACAGTTCACCTGCATAACAAACGCTATTTCTACGATTCAGAGTGGCCGGTTGAGCAAGCAGCACGCGCGATGACTGGTGTATCTTTGGTCGGTGCGACATTCGGCACCAACACCCCAAGCTCTGCCGAGGCCCACAACCTGATGCTTGCATCTGGCGACATCCCGCACATCGTTGGCGGTGATAAGATCAAAGACATGGTCAACGAATACGGCCCACAGGGCGCGTTTGTTCCATTGAACGACCTGATTGCCGAGCACGCGCCAAACATGAAGGCGTATTTCGAGCAGTATCCAGAAAAGATGGCCGCTGTGTCGTCATTCGACGGCAACCTCTACTACATCCCGTATCTGCCCGATGGCAAATATGGTCGCGCCTATTGGATGCGTCAGGATTGGCTTGATAAACTCGGCCTCGAAGTCCCAACAAACGTCGAAGAGCTGCACACAGTTCTGACAGCGTTTCGCAACGACGATCCAAACGGAAACGGCCTGAAGGACGAAGTACCGTTCTTCGTACGTCAGTGGCAGGAATTGCTGCGTCTGGTCACACTTTGGGACGGTCGCTCCTCTGGCTCTGATACCGCGCACGACTTCTTGGTCCAAGATGGCATGATCGCACACGGCTACGCTGGCGAAGGCTACCGCGAAGGCATCAAGAACATTCACCAGTGGTATAATGAAGGCCTGATCGACGCAGAAGTCTTCACCCGTGGTTCCACTGCGCGTGAATATCTTCTGTCCGAAAACCTTGGTGGTATGACCCACGATTGGTTTGCGTCTACATCTGGATACAATCCAAAGTTGCGCGACAAGATCGAAGGCTTTGACCTTGCGGTTATCGAGCCACCTGCGTCCATCTCTGGCGTGCAAATGGCTGAACACCGCCGCATTCCGGTGAAGCCGGATGGTTGGGCAATTTCGCACACGAACCCTGATCCAGTAACAACGATCAAGTACTTTGACTTCTACTTCACTCCAGAAGGTCGTCGTTTGGCGAACTTTGGTATCGAAGGCACCCACTATGAGGTTGTCGATGGTGAAGCAATTTTCACCAAAGAATTCATGGATGCCGGTCCTGTGAACAGCCAACTTTACCAAGTGGGTGCGCAGATTCAACGCGGGTACCCGCAAGATTTCAAATATGAAATCCAGTGGACAAACCCATCTGCGGTCAAAGGTATCGAACTATATGATGCTGGCGATTTCTTGGTTGAGCAGTTCCTGGGCGTTGCCTTCAACGAAGAAGAGCAAGGCGTTTATGACAAAAACTGGAGCCAGATCCGCACCTATATGCTTGAAAAACAGCAAGAATGGGTCCTTGGCGGCGGCATCGAAGAAGAGTGGGACGACTATATGGCCACACTCGACAAGATGGGCTTCAACGACGTTCTGGCCGCGATGCAATCTGCATACGACCGTCAGTACAACTAAACAAAACGGGGCGGCATTCGGTGCCGCCCCTACCCAACATTTCCAATTTTTCGCAGGATTTCTGATCAATGTCGGCCAGCACGCTTCCCCTTCTCGACGAGCCAAAAGCAGGGCGTTTGACTATTCAATATAGCCCGACTGCCGACACGGATGTGACAGAAAACCCGCCCCGTTTCATGTGGATTCCAGTGGTTGATGACGATGCGCGCTATGTGCTGCGCCTCTCGACCGATCCGGCATTTCCCAAAGGCAAAACGCAGCAGTTCACTGACCTGCCGTTGAACTTCTTCACCCCTGACACCACGCTTGCGCCTGCGGATTACCACTGGTCCTATGCCACATGGGACGGCGACGCCGTGACCAGCACATGGAGCACGCCGCGCAGTTTCACCATCGCAGAAGGCTTAACAGAGACGCCCCTGCCATCCCGCGATGAGCGCCTGAAAGGCGTCGCCATGGATCACCCGCGCCTGTGGATGACCAACGACCGTTTGGGCGATTTCATTGATGCGGTAAAGGCCGACCCTGATCACTGCACCTGGTCCACGTTCTATGACAAATCCGTAACGCCATGGATGGACCACGAGATCATCCGCGAACCTGCCGGCTACCCCAATCACCAGCGCACGCCCCCAATCTGGCGGCAGACATATATCGACCTGCAAGAGGTCTGGTATGCGATCCGCCACCTTGCGATTGGCGGCAAAATCACTGGCGATGCCGCGATGACCGCCCGCGCCAAGGAATGGCTGCTCGAGGCCGCAAGCTGGGACCCAATGGGCGTGACATCGCGCGCCTATACCGATGAATGGGCCTATCGTGTTTGTAATGCGCTGGCGTGGGGTTACGACTGGCTGCATGATGATCTGTCCGAGGAAGAGCGTACAACTGTCCGTGCCGCATTGCTCGAACGCACCCGCGACATCGCAGAACACGCGATCCTGAACGCGAAAATTCATCTGTTTCCCTATGACAGCCACGCCGTGCGCTCGGTGTCACTCGTAATCGTGCCTGCATGCATTGCGCTGCTAGGTGACGACGAGGATGACGAAGCCCGCAATTGGCTGAACTACTGCATCGAATTTCTGTCCACTGTCTATTCCCCATGGGGCGACAGCGATGGCGGCTGGGCCGAAGGCACGCACTATTGGATGATGGGAATCGCCTATTTGATCGACGCCGCGAACCGGTTGAAGTCCTACATGGGACTTGATCTGTATAAGCGGCCGTTCTTCCAAAACACGGGCGACTTCCCGCTGTATTGCAAGGCCCCCAACACACGCCGCGCCACCATGGGCGACGACAGCACCATGGGCGACTTGCCTTGTGTAAAAACTGGCTTGAACCTGCGCCAGTTCGCAGGAGCCACCGGCAATGGTGCGTATCAGTGGTATTGCGACGAAAACCTGCGCACCAATCCGGGCACCGAAATGGCGTTCTACAACTGGGGTTGGTGGGATACGAATTTCGACGAACTTGTATTCCAAACCGATTTCCCCGTGGTCCCTGCGACCCCACCTGAAAGCGGCCTGCGCCACTTCAAAGGTATCGGTTGGGTCGGCGTACAGCACGCGATGGACGATCCCGACAGCCATGTTCACTTCGTGTTCAAATCGTCCCAGTTCGGCTCGATTAGCCACAGCCACGGTGATCAGAACTCTTTCTGCCTGTCAGCCTTTGGCGAAGATATGGCGATCCAATCAGGGCATTACGTCGCCTTCAACTCGTCGATGCACCAATCATGGCGCAGGCAGACGCGGTCCAAAAACGCAATCCTGATCAATGGCAAAGGGCAGTATGCAGAAAAGGATAAGTCCAAGGCGATGGCCGCAACGGGCCGTATCCTGGCGGCAGAAACCCACGACGATCACTATCTGATCCGCGGCGATGCAACGGGCGCATACCAAAGCCTATCGCCCGAAGTCACCCGCGCCGAGCGCGAGATTTACTTTGTGCGCAATTCTTACTTCGTGATCATCGATAAGGTCGACGCCGAAACACCTGTGACCATCGACTGGCTGCTGCACGCCAACAACCCCTATGATCTGGGCAAGTCATCGTTCCGCAACACGGGCGATAAGGCTGGGTTTTACGGCCAAGTTGTCTGGTCCGAGGCTGGCAAACCGCAGATCAGCCAAGAGACTGGCTATGCCGATGTGGACCCCGCCGATTACGAAGGGCTGCCTGTCAGCACCGTGCTAAAGGCGCATTATCCTGCCGCCACACGCCACCGGATCGCAACGCTTTTGGTGCCCTATAAGCTCGACGCGCCAAAGCGGATTTTCAACTTCATGGATGATCAGGGTTATGACGCTGATCTCTACTTCACCGACCCAGAGGAACACACCTTCCGCGTCGTGATGAAGAAACTTGCCAATAGCTAAGGGCCGAAAAATGAATGTGAAAAACCACTTCCCCGGACAAGACGGCAAACTGGAAACAGTGGCCGATGGTCTGTCGCGCAAAATCGGTGCGCATAACGACAATCTGATGATCGTAGAGGTGCATTTTGACGCGGGCACAACCGCCCCCCTGCACCACCATGTGCATGAACAAATCACCTATGTGATGTCCGGAAAGTTTGAGTTCACCGTGGGCGATAAAATCTACGTCGTGGGCGCGGGCGATTCACTTTATAAGCAACCCAACATCGAACATGGCGCGACCTGCCTAGAGGCCGGCACGCTTTTGGATGTCTTTACGCCGCACCGCGAAGACTTCCTGTGATCCCAAATAACGTAACGGAGTATTTATCATGACCAAACCAGTGATCGGTTTCATCGGCCTTGGCCTTATGGGCAGAAATATGGTCGAAAACCTGCAAACACACGGGTACGAAATGGTCGTGATGGCCCGTAAACAAGACGCTCTTGATGCGGTCATGGCACGCGGGAATGCGCGTATCGCGGCCACGCCCAAAGAGATGGCAGAGGCCTGCGATATCGTCATGCTATGCGTGACCACGTCCGAAGTGGTTGAGAGCCTGATCTACGGCGACAACGGCATTTTGGCGGGCATCAAAGAGGGCGCGACCGTCATCGATTTCGGCACATCCGTCCCCGCTTCCACACGCAAGATTGGCGCAGATTTGGCCGCCAAGGGCGCAGGCATGATCGACGCCCCATTGGGCCGCACGCCAGCCCATGCCAAGGACGGATTGCTCAACATCATGGCGGCTGGCGACCAAGCGACATATGACAAGGTCAAACCGGTTTTGGACGACCAAGGCGAAAACGTCTTCCACTTGGGCGCTTTGGGCGCGGGTCATGTGACCAAATTGATCAACAACTTCATGGGTATGACAACCGTCACCGCGATGAGCCAAGCCTTTGCCGTCGCAGACCGCGCAGGCGTGGACCGTGAGCAATTGTTCGACATCATGTCCGCTGGTCCGTCCAATTCCCCCTTCATGGGCTTCGCCAAGAAATACGCCGTTGATAACGTCAGCGACCTTGGGTTCTCGCTTAATAACGCGAACAAAGACTTGGGCTATTTCCTTAAGATGGTCGAAGACATGGGCACCCGCGCCAAGATCGCAGAGGGCACGTCCAATAACCTTCAAGCGGCGGTCGACGCTGGCATGGGCGACGGCAATGTACCCGAAATTTTCGACTATTTTATGACGCTTAATAGCTAAGGAATACCCATGAAACTTGCAGGGAAAACAGCCATTGTCACCGGTGGCGGGCGCGATATCGGGGCCGCTGCGGCCAAGAAACTGGCGGCCGAAGGTGCGAATGTAGCGTTGAGCTATTTCGAAAGCTCCAAGGGTGCAGACGCCGTTGTCGCCGACATCACAGCGGCTGGTGGCAAGGCAATTGCCGTGCAGGCGGATTTGAACGTTCAAGCCGGCGTCGACAAGCTTGTCAGCGCTACAATAGATACCTTTGGCGGCGTCGATGTCTTGGTGAACAATGCCGGTGGTCTGGTGGCCCGCAAAACCATGGCAGAAATGGATTTGGCCCATTGGAACACGGTCATGACGTTGAACCTGACAAGCACATTCATGATGATCAAGGCCTGTCTGGAACACATGTCCAAAGGCGTAATCGTGAACCTTGCGTCCCAAGCGGGCCGCGATGGCGGCGGCCCCGGCTCATTGGCCTATGCCACGTCCAAAGGTGCCGTGATGACCATGACGCGCGGGCTTGCCAAAGAGGTCGGACCAGACGTGCGGGTCAACGCGCTTTGCCCTGGTATGATCGACACGGATTTCCACAACATCCACACACCAGACGCGGGTCGTCGCGGGTTCGAGGCAAACGCGCCAATGAAACGCCAAGGCCATGTAGATGACGCAGCAAACCTGATTGTGTTTCTTGCTACCGACGATAGTGCCTTCATGACTGGCACTAATATCGACCTAAACGGCGGCATGCTGTTTTCTTAGAAAGGCCACGTTATGCGCTTTTTGGCGATTGGCGAATGCATGGCCGAATTGGCCCCAACGGACACTGACGGTGATCTGCGATTGGGGTTCGCGGGCGATACATTCAACACGGCGTGGTATCTGGCGCGCTGTGCGCCGGACGCGCAGATGTCATACCTGACGGTTCTTGGCGACGATGCGATTTCGCAAAAGATGGCGACGTTCATGCGCGATGGCGGCATTGATGACCAGTTCGTGCAAGTGGCCAAGGGACAGACTGTCGGCCTCTATATGATCACGCTTGATGAGGGCGAGCGCAGCTTTTCCTACTGGCGCGGGCAATCGGCGGCCAAGGCGTTGGCGGATGATACCACAGCACTAGATGCCGCAATGGATGCGTCTGATCTGATCTATTTCTCGGGTATCACACTGGCCATTTTGCCCGCGAATGGGCGCGAGGCGTTGCTGACTGCTGCACAAAAGGCCCGTGCTGCAGGCAAGATCATCGCCTTTGATCCGAACCTTCGCCCGCGACTATGGGCATCGGATGCAGAAATGACAGACACCATTATGCAAGCCGCCGCCGTAAGCGATATCGTTTTACCATCCTTTGAAGACGAGGCCGATTGGTTCAACGATGCCAACCCCAAGGCCACTGCAGACCGCTATTTGAACGCAGGCGCCGTGACTGTGATCGTTAAAAACGGCGCTGATCCCGTGCTTTATGCCGAAGGCTCCAACTACGCCGAAGTACCGGTGACACCAGTGCAAACGCTTGTCGATACAACAGCGGCGGGCGACAGCTTCAACGCGGGTATCTTCGCACGCCATGCGGCAGGCGACACATTGGCGGGCGGCATTGCCTATGCCTGTGCTCTTTCGCGTCAGGTTGTGCAAAGCCGCGGGGCCTTGGTCGCGTTTGATCCTGAAAGCATCCGCTAATGCCGAACCCTGCACCAGCCGAAGCCATTGATCTCACGCCCGATACGCTCGCGCTATTGACCAAGGCAAGCACGGCAACTGTGGCGACGCTGCTGTTCAAGCGTGGCTATCACAACGCCTATGTGCAAGGCCCCCTGCCCTTGAATGCGGACACTGGCACCATGGTCGGCCCCGCCTATACGCTGCGCTATATCCCGACGCGGCCGGATACTGATCCGCTGGATGCATTTCGCGAACCAAATCACCCGCAGCGGGTCGCAGTTGAGGAATGCCCGCAAGGCGCTGTGCTGGTGATGGATTGCAGGCAGGATGCTACAGCAGCCTCTGCCGGCTCCATCCTTTTGACACGTTGCCAGATGCGTGGCGTTGCGGGCGTTGTCAGCGATGGCGGCATTCGTGATGCACGTGGGGCTGCGGCCTTGGATATGCCTGTTTTTGCCGTCAAACCCGCTGCGCCAACGAACCTGACCAAACACCACGCCGTTGACATTGGCCTGCCGATTGCCTGCGGTGGCGTCGCTGTCTATCCTGGGGACATCGTGATGGGCGACGCCGACGGCGTCATGATCATCCCGCGCCATTTGGCCGATGAAATCGCAGTGGAAACCGTCGAGATGGAACTGTTCGAAGCCTTCTTGCTTGAAGAGGTCAACGCTGGCGCGTCGATCCGTGGGCTGTATCCGCCGACGGATCCTGCGACGCTCACACGTTTCACCGCTTGGAAGGATAACTGATGCGGGAAACATGGCGATGGTTCGGCGAATTTGACCCGATTGGGTTGAATGAAGTCGCACAGACAGGTGCTGCGGGCATCGTCAGCGCGTTGCACGCGATCCCTTACGGCGAGGTGTGGCCGCGCGAAGCCATCGCCGCGCGCAAGGCAGAGATCGAAGCCTCGGATTTCACCTGGGACGTGGTTGAAAGCCTGCCTGTGCATGAAGACATCAAGCGCGGCACCGGCGACATAGAACAACTGTTTGCCAACTACCGCACATCACTTGCGAACCTTGCCGCTGAGGGCGTTCAGACGGTCTGCTATAACTTCATGCCGATCCTTGATTGGACACGCACCGACCTTGCCGCACCTGTCCCGCGCGGTGGCACCTGTCTCCGTTTTTCAGCAGCAAAAATGGCTGCGTTTGAAATCTACATGCTGGGGCGCGATGCAGCACGAGGCGATTATCATCCCAGTGCAGTTGCGGCAGGAACAGCATGGTTTGAGGTCAGCACGCCCGAAGATCAAGATTTGCTGCTTAAGACAATTATGGCAGGGTTACCAGGGGCCGTAGACCGCTATGATATCGCGGGGCTGAAAACGGTTTTGCATAGCTATGCGGGTCTGTCGCATGATGACCTGCGCGACAATCTCAAACAGTTCCTAACGGAGGTGATCCCGACAGCGACGGAGCTGGGGATCAACATGTGTATTCACCCTGATGATCCGCCACGCGATATCCTTGGGCTGCCCCGCATTGCGTCGACCGCCGATGACATCGCGTGGATCATGCAGGCCGTTGATACGCCCGCGAATGGTCTATCGCTTTGCACCGGATCACTTGGGGCGCATCCTGAAAATGACCTGCCTGCCATTGCGCAGACTTTTGCCAGCCGCATCCATTTCGTGCATCTGCGCAATGCCACCAAACAACCCGACGGGTCGTTTACCGAAAGCGCCCATCTAGAAGGTGACGTTGATCTGGTCGCTGTCATTGACGAGTTGCTCGAAGCCGAGACCACACGCGACGTCGATCTGCCATTTCGGGCCGATCATGGGCATGCCTTGCTGACCGACAACCAGCGCGATTTCCAACCCGGCTATACGCTGATCGGACGATTGCGCGGGCTGTCAGAGTTGCGCGGAATTATCGCCGCATTGACTGGGTAGACATTCGCTACCGCACCAGCAGTTCGATATACATGAGGCCCTAGCCACTGCATAGTGTGTTGACGAATGCCGCGACGGGGACGCCTTGTCTTGGACACACGCGCTGCGGTTTCCGGGGGTACAAACGCAAAAAGCCACCCGATGGGTGGCTGGTAGGTGTGTTTTCGGCTGGTTTTGGTTGCGGGAGTAGGATTTGAACCTACGACCTTCAGGTTATGAGCCTGACGAGCTACCGGGCTGCTCCATCCCGCGCCAAAGCGCCCTCAAATTCTGTGTTATTTGAGGTTTCGTTAGAGAGATACAGAGGTTGTTCATTAGATTTGGCAGTGACTTACTCTCCCACGCCTTAAGACGCAGTACCATCAGCGCAGCGGCACTTAACTGCCGAGTTCGGGATGGGATCGGGTGTTTTGCTCGCGCTATGACCACCAAATCAAAAGAACAACCTCAGTTTCCAAGCCATGTACGGCTAATGTTGTGTGTGTATGTATCTTGTCACCAGTCTTACTATTACTGGATCAAATCAAGCCTATCGAGCCATTAGTACCAGTCAACTGAACGCCTTACAGCGCTTACATCTCTGGCCTATCGACGAGGTGGTCTACCTCGGCTCTCAGGGATACCTTGTTTTGAAGGGGGCTTCCCGCTTAGATGCCTTCAGCGGTTATCCTGTCCGATCATAGCTACTCTGCACTGCCGCTGGCGCGACAACAGATCCACCAGTGGATCGTTCACCCCGGTCCTCTCGTACTAGGGGCAACTCTTCTCAAGTATCCTACACCCACGGAAGATAGGGACCGAACTGTCTCACGACGTTCTAAACCCAGCTCACGTACCTCTTTAAACGGCGAACAGCCGTACCCTTGGGACCTGCTCCAGCCCC
>JAQXEG010000006.1 GCA_029250945.1 Yoonia sp.
ATCATACCTGCAAAACACCGTCGATTTTCTGGAACGGTTAGACATCGTGTCATCGCTGGTCAAAGGGGCCGCGTTTGGGTTCATCGCGAGCCTGATGGGCTGCTACTACGGGATGCAAGCATCCCGCGGCGCACGCGGCGTCGGGGCAGCAACAAAGGGCGCGGTTGTCGCCGCATCTGTTCTGATCCTTGCCGCAAACCTGATCCTGACGGAGGCATTTTTTGCCGCATGATACGCATAACCGATCTTCATAAATCGTTTGATAACAATCCGGTACTGCGCGGCGTTAATCTCGACGTTGCGACGGGACAATCACTGGTGATCATCGGTGGATCCGGCACGGATAAGTCCGTGCTGTTCAAATGCATCCTTGGGCTTGAGACACCAGATCGTGGCGCAATTCATGTCAATGGTCACGATGTCACGCACACGGATCGCGCCCCGTTATTGCGGACGTTCGGAATGTTGTTTCAGGGCGCCGCACTATTCGACGGTCTGCCCGTCTGGAAAAACGTGATCTTTCGATTGGCACGGTCAGGTCTGTCGAAACACGCCCTCCGCGATTTGGCGATTGCCAAGCTGCGGCAGGTCGGACTGGGCGTCGATGTTGCCGATAAACTCCCTGCGGCTTTGTCTGGCGGGATGCAGAAACGTGTCGGCCTCGCCCGTGCAATCGCCGCTGATCCAAAGATCATCTTTTTCGACGAGCCGACGACAGGACTTGATCCGATTATGGCAGGCGTGATCAATGGCTTGATCCGCCACATCGTCGATGAAACCCAAGCCACAGCAATCACAATCACCCATGATATGACCACAGTAGATGCCGTCGCGGATCGCGTAGCAAAGCTGCATGACGGGGTCGTTCAATGGCATGGCGACACCGTCGATTTGCGCCACAGCAACGATCCTTACCTAAGCCAATTTATATCTGGAAATCCAAGCGGCCCGATCCCGACATTGCGCTAGCGATTCGAGTTTGATCTGTCGCTGGATGCGCAGAATCACACCGGTTCCGGCCCAACTGGAACAAAATTCCCATTAATGTGACTTAATCACACTGCCTCAATCAATTGGCTGCATCGCAAACACCTATAATACAGAAAATGTCGGTATAACAGTGATTTATCCGCCGAAATGCACCTAGATATAGTGACACTCAGGGCACCGGTTAAGGCGCCGATTGCCCCCCCCTGTGCAATCGCCCACCGCCCTCCAAATTGGTGCTGCCGCCGCCGTCGGAGGGAACCGCGCGGAGTCTTTCCCATTATCGGATGATGGTTAATGCGGTATGATCTGATAATTCATTCGCACAGTATATTTTCGGGGGAAGAATATTGCGTATTTTAAGATTTCTTCAAGTGATGCTGCGTGCTCTGCACGGCGCGAGCATTTTGTTGCTTAGCCTCACCGCAATCGCCGCTGTTGGCTATTGCATTGCCTGTGCATTCGGCATGGCGCCTTGGTTGCTGCTGCCCTTGTCATTCGGTGAAACGATGATCCCGAACTTTGGGATGTTTGTGCAGATTGGCGTCGCTGTTCTACTCATCGCTGTGGCCACATTGGTGCCGACAAACCTGCGCCTCAACACACTGGAACGCGACCACCGATCATTTCAGATGAACATGAATGACGTGGCGCGGGCCTATCACATTTGTCACACAGCCGACCGGTCCGGCGTTTTCACATTCATTTCCGAATTTGACGCGGTGCGCGAACGCCTTGCCTGTCTGCGCGACCACCCCGATCTATCGCGACTAGAACCTGACCTGCTCGAGGTGGCCGCGCAGATGTCACCACAATCGCGCCATTTGGCTGACGTCTATTCCGACGAAAAAGTCACCCGCGCCAAGGCGTTTCTTGAACAGCGCGAGCAAGAGGCCGAAGATCAGCAGGACAAGATCGGCTCCGCTCTGCACGCCGTCCATGAGATTGGCAAATGGACGCAGCAGGTCGAGCTGAAAGTAAATGTTGTCGCATCCCAGCTCGCCCAACTGGACGAGAAACTGCAAACCGCACTGCCGGGTCTGGGTTACACCCTTGGCCGCACAGACGACAACGTGGTCACTTTGGCGCAAAAGCCCGCGGCTGAATAATGCAAAACACCCTACGGATCGCCAATCTGACGCTATTGATCCTGTTTCCGATCGCGTGGTTCGCCCCGTTGATGCGCGCAGGGCTGCTGCCGCTGTTTGGCCTGGCTGAGATCAGCGTCATTTCCGGCCTGCAAAGCCTGTGGGGCAGCGACGTTTTCCTCGCATTAATCGTCACGGCATTCGCACTGTTAGCGCCCTACCTGAAAACGATCGGCCTTGCGCTCCTGCATTTCAACCTCGCCAGCCCGAAATTATTGCCCGCGCTATCATGGCTGAGCAAACTGGCCATGGCGGATATATTCCTGATCGCGCTTTACGTGGTCGTGACCAAAGGCGTCGGCATCGGCAAGATCGAGATTGCGTGGGGCGTTTACCTCTTCACCGCCTGCATTATCGCATCCATTGCCATATCGGGCCTCACGCCGCGTTTCTTCCGAGCCTGAAAATGCCCGCCGGAGGCGCCTGTCATTTGTCCCATGGACAGCCCCTGAAAATTGGAGCAAAACGGGAACATGGCAAAGCAAAAACTGTATACTTGTTCCGCATGTAACGCGTCCCAAACCAAATGGGCGGGGCAATGTGATGCCTGTCAGACGTGGAACACGATGGAAGAAAGCAAACCCCTCGGCTCCGGTCCTGCCAAGAAATCCCTTGGTGGAATGCGCGGCAAAACCATCCCGCTGACAGATTTGGCCAGCCAAGAGGCACCCCCGCCCCGCACCCTTGCGGGTGTTGGCGAATTGGACCGCGTGTTGGGTGGCGGCCTTGTGCAAGGGTCCGCGCTGTTGGTCGGCGGTGATCCAGGCATCGGGAAATCCACGCTGATGTTGCAAGCGGCGGCACGTTTCGCCCGAAACGGATTGAAGGTTGTTTATATATCTGGCGAGGAATCTGCATCGCAGGTACAAATGCGCGCCCAGCGTCTCGGGCTCACGGAAAGCCCCGTAAAACTCGCCTCCGAAACCAACCTGCGCGATATTCTGACAACGCTTGAGGACGAAAAACCCGACCTCGCGATTATCGATTCCATCCAGACGATGTGGGCAGATAATGTCGATAGCGCGCCGGGGTCGGTGTCACAGGTCCGGTCATCTGCGCATGAGCTAACGACGTTTGCAAAGCAACGCAATATCGCGATGATCATGGTCGGTCACGTGACAAAAGACGGCAATCTTGCCGGCCCTCGCGTCGTCGAACATATGGTCGATACGGTCCTTTATTTCGAAGGCGAACGCGGGCATCAATTCCGTATTCTGCGGTCGGTCAAAAACCGCTTTGGCCCTGCCGATGAAATCGGTGTGTTTGAAATGACGGGCAAGGGGCTGGCCGAGGTCAAAAACCCCTCTGCCCTGTTCCTGTCTGATCGCGGCAAACCCGCCGCCGGGTCGGTGGTTTACGCGGGCATCGAAGGGACACGGCCCGTGTTGTGCGAAATTCAGGCGCTGGTGTCCCCGTCACCGCAACCCAATGCCAAACGGTCCGTCGTGGGATTGGATAGCGGGCGGTTAGGCATGATCCTTGCCGTGCTCGAATCGCGCTGCGGGGTGCCGTTCACGGGGCTGGACGTGTACCTGAATGTCGCCGGCGGGATGCGCGTCAATGAACCCGGCGCTGATCTGGCGGTGGCCGCAGCCCTTGTTTCTGCCCGCGAAGATGCGCCACTTCCCGCTGAGATTGTGGTTTTTGGGGAAATAAGTCTCTCTGGGGCGCTTCGGTCGGTCACCCAGACCGAAAACAGATTGAAAGAAGCGCAAAAACTTGGTTTTACATCCGCAATCACATCGCAACTGACCAAAAAGGTCGCGGTGGCGGGGTTGGAGATGCGCCACGCGCAAGATCTGGCCACGTTTGTCGCAGATGTTTTCGGGGATCGTGGCCCCGTTTAGACGCAAGTTAAAAGGGTAGGACATGGAAGATTTCACAATTATCGACGGGGTTGTGGCCCTTGTGATCGTTGTCTCGGCGCTGTTGGCCTATAGCCGCGGGTTCGTGCGCGAGGCGATGGCCATCGCTGGCTGGATCGGCGCAATGATCCTTGCGTTCATTTTCGCCGACACGGTCCAACCGCTGATCCGGCAAATCCCCGTCGTTGGGGATTTCATCGGGGACAGCTGTGAATTATCCGTCATCGCATCTTTTGCAGCCGTCTTTGCGGTCGCACTTGTGGTCGTGTCGCTGTTTACACCGCTTTTCTCCAGTATCGTGCAACGCTCTGCACTTGGCGGGTTGGATCAGGCGTTTGGTTTCCTCTTTGGCGTATTTCGCGGCATCCTTCTCGTGGCAGTAGCATTCTTCTTGTACCAGACGGTGCTGTCCACACAGCAGATCGACATGGTTGAAAACAGCCGATCCGCCAAGGTGTTCAGCCGCATGACCAGTCAGATCGGGGAACGCGACCCCGAGGCGGCGCTGGGATGGATCACCACCCAATACGAACAGCTTGTAGGTCAGTGCACCACATCTGAATAAAACAAAGGGCCCCCTGCCAATCCGGTACGGGGCCTTTTTTCATATCCCTTTGGTGACATGGCCCGCACAAGCGCATATGACACTGATGTAACGCAATTCGGATTCGGAGCTGCTCACCTTGTCCCACCCTATGCCCCTCGCCCATCCCTTTGACGACGATAAACTGCGCGAGGAATGCGGCGTGTTTGGCGTTGTCGGCGTAACCGAAGCGGCCAACTTTGTGGCTCTCGGCCTGCACGCGTTGCAACACCGCGGACAAGAGGCTGGCGGCATCGTCACTCATGACAGCGTCAATGGCTTTAACCAACAACGCCGCATGGGTCTTGTGCGTGACAACTTTACCTCACCGGACATGATCGCATCCCTGCCCGGCCCGATTGGAATCGGCCACGTGCGCTATTCCACCGCCGGGTCCAAGGGGCAGACCGCGATGCGCGATGTGCAACCGTTCTTTGGTGAATTTTCCATGGGTGGTGCCGCGATTGCGCATAACGGCAACATTACCAACGCAGATGCGCTCCGCCGTGAGTTGATTGAGCGTGGCTCAATCTTTCAATCCTCATCCGACAGCGAATGCATCATTCACCTGATGGCGCGGTCCATGGGGCGCAATATCCCCGACCGCATGGAGGAGGCGCTGCGCAAGGTCGAGGGCGCGTTTTCCATCGTCGCCATGACCCGCACCAAATTGATCGGTTGCCGCGACCCCTTGGGCGTGCGCCCCTTGGTGCTGGGCAAAATCGGTGATGGCTGGGCGCTCGCGTCCGAGACATGCGCGCTGGATATCATCGGTGCCGAATTTGTGCGTGAAATCGAACCGGGTGAAATGGTCGTCATTAACGCGGACGGCGTAGCCAGCCATTTTCCGTTCCGCCAAGCAAAGTCGCGATTCTGCATCTTTGAAAATGTCTATTTCTCTCGCCCTGACAGCATTTTGGGCGGGCGCTCTGTCTATGAAACCCGTGAAAACATCGGCCGCGAGCTGGCGAAAGAGGCCCCTGTTGAGGCTGATCTGGTCTGCCCTGTCCCCGACAGCGGCACCCCTGCGGCCATCGGCTATTCGCTGCAATCGGGTATTCCCTATGCGATGGGCATCATCCGCAACCAATATATGGGCCGCACGTTCATCGAGCCCACGGAATCCATCCGCAACATGGGCGTGCGACTGAAACTCAACGTCAATCGGGCGCTGATCAAAGGCAAGCGCGTCATTCTGGTCGACGACAGCGTGGTGCGCGGCACCACTAGCCGCAAGATCAAGGAAATGATCCTTGATGCGGGCGCTGCCGAGGTGCATTTCCGCATCGCATCGCCGCCGACCGCTTGGCCCTGTTTCTACGGCGTCGACACACCGCAGCGTGAAAAACTGCTTGCGGCGACCATGTCGGAGGAAGAGATGCGCGACCATTTGGGCGTCGACAGCCTCAAGTTCATCTCGCTCGACGGGCTGTACCGCGCTGTTGGCGAAGCAAATGGTCGCGACCCGAATGCACCCGCCTATTGTGATGCGTGTTTCTCGGGCGAATATCCCGTTGCACCGTCTGACATGATGGAAAAAGGGTTCCAGCCGAAAGCCGCGGCAAAGTAAGGGAACGATCTTGGGGCTTGGGCGTTGACCGACAAAGCACAAGCTCAAGGAACGCTCCTATGAAAGAAGTCGACGCCAACCCAACCCTCATCTTCGACAAGATCGACGCATGGCTGGACGGGTTTTTCAAACTGCTCCCCAATATCGGCGTCGCGATTGTCGTTTTTGTCATCTTTTGGTTCGTCTCCAAATTGGTTGCCGCACTGATCCGCCGCGCCGCTAAAAACAAAGATCGCCCCAGCTTGGCTGAGGTTGGCTCAACCCTCTTGCGGTGGACCATCGTTATCATTGGCAGCATGTTGGCTGTCACCATTGTGGCCCCCACCCTGACACCCAGCGATCTAATCGCAGGTCTGGGCGTCAGCCCTGTCGCGATTAGTTTTGCGTTCAAGGATATTCTGCAAAACATGCTTGCGGGTATTCTGATCCTGCTGCGCCAACCGTTTGAGGTCGGCGATCAGATTGTATGAGGCGGTCATGAAGGTACCGTAGAACGGATCGAAACCCGCGCCACATTGATCAAGACCTATGATGGACGTCGCGTCGTCATTCCCAATTCCGATATTTATACCGACAGCGTAACGGTCAACACGCCCTATGATACGCGCCGGTCCGAATATGACATTGGCATCGGCTGCAATGATGACTGAGACAATGCGCGCGATCTGATGGTCAAGGCTTGCGCATCTATCGATGGTGTCGTCAGCGACCCTGCCCCTGAGACGATCCCTGTGGCATTGGGCGACTTTGCCAATATCGTGCGCCTGCGGTGGTGGACGGCAAGCGACCGATCAAGCCAGATTCACATCTTTGGCGAGGTGCTGCAAACTGTGTACAAGGAATTGGACCAAAACGGGATCGACATGCCCTACCCGACCCAAGTGCACTTGTTCCACGACCAAACCGAGGAAACCGACGGCGACCGCACCACCCAGTGCGAAGGCTGGCCCGCCACTGGCAACGATCCAAAACCACGCCGTATTGCCGACGCTTTGGCGAAACAAGGCAGCTAAACAACCGCAGCGCAGGCTTGACCTGCGCTGCGAATTTGCCCAAATGGGTTTATGACAAAAACAGCTCTTATTACTGGCGCATCGCGCGGCCTTGGCGCAGCGATTGCGCGGCAACTGGCAAACACCCATCACGTTATTGCGGTTGGCAAAACCACCGGCGCGCTTGAGGAATTGGACGATGCAATCCAATCTGCGGGCGGTCAGGCCACCCTTGCGCCCATGGACATCACCGTTGACGCCGCCATGCAACAGCTTTGCCGGTCCGTCTTTGATCGTTGGGGCGGGTTGGATTTGTGGGTGCATACCGCCGTGCATGCCGCGCCTTTAGCCCCTGCGGGCCACATCGGCCCCAAGGATTTGTTAAAATCCATTGATGTGAATATAACCGCATCCGCACGTCTGATCGGCTATGTCGGCCCGCTTTTGGGTCAGGACGGCCACGCTGTGTTCATGAATGATCCAATGGCTGGTAATCAGTTTTTCGGGGCATATGGCGCAACCAAAGCCGCCCAAACCGCCCTTGCACAATCATGGGCCGCTGAGACCGCTAAAACCGGCCCGCATGTGCACATTGCAACCCCTGCGCCGATGCCAACAGCGACCCGCGCACGTTTTTATCCCGGTGAGGACCGCGCCCCACTCGCCCAGCCCTCTGATGAGGCAAAGCGTATCCTGCACGACCTTTTTGGCTAAAACAGTCGCACCACGCGCCCATTCCCAAAAAAACGCTGCGGCGTAGCCGCCCCTTAGGGTCAAGCCCTTGCCCGCAGCAGATCCGCAGCCTAATGATGACCCACCATATTTGCGGGGCACATCATGCGTATTCTGATCACCAATGACGACGGCATCAACGCGCCAGGCTTGCGCACATTGACCGCGATCGCGAGCGAAATTGCCGGTCCCAAGGACGAGGTTTGGACCGTCGCACCTGCGTTTGAACAATCTGGTGTTGGCCATTGCATCAGCTACACCCACCCCACGATGCTGGCACAGCTTGATGATCGGCGGTTCGCCGCCGAAGGGTCCCCAGCCGATTGTGTGCTTGCAGGCCTCTACGAAGTTATGAAGGACAGCCCCCCTGACCTCATCCTTTCAGGCGTAAACCGTGGCAATAACGCCGCCGAAAACACGCTTTATTCCGGCACCATCGGCGCGGTGATCGAGGCCGCCTTGCAAGGCGTTCCTGCGATTGCGATGTCCCAGTTCTTTGGCCCCGACAACAAGGACCTTGATGACCCGTTTGAGGCGGCGTTAGTGTATGGCGCGGCCACCGTGCGCGCGCTTTTGGACAACGGCATTTGGACAACCGGTGCCTACCCTGTCTTTTACAACGTGAACTTCCCACCCTTCAGTGCCGCCGCCGTGAAAGGCACCCGCGTGACGCCACAAGGGCGCCGTCCGGGCGTGAATTTCAGCGTCGAACCCCAATCATCGCCCACAGGGCGACAGTTCATGTGGGTCCGTGGTGGCGATCAGCGTGTTCCGTCCGGTGCAGGCACTGACGCACAAGCAAACCTTGACGGCTACATTTCCGTCACGCCGATGCGCGCAGACCTGACAGCCCATGATATGATTCCAAAACTCCAAGGTTTATTGGGGTGAGCGCCTCTGCCGAAGTCAAAATGCAGTTCCTTTTTACGCTGCGGTCCAAGGGGGTGACGGACCCTGCGGTCCTGATGGCGATGGAACGCGTGGACCGTGCCGCATTTGTCAAAGGCATCTTTGCTGACCGCGCGTATCAGGATATGCCGCTGCCAATTTCATGCGGTCAGACTATCAGCCAACCGTCCATTGTCGGGATTATGACACAGGCTCTGCGCATCAGTCCGCGTGACAAAATACTCGAGGTTGGCACAGGGTCCGGCTATCAGGCGGCGATCCTGTCGCATCTTGCGCGCAGGGTTTACACCGTCGACCGCTACAAACGTTTGGTCACCGAAGCGCAGGCCATTTTCGCGGCACAAGACATCACGAACATCACGACATTTGCCACCGACGGCAGCCACGGCTTGCCCGATCAAGCGCCATTCGATCGCATCCTTTTAACCGCCGCCGCCGAGGACCCGCCCGGCACGCTTTTACAGCAACTGCGCGTTGGTGGGATCATGGTTTTACCCGTCGGGCAATCGGACGCCGTGCAAAGCCTGATCCGTGTCACGCGCCATGACAGCGGTTTTGATTATGAAGAGTTGCGCCCCGTCCGCTTTGTGCCCTTGCTCGAAGGGCTTGGTGCGGATTAAATAGATGTAACGGCGGGAGGAAAGCTGTGGACCAACCACGCACACCGCACCCGAGGAGATAGGCAGATGACCTTGAAACAGGTATTGATGACGACCGCCGCTGCGGGCCTTTTGGCCGCTTGCGATACACCGCTGGATTTCGATTTGCGCGATCTCGCCAGTGGTTTTGACACATCAAAGTCGGTCGAAAACCTGCCTAACCGCCCCAAGGCGGACAATCGTGGGATTATTTCCTACCCCAATTACCAAGTTGCTGTCGCTGAAAAGGACGACACGATTGTCACCATCGCCAAGCGGCTTGGCCTGACATCGGATGCCTTAGCGAAATTCAACGGGATCGAGGTGGATGTGCCCCTGCGCAAGGGAGAGCTAATCGCCCTTCCCACCCGCGTGGCAGAGCCGTCAGCGGCCACAGGTGCCGCACAATCCGGTCCAATCCAACCCAGCACTGTCGACGTGACCGCAATCGCCACATCCGCGCTTGACCGTGCAGGCCCGCAAGAAACGGCATCCGCGCAAGCGTCCCAGCCCGCCCAGACCGGATTGGAACCTGTGCGCCACAAGGTGAAGCGCGGCGAAACCCTTTTCTCTATCTCTCGGATTTATAATGTGCCGGTGCGCTCGATTTCCGATTGGAACAGTCTTGGCCCAGAACTGTCCGTGCGCGAGGGGCAATTCCTGCTTGTGCCGCAATCCGGCCAAGCCGCGCCAGCGCCACAGCCAACGGCGACCCCTGCACCCGGCGCAGGTAGCGACACACCTGTCCCACCCAGCGCCACCCTACCGCTTCCTGACGAAACGCCATCCGTCCCTGTCGCAGCGGCGAATGTGCCCAAGGCTCCCGACATTGGCACCCCGACGACAAAGGCATCCACCTTTGCCTATCCCGTTCAGGGGTCAATCATCCGCGCCTATGCGTCGGGCCGCAATGAAGGCATCGACATCAGCGTGCCTGCTGGCACCTCGGTCAAGGCGGCGGGTACAGGTTCTGTCGCAGCGGTGACCACGGACACAAGCGGATCGGCCATTGTTGTGGTCAAACACGACGACGGGCTACTGACCGTTTACACCAACCTTGAGGGATTGACCGTCGCCAAAGGCGCCAGCGTCAGCAAAGGCCAGACTATCGGCAAGGTGCGCGCTGGCGACCCTAGTTTTTTGCATTTTGAGGTGCGGCGCGGCCTGACATCCGTCGATCCAGCGGATTTTCTGCCTTAGGTGATTGTGACACCCTGACGACCGGCAAGATCAGTAAAATACTGCCACGCGACACGGCCTGACCGGCTGCCGCGTGTCATTTGCCATTCAATCGCCTCGGCCCGTAGCGTCGCATCATCAATCGTGACGCCATGGGCATCGCAATAGCCGCGGATCATTGCCAGATATTCATCCTGATCACACGGATGAAACCCGAGCCAGAGGCCAAAGCGATCTGATAAAGACACTTTTTCCTCGACCGCTTCGCCTGCACTAATGGCTGTGGATTGTTCGTTTTCGATCATGTCGCGGGGCATCAAATGGCGACGGTTCGATGTGGCATACAGCACGACATTCGCAGGTCGCCCCTCGATGCCGCCGTCCAGCACCGCCTTCAGCGATTTGTAATGCGCATCATCATGGCCGAACGACAGATCGTCACAAAACATGATAAACTGCTCTGGCCGCCCACGCAGCAGGTTCAGACACCGGCCGACGCTTGGCAGATCCTCGCGCTGGATTTCAACAATCTTGAGCGTCGGAATATCTGCATTCACTTTACCATGGATCGCTTTGACAAGGCTGGATTTCCCCATCCCCCGCGCGCCCCATAAAAGGGCGTTGTTCGCGGGCAGCCCGCTGGCAAATTGCACCGTATTTTTCAGCAGCGTGTCACGGGAACGGTCAATCCCGACCAGCAGTTCGACATCAACCCGATTGACATGCGCCACCGGCGCTAGCCGGTCAGGATCAGCGTGCCAGACATAGGCGTCAGCCATAAAATCAGGGGCCGCAGCGGGCGCAGGGCTTAGGCGTTCTAATGCCGCTGCGATCCGCTCAAGCTCTGTCACAGGTCCGGCTCATCATTGCCATCGGGACCGTCACCATGGATGTCATCATCCCACAGACCCTCTGCTCGCAGCTTTGCCTCGCGCTTGCGCTCGACACGGGCGACAAGCTGGATGGACACCTCGTAAAGGCCATACACCACAACGAACAGGATCACCTGACTGATCACATCTGGGGGCGTGGCAAGTGCAGCCACGATCAAGATACCAACCATGGCATATTTACGCGTACCGCGCAGGCCGCGCGCGGATACAAGCCCCGCCTTGCCCATCAGCGTCAACAGGACGGGCAGCTGGAAACACAGGCCAAATGCCACGATGAATTTGATCGTCAGTGACAGGTACGCCTTGGCAGAGCCTTGGAAAATGATCCCCGCAGCGGCAGTAGTTGCGCCCGCATCAGACGAAATCACGTTTTCCTGCTGGAACCCAAGGAAGAACCCGAAGGCAAGCGGCGTGATCACGTAATACGCAAACGCCGCCCCGCTAAAGAACATGAATGGCGATGCCACAAGAAACGGCAGGAACGCACCCTTTTCGTTCTTATACAGACCCGGCGCCACGAACCGCCACAGCTGGTAGCTGATGATCGGAAAGCCGATCACAAGCCCGCCCAAAAGGGAGATCGAGATGGCAACAAAGAAGCCTTCTTCCAAGGCGATAAATTGCAGATCGCATTCTTGTCCCCGCGTCGCCAATGCATCGCAAAGCGGCTGGGTCAGAAAGTTGAACACAGGATTCCATACGGTGAAACAGATCACCATGCCAACAATAAACGCGAGAACGGATTTGATCAGACGGCTGCGCAGCTCGGTGAGATGTTCCATCAACGGGGCGGCGCTGTTGTCCATTTCATCGGTAGAGGTCATGCATCACCCTTTGGCTCATTGACTGGTGCTTCTGGTGTTGCGGTTTCAGCCGCTTCGCGTGCTTTGCGATCTGTTGCCGCCTTGGCCATCGCATCGGACATCTGCGCCTTTTTGGCGGCGCGCTGTTCCGTCAATTCGCGTGTCGCGGGGCCTGGGGAAATGCCCGTCGCCTCTTTAATCTTGTCGACACCGAATTTCTGCGGGTTAGCCGCGGCCTTCAGGCTCGACGAAATGTCCTTTACGCCGGAATCGTCGGCCGCAGCCTCCATTGCGCGGCTAAACTCGCGGGCCATGCCGCGGGCCTTTCCGGTAAATTCACCAGCCGCGCGAAACATCCCAGGAAGATCCTTGGGACCGATCACGATCAGGGCAACAATGGCGACCAGCACCATTTCGCTCCAGCCTAAGCCAAACATAACTTAATCCTTAGCCGGGGTTCAGGCGTTGTCTTTGTCAGCCGCTGGTGTGACGTCTTTGGCATCGGCGACGCTGTCTTCCAGCTCTGCCTTGCTGTCATCAACACCCTTTTTGAACGCGGTGATGCCTTTGCCAACTTCGCCCATCAGGGACGAGATCTTGCCACGGCCAAACAGGACCAGAACGACAACTGCGATCAGCAAAAGACCGGGCAAACCAATGTTGTTGAGCATGTGAATATTCTCCTCTTGCCGCCCACATATCGGGACGGATTCTACGCTTGAAACAAGAGATAGAGACAGAATTGACAAGATGGAAGGTGCAAAAACCCCTTATTTTACCCGTTTTCATCTTTCTTGTGACAAATACTTGTCAGTTGTCAGAAAATTGACAACACTTGCGCAACCCAAAGGAATTGATCCCATGCGCCGCGCCGACCGCCTGATGGCCCTTGTCCAAATTTTGCGCGACGGGACGTTGCACAATGCGGCTGATCTTGCCGCCGCGACGAATGTGTCCCTGCGCACGATCTACCGTGACATGGATACGCTCGCGGCCTCTGGCGTCCCGATTGAGGGAGAACGCGGCGTGGGCTACCACGTCACAGCCGCGATCACCCTACCCCCGCTTAACCTGACCATGACAGAGGTCGAGGCGCTGCATATCGGCCTGCAAGCCGTCGGGCAAAACGCCGATACCGAACTGTCACAGGCCGCGCGGACGCTTTCTGCCAAAATCGACGCTGTCATGCCAGAGGATCGCGCCCGCGCGCCCACAGGTTATGGTTTTGCCGTTTATCCCTTCGCCGATGCCGCACGTGGGTTCCAACACCTGCCGATGTTGCGCCAAGCTATTCGCACCCGTCAAAAACTACGCCTGACCTTCCCCGAAGGCAGCCGCACCGTGCGCCCGCTGCAACTGGATTATTGGGGACGGCTTTGGACCTGCCTTGTCTGGTGCGAAAAGACCAAGGATTTCGCCGAACTGCGCATTGATCAGATCACCAAAACGGCAATTCTGCCCAGCCTTTTCGTGGATGAGGCTGGCAAAACGCTCGCCGATTTCAACCGACGCTAAACGCTTCGCTTTTTGAAAATACTCCCGCCGAAGGCGGCCCTACACGTCCCACGCCGCATACGTCGTCAGCGGGCGGAAATAGGCGATCATGCGCCCATCATCGGGCCCGGCCCCCATCCATGGGGCGACACCGTGGATCAGATGGCGGTGCAATATCACCGCCTCCCCGACCCGCGTCGGGACCTCTTTGCGCGGACATGTGGCGAACACTTTGCGGCGGGCATCTTGGTAAATCTCTGTGACATCAACATCGCCCCAAGCCTCTGATGGAATGCCCGCATAGGCGCGGCGAAACGCATCACCCATGATCATATGGCTTCCTTCCCAAACGACAAGCGGGCTGACCTCTGCCGCGTTCAAAGACATGCCGATGATGAATTGATGCGGTTCACGCAGATGGCGCCGTTTGGTAGGCCCTTCCGGCAATAGCCCGTCCATATGGGCTGCATCACGGTTTAGGCGAAACCGATGGGCAGCATCGTTTTCATCTGGGTCTTGGCGCGGATAGCCGCGATACACGATTGAAACTTGGGCGCGATGCCATTCAGGGGTCATCGTCGCAAACGGCATAGGCACCCCCGCAACGGACCCATCCGGCGCATTTGGCAGGGCATCCACCCCCACAAACCACGTGCCACAATGACGCCGCGGATGCGGCTCAACGGTCTGCATTGCGGCACAGGCCGCTTGCGCCCACCGTTCTACAGCAGGATCAAACGGGCGCAGCTCATAGCCTACGCCTACCACCCAGCCGCCTTGCGCAGCATGTTCAACGCAACGATGATCAGGAAAATACCAAACAGGCGCTTCAATGGTTTGGGATCCATCCGGTGGGCAAGCTCCGCCCCCCAAGGTGCTGTGATCAAGGTCATACAGATGATGATTAGAAAGGCGGGCACATTAACGGCCCCCACTGTAAACGGCGGCGGCGCCACCAGATTCAATGTCAGAAACCCAATGACCGACGGTACGGCGATGATCACGCCGAACCCCGCCGCCGTGGCCACCGCACGGTGGATCGGCACATTGTGCATCGACATCATAGGCACGCCGAACGACCCGCCACCGATGCCCATCAGAACAGATAGAAACCCAACAAACGGCGACAGGATCGCGGTCAGCGGACCACTGGGCATCTTTTCGGCCAATCGCCAGTCATGGCTCCCAAACGCCATATAAAGCCCGATAATCATTCCCAAAATGCCAAAGATCAGCTGCAAAGTGATAGACCGCAACGCAGATGCAACGAAGAACCCGAATACAGCACCAACCACGATACCCGGCGTCCAGTGACGCAGGATATCCCAATCAACCGCCCCCTTTTTGTGATGCGACCAAACAGATCGGAGCGACGTTACAATGATCGTCGCCAGCGACGTCGCAAGGCAAACCTGCATCAGCTGAAATTCCGGATAACCCAGACCGCTGAACATGTAATACAGCGCGGGCACCAGAATAATGCCGCCGCCGACGCCCAAAAGTCCGGCCAGCACCCCAGCAATCCCTCCCACAATCAGCAGCAGTATGCCCATCAGAATGCCTGTGCTGATTGCGTCCTCAAGTCCGAGCATTACGCCGCCTCCTGCTGAATATACGAAAGCGCCGTCAAAACGACGTCTGGCCCTGCCCCGTCACGATGCGCGGTTTCTGACAAATACCGTCGCCACATGCGCGCGCCAGGGCGTGATTGAAACATTCCCAACATATGCCGCGTGATCTGGTGCAGCCGACCACCATTCGTCTGAAGATGGGCTGTGATGTAGGGGATCATCTGGTGGACGATGTCCTCGGCGGTGTGTGCGTCACCTTTGCCAAAAATGCGGCGATCCGCATCAAGCAGGATTTGCGCGGGCGTATGATAGGCAGCACGCCCGATCATCACGCCGTCCAACCCCGCATCCAGAAAATCACATGCGGCATCCAACGTATCAACACCGCCGTTAACCGACAGATGCAGATGCGGAAACACCCCTTTCATTTCCTGCACAAGGGCATAGTCCAACGGCGGGATATCGCGATTTTCTTTGGGCGACAGCCCTTGCAGCCAAGCCTTGCGGGCGTGGATCGTGAACCGATCACATCCCGCAGCACTAACTTGCGCCAGAAAATCCGGCAGCACATGAGATGGCGTCTGACAATCGACCCCAATACGACATTTGACCGTAATCGGCAGGTCAACCGCGTCGCGCATCGCACTAACGCATCGGGCCACCAGCGGGGCGTTTTCCATCAACACTGCGCCGAACGACCCCGACTGGACGCGGTCCGATGGACAGCCGCAATTCAGGTTCACCTCTGCATAGCCCCAGTCCGCCGCAATCTTTGCCGCTTGGGCCAGTTGCGCAGGGTCTGAACCACCAAGTTGCAGGGCCAGTGGCTGCTCTACCGCGTCAAAATCCAACAACCGCCCACGATCCCCATGGATCACAGCGGGCGCTGTCACCATCTCGGTGTACAATAGCGTGTGGCGGGTCATCAGCCGATGAAAATACCGGCAATGACGATCTGTCCAATCCATCATCGGGGCCACGGAAAATCTGGCGTTTTGGGCAACAGTATTAGTCATATGCGTTTATCTAGACGAACCGGCAAAGCGTGACCAGTGCGCTAAAGCGTAACCGCCTTGCCCGTGCGCGCGCTTTCTTGCGCGGCCAGTCCCATCGCCACGGCCTTCATCCCGTCGATTGCGGTGACTTCAACCTGCCCCTCGCCGCGAACAACAGCGTTAAAGCGCTGGTGTTGGTAAAAGGTGGACCCGTTGTGATCGCCAGCGGCCAGCAACGTCGGATCTACAGGAATTTCCGCAGTAAACGGCCCCTTGGGCGCACGCGGGCTGATCACAATCTGCGGCACTGGCGCATCCCCAAGCGCGGCAGGCCAGAACCGGCCCGGACCTGGCACCTTCGCCTCGATCTTGGCTTTGGGGCCGATGGCGGTAATCTCTTCTTGGTACTCGGCCCCTTCGGCGAACATGCATAATTCCAGCATAGCGCGCGCGCCACCCGCAAAATCCACGATGACATATCCGTGGTCCCAGATATCAGGCGTCTCATCGTCATATGTCTCATCGAGGTGGTTAAACCCCTGCCCTGCGGAGGCCATGACGCGCACAGGTTCGTCCTGCAAAATCAAGCGCATCAAATCAAAGAAGTGACAGCATTTTTCGACCAATGTGCCGCCGGTCTTGGCATTAAAGCGGTTCCAATCCCCGATCTTGGGCAGAAATGGAAAGCGGTGTTCGCGCACGGTCAGCATTTTGATGCCACCCGTGACTTGGGCGGCCTGTTCGATCAGCGCGGCAACGGGCGGCATATAACGGTATTCCATCGCGACCCACAAAGGGGCCGGATAATCCTTGGCAAACGCCGCAACAACGGACGCATCGGCGGGATCCGTGTACAACGGCTTTTCACACAAGATCGGGATCGGGCGGATCGCCGCAATTTCCTGCAACTGTGCGATGTGCAGATAGTTTGGGCTCACGATGACCACCGCATCGACATCCTGCGCCATCAGATCAGCAATCGACGTGGCAACATAAGCATCCTGCGCAAGCGTCGCCGCAGATTGGGCCAGCTCATCGACCGGATCGAACACGGCCGTCACGCGCCCATGGGTCAGCAGGTTGATATTCTGGATATGCTCGCGCCCCATCATGCCGCAGCCGATCAGACCGTAGTTTACATTTTCCAACATTATTAGCCTTTTCCCATGCGCGACATATACCGCGACTTTCCACTATCGAACCACGTGCGCGAAAATTCGACCGCGTCACCTGTGGCTGTCAAACTGACCCGCTCAATAAATCCTGTCGTTGTGCCCGCACGCAAATGAAAACTGTCGGGCGCCCAATCCGGAACGCGGCCAACACCGATTTCATCTACGACGGAGGCGATAACGATCCCGATATCTTCTCGGTAAAAATGATATAGCGAGTCCGACAGGTCTCCTATCGTCATGCTGTCCGTTTGCGCCCCATCAAGCCAGATTTCTTCTAGCGCGACCATTTCACCATCCAGATACCGCAGCCGCCTGATGCGGTGGCCCGTGTCAGATGGTCCGAAATAGGGCGCCTTGCGCGGCTTGTTCAACCGCTCCACCGACAACGATTGCGCAGTCGGAAGCCCGCCCCCCCCAACCAGTTCCAACCGGAAAAACGCGTAAACAGATGTGGATGTGCCGCCATGTCGCACGTAGTTGCCCGACCCCTGCACCCGTTCAAGCATACCCTTATCAACAAGATCGGCCAGCGCTTTGCGCAGCGTCCCCACAGAGATATCCAGATCAGCCGCCATATCCCGTTCAGGCGGCAAACGCGCGCCATCGGCCAAATGGCCAGCGGCGATTTCACGGATCAACATCTCACTTATTTGCACGTATTTTGGCAGCGCATTGGCGCCAAGATTTTGCGTCATGTCATAGCCCCCCGTCCCGTGCGCGCCAAAATTGATACACAATTGATTTGCATTAATGTCTGGATTGCGCAAGACTAAATCCACAAGATTCTGATAAGGACCAAGATCAATGACCATCGTGCCAATCACCAGCCCCGATCTTGGCGGCGCAGAGGTTTCATGGTTTTCTGCTTTGTGTTCAGACGATTACCAATTTCTTGGCGTGCCGGATGGCGACCTGCGATCATCATGGGACCATTGCCGCGACATTGCACTGACAGCCGAGAAACAAGGGTTTCGCAACATTCTTGCCCCGTCATCCTATCAGGTTGGTCAGGATACATTGTCTTATGTCGCGGGCATGGCGCCGCTGACGGATAAAATCAATTTCCTCGCCGCGATCCGTTGCGGAGAGATACAGCCAATTATGCTGGCCCGCACCATCGCGACGCTGGATCACATGTTGCAGGGGCGGCTCACGCTCAACGTGATTTCGTCGGATTTCCCTGGAGAGGTTGCGCCTTCTCCATACCGCTACAAGCGATCCCATGAGGTTGTGGAAATCCTGCGCCAGGCTTGGACCCAAGACGAAATCACCCACCACGGTGAGGTCTATCACTTTGACAAGGTGCCGACCGGCCCCGCACGCCCTTATCAGCAAAACGGCGGGCCCCTTTTGTATTTCGGCGGCTATTCCCCCGACGCGCTAGAGCTGTGTGGCGCGGAATGCGACGTCTACCTGATGTGGCCAGAGGTTCAGGCGCAACTCGCCGAGCGTATGAAAGCCGTGCATGCCCGCGCCGCAGCCCATAACCGCACGTTGGACTATGGTTTGCGCGTGCATATGATCGTCCGTGATACTGAGGTTGAGGCCAAAGAATACGCAGAATTCATCGCCTCAAAACTCGATGACGAATACGGCAAGCTGATCCGGGATCGCGCCCACGACAGCATATCACTTGGTGTGGCCCATCAGGCCCGCGCCCGCGAATTGGCCGATCAATTCGGCTATACCGAACCCGGTTTATGGACAGGTGTCGGGCGCGCGCGATCCGGTTGTGGCGCCGCACTTGTCGGGTCCACGGATCAAATTCTGTCGAAAATCGAATCCTATCAAAAGATGGGCATCCGTGCTTTCATCTTCTCAGGCTACCCGCACATCGCAGAGGCTGAACACTTCGGCAGCAGGGTCATGCCTGAATTGAATACCGTATCCCTGCCCCACGCCTATGGGCGGGTGCCGGCGACCACTCCAGCAACACCACTTGGCACAGGACCACGCATTTGAACCGCATCGACATCACCAAAGACATCTCATTTTCGCGCATCGTTTATGGAATGTGGCGCCTATCAGACGATAGCGACACAAGCGCGAAACATGTGCAGGCCAAGATCGAGGCATGCCTTGCCCAAGGCATCACAACAATGGATCAGGCCGACATCTATGGCGGCTATGAAGCTGAAGAGGTGCTAGGAGTCGCACTTCAGGCGGCCCCCGCCCTAAAAGACCAGATCGAGATCGTGACAAAATGCGATATCGTGGCACCCGCTGGGCGGCATGCGAACGCACGCGTGAAATACTATGATACATCCGCGCAGCATATCACCGCATCGGTTGATGCATCGTTAAAGCTGATGAATATCGACACAATCGACACGCTTTTGGTCCACCGTCCGGATCCAATGATGGACCATCATGAGACAGGCAAATACCTCGACGGCCTGATCGCGGCAGGCAAAGTGCGCAGCGTTGGTGTGTCCAATTTCAAGCTCCACGACTGGACCCTGTTGCAATCGGCTATGTCCAATACCCTTGTAACCAATCAGATCGAGCTTTCGGTGACGGCCCACGACGGGTTCACGAACGGCGATGTAGCCTATTTGCAGGAACGCAACGTGCCGATCATGGCATGGTCGCCGCTAGGCGGTGGCGCGTTAATGACGGGGACTGGTCCTGTGCAAGATGCGCTTCAGTCTGTGGCGGATGCACATGGCGTTGACATGGGAGCCGTCGCAGTCGCTTGGCTGCTGGCCCACCCCGCACAGATCATGCCCGTCATGGGGACAAATAATATCAGCCGGATCAACAGCTTATCGGACGCTCTTAAGGTCAAGATGGACCGGCAGACATGGTATGAAATTTACACCGCCGCGCTCGGCAATGAGGTGCCATAATGGACACAGGAACAATTCAGACATTCGACCCCAGCAGCGACTCCGACAGCTTTCGCGCGGCCTTGGGGTGCTTTACGACCGGCGTGACCGTGATCACCACCGACAGCGCCGAAGGGCCCGTGGCCATCGTCGCCAATAGCTTTGCAAGCGTGTCTCTTGACCCGCCGCTCGTACTTTGGTCACCGGCGAAATCATCCAAACGCTTTGAACATTTCGTCGGCTCGCGCCGCTTTGCGGTTCACGTATTGGGCGCAGATCAGCGTGATATTTGCGCGGCGATCATCAATTCCAAAACAGCAATTTCCGACGTGCCAACCACGACGTCGCACTGTGGCATGCCCATCATTGACGAGGCGCTGGCATCTTTTGAATGCAATCTTGAGGCAACCCATGACGCAGGCGACCACGTGATCGTCATCGGCCGTGTAACTAAGGCCCACCACAGCGCGGGCGATCCGCTAGTGTTTCATGGCGGAAAATACGCGAGCCTTCGCACGGATTAATCCCATCAGGGCGCCGCTGCGGCAGCAATAACAATCGCACGGGCCATCCGGCCCGCTGCAAACAACAGGGGAGGAGCCGCAATGTCGGTCCTGTTTGGGGTTCTTTGGCCCCTTGAAAGGTTCAACACCGCCATTCTCGCCCTTGGGCGCGCGCTTGCAATGGGCGCACTTGCGATCATGGTGTGCCTGATCCTCGGGCAGGTTTTCTTTCGCTACATCCTGAACGACGCCCCGAACTGGACCGAGGAAGGTGCCCGCTTCGGGATGCTGTGGATGACCGGCTTTATGGCGCCGATAGCCTACCGCATGGGTGGCTTTGTGTCGATTGACATGCTTGAACGGGCGCTGCCTAAAACGATTTCAGCGATTTTGACCCTTATCCTGTTGGGTATCGCGCTCTGGGTGCTGGTCGTGTTCTGGGACCGCGGCTGGAACAATCACGTGGATACAATGTCCGGTCGGGGCTGTTCATCAACACTGCGCTGGCCGTTCGGGATCGAATTCGGAAAATGCGGCGCAAAGTTTCAAAACCGGTTCCAATACGCGTCGCTTTTCGTAGGCGTTAATTTGCTGATCCTCGTGAACGTCGAATTGATCATCCGCCAGATCATCAAAATCAGCGGCCAGGGTCATAAGCTCAACAAGCTGACCGCTGACGAAGATATTGCGAGGTCATCCTGATGCTTTTATGGTTCCTGCCGCTCTTTCTGATCGTGATCATAATCGGCCTTCCCGTGGTCTTTGGCCTGTTGGCCGCCCCCATCGCGCTCATCATGCTCGAAGGCGATACGCGCAATGTCGTCGCCGGACTTTACCGCAACCTTTACAATGGGATGGACAGCTTTCCCCTGATGGCATTGCCGTTCTTTATGCTTGCGGGCGAAATTATGAACCGCGGCGGTATCACCCTGCGGTTGGTCGAATTTTCCCAAGCCTTTATGGGGCATCTGCGCGGCGGACTCGCCCATGTGAATATCTTGTCTTCAATCCTTTTTGCGGGCCTGTCAGGATCAGCCGTGGCCGACACATCTGCGCTAGGCTCAACCCTGATCCCCGCGATGGAAAAGAACGGGTATACCCGCAAGTTTGCCGCCGCGATTACAGCCGCATCATCCGTCATCGGGCCAATCATCCCACCATCCGGCATCATGATTATCTACGCATATGTCATGGGCGAAAGCGTGGCCGCGCTATTCCTTGCGGGCATTGTCCCCGGTATCATGGTCGGCGTTGGTTTGATGGTCATGGTGCGCCTTTTGGCCGACCGCTATGACCTGCCAAAGGCGGAACGGATCGTTCAGAAAAACCAGACAATTACACCGCTGGAATCGTGGGTGTCATTTGTATTGGTGCGGATCAATATCGCAGGATTGCTCTATGCCCTTTCTGGTATAGTCACACAGTTTATCCCAACACCGGTTAACAATTGGTTGGTATTTGCGCTGGCGCTGCCGATTGCACATGCCATCGTCCAAGCAGTCAAATCCCGCGTCAGCGCCGATTTCCGCATCGTGTGCAAAAAGGCGATCGCCCCCCTGCAAACCCCGATCATCATCTTGGGCGGCATCCTTGTTGGTGTTTTCACCCCGACAGAGGCGTCGGCCGTTGCGGTGGCCTATGCGCTGATCGTATCCTTCTTTGTGCTGCGATCAATGAATGGGCGTGATCTGCTTGACGTGCTGTCCAAATCCGCACTGTCGACCGCTGCCGTTTTGCTGCTTGTCGGCGCTGCGGTGTCGTTCAAGACCGTCGTGTCACTGTCCTATGCCCCGCAGATCCTATCCGAATACATCCTGTCACTATCCGAAAATCCGCTGATCCTCTTATTCCTGATCAACATACTGCTTTTCGTCGTCGGCATGTTCCTTGATGCAGGCCCCGCGATCATCATCCTCGGTCCAATCCTTGGGCCGATTTTCGTAGATTTGGGCGTCCACCCTGTTCATTTCGCGATTATCATGTCGGTCAATTTGACCGTGGGCCTCGCCACGCCGCCGATGGGGCTGGTGTTATTCGTGGCCAGTACCGTGTCCGGCGAAAAGGTGGAAACCATCGCGCGCGCCATCCTGCCATTCCTTGCGGTCGAGATTTTTGTGATCTTCCTGATCACCTATATCCCGGCCATTTCCATGACGATCCCCCGTTTGACGGGCTTCGTTCAATAACGGGGCAACCCCCCAATCCGACCAACGCATAAGGGAGAAATTACATGCTCAAAGGTCTAGTCACAGGCGCCATCGCGGCGACCCTAATCGCGGGTACAGCCATCGCTGACGCGCATAAAGAGTTCACGATCCGTGCAACTGCCAACTCCAACGAAAACGACGAAGACTATGATGGTCTCGTGGTATTTAAGAATTTCGTCGAATCCGCCTCCAACGGCCGTGTCGGCGTTGAGATTTTCATGGGCACGCAGCTTTGCGGCAATGGCGCAGAATGCCTTGAAGGTGTGGCCGAAGGGTCCATCGATGTTTATATTACCACATCCGGTGGCGCGGCTGGCATCATGCCATTCGTGCAAGTCCTCGACCTGCCCTATCTGATGTCCGATGACCGCGTGGCCGAGGCCGTGCTGACTGGCGATTTCACACGCAAAATGCGCGAAATGGGTCTTGAGGCGACTGACGGCGCGCTGCGTTTGATGACAATCGGGAACACCGGCGGCTGGCGCAACTTTGCCAACACGCAACGCCGTGTTGAAGAACCATCCGATATGGACGGCCTGAAAATCCGCACAGTGGTCGCCGATCTACCGCAAGAGTTGGTCAAAGCGCTTGGCGCATCTCCGACACCGATCCCATGGCCCGAACTGTTTACGTCGTTCCAAACCGGCGTTGTCGAAGGGTCCAAGAACGGCATCACCGACATTATGGGCATGAAGTTCCCGGATGCAGGCCTGCAGTACGTCACACTTGATGGTCATGCCTACATGGGTGCGTTGTGGTTTATGAACAACGACAACTTCCTTGGCATGCCAGAGGATTTGCGCCGCGTTGTGGTTGACGGGTTCTCCCAGTTGCAGCAAGCGACGTTTGCGTCGCCAAAGCGGAAGTCCATCGATGCGTATGCCGCATTCGTTGAAGGTGGAGGCGATCTATACGTTCCATCCCCTGCGCAAAAGACGATGTTCGCCGAAGCTGCGGCACCTGTCCAAGATTGGTTCATCGCCAATGTTGACGGTGGCGAGGAAATCCTCGGCGCGCTCAAAGATGCCGTTGTATCCGCTGAGGCTGATCTTGCGACCAGCTACGCCGCTGATCTGAACTAAATTACAACATTACGCTTGTGATGCTGGGGCTGCCTTCGGGTGGCCCCTTTTCTATGCGACCTTCAAGGTGCGTGGTTGATCGGCCAACACCACCTTATTACTCCCCGTCGCCTTTGCATCCAAAAGCGCCTGATCGGCGATATTCACGACGTCCTCTAACGCAAGATTGTGCTGCGCGACACCCACACCGATACTGATCGCGACAGTGACGCGGGTGCCTTGTGCGTAAACTTCGGTATTCAGCACCGCCCGTCGAAACCGCTCTGCAAGGGCGACAGCGCCTTCGGTATTGGCCCCAATGAGGCAAGCCACGAACTCTTCCCCGCCAAAGCGCACTATGAAATCGGTAGCGCAGGCCGTCTTTGCAAGCGTTTGGGCCACAGCATGAATGACCCGATCACCGACCATATGACCGAATTGATCGTTGATGGATTTGAAGTGGTCAATATCCATCATGAAGATCGCAGCCTCTTGGTCGTCCAGCACCTCGCGAATGCGATCGAAAAAGTATTTGCGATTGTAAATTTGGTTCAGAAAATGACGCTCCAACGCCTTATTAAGCTTGGTACGCATCAATGTTTCCGCCCTCATGGCGGCCCCGACAATGTACAACATAGGCGGCGCAACCACGATCGGGCAGATAATCATCAACTCAAGGATCTGGAACAGCATCGCCGGCCCCAACACAACGAACGCGATCATATGCGTGGCCGCCAGGGCAATCGCGGTACCAGCACAAACAAACATCGCGACATCGCGTTGGGATTTGATCCAAGAAAAATTCATACGTCATATTGCGAACCAAATAGTTGCAATATGATAAACCGCCCTGCGTCTATCGAAACGGGTACATCCAGCCCTTATAGTCGTTGATCAAAACTTGGGCGCGCGCGATCTGCGCCTTCGTCATGCGCGGGGTAATTTCGTTCAAAGAATCCGGTGCATCGACGTCCCCACCGATGGACGACAGCGCATACCACAGGTAGGCTCTGACCAGATCAGGGGCTGGCACGCCACGCCCCACTTCATAATACCAACCCAGCCCGGATTGAGCCCCCGCATGCCCCTTGAGCGACGCCCGCAGATACCAGTCAAACGCCCGCTCGTAATCGACGGCAACCCCAAGGCCGAGCGCATACATCACGCCGATCAACTCTTCGGCCTCAGCATTGCCGGAACGGGCGTAAATCTGCAATTCCTCGCGAGCCTCAACAAATTGCTGAACTTCCATCAGATCGCGCGCGCGCTCCATGTCGGCCGCGGCAGGGCTGGCAAACAGGGCAAGACACAAAGGAAATTGGCGCATTGGGCGGTCCTTATCGGATTGGCAGGCCCAGTTCAGGCCCAGATTACACCCGATGATTACATCGCAATCGACATGGATCAAGCCCGCATCGGTAGATTACTTTTTTACGATAAGATATTGTCAGGTAACAAAAATATCTCTTGCGGGACGTGTCATCATCACGATCATGCGGGGGGTGATGGCCTCTCGCTTGGCATTGGTGAGGGCGGCGTGGGCGTCGGTCCCGAACGCACCGCTGGAACAGGCGACGATCGCATTCGCAAACGCATTCCGCGCAATGCGCCAAGCCTTTGGAATCTTGGGCATAAAGACTTTGCCGTGATGTTCCACGACGGGCGGCTCACGGCGGCTGATACCTATGAAAACGGGTTTAATTCCCCCGCAGAGGAATGGCTGCCCGAGGGGCTCAATAACCTGATCGCGGCCCAAGCACTTTTCCCGCTGACAGCGCAATTTGAAATGGCCGGCAACCCGCGTGAGAATGAGGTGGCGGGCGCCATTCACGACCAACCCAACACCGCGTGGCCGATTATTGCAAAGCGTGTGCGGATCATTCCAGATTACGCGAAGATGTTCGTGCAGTCCTTTGATAATGTTAAAACATCTACTGAGATTTCCATCGTCGAGATTGGAAACGCGTTGGGCGCGTTTATTGCAGCCGAATGGCAGTCTTATGACAGCCCCTATGACGCGTGGCTGACGGGAACACCGCTACCGGGTGCGGCGGAGCGTGGACGGCAGTTATTCTTTAACTCAGCGCGATGTGCGTCGTGCCATTCCGGGCCGCTGTTCACGGATCAATCGTTCCACGCGCTTGGATTGCCCGCCTTTGGTCCTGGGCGGACACGGCCGTGGGATCCTATGCCGCGGGATGTTGGACGCATGGGGAAAAGTAATCTGCAATCAGATGCTTATAAGTTTCGGACACCGTCCCTGCGCAATGTCGCACTGACAGGTCCTTATGGGCACAACGGAGCGATGCCAACCTTACGGGCAATGATTGCGCATCATGCCGATCCAGTCGGTTCTACCGCCGCATGGACGCCCGATATGGCGCAGTTGCCTGATGTGCCATGGCTTGCCGCCGCAGACTTTGCCATCCGTGAGGACCGTGCAGAGATGGCCCGCCAAGCTGCGGCAATTTCAAAAAAATCAGTTGATCTTTCGGATCAGGATATCAGTGACTTAGAGGCATTTCTTCATGCGCTGACTGGTGCCACCGCACTCACACGACCACTGGGCAGGCCAGAGCAAGTGCCAAGCGGCATTCCCGTGGATTAACGGATCAACACGCCAAGGTCGGCCACGTTTGTGCCTGTCGGCCCAGTCATCAGCAGATCGCTAGCGAGCTGGAGCGCGTGATAGCTGTCGTTATTGGCCAAAAGCCCCTGAATATCGCCGCCTGCCGCCGCTACACGGGCCAATGTGCCGTCATCAACCAACCCGCCAGCCGCGTCCACCGGCCCATCGCGCCCATCGCTGCCACCTGCGAGGCAAGTGAACTGACCCCAGCCGCGTTGCTTAGCCTCACATGCAATACGCAGTGCAAGCTCTTGATTACGTCCGCCTTTTCCCGTTCCGGAAATCTGAACTGTCGTCTCACCACCCCATAGGGTAACACCATTCGCAGCCTGATCGCAGATCAGCCGCGCGGCATCGGCGACATCCCCTTCAATCGGCGTGGGTAGCATAACGGCCCCGCGACAGACAGCTTGCATCGCACGCACACTTTGGCCGTTGGATCCGATCAGGATATTGTTTGCGGATGGTGTGTGCTGCACATCAACCGCGCGGTCCAAATGGGCCGTGACTGCAGGCGGCAGGTCACCCCAGACGCCGATAGATTGCAACGTATCACGCGCCGTATTTGGGGTGCCAATCGGGGGCGCAGTCAGACCGCTGGCAATCGCAGACAGGTCATCACCAATCACATCCGACAGGATCAACGCTGTAACAGGTTGCCCCGTCAGTCGCAGCAGTCCCCCGCCCTTAAGCCGTGAAAGCTGCTGACGGATCATATTCATCTGATTGATACTGAGGCCTGAGGACAGCAAGGTCGTGTTCACAACGATCTTGTCCTCAAGCGAAATCCCTGCCGCAGGTGCGGGCAACAAGGCCGACCCACCGCCCGACACCAGCATCAGGATCGGACCAGTAGCCGCTTGTACAGCGCGGATGACGGCCTGCGCCGCATCGGCCCCACGTGCGTCTGGTACAGGGTGGCTGGCGGCCCAAACGGTTTGCCCATCTATGTCCTGCGCATTTTCGTCGTTGCTGACAACAATGCAATCGGCGGTTGGAAAGACTGCAATTGCAGGACGGGCCATATTAATTGCCGCTTTGCCAACCGCGATGATCAAGGCTGGCTTGGTGTTTATTTGCCCGATGTGGCGCTGCACGGCGGCAGTTGGATCGGCTGCGGCAACGCCTGCATCGAATATCTGTCGTGCCAATACGCGGGGTGTTGTCATGGGATCAGCTCCGACAGCGGGCGGCGGGCTTGGGGCGGGCGCGGCCCTGTCGATTGCCCCAAACGTATCACTTGGATCAGTTTATGATCTTGGGGGATACTGTGGTGGGCGCAAATCTCGGATCGGGCGTCTGCGTCATCGGTTAGCCCCGCCATTGGCCAACCTGCAAGGCCAAGCGACGTTGCCTCAAGCCAGAACCGCAGATAGGCGCAGCCACTTGTCACCGGACTTTCTGTTTTGGGGCGGTGAAAACATGCCAATATCGGCGCG
>JAQXEG010000027.1 GCA_029250945.1 Yoonia sp.
GACGGCAGGATCGCGCCAGCAACCATATGCCTGACCAGCCGCCGCCGTTGTTCGGCCCGGTGAACAGTAGCATCCAGATCGCCACCATGTTTGCGCAGATACACCGCAAGGCTCGCGCCAATCTGCGTCGAATCTGTTGGCACCCTGTCGCGGCGGCGGCGGTCACTAGGGGGGAAACCCGTGATGCACTTGCGCCATGGGGACAATCACCGTCCGGTGCCCCGCAAGGGGCAGCCGCATGTTCAGGTCCGTCTCATCCACGTAGAATGCAAACGCCGGATCGAACCCGCCCAGCGCAACCAGCACATCACGCCGGATCGCAATATTGGTGCCCTCGGTCTTGATGGCGCGGTCAGGCGTGCCAGTGAAAACCTCTGCACCCGTCATAGGCAAGGTTTCAGTCTGCGCATTGCGATCAACGGTCCGCCCTTTCCATTGAAAGCTGATACCGTTGCGCCCGATAACATAACCACCGCTTGCTGCAACAGCAGGGTCGGCAAATGGCGCGGTCAGATGGGTCAACCACGATGGTTCCGGCACCGCATCATCGTCGATAAACGCAATGACATTACCTGCCGCCACCGCCGCAATGCCCGCCTGATCAGCAACAATGACAATTTCAAAGGCCGGTAATCCAGTTGCTCCACACCCGTCAGCGCAAGACAAAGGGCGTCTGGCCGCCCGTGGCTAACAATCACAACACTGACGGTTGGGGACGTCACGAATGGCCCATCTGCTGCAACATGCCTTCGATGCGCGGGACGTCTTCGGGGTTGTTCAATTCCCAGAACTGGCGGCCTTTGGCGTCAACCTCAACACATAAAACATGTGCACCGCGTTCCAGGAACCGAAGCTGTTCCAACCCCTCCAACTGCTCCAACGGACCGGCCGGCCAATAGGGATAGGCGGCCAGCGCACTGGGGCGATATGCATAGACACCGACGTGATGGAAAACCGGGGTATCATCCTGATATGCATATGTTTTCCCGGTAAAAGGGATCACCTCTTTTGAGAAATACAGCGCGTTATGATTGGCACCAAAAACGGCGGTTGTGCCGCCCACACGCCCAGCGCGACGGTCCTCTAGCAACCCGTTGAGCGCGGCACCTTCGGTGCGCAAGACAGGGGTCGCGACCTCAGCCACCGGATCGGCGCGCAGTCCTGCGACAAGGTCCTCAATGAACCATGCGGGCGTCAGCGGCGCGTCACCTTGCAGATTGACCACAATGTCAAACTCGCCGCCCAGCGCATCAAATGCCTCTGCGCAACGCTCGGTCCCGTTTTGGCAATCCTCAGACGTCATCACGACCTCTGCGCCAAAGGCCTCTGCGTGGTCCTTGATCCGGTCGTCGTCGGTGGCCACGACCACGCGATCCACGCCCGATACAGACATTGCCGCATCCCAGCTACGCCGGATCAGTGATTTCGCCTCTCCACCAGCGCCACGCAATTCCACCAGAGGTTTGCCGGGGTAGCGGATAGAGGCATAGCGGGCGGGGATGACGACAATTACGGTCATGGTTTTTGCAAATCCACACCGGGTGCATAGGCGATGAAAAACGGGTTGGCGAAATCGTGCTTACCGTATTGCAGCGTCTCGTGGTTATCGAACCGAACAACATACCCACCCGCACCTGTCAGAACGGCGTGCCCAGCGGCTGTGTCCCATTCCATCGTGCGGCCAACGCGGGGATAGATATCCGCCTCTCCGGTCGCAATCAGACAGAATTTCAGCGACGATCCCGCGCTTTTACTGTCCTTCACGTTGTATTTGTTGATGTAGTCATCGGTCGCCTGATCACGGTGCGATTTGGACGCCACGACCAGCAGCGCGTCATTGTCAGGGGTCGCGACATTGATTGGCGCGTTTGGACCCATCGCAGCCTTGGGGAAATCACCTGTTTCTTCGACCGAGGTGCCGTCAGCGGTTGTGATGAACAAGCGGTCCTTGCTGGGGGCATAAACAACGCCGCGGATGGGCGTGCCATCAACAACGTAAGCGATGTTCACAGTGAAATCGCCGCGACGTTTGATAAATTCCTTGGTGCCATCCAGAGGATCAACGATTAGGAATGTGCTGACCGATTGGCCATGCGACGCAGATTGTTCCTCGGTCACAAGCGCGACATCAGGGAAAGCCGCGCGCAGGCCCGCGCTGATGATCGCATCGGCGGCTTCATCGGCTTCGGTCACCGGGCTTTCGTCGGATTTTGAACGGACCTCAAAATCAGGATCTGCGTAAATCTCCATGATTTTGTCGCCCGCTTCAAGCGCAAGGCGCCGCATCACTGTGGTCAGTTTTTCGAAATCCATGCCACACGGCCCTTCACGATAAATTATCCCACCTGTTCTAATGATTGAAAAAAACAGGTCTGGTTCCTTATGATAAAGGGTAACGCGAAAGGCAATAATTTCGTGGCTTTGGGGCAATGTCCCCGCAAAAAACAGGTTTAAGTGATGTTTCAACAGCAAGTCCGCCGGACCAAGACGTGCACCATTTTTGGAATGGCCGAGCTGATTTATCACTCGGTCGTGCGTGACGTGCGCAAAACACACCGCAATGCGCTGGTCGGTCTGTTCATGAATATGATTCAGACGATTGTGTTCGTGCTGACATTCTATGCGATGTTTGAACTACTGAGGATGAGCGGCAACACGATCCGCGGTGATTTCCTGTTGTATATCATGTCAGGCATTTTCCTGTTCATGTGCCATACCAAGGCGATGAGCGCCGTTGTCCAATAAGAAGGCCCCGCATCCGCCATGATGCAACACGCCCCAATGAACACGATCATCGCGATTTGTGCGGCGGCGCTGTCATTATTGTACCTACAATTGCTGTCGCTGTTTTGCGTTTTGTTCATCTACCACGTGGTGTTTGTGCCTGTGGTCATCGACGATCCGATTGGCGCGATGGGGATGCTGCTGGCCGCATGGTTCAGCGGTGTTGCAATCGGCACCGTGTTCCTTGCACTCAAGCCATGGGAGCCAGACGCGGTCAAGGTGATAACCAGCATCTATAGCCGCGCAAGCATGATCGCCTCTGGCAAGATGTTCGTGGCCAATACGCTGCCGTCATCCATGCTGGTGCTGTTTGACTGGAACCCGCTGTTCCACACAATTGATCAGGCGCGCGGCTACATCTTCTTGCATTATAACCCGCATTTCAGTGATCCGATCTATCCTGTAATCGTGTCGCTGGGGCTTGTGATGCTGTGTATGGTGGGTGAATTCTATACCCGCAAATCCGCCTCTATCAGTTGGAGCGCGACACGATGATCCGCCTGCTGGCCATTTTGGCCTGTTTGGCCCAGCCCGTATTTGCGCAATCCTATCCCGACCTGTTTGACGTCCGCGCCGTTGCGGACGACGATATCTTGAATGTGCGCCAAATACCCAGCGCAGACGCATCAATCATCGGCACGCTTGCCCCGAACGCCACTGAGATAGAGGTTGTGACCCTATCGGCGATGGCCGCTGGGGCATGATCGGCCTGGCAGAAGGCAACGGCTGGGTTTCCATGACCTATATGGCGCGGCGACCCAGTACAGATGTCTTGCCGATCACATGTTTCGGCACAGAGCCGTTCTGGACCCTGTCCATTGCACCGCAGACGGCCACGTTTGACGCGCTGGGTGACGCGCCCCGTAATTTAACCGTCACCGACATCGCCAAAATCCCCAATGAAACCTTCGTCACGTTCACACAAGGGCTGACCCCCATCGACCAGATCGCCAATATCCGACGGGGCAGCTGCAACGATGGCATGAGCGACCGTGAATTCGGGTTTCAGACGTCGATCTCTAGCCCAGATCCTGTTGGCGGCGGCGCATTACGGGGCTGTTGCACCCTGCAAATCGAAAATTCGGTGCTTGAACAGGGAAATTGAATCATTTCAAGCATTCGCAACGCTTGCAGGCCCCAAATCCCATCCCTATATACCCGTAAATCGTTTCGAACGTGCGTTGCACTACGGAACACGTATTCAATCAGGCGCGGGTGCCGAAATGGGTTCGCGCCGCTCAAACCGCCTAACGTAGAGGGATTTGAACTATGGCCAAAGTCATCGGTATTGACCTGGGAACCACCAACTCTTGCATCGCGATCATGGACGGCTCTAAGCCCCGTGTGGTTGAGAACGCCGAAGGTGCGCGCACAACCCCATCCATCGTTGCATTCACAGACGATGAGCGTCTTGTCGGCCAGCCCGCCAAGCGTCAAGCTGTGACCAACCCCGAAAACACAATCTTTGCGGTTAAGCGTCTGATCGGTCGTCGGTTCGACGACAAAGACCTTGCCAAAGAGAAAAAGAACATGCCTTTCGACATCGTCGATGGTGGCAACGGCGACGCATGGGTCGAGGCCAAGGGTGACAAGTATTCCCCAAGCCAAATCTCTGCGTTCATTCTTGGTAAGATGAAAGAAACCGCAGAAAGCTATCTGGGTGAGGACGTCACACAGGCGGTTATCACCGTGCCTGCGTATTTCAACGACGCCCAGCGTCAGGCCACCAAAGACGCCGGTAAAATCGCCGGTCTCGAAGTGTTGCGCATCATCAACGAACCGACAGCTGCGGCGCTTGCATATGGTTTGGATAAAAAAGAAACCAAAACCATCGCGGTCTATGACCTTGGCGGCGGTACATTCGACGTGACCGTTCTGGAAATCGACGACGGCCTGTTCGAAGTGAAATCCACCAACGGCGACACGTTCCTTGGCGGTGAAGACTTTGACATGCGCATCGTCAACTACCTTGCCGATGAGTTCAAAAAAGCAAACTCTGTCGATCTGACCAAAGATAAGATGGCCTTGCAGCGTCTGAAAGAAGCCGCAGAAAAAGCCAAGATCGAACTGTCCTCCTCCTCCTCGACCGAGATTAACCAGCCGTTTATCTCTATGGGATCCGACGGCCAGCCGTTGCACATGGTCATGAAGCTGACACGTGCCAAGCTGGAAACGCTTGTTGGTGACCTGATCAAGGCTTCCATGAAGCCGTGTATGGCAGCCATCAAGGATGCGGGCCTGTCCACATCCGACATCGACGAGGTTGTTCTGGTCGGCGGCATGACACGTATGCCAAAGGTTCAGGAAGAAGTTGAAAAGTTCTTCGGCAAAAAGCCGCACCAAGGTGTGAACCCTGACGAAGTGGTTGCCATGGGCGCCGCCATTCAGGCCGGCGTTCTGCAGGGCGACGTGAAAGACGTTGTTCTGCTCGATGTGACACCACTGTCCTTGGGTATCGAAACCCTTGGCGGCGTGTTCACACGTCTGATCGACCGCAACACAACGATCCCAACGAAGAAGTCCCAAATCTTCTCCACCGCCGAGGACAACCAGAACGCAGTCACCCTGCGTGTCTTCCAAGGTGAGCGTGAGATGGCCGCGGACAACAAAATCTTGGGGCAGTTCAACCTCGAGGGTATTCCGCCCGCGCCACGCGGCCTGCCACAGATTGAGGTCACTTTCGACATCGACACCAACGGCATCGTATCTGTCGGCGCCAAGGACAAAGGCACCGGCAAGGAACAGAACATAACGATCCAAGCATCCGGTGGTCTGTCCGACGACGATATCGAGGCAATGGTCCGCGACGCCGAAGAGAATGCTGACGCCGACAAGGAACGTCGTGAGCTGATCGAAGCCAAGAACCAAGCGGAAAGCCTGATCCACTCCACCGAGAAATCGATGGAAGAGCATTCTGACAAAGTCGACCCAACCACGATCGAAGCGATCGAGCTGGCGATTGCCGCGCTCAAAGATGATCTGGAAGGCGACAACGCAGATAAGATCAAGTCCGGCGTTCAAAACGTCACCGAATCCGCCATGAAGCTGGGCGAGGCCATTTATAAGGCCAGCCAAGAGGCCGAAGATGGCGGCGAGGAAGAGCCGAAGGCAGCGGATGAGGATGAAATCCTTGATGCCGACTTCGAGGACCTCGGTGACAACGATAAGCGGGACTAAGGCAACTGCCTGAACCTTTTTAGACCGGCCCCTTGAACCGGGCCGGTCTTTTTCCATTCCCAAGGGGGACACAATGGCAAAACGCGATTATTACGAGACGCTTGGCATCACCAAAGGGGCCGACGCGGCCGAGATCAAAAAGGCCTATCGCCAAAAGGCGAAGGAACTGCACCCTGACCGCAATTCCGACAACCCCAAGGCCGAAGACCAGTTCAAAGAGGCCAATGAGGCGTACGAAGTCCTCAAGGATGCTGAGAAAAAGGCGGCCTATGATCGTTATGGTCATGCCGCGTTTGAAGGTGGCATGGGAGGCGGTGCCGGTGGTCAGCGCGGTGGCGGTCACGGTGATTTCTCATCCGCGTTTTCCGATGTGTTCGACGACCTGTTCGGTAATTTCGGCGGCGGTGGGCGTCAGCGGTCCAGCGCCCAGCGCGGCAACGATCTGCGCTACAATCTACGCATCAACCTAGAGGACGCTTTCTCTGGTCTGCAAAAGACCGTGAATGTCCCTGCGGCTGTGTCCTGCGGGTCGTGTAACGGCACCGGGGCCGAGGATGGCTCACAACCCGTGACCTGCCCGACCTGTGCTGGCATGGGCAAAGTTCGCGCGCAGCAGGGCTTTTTCACAGTGGAACGCACCTGCCCAACCTGTAATGGCATGGGTCAAACGATCAAAGATCCGTGCCACAGCTGCCACGGTCAGGGCCGCGTCGAGAAAGAGAAATCTTTGTCGGTGAATATCCCCGCTGGTGTCGAAACCGGCACCCGCATTCGTCTAGCAGGCGAGGGCGAGGCCGGAATGCTCGGCGGGCCAACGGGCGATCTGTACATCTTTATCGAGGTGAATGATCACAAACTGTTCGAGCGTGACAATGTGAACCTGTATTGTCAGGTGCCCGTCAGCATTGCCAAGGCATCCCTCGGCGGCGAGATTGAGGTTCCGACAATTGACGGTGGCCGGTCCCGTGTCAAAATCCCTGAAGGGTCCCAATCAGGACGTCAAATGCGCCTGCGCGGCAAAGGCATGCCAGCCCTCCGCGGCAATGGCACAGGTGATATGTTCATCGAACTGGCCGTCGAGACCCCCGTCAATCTGACCGCACGGCAAAAAGAAATCCTGCGCGAGTTTGACGATATTCAGGCCGAAAATAACCCCAACAGCTCCAACTTTTTTAAGTCGGTGAAAAACTTTTGGGATCAGATGAAGGGTTAACCCTTCGTTCACCACATGTTCTGCAAAGTGATCGGTATGAATCACTTTGCATAAGCCCCCACCCTCTTTGCCGACCACGACGATGTGCAGCGGGTTACAACCCGCGCGCCGTCCTATCTGGCTGACCATCGCAAACGTCTGCGCGAACGGTTTAACTCCGGCGGAGCGGCGGCGATCCCTGACTATGAATTGTTGGAACTGGTCCTGTTCCGCGCAATCCCACGGCAGGATGTCAAACCGCTTGCGCGTGCATTGATCGACACATTCCGCGACTTCAACGGTGTGCTTTCTGCGCCCACTGGCCAGCTGACCAAGATCAAGAGGTGCGGCCCCACTGTCGTCACTGAGCTCAAGATCGCATCTTCAAGCTTTTGTAGATGTACTGACGTTTACCTTTGTACAATCGCACTTGGAAAATGCCATTGCGAGTGAACAACAGCACTTTGCCATCCACCATCTTTTCTTCAAACTCAGCGTCAGTTTTGCCTAACAATCTATGCAAAATCAGTATTTGCATAACATTTTATGCAGTGCAAAAGATTGCTAAATCACTGTTATTAAACAGATTTACAGACGACCGTGACAGTGCTTAAACTTTTTCCCGGACCCACAAGGGCATGGATCGTTGCGGCTTGGTGTGCCCCATGTTGTTGGATCGTCTTCGACGAACCCCTCGCGTGGGGCGGCGCCTGTCCCACCGGGTGATGATGTGGCGCGGGCGACAGCATCCTCTTGGGCTTCAGCCGCAGCAGCCTGTTGGGCCTGCATCTGCGCGATGAGCTGCGCTTGTTCCTCTTGTGACATCGGGCGGATTTGACCCAGTTTTTGCGTCACTTCGGTCCGCAGGCTATCCAAAAGACGTTCAAACAGCTGGAACCCTTCGGTTTTATATTCATTGAGCGGATCACGTTGGGCGTAGCCACGGAACCCGACAACGGCACGCAAATGTTCCAGCGTCAAAAGATGTTCGCGCCACTTACCATCGATGGTCTGCAACAGAACCTGCTTTTCAATGTTGCGCATGGTTTCCGCGCCAAAGGCTTCGGCCTTTTCGACCATATGCTTGTCTGACGCTTCCTCGAGCCGTTCACGGATGTCGTCATCATCAACGCCTTCTTCATCGGCCCAAGCCATGACAGGAACATCAACCCCAAGGGTTGCGATCACATCGGCATAAAGCCCTTCTGTGTTCCACTGATCAGCATAGGATTTCGGCGGCATATGTTCGGCGACCAGATCGTCGATCACCTGCGCGCGCATATCACCCACGACGTCGGACAAATCGGATGCCTCCATGATGTCGCGGCGCTGTGTAAAGATCACCTTGCGCTGTTCGTTCATCACGTCATCGAATTTGAGCAGCTGTTTGCGGATGTCAAAGTTGCGGCCTTCAACCTTGGCCTGCGCACGTTCCAGCGATTTGTTGACCCATGGGTGAATGATCGCCTCGCCCTCTTTCATGCCGAGGCTCGACAGCACCTTGTCCAACCGCTCAGACCCAAAGATGCGCATCAGGTCGTCTTCCAATGACAGGAAGAATGATGAACGGCCCGGATCACCCTGACGTCCGGAACGACCGCGCAGCTGGTTATCAATACGGCGAGATTCGTGACGTTCTGTCGCCAGAACAAACAGACCACCGGCCGCTTTGACCGTTTCCTTTTCCTCGGCAACCTCGGCGCTAATGCGGGCGCGGGTTTCTTCGGGATCGGCATCGGGATTGGACGCAAGCGCCTGAAGCACACGCATTTCCACGTTGCCACCCAGCTGGATATCAGTGCCACGGCCCGCCATGTTGGTCGCGATTGTGACCGCACCCAGCTTACCGGCGTCGGCGACGATCTGCGCCTCTTGCTCGTGCTGGCGGGCGTTCAGGACGTTGTGCGTGATGCCTTCGGCATTCAGCAGTTGCGCAAGATATTCGGATTTGTCGATGGATGTAGTACCCACAAGGATGGGCTGACCCTTTTCATGGGCCGTCTTGATTTCTTTGACCACACCAGCGAATTTCTCAGTCGCCGTGCGATACACCTGATCATGTTCGTCGACACGCGCCACGGGGCGATTGGTCGGGATTTCCACAACACCAAGGCCGTAGATTTCCATGAATTCTTCTTGCTCGGTCAGAGCTGTGCCGGTCATACCGCCCAGCTTTTCATACAAGCGGAAATAGTTCTGGAACGTCACAGAGGCGAGCGTGACATTCTCGGCCTTTACCGAAACGCCTTCTTTCGCTTCGATCGCCTGATGTAGACCGTCGGACAGGCGGCGGCCTGTCATCATCCGACCTGTAAATTCGTCGATCAGCACAACCTCATCGTCGCGCACAATGTAATCTTTGTCCTTCTCGAACATCTTATGCGCACGCAGACCTTGGGACAGGTGATGCACCAATGTGCTGGATTCAGGATCATACAGCGTCTGCCCCTCGGGGATCAGACCAACGGCCAACAGACGCTGTTCCAGAAAATCATTCCCCTCATCGGTGAATGTGGCCTGCTTGGCCTTTTCGTCGATTGTGTAATGCTCTTCTTGCAGGTCAGGCACGATCTTGTCGATCTGGCGGTACATTTCGGACCGATCCTGTGCGGGGCCAGAAATGATTAGTGGTGTCCGCGCTTCGTCGATCAGGATGCTGTCGACCTCGTCCACAATCGCAAAGTAATGCGGACGCTGGTGGATTTGGGACAGTTCAGATTTCATGTTATCGCGCAGATAATCGAACCCAAGTTCGTTATTGGTCGCGTAGGTGATATCACACTGATACGCCGCGTTCTTTTCGTCCTCTGGCTGGTTGGGGACAACAACGCCAGTGGTCATGCCAAGCGCTGTGTACACCTTGGCCATCCATTCGGCATCACGCGCCGCAAGGTAATCGTTCACGGTAACGATATGCACGCCCTTGCCTGTCAGCGCATTTAGATACGCAGGGAAGGTCGCGACAAGGGTCTTACCCTCGCCTGTTTTCATCTCGGAAATATTCCCCTGATGCAGGAACATGCCGCCGATCAATTGGGTATCAAACGCCCGCAGACCCAGCGCACGTTTGGCGGCCTCACGACAGTTTGCAAATGCCTCCGGCAGGATCGCATCCAGGCTTTCGCCGCCAGCGACACGTTCCTTGAACGCTACAGTCTTGGCGATGATATCCGTATCGGACAGCGCCGCGAACTCAGGCTCTAGCGCGTTGATCTTGGCAACCGTGCCACGTGTGGCTTTGACCTTGCGATCATTTACGGTGCCAAACACCTTTTTGGCAATCGTTCCTAAACCCAGCATATTCTCTCCGACGGCGTTATCACGCACTACTTACATCTATTTGAGAGGAGGTCGCTTGTGGGCCGCGCATCGGCCACCTACAAAGGGCCAAGCAAGCCCCCTCTAAGGCTTATCTTTGGATGTAAGGGGCCACCTATTCACTGTCAACGCCGCGACCCGTCGCGATGCATCAAGGGAACGTTTAATGATGAAACATGCAACATTTTTAGCAGGCTTGGCGCTGTCCTTCGCCGCCGCAACCGCACAGGCCCAAGATGCGACCGCCGATACCGTGATCGCCACCGTTGGCGAAACCGAGATTACATTAGGCCAGATGATCATCGCACGTGCGCAATTGCCCCAGCAATATACCCAATTCCCCGATGACGTGTTGTTCCAAGGCGTGCTGGACCAGTTGATCCAACAGCAAGTTCTGGCAGACTCCCTGACCGATGTGCCGGGCCGTGTCGCCTTTGCGATTGAAAACGAACGCCGCAGCCTGATGGCTGGTGAGGTGATCAACAACATCACAACCGGTGCCGCCACGGATGACGCCATCGCAGCCGCCTATCAAGAACGCTATGCCAGCGCGACACCCGCTACCGAATACAACGCATCGCACCTGCTGGTTGAGACCGAGGAAGAGGCAATCGCCGCAAAGGCACGCATCGACGCTGGTGAGGAATTTGCCGATGTCGCCCGCGATGTATCGACTGGCCCAACAGGTCCAAATGGCGGCAACCTCGGCTGGTTCGGCAAGGGCCAGATGGTTGCCGAATTTGAGGCAACGACTGTCGCGCTAACCGTTGGTGACGTATCCGACCCGGTGCAGACCCAGTTTGGCTGGCACGTTGTCACCCTGCTTGATACCCGCAACAAGGACGTGCCCACATTGGACGCCGTCCGCCAAGAGCTGTTCGGCGAAATCCAAGAGGCCGCGATCCAAGCCCGCCTGTCCGAGCTGACCGAGGCCGCGACCATCGTTAAGCCAGAGGCCGACGCATTCGACCCAAGCCTGATCAGCAACCTTGACCTGTTGGACCAGTAAACGATGACGATATCACCCCTCGCCCCTGCGGCGTTTCCAGATTTGCCCGTCATCGACGGCGTCACATTTGCAACCGCAGCGGCCGGAGTGAAATACACGGACCGCACCGATGTTATGCTCGCGCTATTGGCACCGGGGTCGACGGTGGCGGGGGTGTTCACCCGCTCTGCTACACGGTCGGCCAACGTGCTGGATTGTCAGGCCAAGATTGGCACGGACAGCGACGCTGGTGCAGCGATCATCGTGAATTCTGGCAACTCTAACGCGTTTACGGGCAAGGCGGGCGATGGGTCCGTCGCACGGATTTGTGCTGGCGTCGCGTCCCAGATGGACCTGCCAGAGGCGCGCGTTTTCACATCATCCACTGGTGTGATCGGTGAACCATTGCCTGACGACCGCATCACCGCAAAGCTGGTTGAGCTGCACGCGAACCAAGCCGCAGACACAATCGCTGATGCCGCCGCGGCCATCATGACCACCGATACATTTGCCAAGGGCACGTCAGCCATAGTCACCATCAACGGCAAACCCGTCAAAATCGCGGGCATCGCCAAAGGGTCCGGCATGATCGCCCCCGATATGGCAACGATGCTAGTCTATATTTTCACCGATGCGGTGATCGGGCGGGATGCACTGCAATCTTTGGTATCCACACAGAACGATGTGACCTTTAACTGCATCACAGTGGATAGCGATACATCCACCTCCGACACGCTATTAGTTGGCGCGACGGGCGCATCTGGCGTGGATGTGACGGGCAACAGCGATTTTGCCGATGCGCTGCACGGTGTGATGCTGGACCTCGCCCACCAAGTCGTGCGCGATGGTGAGGGTGCGACAAAGTTCGTGACCATCAACGTAACTGGCGCCGCAACTGACGCGGATGCCCGACTGGTCGCGATGGCCAACGCCAACTCCCCCCTCGTGAAAACGGCCATCGCAGGCGAAGATCCCAATTGGGGGCGCATCGTTATGGCCGTCGGTAAATCCGGTGCACAGGCTGATCGTGATCTGTTGAAAATTACGCTGGGTGATCTGGTGCTGGCTGAAAACGGCTGGCGATCACCGGATTATTCCGAGGATGCGGCGGCCGCCTATATGCAAAATCAGAACATCACCATCGGTGTCGATCTTGGCCTTGGGACCGGCACCAGCACGGTTTGGACCTGTGATCTGACCCACGGCTACATCACCATCAATGCGGATTATCGGTCATGAAAACAGTCTTGGTCTCTGCCGTCGCACTGATTGACGTCGACGGGCGCATCCTTTTGGGGCAACGACCCGAGGGAAAATCAATGGCCGGACTTTGGGAATTTCCCGGCGGAAAGGTCGAAGACGGCGAAACGCCAGAGGTCGCCCTGATCCGCGAGCTTGAGGAAGAGTTGGGCATCAATACGTGGGAAAGCTGCCTCGCGCCACTGACATTCGCCAGCCACACCTATGAAAAATTCCATTTGCTGATGCCGCTATTCGCCTGCCGCAAATGGGAAGGCACCCCGCAATCACGCGAAAACCAAGCGCTGAAATGGGTGCATGCAAAGGATTTGAAAGATTATCCAATGCCAGCCGCAGACGTGCCCCTAATCCCAATTTTGAGGGATTGGTTGTAAATTATTTCCGTAGTGGCCTAGTGGCCGTTTTGAGCCGATATTGTACGATGACTAATTGTCCAAAAGTCTGGCTTTGGTTAGGTTGCCTAACGAAGCTTTGAACCTCTTCACATAAGCTCGTCGGAACCTTCGATTTTATGAGATTGTGGGAGTCTTGTTCAGCTGACGTATGCTGAAAATAGGCGTTACTTAATTTATGGCGTTCGATACCTTGCGGCATTCTTTTTCTGCATTCTTGGAATGCAAACAGTCAAAGAGATTTCGGGCGTCCGAATAGATGACAACCGCGAACTTGCGTTTTACGTCTTTCAAATACTGCGGATCGGTCTCATCATCTATGGTTTTAAGGTTATTGAAATACTAGTTTTAAAGGGATTTTGGCCACATTTTCGCGAAAAACGAATGGGGGATCATTCGATCCATCCTTTGATTGAGTTCAGTTTAGACAGCAACAACCAAAACTGAACGAAAGGCAACACTATACCCGCCTCCTACCCAATATCCCGCAAACCAAACCTTTACTAATCGCAAAAGGCCGGCCCGATTGGACCGCCCTTTTCTCGTTCTTATCGCACCTGATTACAGGTTACGTTCGACCTCTTCGCGCTCGAAGATTTCGATGACGTCGTCAGCGCGGATATCGTCGTAGTTTTCAAACGCCATGCCGCATTCCTGACCAGACTGCACCTCTGCAACCTCGTCCTTGAAACGCTTGAGCGTTTTCAGCGTACCTTCGTGGATAACCACGTTGTCGCGCAGTAGGCGGACGCCAGCGGAACGACGGGCCACACCTTCGGTGACGATACAACCGGCAACTTTGCCGACATTGGACACTTTGAACACTTCTTTGATCGCTGCGTAGCCGATGAACTTCTCGCGAATTTCAGCAGACAAGAGGCCAGAGGCGGCAGCTTTTACATCATCCACAAGGTCATAGATGACGGAGTAATACCGGATCTCAACGCCCTTTTGGTTGGCGGTGTTGCGGGCCGATGCGTTGGCACGCACGTTAAAGCCGATGACCGGCGCGCCGGATGCTTCGGCCAGACCGATGTCGGATTCCGTGATCGCACCCACACCAGAGTGAAGGACCCGCACGCGGACCTCATCGTTGCCGATTTTCTCCATCGCTTGCATGATCGCTTCGGCAGAACCTTGCACGTCGGCCTTCACCAGAATGGGAAGTTCGCTCATGTTTTCGTTCTGCTTGGCGTTCGCCATCAGCTGATCAAGGGTCACAGCGGCACCAGCGGCGGCGCGTTTGTCCTTGGCCGCGTTGGCGCGGTATTCGGCGATTTCACGCGCTTGCGCCTCGGTCTCGGTGACGTTCAGAACATCGCCGGCCTCGGGCGTGCCGTTCAGGCCAAGCACCTCGACAGGGACGGATGGACCGGCCTCTTTGACGCGGTCGCCCTTGTCGTCGATCAGCGCACGCACGCGGCCCCACTGTTCGCCCACAACAAAGATGTCGCCGGTTTTCAGTGTACCGTTTTGCACAAGCACAGTCGCAACAGGACCACGGCCCACGTCAAGCTGTGCCTCGATCACGGCGCCAGAGGCAGCACGATCTGGGTTCGCTTTCAGTTCCAGAATTTCCGCCTGAAGGGCAATCGCCTCGAGCAGTTCTGGCAGGCCTTGGCCTGTGATCGCGGAAACCTCAACGTCCTGCACCTCGCCAGACATCGCCTCGACGATGACTTCGTGCTGCAACAGATCCGTGCGAACCTTGTTCACATCGGCGGCTGGACGGTCGATTTTGTTGATCGCAACGATCATCGGCACACCAGCGGCCTTAGCGTGGTTAATCGCCTCGATGGTCTGTGGCATGACGGCATCGTCAGCGGCGACAACCAGAACAACAATGTCGGTTACTTGGGCACCGCGGGCACGCATCGACGTAAACGCCGCGTGGCCGGGGGTATCAAGGAATGACAACACCTGTCCGCCTTCGGTTGTAACCTGATAGGCACCAATGTGCTGTGTGATACCGCCAGCCTCGCCTGCGACAACGCGGGCGTTACGGATCGCATCCAGCAATGATGTCTTACCGTGGTCAACGTGCCCCATGATCGTAATGATCGGGGCGCGCGGCTGAAGATCGGTTTCTTTGTCTTCGGTCTGCTCAATCACGTCTTCAACGTCGGCGTCAGAAACGCGCACAACTGTGTGGCCAAACTCTTCGATGATCAGCTCGGCTGTGTCCGCGTCGATCGTCTGTGTTTGGGTGGCCATGATGCCATTTGTCATCAGCGCCTTTACAACGTCAGACACACGCTCGGTCATACGGGCGGCCAGTTCGGACACTGTGATCGCTTCTGGCAAGGATACCTCGCGGTACACTTTTTCACGCTCAGCAGAGATACCCATCGCCTTGGCGCGGGCCTTATCCTGCTTACGCTTCATCGCAGCCATGGATTTCTGACGGGCACCGCCGCCACGCAGGGCGTCGTTTACTGTCAGCTTACCAGACCGGCGGTTGTCACCGCCACGGTTGTTGGCTGGCTTGCCCTTGTTGTCGTTGCCACGGTTCGCCTTTTCGCGATCCGCATTGCGCGGCGCGGACGATGGACGCGCAACTGCTGCCTCACCAGGTGGTGCAGCGGCAGGGGCGTCAGCAACAGCCTTGGCTTTTGCAGCCTCCTGGCGCTTGCGTTCTTCTTCCTCAGCTTTCGCCTTGGTGCGTTCTTCGCGGGCGCGATCTTCGGCTTCTTTTGCCTCTTGATCGGCACGACGTTGTTCACGCTCTGCGGCGCGGGCCTTTTCTTCGGCCTCGCGTTTGGCCGCGTCTTCGGCTTCGCGGGCTTTTGCCGCCGCGAGCGCCTTCATCCGGCGTTCAAGTTCCGCATCCGAAATACCCGCTGGGCGTTTGGATGGGTCACCACCGATCATCGGGCCACCAGAGGCACCCGTTGGCTTGGCGGCACCCGGCTTGGGCACCACAACGCGCTTGCGTTTGGTTTCCACGACCACGTTCTTAGTGCGACCGTGGCTGAAGCTTTGCTTCACATTGCTTGGGCGCGAACCGCCCAGACCGAGTGTCTTTTTGCCGTCGTTATCGCTCATCTGGCTTCTTTATCCTTCCCGGCGACCATATCGTCACCGTCTATCTCGCGTAGGCCACGTAGTTTTGTAGCTTCCTCTACAACACGGTTGCTGAGTTTTCCAGTCGAGAGCGCGCCATGTATCACACTTCCGCGCCCGAATGCCAAACCCAATTCCTCAGATGTGAAGCACCCGAAATATCGGGCACCCTCTGGGGTCCATAACTTTGCTTTGCCGCGCTCTGATCCGTCAGAGGCCTGCAACAAAACGCGGACGTTCTCACCACCGGCGAGCCAGCCCTTTACCTTCTCAAATCCACAAACCGCGCGACCCGACTTGCGGGTCAATGCGATCAGATCGACGGCGTGGCGGCACACCTGCCGCTCTACCTCATCGGCCAAACCGTCGGGGACGGTCACGGCCTGTTTGGCGCTGCGCGAAAACTGACCGCGGGTGGCCACCTCTAGCGCGGACCGCGTTGCGGTCACGTACATACCACGTCCGGGCAGTTTTCCCAAAACATCCGGATAAACCAGATTTTCAGGACCTACCACGAAACGGATCAGGCCCGCCGTTGGCGTGACCTCACCCGTGACGATGCACTTGCGTTCAACATTGTCCGTCTTTGGTTTGTTGTGACCACCGCGTGCCATTCAGGACCCTCCGAAGCCTACGATCAGGCTTCGGCCTCCTCTGCCGCGTCGGCATCGTCTTCGTCTGCTTCAAGCTCTGTCGGGTCAACCCAACCCAGCATAACGCGGGCTGTCATGACCATGTTCTGCGCCTCTTCCAAGGACACATCGAACTTTTCCAACACGCCATCATCTTTGTGACGTTCGCCATCAACGGTTGTCCAACCGCCAGCCAACTCCCAGTCAGCGCATGTGGCGAAGTCTTCAAGCGTTTTGACGCCATCAGCAGCCAAGGCTTCGATCATCAGCGGTGTCAGGCCGTCGAATGCAACAAGGCTGTCTTCGACACCCATGCTACGGGCATTTTCCATCGCCTTGTTGTTGATCGCCTCAAGGTAATCACGTGCACGGGCCTGCAATTCACCAGCCGTACCTTCGTCAACGCCTTCAATGACCAGAAGTTCCTCAACTTCGACATAAGCCACCTCTTCGAGGTTGGTAAAGCCTTCGGAGACAAGCAACTGGGCAAAGAATTCGTCCAGATCAAGCGCATCCATGAACAACTTGGTGCGCAGCTCAAACTCGGCCTGACGACGCTTGCTTTCCTCTTCCTCGGTCATGATGTCGATATCAAGACCGGTCAGTTGGGACGCAAGACGCACGTTCTGGCCGCGACGACCAATTGCCAGTGACAACTGCTCTTCGGGTACGACAACTTCGATTTTGCCAGCTTCTTCATCCAGAACAACTTTGGACACCTCGGCAGGCTGCAACGCGTTCACAAGGAACGTCGGCATGTCTTCATTCCATGGAATGATATCGATCTTTTCGCCCTGCAATTCGTTCACAACGGCCTGCACACGGGACCCGCGCATACCAACGCAAGCACCCACAGGATCAATGGTCCCATCATAGGAAATGACAGCAATCTTCGCGCGCGAACCCGGATCACGGGCAACGGCCTTGATCTCGATCACGCCTTCATAGATTTCCGGCACTTCCATCTTGAACAATTCGGCCATGAATTCCGGCGCTGTACGCGACAGGAAAATCTGTGGACCGCGCTGTTCGCGACGGACTTCTTTAATGAAACACCGCACGCGATCGTTCGGGCGATATGCCTCGCGACCGATCTTTTCGTTGCGGCGCAAGATGCCTTCGCCCGGGTTCATATCAACAATGACGTTGCCATATTCTTCGCGCTTGACGCTGACGTTGATAATGGTGCCGGCCTTGTCCTTGAATTCTTCGTACTGCTTGTCACGCTCGGCTTCGCGGACTTTCTGAAGGATCACCTGCTTGGCGGATTGGGCAGCAATACGGCCTAGCTCGACCGGTGGAACCTCTTCAATAAGCTGCTGGCCGATCTCAGGGTTGTCCATGTATTGCTTGGCCTGCTCAAGGGTGAATTCCGCCTGATAATTTTCAAGCTCTTCTTCCTCAACCACGGTGCGCACGCGTGTGAACGTCGCCTTACCTGTCTTGCGGTCGATGGCGACACGAATGTCCATCTCTGCGCCGTAACGGGACTTTGCCGCACGGGCGAGCGATTCCTCCATCGCTTCAACGACCAGGTTTGGGTCGATCATCTTTTCGCGGGCCACAGCCTCTGCTGTTTGCAAAAGCTCAAGCTGGTTTGCAGATGTAATTGCCATCAGGTTTTCTCCTCGCCATCAATGATGGTTTCGATTTCATCAAATTGGGTCTCGTCGATTTGACCCGCATCTTTACGTCCGCGCAAAACGTCGCGGATCAACTCATCTGTCAGCACCAATTTGGCGTCTGACAGCCATTCAAATTTCAGACCGATTGTGCCCTCACTGATCGTGATCAACACCTCGTCGCCCTCAACACCAGCCAGTTGACCCTTGAAACGGCGACGGCCGTCGATCAGTTCATCTGTTTCAATCTTGGCTTCAAAGCCTTCCCACTGGGCAAAATCCTTAAGGCGGGTCAGGGGGCGATCAATGCCCGGGCTCGATACCTCAAGGTTATAGGCATCAAGAATCGGGTCCTCGACATCCATAACTGCGGAAATCGCCGTGCTGATCTTGCCGCAATCATCAACCTCAATGGTGCCATCAGGGCTTTGGGCCATGACTTGCAGAATGCTCTCTTTGCCGGTCATCAGGCGGATGCGCACAACCTCAAACCCCATATCCTCAACGACAGGGGTGATGATCTCGGCGATCCGGCGGTCAATCGCCGCTTTCGCAACTAAGTCGTTCATACTTGCTCCAAGCACAAAAAAACGGGCGCGCGGCCCGTTGCAAGTTCGGTGGTGCAGGGGGTGGAAGCCTGCGCCGCTGTTGATAGACACATAGCCTTCTGACCATAAATCCGCAACCCCTGCCTCGCTTTTTCCAAAATACTCTCGCCGAAGGCGAAATAAAAAATGCCACCCCGCATCAGCGGGCTGACATTTATTTCAAACAATGCGGTTAGGCTTACGCCACGGACCAACGCTCGGCCATACGGGCGTTATCCATCTGCCACAGGTTACCGATCTGATCAGGGCTGCTGATACGGTTGTTCACGGCCTGCACATAGTTGGCGAACATTGGGATCAATGTGCCGCCTTCGTCGCGCAGAATTTCCTGCATTTCGAAATACTGGGCCTGACGTGTGTCGCTATCCAGCTCGGCACGTGCTGACAACAGCAGGCTTTGGAAGCGGGCGCTGTCTTTCTCGTCCCACTGGCTGTCGTTCCACGGCACACCAGCTTCATAGGCGGTTGCGAACATCCAGTCTTCGGTCGCACGACCGGACCAGTAGCACGCACAGAAGCCCTTCTTAAGCCAGACGTTCGACCAGTAGCCATCCGCAGGTTCCTGCACAACGTTCAGGTTGATACCTGTACCATTCATGGAGGCCTGCATCAGCTGGGCCGCATCAACCGCACCCTCAAACGCGGCATTCGACGCGGACAGATCGATATCGATGGAATCAAGACCAGCCTGCTTAAGGTAGAACTTCGACTTGTCTGGATCATAGGCAAGCTGATCCATCTCATCGTTGTAATACTGGTTTGCAGGACCGATTGGCGTGTCGTTACCAACCGCACCGTGACCCAGCAGAACCTTGTCGACCAATTCCTGACGGTTCACACCATATTTCAGCGCCTTACGCACGTTTACATCACTAAACGGCGACTGGTCTGTCAGCATGGGGAAGGAATAATGCTGGTTGCCTGTGACCTCTTGAATGCGCAACGCAGGGTTGGCTTTCAGCAGGGCTTCGGTCTTAAAATCGATCCGGTTGATCGTGTCGACTTGGCCAGTCATCAGTGCGTTCATGCGGGCCGTGTTATCGTTGATCGCTATGTATTCCACCTGATCAAAGAAACCGGCGCTGTCGCCCTTGTAGTGATCCTTCACACGGTTTGCGACCATGCGCACACCCGGGTCAAAGCTCTCGACCGCGTACAGACCTGTGCCGATACCCTTTTGGATCGCTTCTTCGATCATGCCGGCTGGATACATGCAGATGTGATAGTCGGACATCAGATATGGGAAGTCGGCGTTGCCAGATGCCAGTGTGAACACGACCTGCGTGTCGGACATCTTTTTCATCTCGGCAATGGCTTCGACGATTGGCTTGGCAGCAGATTTAGAATCTTCGCCGATGTGCATTTGCAACGACGCAATCACGTCGTCCGCGCCGAACGCTTTGCCATTGTGGAACTTCACGCCGGACCGCAGGTTGAATGTCCAGGTTTTCGCGTCAGACGATGCTTCCCAGCTTTCAGCAAGCTCACCAGTCAGTGAACCGTCAGCTGCAACTTCAGTCAAGCAGTCAAAGACCGTGCCGTGCGCAGATGCGATCATAAAAATGTCAGAGTGTGTGCGGCTGTCCCAGCTGTCGGATGTGTTTGCACCACCCAGACCGGCGGTCAGTTTGCCACCCATCGTCGCCGCCTTAAGCGGCATACCGGTCATTGACAGAACACCAGCGGCTGCGCCGGTTTTCATCAGACCACGTCTGCTAATTCCATGTAACATTATCGTTCTCCCTAGTTGGTCGTATGGGCATTTCCCGCCCGTTATTTTCACCGCCAGCGGCGGCGATTCGATATCACATCTTACCCACAGCAGAGTCGCCGATGTTATCAACTCCGCGTTGATCGAGCAAATTTGTAAGCCAGTCAGGATCCATTTCAGGAACCGACGACAGCAACAGGTCAGTGTATGGATGATGCGGCGGCTGGAACATTTCGGCCTTTGGGCCCGCCTCAACAACGCGCCCGTCTTTCATGACTACCACTTCATCGGCAATGGCCCGCACGGTGGCAAGGTCGTGAGTGATGAACATATAGGACAGCTTTAGATCGTCCTGAAGTTTTGCCAGCAGGCGCAAAATCCCTTCGGCCACAAGCTGATCCAGCGCAGACGTCACCTCATCACAAATGATGAACTTTGGCTCTGCGGCCAATGCACGGGCGATCCCGATACGTTGCTTTTGTCCACCCGACAATTCAGACGGCAGGCGATTGTAATACTGCGATGGCTCAAGCTCGATCTGTTCTAACAGCGCATCGACCTTGGCCCGTTTTTCGCGCCCCTTCAGGCCCAAATAAAATTCAACCGGACGGGCGATGATCTGACCGATGGACATGCGCGGGTTCAGCGCAGTATCGGCCATCTGATAAATCATCTGCACCTGACGTAGCTGGTCCTTAGATCGTTTACGATAGTCGGCTGGCATCACCTCACCGCCGAACGAAATCTGACCGGAGGTCGGTGGCAAAAGCCCAGTGATACAACGCGCAGTCGTCGATTTACCCGACCCGCTCTCGCCGACAACGGCGACCGTGCGCCCCTGATGCATGTCAAAACTGACATCATGCAGCACCTTCGCCTTACCATAGGCCGCGTCGACATTTTGCACCGACACAACAGGCACAGACCCTGCCACAACAGGCGCCTTAAGCGGCCGTTCAAAGCTGCGCACAGCCCACAGCGATTTAGTGTAGTCCTGCGTTGGTGCCGACAGCATGGTGCGGGTATCGGCGGTTTCCACCTCGTCACCTTTCAGCAGGACCTTAATCTGGTCGGCCATCTGCGCCACGACAGCAAGGTCATGGGTGATGTAAATCGCAGCAGTGTCAAAATCCTTCACGATGTCGCGGATGGATGCGAGCACCTCAATCTGCGTGGTCACGTCCAATGCGGTTGTCGGTTCATCAAAAATGATGAGATCAGGGCGGCACGCCATCGCCATCGCGGTCATTGCACGCTGCAACTGTCCACCCGACACCTGATGCGGATACCGGAAACCGATCTTCTCAGGATCAGGCAACCGCAGCTTTTCATAAAGCGCCATGCCATCCGCTTCGGATTCGGCACGTGACATCACGTTGTGCTGCGTCGGTCCTTCGACATGTTGATCAATGATCTTATGCGCGGGGTTGAACGACGCGGCGGCCGACTGCGCGACATAGGCGATCCGCTTGCCCAGCAATCCGCGTTTCGTCGCGGCAGAGGCGGTCAACAAATCAATCCCGTCGAATTTTACCGATCCATTGGAAATGCGCACACCATCACGGCAAAACCCCATTGCGGCCAAACCAAGCGTGGATTTACCCGCGCCAGATTCTCCAATCAGGCCCATCACCTCACCCCGTTTCAGGGTCAGATCAACGCCGTTGATGATCGGATTCCACTGTTCATCGGACCGCCCCTCTAGCCAGAGGTTGCGAATTTCTACGAGGGTGTCGGTCATTCTTTTAGCCCCGACGATCTGTGCAGCATCCAATCCACCACGAAATTCACGGCAACCGTCAGCAGTGCGATGGCACCCGCGGCCAGCAATGGCGTCAACGCGGCCTTGGGCGCGAATTGGGCGTAATTGATGAACGCCGCACTATCACGAACCATAGTGCCCCAATCGGCCAATGGCGGCTGAATACCCACGCCAAGGAACGACAACGCCGCAATGGTCAGGAATACAAAGCAGAACCGCAGCCCGAATTCTGCCAACAGCGGCGCGGTCGCATTGGGTAGAATTTCGCGGAACACGAGGTATCCCATACCTTCGCCACGCAGTTTGGCGGCCTCAATATAATCCATGACAACGATGTTTTGCCCAACCGCGCGGGCCAAACGGAACACCCGTGTGCTGTCGATCACGGCGATGATCAGCACCATGAACACGGTCAGCGGAATGCCCAAACGGGATGACCAGACCGATGCGATTGTCATCAAGAGAAGCGCAAAAATCAGCGACGGGATCGCCATCAGCACATCAACGCCACGCGACAGGACCTGATCCGTCCAGCCGCCAACCACAGCCGCCAAAAACCCAAGGCTCCCGCCTAGGAAAAACGCCAACAGCGTCGTGGCAAACGCGATGCCCACAGTATTCTGCGCACCATAGATCAGACGGGACATGATATCGCGTCCGATCTGATCTGTGCCTAGTGGGAAATCAGGGTTTCCGCCCAAATTCGGATCGCCACCTGGCACGATATTGGCCGCAACACCTTGGAGGATTTCATCCTGACCATAGGGCGCAATCACGCCAGCAAAGACAGAGAAAATTGCGTAGATCAAGATGATCAGCACGCCAAAGGACGCGGTTAGCGGCATGGCGCGGAACAGCTTGCGCGTGCCTGCGGTGCCGATCTTGCGCCCCAACCAGCGGAACACCCATGCGGCAGCCGCGAAAACCAAAAACCCGTTGATCGCCATACCTAGGAAAAAGAACTTGTTTGCCACGGCCGTGTCACTGCTGAGCGACGCGACATAAGCCAGCGCCAGCCAGACAATTGCGGCGACGCCCAGCACATAACCGAAGGCAACACCGTAGGACATGTCACGAAAACGCGGGGCGTTATCGGACGCATATTGCCCCAACCGACGGAATAGCCACGCCGCAACAGCAATGGCCCCAAGCCACAAAGCGATAGAGAATAATGCGCTCATTTCGGGTGCCGCAATCTTGGGTTGGACAGGATCGACAGAATGTCAGCCGTCAGGTTCAGCAGGATATAGGCGGCAGCAAAGATCAGGCAGCAGGCCTGCACCACGGGAATATCGCGAATTTTCACGCTATCAACGAACAGCTGGCCGATGCCGGGATACACAAAAACCACCTCAACCACGACAACACCCGTGATCAGATAGGCAAGGTTGAGCGCAATAACATTAATGATCGGCGCCAGCGCATTGGGCAGCGCATGTTTGACGATCACGCGCATGGGCGACATCCCCTTCAGCCGCGCCATTTCGATATAGGGGCTGGCCAGCAGGTTGATAATCGCCGCACGTGTCATCCGCATCATATGCGCAGTCACCACAAGGGTCAGCGTCAGCGCAGGCAGCAAGGATTTCACCAGACGGTCGCTGAATTCCATACCTTGATAGATATTCGACAAAGACGGCAGGATCGGGTTCAGCACCGCCAAAAATAGGATCAGCACGTAGGCCATAAAAAACTCTGGGCTACTGATCGAGCTGAGGGTGAAAATATTGGCCACACGATCAAACACAGTGTTGCGATAAAGCGCGGCCAGAATCCCAACGATCACGGCGATCGGCACCGCAATCGCAGCTGTGACCATCGCAAGGAACATCGTGTTCGCAAACCGTGGCGCGATTTGTTCGACTACAGTCACGCCACCATCGCCGCCAAGGTTGGTCTGAAAATTCAACTGGGCAAAGCTGGTGCCAAGATCACCGGTCAGCATACCACCAAGCCAGCCAAAATACCGGCTGATCAATGATTGATCGAGGCCAAGATCCTCTCGGATCGTTTTGACCGCTTCTGGCGTGGCGCCTTGACCAAGGATCAATTCAGCAAAGTCACCGGGCAGCATATTGACTGCGATGAAAATCACGATCGACACTATCAGCAATGTCAGAAGACCCAGCGCAAGGCGCTGCAAAACGATGTTTAGGACGTTTCCCAAATACTTATTTTCCCCGGTGGCTGGCTAAACCTTAACGCCTGACAGGTAGCTGTAAACCCTAAATTCCGCGCTGCGCGATCTGATCTGTGGCCCGCACCAGCTCTGCGCTAATCCCCGCCTCTGACAAGGCGTGGCCAGCTTTGCCGATCAGGGTCAGCCGCCCGTTGGGCCAAAGTTTCGACAGCTTGTGGGCCGACACTGGCGGACAAATCATGTCATACCGCCCTTGCACAATCACACCCGGAATATGGGCGATCTTGTCCATATTATCCAATATTTGCTGGTCGGGACCAAGAAACCCCACGTGATAGAAATAGTGGTTTTCCAGCCGCGAAAATGCGCGCGCATATTCCGCGGGGCTTTCACCTGATGGGCCATTGCTTTCGATCGACGCAAGCGCATTTTCCCAACTTGCCCATGCCCGCGCATAGCGAGTTTCCTGCTGGATATCGCCGGAAAACAGACGCTTATGATAGGCTGAAATAAAATTGTCCTGCTCGTCCGCGGGAATCAAATCCGCGAAATGCGCCCAAAGATCGGGCCAGAAAACAGACGCCCCGCCACCGTAAAACCAATCAAGCTCTGCCTGGGTCATTAGGAACACGCCGCGCAGGACCAAGGCGGCCGCGCGGTCAGGATGTGCTTGGGCGTAGATCAGCGACAGCGTGGCACCCCAACTGCCACCAAAGACGACCCAGCGATCAATATCCAGCGTTTCGCGAATCCGCTCAATATCCGCGACCAGATGCCATGTCGTGTTCGCCTCAACACTCGCGTGGGGGCGCGACCGGCCACAGCCGCGCTGGTCAAACAGAATGATCCGGTACACCGACGGATCAAAGTAACGGCGCATCGCGGGGCTACATCCGCCGCCCGGACCGCCATGCAGCACCACAACCGGAATGCCGTCAGGCCGCCCGCATTGTTCCATGTAAACACTGTGCCCGTCGCCCACATCCAGCATCCGCTGATCAAACGGATCGACGGGCGGATAAAGATGCGCACCTGCGCGTTTTTGACCTAAGATCTTGTCCATAATCGACCTATATAGTTTGCAAACACCCAAGACCACGCGAAAACCAAAGGCAAGCCCATGACAACCAACACCGTCGACCCATCCGAGATCGCCAAGTTCGAAGCCATGGCCGCAGAATGGTGGGATTTGGAAGGGAAATTCAAACCGCTGCACATGATGAACCCTGTGCGCCTCGACTACATCACCCGCCAGATTGCCGCAGAGTTCGGACGTGATTTGCACGGCCCGACCCCCTTTGCCGGTTTGCGGATTGCGGACATCGGATGCGGTGGAGGATTGCTGTGTGAACCGATGGCGCGTCTTGGCGCCGAAGTGGTTGGCATTGATGCCGCCGAACGCAATATCCCTGTCGCAAGGTTGCATGCCGAACAGTCGGGCCTGACAATTGATTATCGCCACACCACGGCCGAGGCGATGGCCGCCGCAGGCGAGCAATTCGATGTCGTCATCAACATGGAAGTCGTCGAACATGTGGCCGATCCGTTGGGCTATTTGACCGCCTGTCAGCAGTTGCTCAAATCCGGCGGGCTACACTTGTGTTCCACGATCAACCGCAATCCCAAATCCTTTGCGATGGCGATTGTTGGTGCTGAATGGGTCATGCGCTGGCTGCCAAAGGGCACGCACGAATGGTCCAAATTCATCACCCCGAATGAGCTGTTCGATCTGATGACCAAGGCAGGTTTAGAACCCGTCGACCGCAAAGGATACGTTTTCAACTTTGTGAAATTCACATGGTCGATTTCGGACAAGGATCTGTCCGTGAACTATGTCACGGCAGCGTTGAAGCCCTAATATCCTGCGTGGCCTGCCTCGACCAATATTTCGGAATGGGTGAACCCCGCCCACCGGTAAAGGCGGCCCGCGTCACTGTCTGCTTCGGCCACGATCACTTGGGTCGCCTGCGGCGCACGGGCCGCAGCCCAGCCGCTCACATGCCCCAGCAGTGCGGCACAAATACCGCGACGCCGATGACTGGCGCGTGTTTCAACCGACTGAAACCGGGCAACTGTGGCATCGTGAAACATACCCGTTTGTCCGACCAATAAATCGCCGTCAAACGCGCCAAACCAATCGCCCAGTCCATCTGCAATCTGTTTGCGACGGGTCGCATTGCGTCGCGTCAGAAACGGGGTGTGAATAGCTGGGTCATAATCTTCCTCAATCGCGATCTGGGCTGCCAGTTCCGCCGACGCCAGCCAATCCGCACCATCGCGCAAGTGCTGTAACTGGATGCCGCCAGGCACCGCAGGCTTGGCCGCAACACCGGCCAATGTCAGCACATCAAATGTATCCACCTCATCGGATTCACAAACGCAGCGCGCATCGAATCCGCATCCGACCCCAGCAAATCCCACAGGATTTTCATATGTTTCACATCTGGAAATGCGGCACGAAACGTGGCGATGTCAATGTCGGGCCGCACCGAGAACGTATTGCGGATCAGGAGGTTCTCGCTCCAGTATGTTGGCTCGGACGGGGTGCGCATGATGTAGCCTTCAGGACACGGTGTCAGTGTGCTGACCCCTGTCATCGACAACATGTCCCTGCGCAGGCTAAGTGACCACAGCATTATTCGACCTTGGACAATTGCACCCGCATTTCACGTAAAACAGGCAGGGCGATCCGCACCTTATCCGCGCCAACCGTATCAACAACTTGGGCAATCACAGGGGCAATCGCGGCAACAGCG
>JAQXEG010000010.1 GCA_029250945.1 Yoonia sp.
GTGGCAGATCATGCGTCACGTCATCATCCCCAACTCCCTGCCGGAAATCTTTACCGGTGCCCGCGTGGCGATGGGTGTTTGCTGGGGTACTGTTGTTGCGGCCGAACTGGTTGCGGCGGAAAAAGGTGCCGGCATGATGATCATGGTCGCGTCCAAGTTCCAGTCCACTGACATCGTGCTGATGGGTATCATCCTGATTGGGGTCATCGGTTTCAGCATCGATATGCTGATGCGCTGGGCCGAACGCTGGTTGGTGCCATGGAAGGGCAAGGGTTGATCTCTGCCGCACCGCACTGAAGACCAAAGGCGCGCCCGACTGTGGCGCGCCTTTTTCGTCCTGACAGGAGACAAAAGATGGTTTGGCTAATCCTGCCTGCGATTATTCTGGTGCTGGTCATTGCTGTGACCCGCAAACGCCCGCGTGATCAAAAGCCTGCGGGAAAACGGATCGTTGTAGATGGGTCCAATGTCATTTTCTGGGGCGGTGATCCGTCGGAAAAGGTGCTGGCGGCGGTCCTTCGCGATCTGGTCGCAAAGGGTCTGCGCCCGCAGGTGATTTTCGATGCGAATGTGGGATACAAACTGCGCGGGCATTTCATGGATGCCTCTGCGATGGCGCGGATTTGCAAGGTTCCGGCCCGCCAGATCGAGGTGGTCGACAAAGGCGTCAGCGCAGATGAGGTGATCCTGTCCTATGCCAAACGCCACGGGCTGCGCGTGGTCAGCAATGATCGCTATCGTGATTGGACAGTCTGCTTTCCTTTGGTCAAACAAAAGGGGCGCATGCTGCGCGGCACTTGGAAGGGCGGGACGGTAAAATGGGGATCAAAACGGTGATGAAATGGGCGACCCTTGGGTTGGGTGCTGCGGCATTGGCCGTCTTGGCCGCCTGCAATCCGCGCCCCGCCGAGATTGCGTCGCCAGATGATAGCGCCCTGCGGGTTGGCACATTCAACGTACATTACCTGATCCTCGGGCAATCCGAAGGCCCGTGGTCAGAGGCCGCATTCGCAGCACGTAAGGCGCCGCTAGACGCTGTATGCAAGGCGATGGATGCCGACATCATCGCGTTTCAGGAAATGGAAAGCTTTGGCCGTGGCGCGGATAAAAACATCAATCTGGTGCGCGACTGGTTGTTGTCCCAGAACCCTGATTATGCGGCTGGGGCCAATGGTGATGCATCCGTTTTCCCGATCACGCAGCCGATATTCTATCGCGGCGATCGCGTGACACTGATCGACCAGGGCTGGTTCTTTTTCAGTGATACGCCTGATGTGATCTATGCACGCACCTTCAACGGATCATGGCCTGCATTCGCGTCGTGGATCGAGGTCGAAGTCGACGGCAAACGCATGAAGGTCGTGAATGTCCACAATGACTATGCCAGCCGGTCCAATCGTGTCAAATCATCCGACCTGATTGCCGCGCGCATCGCCCCATGGCTGGCCGCGGATGAGCGAGTGATGGTTGTGGGTGATTTCAATGCGCTGCGCATCGGTGCGCTGCTGCGGATTGTTGCGGATGCGGGGATTGATTTTGTGCCTGTGCGCGGTGCGACCTATCACCTGAACCGTGGTGTGGGCCTGTTTGGCGCGATTGACCATTTGGGTATAAGCGATGGGATCACGCAAGTTGGGGATACTCAAGTGCTACGCGGGCAGTTTGCTGGTGCCTATCCCGGCGATCACTATCCTGTCGTCGGGGATTTTGTGCTGGATTAGGACAGTGCTGCGGTTTCACAGACGCGAAATGCCTTCATTGGTCCGCTGATGCCGTCGGTTGGAATGGTCACAACCTGATCGCCAACGCCTGCTTGGCTCAGTGCGCCAAATTCCATGCCATCCAGCACATTGCCGAACCCGCTATCGCGCACGGACAAACTGCGCCCGTCCTTTGACAATGTTTGTCTGTCGGTCTGGATCCGGTCGGGCCGCCATCCCGCGAATGTCATGAAGAACGGTAAGTCAGTTGGCCAGACTGTGTCTGCGGTGACCGTAAGCACATATTCGGGCAACATCGGGTCGTAGGTTAGGGTAACCGCAATCGGGCCGGCTTGTTGCAGGGTGCATAGCGGCGATGGCGAAAACTCCCAAGCGTTAGCTGGGGAGGCGAGCAGCACTGCGAGGGCGGACAAGCGCAACATAGGGCTACTTCCGCCCCCCATACCGTGATTTTCCGCCGCGCATACCGCCACGGCCGCCGGTTGAGCGGCCCGATTTGGCTTTGCTATCCTCGACCGCCTTATCCACGGCGTATTGCCGCGCCATGGGGTCGTCGGCGATGGCCAGTTCAACGGCTTCAAGGCGTTTGACCTCATCACGCAGACGGGCGGCTTCCTCGAATTCGAGGTTCTCGGCGGCTTTGCGCATATCGGTGCGCAGCCCATCAAGAACAGCGGCCATATTCGCACCTGGTTTTTCAACCTTCGTGGTGACGCGGGCCTGATCGGTGTCGCCTTTGTAAAGGCCGGCAAGGATATCCTCGACGTTTTTCTTAACTGTGGCGGGGGTGATCCCGTGTTCTTCGTTGTAGGCCATCTGTTTGGCGCGGCGGCGTTCGGTTTCGCCCATTGCGCGTTCCATCGACCCTGTGATGCGGTCGGCGTACATGATCACACGCCCTTCGGCGTTACGTGCGGCGCGACCAATGGTTTGCACCAGCGATGTCTCGGAACGCAGGAACCCTTCTTTGTCGGCATCCAATATCGCAACCAGACCACATTCGGGGATATCGAGCCCCTCGCGTAGCAGATTGATCCCGATCAGCACATCAAATGCCCCCAGCCGCAGATCGCGCAGGATTTCGATCCGTTCAATCGTGTCGATGTCCGAGTGCATATAGCGCACGCGGATACCCTGTTCGTGCATGTATTCGGTCAAATCCTCGGCCATGCGTTTGGTCAGGGTGGTGACAAGCGTGCGCATGCCCATTTCGTTGACGCGGCGCACCTCGTCGAGCAGGTCATCAACCTGCATATCGACGGGACGGATTTCGATCACGGGGTCCAAAAGGCCTGTGGGGCGGATGATCTGTTCGGTAAACACGCCGCCCGCTTGTTCCAGTTCCCACGATGCGGGCGTGGCGGACACAAACACCGATTGCGGGCGCATCGCGTCCCATTCCTCAAACTTGAGTGGGCGGTTGTCCATGCAGGACGGCAGGCGAAAGCCGTGTTCAGCCAGCGTAAATTTACGCCGATAGTCACCCTTATACATGCCGCCGATTTGCGGCACGGAGACGTGGCTTTCGTCGGCAAATACGATCGCATTGTCAGGGATAAATTCGAACAATGTGGGCGGCGGTTCACCCGGTGCGCGGCCCGTCAGATAGCGGGAATAGTTTTCAATCCCGTTGCACACGCCCGTAGCCTCCAACATTTCGATGTCAAAGTTGCAGCGCTGTTCAAGGCGCTGGGCCTCAAGCAATTTGCCCTCTCCGACCAGTTGGTCCAGCCGCATCCGCAGCTCTTTTTTGATGCCGATCACGGCCTGTTGCATCGTCGGTTTTGGCGTGACGTAGTGGGAATTGGCATAGATGCGGACCTTGTCCATCTTTTGCGTCTTTTGACCCGTCAGCGGATCGTATTCCGTGATACTCTCCAGTTCCTCGCCAAAGAACGACAGCGACCACGCGCGGTCGTCTAGATGGGCGGGCCAAACCTCTAGGTTGTCGCCACGCACACGGAAACAGCCGCGCTGGAACCCTGCGTCATTGCGCCGATACTGCTGGGCTACAAGGTCGGCGATGATCTGGCGCTGGTCATAGGTTTTGCCCACAACAATGTCTTGGGTCATCGCGCTATAGGTTTCCACGCTGCCGATGCCGTAAATGCATGACACCGAGGCCACGATGATCACATCGTCGCGTTCCAACAGCGCCCGCGTGGCCGAATGGCGCATCCGATCAATCTGTTCGTTGATTTGGGATTCCTTCTCGATGAAGGTATCGGAGCGGGCGACATAGGCCTCTGGCTGATAGTAGTCGTAGTAGGACACGAAATACTCAACCGCGTTGTCGGGAAAGAACCCTTTGAATTCGCCGTACAGCTGGGCGGCCAACGTTTTGTTCGGCGCAAGGATAATCGCGGGGCGTTGGGTTTCCTCGATCATCTTGGCCATCGTGAACGTCTTGCCAGTGCCCGTCGCCCCCAGCAGCACCTGATCGCGTTCGCCGTTCTGGATGCCTTCGGACAGTTCCTTGATCGCGGTGGGCTGGTCGCCGGCGGGTTCAAATTCGGTTTGCAGCCGGAACGCGATGCCGCCTTCCAATTTCTCACGCGTGCGCACGTCCTCTGCCGGATTGGATAGATATTGCGCGGTTTCGATGTCGCGTTTGTCGGAATGGGCATAGGCCATGCGGGGGGAATCCTTAAGCGAAGGTGAACCTTACATTTGTTCTTCTTTTGATCTTGTTCAAGGGCTTGTTGACGCCACCCCAGATGAGCGTAGGTTTTGGGAAACCTTCAAAGGAGCCCCCAATGACAATTGATGTAGACAAGCTTGACCGATTGGCCGAGGTGGCCGTGCGCACAGGCGTGAATTTGGCCGAGGGCCAAGAGCTGGTGATCACCGCCCCGATTGAGGCATTGCCATTGGTCCGCCGCATCGTGGTGCATGCCTATAAGGCCGGCGCATCCTTGGTCACGCCGATGTTCAACGACGGTGAAATCACTAAGGCACGTTACGCGCACGGCAATGACGCCAGCTTTGATGCCGCCCCCGCGTGGCTGTTCGAGGGGATGGGCAATGCGTTCAAATCCGGTGCTGCCCGCATGGCAATCACAGGTGATGACCCGATGCTATTAGCCAAAGCGGACTCTGAAAAGGTGGCCCGCGTGGGCAAGGCCACGTCGCTTGCTGCCAAACCCGCGATGAACCCGATTGTCGGGTTCGAAGTGAACTGGAACATCGTCGCCTATCCCGGTGCAGGGTGGGCTGCGCAAGTGTTCCCCGACCTGCCTGTGGAAGAGGCACAGGGCAAGTTGATGGATGCTATCTATGATGCCTCGCGCATCGGTGGCGATGATCCGGTGCAGAACTGGGCCGATCACACGGCTGAGCTGAAGAAGCGCGTGAATTGGTTGAATGATCAGAACTTCGCAGCACTACAATACACCGGCCCCGGCACCGACCTGCATCTTGGTCTGGCCGAAGGACATATCTGGAAGGGCGGGGCGTCACCTGCGCTTAATGGTATTGTCTGTCAACCTAACATCCCCACAGAAGAGGTGTTCACATGCCCGCACGCCTATAAGGTTGACGGCACGGTGACAGCGACCAAACCGCTGGCGCATCAGGGGTCCGTGATCGAAGATATCTCTGTCCGGTTCGAGGCAGGCAAAATCGTGGAAGCAACGGCATCCAAGGGTGAGGCACAGTTGCAGGCCCTGTTGAAAACCGACGACGGTGCCAGCCGCATCGGCGAGGTGGCTTTGGTCCCCCATTCCAGCCCGATCAGCCAGTCAGGTGTGCTGTTCTACAACACGTTGTTTGATGAAAACGCATCCTGCCACATCGCGCTGGGCCAATGTTACGCCGATACGATTGAAGGCGGGTCAGAATTGTCCCCCGAAGAGTTGCAGCAAAAAGGCGGTAACCAGTCGATCATTCACGTGGATTGGATGATGGGGTCGGATGCGGTTGATATTGACGGGATCACGCGCGGCGGGGACATTGTGCCGGTCATGCGCGCGGGCGAATGGGCATTTTGATATGGAAAATCTGAAAATCGACTATGTGGAATTTCCAGCGATTAAACTGGAAGAGACCCAGGAATTCTTTGGCAAGGCGTTCGGCTGGTCGTTCATCGACTATGGACCTGATTACCGGGATATTCAGAATGCAGGCACCGGCGGTGGGATAGAGCGGGCTGATGTCATGCGCGCCCCGCTGATCGTGCTACGCGCCGTTGATCTGGACGCCGCCTATGCACAGGTCAAGGCCGCAGGTGCTACGATCACCCACGAGATTTTTGACTTCCCCGGCGGGCGGCGGTTTGAATTTATTGAACCCAGCGGGACCGCGATGGCGGTGTGGTCTGATCCGGCTTAGGTGGATCATCCTTGGGGCCTTGGCTCTGATCTGGGCGCTGAACAGCAGTCTGTTGGCGCCCACTGGCGAAACGCGCATTCTGGCCCACCGCGGTGTGCATCAGACGCATTCAACCGCACCACGTGACGGTAGCGCCTCCACGGCGCAATTCATGGATGCGCCGACCCACGGGTTCATCGAAAACACGATCCCGTCGATGCAGGCCGCTGTGGCCGCTGGTGCGCAGGCGATCGAACTGGACGTACATCTGACGCCCGACAATGTGTTCGCCGTATTCCATGATTGGACGCTGGATTGCCGCACAAATGGGCAGGGCGTGACGGAAAAGACCCCGTTTGACACCCTGCGGGGTTTGGATATTGGCCACGGCTATACCGCTGATGGGTCCACATATCCGCTGCGGGGGCAGGGCATCGGATTGATGCCATCCCTGCGCGCGGTGCTGGTTGCCGATCTAGGTGCGCAGTATCTGGTGAATTTCAAAAGCAAGCGCGCGGACGAAGGGCTCGTATTGGCCAAGATGTTGGAAACACCCGCATATGCCCGCCAAATCTGGGGCGTTTACGGGGGTAGCGTGCCGACGCATACGGCCATCAATGCCGCGCCGGACTTACGTGGTACGTTCGCGCATCGCTAAAGGTGTGTTTGATCCGCTACGCTTTGACCGGTTGGGCGACCTATGTGCCAGTGGCCTGCCGTAACACGCTCGTTGCGGTGCCGATGGATTATGGTCCCCCTCTGTGAGGGTGGCTGCACCCGTTCATGGCACGGATGCAGGCGGCAGGATCTCAGGTGATCCTGTGGGGGCCATATGACGGCACGGGGTTTTCCAGCGGGGTTGATACGCCTGATTTATGGGGGCAAGTGCCCGTCGGGTTTGATGGTCACGTCTGGACCAATAAAGTTGAGGTGATCGGCCCCTTGCGTCAAAACGGGCTTTGACCGATAAAGCCCGCAGAACGGAGATTTATCATGCGCGCACGAATCTATAAGCCAGCCAAAACCGCGATGTCATCAGGCACCGCCAAGACGAATGTCTGGGTTCTGGAACACGTGGCCGAAGAGGCGCGCAGTGTGGACCCGTTGATGGGCTGGACATCGTCCAACGACACCCAAGCGCAGGTCAAATTGACGTTTGATAGCAAAGAGGCCGCACTTGATTACGCCGAGGCCAAGGGCATCGACGTCACCGTTCAGGAACCCAAGCCGCGCAAGCTGAACATCCGTCAAGGTGGATACGGCGAGAACTTTGCCACCAACCGCCGCGGCGCTTGGACACACTAAAACGGTCCCGTAGCTCAACTGGATAGAGCACCTGACTTCTAATCAGGGGGTTGGGGGTTCGAGTCCTCCCGGGATCGCCAAACATTTTTTGGTAGTAGCCAGAAAAACCAGAAGCGTACGAAAAAGAAATCAGAAGCGTACGGATATCCGGTGATTTTTCGTAATTTTTGGTTAAATTACAGTGCCTTAAGGTGTATTTAAAGCCTCCACTGGCTGGTGAACCCCCGTAGATCAGTGCATCTCACGGTGTTGACAGGCCCCTGATTATAAGTTCACCAAATGTTCCACAGGCTCCGGAACCTGTCCGTCGTCATATAAAATGGGACATGAGAGCGGCTTGAGCATTGGAGGCTCTGGTTTGTGAGTGTGATTGATTATGCGGCTTGTTTTTGATGGTGCAAGCGGCGTTGTTGGATTGTCTGTTTTTTGATTTTTTCCCTTTCTCTAAGAACTCTCTGTTGTCGCCGTTCTTCATCAGTTATTGCATGAGACGCCCAAGCTGGAGCTTAGAAATACCTCTAGATGCGCAAGTTGAGCCTGAGCGCTTGTTTTATCCATTGCCTGCCTGTCCGCTGCGCATTCAATCGTATCAAGGATAAAATTGGCGGTGTGCAATGGATCGCCCGAAGGTCGCCAGATCCCTTGCGTTATCCCTTTTTCAAGAAGAGACGACAGGGCAAGAGCAAGACTACGGCGCACCTCAAGAAACTGCTTCGCAATATCCGGCATCCGCATCGCTTCCGCGGTGATCTCAGCGGTGAGGATTGCGACATCCTTGTCAGAAACAATAACCCAGTAATCCTGAAGGAATGCAGAGAATGTCTCGTTTGCCAGGCCGTCGACTTCAAGGTGTTCAATGAAGGGTGCAATCATCTCACCTTCCATATTTGCCAGTCCGATTAGAAAATCATGTTTGCCCGGGAAGTGATTATAGAGGTTTCCAATACTGACCTCGGCACGTGCCGCGATATCGCGCATGCCAGTTTGGTGAAAGCCTTTGTCGATGAAACACGCGATCGCCGCTTCTAGAATGTGTTTCCGGCGCTTTTCTGATGCGATTTCTCGTTTTGATGGTGCAGGTGCCAAGTTTTCGATCATGGCTAGGCTCCCCGATCATAGGCTTTCAGGATGGTGCTTAGAGCCTGATGTACCACAGTTTCATCCGTTTCTGATGATAGCGCATATGCGGCAGGGCCACCATTGAAACATATGAGAACAGGCTCACCTGTCACGGGATAAAGGTTCATCCAACTATTGTAGTGCCCGCGTGGGTAATCTGTGAAAGGGGTGACGATGTTTTGTATATCAGCATCCCAGAAAACGTCGTCAAATTGCAGGTAAATCTTATCGAGTGTGCCATAACCTAGGCGAGCAATAGCGTTCTGTTTATCATTGGGAAGTGCCGGATCAAATGCGATGTCGCCGGCTTTCAAAACGCCAAGTGGGACAGTTACGACAACAGCATCAAACTCATGCATGGTCACATCCGAAGTTACGCGCACCTGATTGGAAGCGTAGTCAATCGCAGTCACGCGCTCATTCAAATCCAGCCTGTAGCCGCCTTTGAAAAGTGGTAATATCCCGTCGTACCCATCAGGGAACAGCAACTCGTTTCCGCCATAATCATCCGTCCAGAGATAGGCCCATATGTTAAGTACATCCTTTGCAGCGCCTGCATCGTTTTGATACTCGACGATGTCAGCGCTCCAGTTAGGTAAATCCTGCCATGCAACTTCGCGCCCTTCTGAACGTATGATCACATCCGTGCCGTACACGGTGCTGCGCATGCCCGCCTGTTCGATAACGGGGGTCAACGGATTTTCGTCTATTCCATGCAACCAACTTGCCCCCAAATCAGCGGCAAATCCAAGCGAGCGATCCGTATAGACCCTCCCTCCGATGCGGTCGCGACCCTCAATCACGTGAACCTCAAGACCTGCATTTGACATGGCATGCGCGGCGACGAGGCCAGACACACCGGCACCGATCACACCAATACGTTTGTGGCCGCTCGCAGCGACCTGCCTTGCAACCAAACGCCCGGATTCCAACGCTGCATGCACAGAACTATTGCGATCTGGGTTGGACGCCTCACCAGCAAAATAGACTTTCTCAGCCACTGGCTCGGCCAAGTTGCGGTGGTCTTTTTGTTGCGATCCCTTGGCAATATGGGAGTAGGTGCCGAATGAAAACGGATCGCGGCTCCAGTTGGTGCGAAGGTAGCCGACCAAGTTCGGCGCTTGAGAAGACTGCGCCTTGGCTGCCCAAGGGAGTAGTCCTGACATTACCGTTGCGCCTGCGCCTGCTAACATATCTCTTCGTTTCATCGTGAACCCTTTTCAATTGATCGGATGCGAAAGCATCGATTTGAGACGTACATTAACAACGAACGAACGTTCGTTCAATGATTCGATTGAGAGCTTTGTCAGACCGAACGTGGCTTCGGCGTTGTACCAAAACCGGTCATTCGTGCAGCGCGCAGCGTGGGTCGATTTGGGCTCGAAGGCGACCTTCGCTGCGAATTGCACCAAAGTCCGGTTTGGGCCGTTCTCTCCAATTCCTTACTACATGAGCATCTCTTTGATTGCCGACAAAAATAATTTTTGTCTATAACCGTCCGGTCGAAAGCTAAGCGTGAATCGATTATTGCAGCCCATTGAGGTTGACGTTGGTTGTCTGACGTCAGCACCCTTGGGACAGATTTGGGGATTTGAATAAGGGAGGATTTCTGGTTCATCTTATCGATTAGGAGATTGAGATGACGAAGAAGCCACAAACATCGAAAGAGGCCGCCGAGAAGGTGGTCAAGAACATCCGCTCAATAGATCATGTCATTGATGAAACCGATCATTGGCGCGTTGTTTCGCAGTGCTCTCATCCACGCACGAACCTAATGCCAGGCTTTGCCAATGTCGGCTTTTGGAACGCTGCGCCGCAGCGTCGAGAGCCTGTATGAACGGTAAATCTATTCCTCATCACTCAGATGACGAAGCAATTCTTGCGTCAGACGCTTTTTGTACCGCCGCTGCCGCCTGCGCCCCTTTGCAGCCGTGGCACGCCAATCAGCACGTTTGTCCGATACAAAATCATCAATATCATCTGCCACTTCGACGTTTTTGGCGTCCTTTAACGATGTTCGCAGGGCCATCATTTAACCCTTTGCCTTGGTCGAGGGTGCTTTGCCGCGCCAAACCAATGATTGCGCGTTCAGGGCTGCAAGATCTGTATCACCGGCGATAATCTGATCGCAAAGCCTTACCGCACGTTCTGCTTGGTCAAAAGTTAGGTTTCTGTACGCTGGACGTTGCAGATAATCATACCAAACGCCGCCGCACACATTATCCAAGACGATCCGCTGAAAGCAGTGATCATTGCGCACGGGCCAATGACCGTGGGTCGTGCGCGCAAGTTGCGGCATGACATCTTTTGTCAGCGTCATATATCGCGATGCCAGATCGGCGCGGCGTGGCGCGTGCGGCGTTGTCGTCAAATTCAGTTCCATATCACACAGATAGTGTGTTGATGATTTTGGCAACGGATGAAACGTCGCAGCATGGGGTACTCGACGCATGCGGTGCACAGCCTACCTTTAGGCGTATGAAGATGTCTGACACCCGCCCATTACAACGGCTTTTTGCGCTTGCTTTGGGCGTATTCCGCGCCCCTGCTGGCGCTACTCGTATGAGTGTTGCGCTTGTGTATGGCCTTATCTGTCATGTGACTTTTGCCGCCGCTGTACTTGCAATGATCGTAGCGATGTTTTTTGGCATGTCCGAAAGCCTTGGCCGCGTGCCGACCCATTGGTCGACCATCGCGAACATCTTTCTGGTTCTGCAATTCCCGCTAAGCCATTCGATGTTGCTGTCAAAACGCGGTGCAGGGGTCTTGGCCAAACTGGCACCCCGTGCATTCGGCTCAACATTGGCGACGACGACCTATGCTATCATTGCATCGCTACAGCTGCTGGCGCTGTTTGTGTTTTGGACCCCCAGCGGGATCATCTGGTGGCAGGCGCAAGGGATGGTCTTTGCGGCCATTTGCAGTTTGTATGCTTTATCATGGCTGCTTTTGATTTGGGCCAGCTATGATGCGGGGGCAGAGGTCCAATCCGGCGCGCTTGGGTGGATGTCGCTTGCGCAGAACATCAAACCCGTGTTTCCGGATATGCCAACGAAGGGCCTGTTCAGCGTAATCCGCCAACCTATCTACGTCGCTTTCGCGCTGACAACATGGATCGTGCCAGTCTGGACACCGGATCAGCTATGTCTGGCGATTGCATTAACGACCTATTGCCTTTTGGCGCCACGGCTAAAAGAACGCCGTTTTGCCAAACGGTACGGTGCAGATTTCGCCGCTTATCAACGTCGCGTGCCATATGCAGTTCCGCGTTCGTCACGCTCAAACCCCAAAGTTTAGATATGAAAACCAAAGCCATCATCGCCGACCTTCGCCAACAGTCAGAAATTCCCGGTTTTACGCCGACACGGGCAGCGGGCCTTGCGCGGGTGGTGCAGTTCGCGGAGCGGACGGGTGATTTATATAATCGGTGCCGCAACTATGACCTTGGGCCGAACCATCGCGCCAATGTGTCCGCATTGTCGCCGTGGATCCGGCACCGGTTGATCACAGAAACCGAAGTTCTAAACGCCACCTTAAATACGCATTCCTTCTCCACAGCCGAGCGGTTCGTGCACGAGGTCTTTTGGCGCACTTACTTCAAAGGCTGGCTTGAACATCATCCAACAGTTTGGCCTGCCTATCAGGCCGGTCTTTTGCGACAGCTGGAAAGCGTGGACAAAGACCGCCATTTGGCCGGCAAATATGCAGCCGCTATAGCTGGTGAGACGAGCATTGATGGTTTTGATGATTGGGCAAAGGAGTTGGTGACCACCGGCTATTTGCACAATCACGCGCGGATGTGGTTTGCGTCAATCTGGATATTCACGCTTCGCCTCCCTTGGGAATTGGGAGCAGACTTTTTCCTCCGGCATCTCATGGATGGTGATCCTGCGTCCAACACGCTCGCGTGGCGTTGGGTGGCTGGGATACAAACGAAGGGGCGGCCATACGTGGCGCGGGTTTCCAATATATCCAAATTCACAGATCGGCGTTTCGCCCCTCTGCATCAATTGCAAACACAGGTTCAGCCGTTGTCAGAGACAGTCGACCACCTACGCCGCCCTCTGCCCGAGGCCATGACACCGGCAGAAATCACGAGGGATTATCTGCTTTTGGTAACGGAAGACGACATGCAAGTCGCACAGACGTTATCGCACCCACCTATAGCAAAGGTTGGCGCACTGGCGACAACAGGCCGGTCGCCATTGCCCCTCGGGACGATTGCCCAGACTTTTGCAGCTGATGCCATGCGCGATGTTTGTTCAGAAATGCAGATCATCGAGGATGAAGATTGGGCCGAAGGCATCATCGCTGCTTGTCAAACACACAACCTGAAAACCGTTGTAACAGGCTATGCCCCGATTGGGCCTGTCGCCACGACACTTGCCGCCGTGGAACCGATCCTTCGCAAGGAAGGGATCAAACTGCTTCAAGTCCGCCGCGCCTTTGACACGGTCGCATGGCCACACGCAACAAAGGGCTTTTTTGCCATGAAAAAAGGTGTACCGCGCGTGTTGGAAACGCTTGGGTTCTGCTAGGTTCAGAACGCTTTGGTAATGATTGTTCTTGGCGCATATTGCGCGGCCACGACACGCAGGTCGGTGGCACGTTCGGTGATGTGTTCGAACGGCGGGTTTGGCCCTCTGCCGCAGGCCATGGTCGCACCGACGTAAATTTTCATGAGCCCTGCCTACACGTAGGTTTTGATCAACGCGCGGGGCTTTCCATCGGCACAAAAGCGTAATCCGCCATCCTGCTCGAGGATGCTATGAAATCCGCCGGCTTGTTTCATCTGATTGCAGGTAGCTTCTGCTTTGAGATATTTTCAGCGTATGTCAGAGGTGTCAGACTGCGCGCGATAGGTGAGGCCACGGAAATTCTGGTGTGGAACTGTGAACTATGCCTGAACCGCCGAGAATTCATGATTTCCTTCCTTTCGCGCCCGAGGGGTTTAAGGTGGATGCAGCTGGCTGACTTCAGGTGTACCTAGGCGGCCTCTGCGCGGGCCTTTAGCGCGGCGTTCATTGCGTTGAAGCCGTCTTGCGTTCGCGCCGCATCATTACCAACAGCGGGAGCACAGTGCGGCGCAATACCGGTGGCAGAACCGACCAGATCATTGGTATATCCGCATTGGACGAGTGGTTGGAATAATAGACCCGCTGGCGCGGCACGGGTTCAATCCCTTACCAGTCGGCACGCACCGCGGTGATGGCGCGGGCAAACAGGCGGATACAATGGCCAACGATACGGGCCGCGAGGGGGCGAAAGATGTTCATGGGGCCAAACCTTAACGACGTTGCAGGGATTTGGAACCATGTAGGGTGGGTTTTAACCCATCTTTGCGCGATTAGACCTTTACCGGTGCGCCGCCCGCGAAATTATTAACCGCATGATACCCGATGGGGTCGGATTGCATTTCAAGGTGGAGACCATCGTCGGTATAGGGGTGCGCACGGGCAAGGGCTTCATCCACCTCAATCCCCAATCCGGGCGCATCGGGTACGGGGATGTAGCCGCCTTCGACCGTCAATGTGTTCTTGACCAAGGCCGCGTGGAATGACGTTTCAATCGTCTCCGCCATCAGAATGTTGGGGATAGAGGCCGCAAGCTGGATGTTCGCCGCCCATTCAATCGGCCCTGCGTAAAGATGCGGCGCCATCTGGGCGTTGAACGTCTCGGCCACGGCTGCGATTTTCTTACATTCCCAAATGCCACCCGCACGCCCCAAGGCCGGTTGCAGGATTTGCACGCCTTGACGTAAAGCGGCAGCAAATTCCGACTTTGTCGTCAGTCGCTCGCCGGTGGCCACGGGAATGCGGACCGCGTCGCACACCCGTCCCATATCAGCGTCGGGCGGGGTCGGTTCCTCGTACCAAAGGGGGGAATAGGGTTCTAACGCTTGCCCCATGCGGATCGCGCCAGCGGTGCTGAACTGCCCATGTGTGCCGAACAACAGATCAGCCCGATTGCCCACGGCGTCCCTGATCGCTTTGCAAAATGTGACAGAGGTGCTGATGTCATGCATCGACGGCATATGCCCGCCGCGCATTGTGTAGGGACCAGCGGGGTCGAATTTGACGGCTGTATAGCCTTTTTCAACCATGGCCACCGCGCTTTCGGCAGCCATATCTGCGTCCGCCCAGAATGCGGGCAGGGGATGGTGTGATTGCGGGTAGAGGTAGGTATAGGCGCGAATGCGGTCATTCATCCGCCCGCCGATCAGGGCATGTACAGGCCGATCCCGATCCTTGCCCACCATATCCCAGCACGCCATTTCCAGACCTGACCACGCGCCGATAACCGTCAAGTCGGGCCGCTGTGTGAACCCCGACGAATAGACGCGCCGGAACATCAGCTCGATATTTTCTGGGTTTTCACTAGCCATGTGGCGGCCAAACACGTCACGGATGACATGTTCCATCGCGTCCGGCCCGATGGATGACGCGTAGCATTCGCCCCAGCCGACAACGCCCGTATCAGACGTGACCTTGACCAAAATCCAATACCGCCCGCCCCATCCCGGGGCAGGTGGTGCAGTGACGATGATGTCGAGGTCAGCGAGCTTCATGACGCGTCCTTTTATGAGTATTTGGAAAAAAGTGAGGGCTAGTCGAACACGATGACATTGCGTTTGGCAGAACCGGTCTTGGTATCCGCGATGGCGTCGTTGATCTGGTCGAGCGACCAAGTTTGCGACACCAGCTCATCCAACTTAAGCCGCCCTTGCTGATAGAGGTCCACCATCCATGGGATATCCCGCGCAATCACTGCATCACCCATTTTGGAACCGACCATCCCTTGGCCAATCGACGCCATGGTGCCGGGGTCGTAGGTGGCCGCATCGCCGATGTGGGGCATGCCGACCATCACAACCTTGCCGCCGGGGGCGAGATAGTTGGGGGCTTGGTTATAGACGGGCACCGCCCCGACAGTGACGAAAACGGCATCCGCGCCACGTCCCATCGCGGATTTTGCCGCGTCCCAAGGCGCATCCGCGCTGGCCAGCACCCCATCGGTGGCGCCAAAATCCTTGGCGATGGCAAGTTTTTCATCCGACATATCCACCGCGATGATCCGCCGTGCGCCCGCAATGCGCGCCCCTTGGATCGCATTCAGGCCAACGCCGCCCGCGCCGATTACGACAACGTCTTGGCCTGCGCGTAATGCGGCCGCGTTCACGACGGCACCGACGCCCGTGATAACGCCACAGGCCAGAAGGCTGGCGGCATTCATATCCATGTCAGCGGGGATGCGCACAATCTGGCTTTGGTCCACGACCACCTTTTCCGCGAAGGCACCACAGTTCATGGCTTGCACGAGCGTTGTGCCGTCATCCGCGGTTAATGGCCCGTCACCGGTTGATCCGGTTTCGCAGATTACGGGTTTGCCGGATGAACAGGATCCGCAGCTGCCGCAAGATTTGATCAACGTCACGACGACAGCGTCCCCGACAGACACACCGCGCACACCGTTTCCGACGGATGTGACATGGCCCGCCGCCTCGTGCCCGTACACAGCCGGCAGGGTGCCGCCCCAGCCACCTTCGGCAAATGAAATGTCCGAGTGGCAGATGGCGCAAGCCTTAAGTGTGACCTCAACCTCGCCCATTTCGGGCGCGCGTAGATTGATGGTTTCAATGGCAAGCGGCTGTCCGAATGTGTGGCAAACGGCGGCTTTGATCTTGGTCATGGGGCGTCCTTTGTTGGTTCCCCCATGCTGAGCCTGAGTGTGGCGCATTTGCAAGACATTTTGCGGTGTCAGATTGGCTTTTTGCGCAAGGGCAGAAAGACGATGATCGCCCCGATCACCAAAACCGCAGACAACAGGAACGGCGCACCGGGAAGAAAGACGGCGCTGTCTGTTTTTGTGAAGAAAAAGAACGTCTGCGTCATGAACAAAGGGGCCGCGATGGATGAGACGGCATTGATTGACGTCAGGGCGCCCTGCAACTCACCCTGTTGGTCGTCGGACGCTGCCTGCGACATCAATCCTTGTAAGGCTGGACCGGCGATGGATCCAAGTGAGGCGAGCGGTGTCAGCAGCAGCGCGATCCATCCATTCGTCACAAATGCCAGTGCGACAAAGGCGATGACATCGACGCTGAGCCCCAAGATCACGGTGTTCCGTTCCCCGATCCGCGCAAGGATCGGGCGGATCAGAACCCCTTGGACCAAGGCGATCCCGATCCCGAAGGTGGCAAGCGACAGGCCTACCATGCCGGGGCCCCAGCCGAATTGTAGTTTGCCGAAATAAGCCCAGACGCTGGGGTAGACGAAAAACCCGATGCCATAGATGAATGTCATGCCCAGCATACGGCCCAAGCCGGGCAGTTTGCCGATTTGCCGGAATGCGCCGAGCGGGTTTGCCCGCGCAAAGCTGAAGGGGCGTCTGATCTTATCCGTAACCGTTTCGGGCAACGCGAAGTAGCCGAATACAGCATTCGCTGCAGCCAAAACAGCGGCCGCCCAGAACGGTGCGCGCGTGCCATATTCCGCCAGCAAACCGCCCATGAGCGGCCCCAGCACAAAGCCAACGCCAAAGGCGGCGCCGATCAGGCCAAAGTTGGCGCTTTTGTCCTCTGGTTTGGAAATGTCGGCCATAGACGCAGTGGCGGTTGATTGCGTGGCGGCGGTGATCCCGCCGATGATCCGCCCGATGACCAACAGCCAGATCGTACCAGCCACAGCCATTAGCACGTAATCGAATGCCATAACCACAAGCGCGATTAGCAGAACGGGGCGCCGCCCGAACCTGTCGGACAGGCCGCCGATGAAAGGGCCGAACAGAAACTGCATCACCGCGAAGATCGACGCAAGGATGCCGCCCCAAACGGCGGCTTGGCCCAGATCACCCGCGTCCAACTCTTGGATCAGATCGGGCATTACGGGCATAATCAGGCCGATGCCCATGCTGTCGATCATGACAGTGAGCAGGATAAAGATCATTGGCAGGCGGCTATGCATTTTACGCTCCGGTTGGGTGGGGACGAGTTACGGGGTTTGGGGCGGTTTGCAAACCTTAGATGTGGCCTGTGTCGTGCATGAATTGTGTGACCACTTCTGCAAATCTGATGGGGTCCTCAACACAGGGCAGGTGGCCCGCGCGTGACATCACGGTGAATTGCGAACCGGGGATCAGGTCAACAGTTTCGCGCACAAGATCAGCAGGTGTAGTTTGATCCTGCCCGCCAGCAATGCCAAGGGTGGGGATGCGCAGTCCAGACGTTGGTGTGTAGAAATCCGTGCCAGCAATGGCCGCACAGACACCGGCATAACCCACAGGATTAATCCCGCTGAGCATCGCGTGAAGCGGGGCCACGTCGCCGCCATGCAGAAAGTCGCGCCCGAACCAACGGGGCATGATCGCGTCGGCCAGCGCAGGCATCGTGCCGTCCTCGACCGCCTTAATCCGATCCTCCCAGAACGTTGGGTTGCTGATTTTTGCTGCTGTGTTCGATAGAACCATGCTGCGGATCAGATCGGGGCGTTTGACGGCAAGGCCTTGGGCGACCATGCCACCCACGCTGATACCAACGATCATCGCATCCTTTACCGCCGCCGCGTCGCACACTGCGGCGGCGTCACTGATCAACTGTCCCATGGTGTAGGGGCCTAGGGGCGCGTCAGATTGCCCATGCCCGCGCATGTCATAGCGAATAATCCGAAGCGTATAGGGCATGAGCGGTACCACCTTGCGCCACAGGTCCATCGTGCTGCCCAATGATCCCGCCAGCACAAGGGTCGGGGCCTGCGGGTCGGTTTGTCCGTCAATCTGCCCGCGGAGTGTGACGCCATTGTTGGTCGCCGAAAAAGTTGCCATGTGATCCAGCCTTTGATCCAAAAGAAAAAGCCGCGCTATGGGTTTCCCCGGCGCGGCTTTGTCCTGTCACCCGGTCCATCGCTTGCGCGGGACGCAGGGTAACCCTCCCTGCCGCGCACTTGATTGGATTCTTAGAATTGTGTCAATACGGTTAATTTTCAGCCTATGATTGTTTTTTGTCACGCATGGTGAAATGCGCCATGATCTGCTCGTGGTCAGAGGCGAGTTTGTTATAAGGTGCCTCGGGGTGGCTGCCGTCGGTCAGGTGATCGTTCAGCACACTAAAATAGTCTATTTCACCGATATGATCGGCGCTTTCGGACAGGAAATGCGCGGACATGAAAATCTGGTCGATGGATTCGAACACACCGCCAAAGGCCGAGGTATAGATCATGTCGCGTGCTGATTTGCGCACGAACAGTTTTTCCGCAGAATGCAGGCGGCGGGCGTTGATCTGGGCGCGGATCAACTCGTTTTCCTTGTCGGTGTAACGATCACCTTTGTGTTCCGCGTCGTGGCGGCGCATCCATGCATAGTTTTTGAATGGCGCCTCGCCAGAAATGATCTCAGAGCTGACGGCATGTTCGCCATCGTTGAAATCACCCAGCACCATGACAGGGTTGCCTGCATCAAGTTTGGACAGGATTTTGCGGCGCAGCACCCAAGCCTCGGCCATGCGGCGCAGGTCCGCACGCAGGCAGCCCATCGCACGCCCGGCGGGAAGGGCGCGCCAGCGGGGCGGCCCAATTCCCCCAGTTTCGATTTCAGCTGGCGATGGTGAAATCGGTCATAGGGTCTCCAATGCGCGGGCGAACTGCGCGGGGTCGACGTTGCCGCCGGTTATTACGGCGATCACAGCGTCGCCATCAAATTGATCAGGGTGGAACAGCGCGGCAGCAAGGGCTGCGGCCCCGCCCGGTTCCACCACAATTTTGAGCCGCGCAAAGGCGTGGGCCATCGCGCGCAGGCATTCATCATCAGTGACGACAACACCGGGGCCGCAATGATCCTTCAGGATCGGGAAGGTCAGATCACCGGGTTGCGGGGTGACGATAGCATCGCAGATTGACCCACCCATCATGGCATTGCGTTCAATCTGGCCGGACACAAGGGATCGTGTCACATCATCAAAACCCTGCGGTTCCGCAGGTCGCACCCGCATGTTTGGCGCAGTCTCAGCCAGCGCCAGCGCGATCCCAGACGTCAGCCCACCGCCACCGCAGCAGACCATCACATCGGCCTTGGTAACCCCAAGCTCTGCGGCCTGCGTGGCGATTTCAAGGCCGGTTGTGCCTTGACCGGCGACCACCTGCGGCTCGTCATAGGGACGGATCAGGGTCAGGCCGCGTTCGCTTGCAATTTGCGTGCCAAGGGCGTCTCGGTCTTCGTTTTCGCGGTCGTATAGGATCACCTCTGCGCCCAAGGCGCGGGTGTTGTCGATCTTCATTCGCGGGGCATCTGCGGGCATGATGATCACGGCAGGTGCGCCGTGTTTCGCTGCCGCCATTGCGACACCCTGCGCATGGTTGCCCGATGAATAGGCGATCACGCCGGTTTTAAGCGTATTGTCGGTCAGGGCTGAAACCGCAGACCATGCGCCGCGAAATTTGAACGATCCGGTGTGTTGCAGGCATTCCGCCTTGATCAACACCTGACGCCCGGCGATGTCATCCAAGAACGGGGACGTCAGCATTGGGGTGATCCGTGCATGGCCCTTGATCCGGTTTGCGGCTGCGGTGATCATCTCAAAATTCATGCAGGTCCTCCAACCATTCTGTTAGCGCATCAAGCGCGTCGTCTTCGTCCAGAAACGGCACATGGCCACGGCCCGCAATATCGGCACGGATCATGTCAGGGCGACGACGCAGCATTTCATCCGCGGTTTCCTCTGACAGCAAATCGGAATTGGCCCCGCGGATCAGCGCCAGTGGCACCCCCCCCAGCGCATCATAAAGCGGCCATAGATCGGGCGTTGGTTCATCTTGGGTCGCCAGCACCGTATCACGCAGCTTCGGGTCATAGCGAATGACCAGCCCGTCTGCCGTTTGGGCGTAATGTGCGCGGACCTCGGCCAGCCAGCGGGCATGGGGGACGCCCTCAAAATGGGTCCACAGCTTTGCGCGCGCGCGCGCTGCGTCCTCATGGTTATCCTGTGCCGGATTGCGCCCGATATAATCGCGCACGACATTCATGCCGCGTTCCTCAATCACCGGGCCGATGTCATTTAGTGCGACACCTAACAAACGATCCTTGTGCGTCGCCGCCAACATCATCGCGATGAGCCCACCGCGTGAAGTGCCCAAGATCGCGGCCTGCGCGATGCCCAGATGGTCCAACAGCGCCAGTGCATCAGTACCTTCTTGCGGGATCGTATAGGTGGTGGGGTCTGCCCAATCCGACTGCCCGCGCCCGCGATAATCCATCCGGATCAGGCGCACCGGCATATGCGGCGCCACATGATCAAAATCGGCGGTATTGCGGGTTAGCCCCGCAAGGCACAGCACGGGAATACCCTTGCCGCTTTCCTCGTAGTACAGCTTGGTCCCGTCGGGGGTGGTGAAATGGGGCATCAGGTGACCTTTGGTATTGGTGTCAGATCGTTCATGATATGGTGCGGCGTGGCGTATAGTCGATCAATTGGCGCACCAGTGCGGTTGACCCAAGCGGTAGTGAACCCGTAACCGGCCGCACCAGCCGCATCCCATCCATTGGATGAGACGAACAAAACGTCATTCGGCGTACAGTCAAAACGTGCGCCCACAAGGTCATAGACCGATGCATGGGGCTTGAACACGCCTGCATCTTCGACCGATAAAACGGCATCTAATACGTCCGCTAACCCCGCCGAAGTAACCGCCGCGTCCAGCATCGCAGGCGACCCGTTAGATAAGATCGCAGTTTTGGCCCCTGCAAGGCGCAGCCGCGTCAGGACGGCGAACGCCTCGGGAAACGCGTCCAATTCCCAGTAAAGTTCTAGCAATCTCTGGCGTAACGCAGGATCGCCCAGCTTTGCGGTCTCAAGCGCCCAATCCAGCCCGTCTTGGGTGACCTGCCAGAAATCGCAATGATGTCCGGCAATGGCGCGCAACCACGTATATTCCAGCTGTTTAGCTCGCCAATTGGCCGCAACTGCTGGCCAATTGGCGGCAAGGGACGCAAATGCAGGATCGGCCGCAGCGGACCGTGCGGCGGCATTCACGTCAAACAACGTGCCGTAGGCGTCGAAAACATAGACGGATTTGGGCAACATACGGTCCCTTTTCATGCGGCTTGTGGCAAAGACTGTCACACCATCGTCGCGCCGAAAAGGGGCAAAGCGATTTGCATCTGCCGCTGACCCTGCGTAGGCAGCCCCATATCATTTTGAAAGAGAGACCATGACACAAGCAAAAGCCGGCGACACGATCCGCATCCAGTACAAAGGCACCCTCAAATCAGGCGAGGTTTTCGATAGCTCCGAAGGGCGCGATCCGCTCGAATTCACCCTTGGCTCCGGTATGATCATCAAGGGGCTAGATGCCGCAATCTACGGCATGATCGTGGGCGAAAAGAAGGTTGCCGAAATCCCTTGCGCCGACGCCTACGGAGAGCTGAACCCAGCCGCCCGCCAGCCGGTTCCGCGTAGCGAATTCCCCGACGATATCCCGGCCGAGGTTGGCACGCAGTTGCAAATGCAATCACCTGAGGGACAAGTCATTCCTGTTGTCATCGCCGAAGTGTCTGACACAGAAATTACGCTCGATGCGAACCACCCACTCGCGGGCCAAGACCTCACCTTTGATTTTGAAATCACAGGTATCGACGCGGCGTAGGCTTCTTTTGAGCTTAAATATGCCGGGGTCTGGGGCAGCGCCCCAGCCCATCAAACTGCGCCGCGGTCAGAGGTTTTCTGGCTGCGGCATCCCCAGCACGTGATAGCCGCCATCAACGCGGATAATCTCACCTGTTGTGGACGCCCCCACATCAGACGCCAGATAAACGGCCGTGCCGCCAACAGCCTCTAATGTGGCATTGCTGCGCATCGGGGCGTTTTCGCCGGTGTGCTTATAGGTCTTGCGCGCGCCACCGATCGCCGCCCCTGCAAGGGTTTTCATCGGACCGGGTGAGATCGCGTTCACGCGAATGCCGTCTGGGCCCAGATCATTGGCGAGATAGCGCACAGCGCTTTCCAAAGCGGCCTTGGCGACGCCCATCACGTTGTAGAACGGGGTCACCTTGTTCGCACCTTGGTAAGTCAGCGTCAGGATTGTGCCACCGTCGGGCATCAATGCCATCGCGCGTTTGGACACATCAATCAGGGAATAACAGCTGATCACCATCGAGTTTTTGAAGTTCTCGACAGAGGTATCCGAAATCCGGCCCGTCAGCTCATTCTTGTCTGAATAGGCAATCGCGTGGACGACGAAATCCAGCTTGCCCCATTTCGCCTCTAACGCGGCAAAGGCGGCATCCATTGACGCAGCATCCGTCACATCGACATCCACCATAAAATCCGACCCAACCGAGGCCGCGAGCGGCTCCAGCCGTTTGCCAAACGCCTCACCCTGATAGGTGAACGCTAGCTCTGCGCCAGCCTCGGCCATTGATTTGGCGATACCCCATGCGATGGACCGCTCATTGGCGACCCCCATGATCAAGCCGCGCTTGCCTTGCATTGAAATGGTCATTGTGTCGTCCTGACGTGTTAGGCTGAGGGCAATTCACCGCCCCCCAATTTTCATGATCCGAAAGGCGTGGTTTAGCCTTTGAACTTGCTCAACAGCATGGATCCGTTGGTCCCACCAAACCCGAATGAGTTTGTCATTACGGTATCAAGCCCTGCATCTTCTTTCAGGCTCGTGGCGATTTCGGCAGGGTCTAGCGCAGGATCAAGCGTTTCCACGTTGATCGACGGCGCGATGAAATCGTTTTGCAGCATCAGCAGGCAATACACCGCCTCTGACGCGCCAGTGGCCCCTTGGGAATGGCCTGTCATGGATTTGGTGGATGACACGGGTGGCGTCGCACCTTGGCCGAACACGCGGCGTACCGCTTCAATCTCGCCAACGTCGCCAACCGGCGTTGATGTACCGTGGGCGTTGATATAGCTGATCTTGCGGCCCTTCGGCAGCGTATCCAGCGCAAGGCGCATGGCCCGCTCGCCGCCCTCACCCGATGGGGCAACCATGTCGGCACCATCCGACGTCGCGCCAAAGCCGGTGACCTCTGCATAGATTTTAGCACCACGTGCCTGCGCGTGCTCAAGGCTTTCTAGCACAAGCATCGCACCACCACCGGCAATCACAAAACCGTCGCGGTCCGCGTCGAATGCACGTGACGCGCGTTCGGGCGTATCGTTGTATTTCGATGACATCGCACCCATTGCGTCAAACAGGCACGACAATGTCCAATCCAGCTCTTCGCCGCCGCCCGCAAACATGACGTCTTGCTTGCCCATCATGATCTGCTCAGATGCCGACCCTATACAGTGTAGCGACGTGGAACAGGCCGACGTGATCGAATAGTTAATACCCTTGATCTGGTATTGCGTCGCAAGGTTCGCGCTGATCGTGGATGACATGCATTTTGGCACGGCAAACGGACCGATCCGCTTGGTCGCACCTGTGTTCTTAACAACGTCGTGGGCGGCCAACATCGCCGATGTGGATGGCCCGCCAGAACCCGCGATCAGACCTGTCCGGATATTGGATACAGTCGCCTCATCCAGCCCCGCATCCTCAATCGCTTGCCCCATCGCGATATAGGCATAGGCCGCGCCGGGTCCCATGAACCGCAGGGCGCGCTTGTCGACGTGGTCTTTGATATCCAGCTTGACCGTGCCAGCGATCTGGGACCGGAAACCATGCTCGGTCATCTCAGGTGATGCTTCGATCCCCGATTTGCCCGCCTTGAGTGAGGCCAAAACCTCATCCGCGTTATTCCCGATGGGGGATACGATTCCCAGACCTGTGATGACGACGCGACGCATTGGCTTCTCCTTAGGCTTGTGTTGGCTCTTTGTAGGATGGGGACGGGGAGGGGGCAAGCGGGTAGCGCTCATCGGCCTGAAACGGTTTTTTCGGGGCAATCTACGGCGATGTTGCGGTTTCGCACGCGAAACAGGCTGGAATATAGTGCGAATTCAAAATCGCGCGGTTGGGCAATGGGAAGTTAGGGGGTCGTTTGGCGTTAAAAGCCAATGAGTCGAAGGACCGAAAACGATCCTTTCAGAAACACCGCAGCCGATAATGTGCCAGTTATGAAGGCGGGAATTGCGTCCTTCCACGTGTCCCAACGAAGATGGCAAAAGATGGCAAAAGATGGCGCCGATTGATGTGCCGAGAAAAATGCCAATGCTCCGATTGGGCCGAGAGCTGAGCTTTGCATCTAAATTGCCAGTGCGCCGAAAAGTTCGACTAGCCCGACCAAGAACATGGTCTTGCGGTTTAGTCCATATTTTTGAAACATGCCCAATTGGTTTTCAAATATGAATTTTTGCCAGCCCCAAATTTTGATTGAGCTGGCAAAAAGGAAGAGCGCCGACAGAAGGAAGATTGCCGCTATGTGCATAATCTTAACTCTCGCTCAGCGCGACCTTCATGTCTTTGACTTCGTAAATGACTTCGCCGTCGGCTTCGACGATGCCGTCTGCGACGCCCATGGTCAGGCGGCGGGTTTGGATGGCTTTGGTGAAGTCGATTTTATAGGTCAGTATTTTGCGGTCGGGGCGCACCATGCCTTTTAGTTTCACTTCGCCGACGCCCAGCGCGTAGCCGCGTCCCTGCCAGCCGCGCCAGCCGAGGTTAAAGCCGGTCAGTTGCCACAGCCCGTCAAGGCCAAGGCAGCCGGGCATGATTGGGTTCCCGGGGAAGTGGCAATCAAAGAACCAAAGGTCGGGGGTGATGTCGAATTCGGCCAGAATATGACCCTTGCCATGGGCACCACCATCTGCCGACACTTCGGTAATGCGGTCCATCATCAACATGGGCGGAGCGGGCAGTTGCGCATTTCCTTCGCCAAAAAGCTCACCACGGGCGCAGGCCAACAGGCCCTCTTTGTCAAAACTGGATGGAAAATCTGCCATGTCACTGCCCTCGGTCAAGCTTGGTTATTTATCATATGGTCCTTAGCATTGCAGGGGACATTGCTGCAAGGGCACGCCAAACGGGGTTGTTATGCGTTTTCAATTGATTCCGGCTTGGGTTGTCCCATATCATACGCATGAAAGGCATATGATCCTATGACTGACCAGATTGAAAAGCGAAGCGCCGATTGGCTTGCGAGTGTTGGCATGCGCCCGACACGCCAGCGCATGGCGCTTGCGGGGCTGTTGGTAGGTGATGGGCAAAACCGCCATGTGACCGCAGAGACATTGCATGATGCTGCTAAGGGAGATGTATCGCTCGCGACTGTGTACAACACGCTCAGCGCGTTTTGTGAGGCGGGGTTGATGCGCGAAATCACTGTTGATGGGTCCAAAAGCTATTTTGACACCAACATTTCCGACCACCCCCATTTTTATTGGGAAGACAGCGCGGAATTGACCGATGCACCGGCGCAAGAGCTGGAAATCAAGCGTTTGCCGGATGTCCCAGAGGGTGCAGAAATTGCATCAGTTGACGTTGTGATCCGCCTGCGACGCACATGATGGGTTAAAACCTATCCTACGCTGATCCGCGATTTAGCATTTGTTTACCAGAATTGCACCACCATCAGGGCATGACCCAATATATTCGAAATCAGAACCTTGGTAACACTTACTTCTTTACCGTCTGCCTTGCAGATCTTCACAGTGATCTTCTGGTGACGCAGGTGCAGCTTTTGCGCGACGCGGTAAAGCTATGTCAAAAACAACGCCCGTTTACGATCAATGCAGCCGTAATCTTGCCCGCCACGGCGCATATGATCTGGACGTTGCCAGCACAGGATGCGGATTACTCGGCCCGGTGGCGGCAAATCAAATCCACATTCTCACGCCATGCGCTTATGCCGGACCGGCGCGGCGCCAGTCAGATCACTTCAGGACAAAGGATACGTAGCAATGAGTTCAGGACGCGGACGCGGTTCTTATGTGCTAATTAGCGAACCGACGTAATAGTCTGAACACTAACATTAGTGTGAAGAAGCATGCAAATGTGCCGAGTGTATCGCCGACCATGAACGCAAGCATCGTTGGAAGACTGTTTTCAGGTAAGATATCGCCTGCAAAAATGATATTGTGACCTAATGAATTAACTATTGATGACAGAAATGCTATGAGCATTAAATGGCGCCAAGTTTTCGTCGATATTGATTGCGCAGAACGATAAAGATTTATGCCATTCATACGAAAGATTTCAAACGAAAACCAAGCAACGCTACTTACTAGGCACCATGCATAAAAGGATTTGAGAGTAAATTCAGCGTCAGGTGTGAGCACCAAATGCATGACACAATTGGCTATAAACAGGTAAAAGATGGACCAGCCTCCAAATAGCCATGCTGTAATAACTCGAACGCCGTGCAGTGGAAAAATAAGTGCTGCAAACGTCGTGATCATTGGCAAGTAGGCTTGTTGAGCTGGGACAATCAGAGATTTCACCAAAATCATGGAAACGATGTAGCCGACGGTTACATACACAATATTCTTGAAATGATATTGAAGATTGCCTGACAAATTCCTGCTCCCAATGGTCGAAGAAACAAATCTTAGAATTTGTTGCTATGCAATAGTGAGTTTATATATTTCCCAATAAATTCAAGCATCATTTCCAGCAATGCATCCAAAATTGCGAGTGAAATAGAGAGCCGTAGCGACTAGTGGTTTATAAAACTAAGACACATAGATAGACATAATAATACAAATAATTGTTTTTCTTGATAGGTTGAGTAATCAAAATCCACGCGGTGCACATGCGAGGGGAGCCTGTCTGGCAGTGCGATATCCGGCACGCCAAAAGGTGATAACTGACTTGAAGCCAGCGTCCAGATGGTGTCGGATAGTGCTGCCAACCTCCACCTCATCCTCGAGCAGGATCAGCGCGATTGGCCCTTTGGCAAGGATGGCCGCGCCGTCTGTCACCAGCGCGTTGAAGCTTGGAAAATGCATGATACGCGGATCCTAGGTCAAGTTGGGTGCAAATTGCGTTAATGCAGCCTCCATTGCAAGCACAGCCGCACCGCGTTACACCGCGCACCATCAATTATTTGACCAGTGGTGCCCCGATGTCCGATCCTAAAAAGCTGTTTATCAAGACCTATGGCTGCCAGATGAATGTCTATGACAGTGAACGCATGGCCGAGGCGCTGGGCGGTAAGGGCTATGTCCAGACGGACACGCCCGACGATGCCGATATGATTTTGATGAACACCTGCCATATCCGCGAAAAAGCCGCTGAAAAAGTGTATTCAGAACTGGGCCGTTTTAAGCATCTTAAGGCCGCGAACCCTGATCTGAAAATTGGTGTGGCCGGTTGTGTGGCACAGGCCGAGGGCGAAGAAATTATCCGCCGTCAGCCAATGGTCGATCTGGTTGTGGGGCCGCAATCCTATCACCGATTGCCTGCTATGGATGACGCGGTGCAGTCTGGCGCGCGTGCGCTTGATACTGATTTTCCCGACGACGACAAATTCGACACCCTGAAATCCCGCAGCAAAGCCAAGCGCGGCCCAACGGCGTTTCTGACCGTGCAAGAAGGCTGTGATAAATTTTGCGCGTTCTGTGTGGTGCCCTACACCCGCGGCGCCGAAGTATCGCGCCCCGCTGCCCGTGTCGTGCGTGAGGCCCAAGAATTGGTGGAAGCCGGCGTGCGGGAAATCACGTTGCTGGGCCAGAACGTTAACGCCTATCACGGTCACGAAGGTGGTCTTGCGGGCTTGATTTGGGACTTGGATAAGGTCGATGGGTTGGAGCGTATTCGTTTCACCACGTCGCACCCCAATGACATGGACGATGCGCTGATCGAGGCCCATGGCACCTGTGACAAGCTGATGCCTTATCTGCATCTACCGGTGCAGTCGGGGTCTGATCGCATTCTCAAGGCGATGAACCGCAAACATACGGCTGAAAGCTATATCAGGCTGATCGAGCGTATCCGCGCGGCGCGCCCTGATATTCTGCTCTCGGGTGATTTCATTGTTGGTTTTCCCGGTGAAACGGACGCGGATTTCAATGATACGATGGCGCTGATCCAAGAGGTCCGTTATGGCCAAGCTTATTCGTTCAAATACTCCACCCGTCCGGGCACGCCAGCGGCCGAAAAGCCGCAACTGCCCGAGGATGTGATGAACACGCGGCTGCAGGTGCTACAGGGGCTTTTGACCACGCAACAGCGCGAAATTCAGCAAAGCATGGTCGGTAAAGAGGTGTCTGTCCTGTTTGAAAAAGCAGGTCGGATTGACGGGCAGATGATCGGGAAATCTGGCTATTTGCATGCGGTTTACGCAGACGCGCCAGCCAGTGTTTTGGGGCACGTCAAAAAGGTCAAAATCACGTGTAGTAGCGCGAACAGTCTCGCGGGGGAGTTGTGCGAAGGTTGACCTAGCGTAACGTGCGCCGCCTTTTTTTCAGCGATTGAAGCTAACCACGTGTCTAATATGCCGCGTTCGATTTCATTGTTTCGTAATTGAACACGATATATAACGATTAATTCTTTTTTTATCAGCACAATTTGCGCGTATTATGGCGAATAGATGAAACCTATGTGCGCATCGGGGTCTCGGCAGATAACGAGGGAAAACAAATGGCAACATCATTTAAAGATACGTTGCGCGCTATTTCCGGCGGAGCCATCGCAGCAGCGATGTCTTTGTCGATGGTAGCTGGTGCAGCACATGCGCAGACACGCACAGTGGTCGGCGAAGAATACCAGCCGACCGTTTGGATCGGTCCAGACGGGTGCGAACACTGAGTTATGGACGACGGTTTTGAGGGCTTTATGTCCCCGCACCGCACACGTGATGGCCGCCCTGTCTGCCACCGGTCCGAAATCTGTGGCGTTATCCCAACGGACCAGTTGTTCGACACGGATGAACCTTGGATCCCAGAGGCCAAGAAAACCGAGCTGATGAATTTCTTTCAGACAGCCGACGCATTTGTTTTCCTGATCTACGGTCACACCGACAGCCGCGCATCTGACGCCTGCAACATGAACCTGTCCCAGCGTCGCGCTGATATGGTTCCAAGTGTGGCCCGCGGTGCAGGCGCACGTGTTGTCGACGTCAAAGGGTTCGGTAAACGCTAGCCACGCGCACAAGGCCACTCTGCCGCAGCATTGCAGCAGAACCGCCGCGTTGAAATTTACTGCGTACGCTAAGGAGCAGATGTTATGAACTCGATGAAAATCACTGCGCTGCTTGTTGCTGGTCTTTCGCTTTCGGCTTGTGCTGAAACGCTTGTGGGCTCGCTCGAAGGTGGCAGCCGCGAAGGTGCTGAGCGTTTTGTAGATGCTGGCGACGATAGCAAACACCTGTCCCAGCTTGTTGTGGGCGTTTGGGTTGATCCAAACGGGGATCATTGACGATAGCGTAGAAGGTTACCTGTCTGAGCGTCTGACACCCGATGGGCGCCCTGTGTGTTCCGGTGTTGCACCACCAAACACGGTTATAGGCCCATTCTGCGAAGGGTCCGACATTCCTGATCCGCTCTAAATTCGGGCAGATTGAACTGATTGGGAAAGGCCGCAGCGTGATCTGCGGCCTTTTTCGTTTTGGACCTTGCCCTTTTGGGGGTAGCGGCCCACCTTTAGAGCCAACCTATAAGCCAAGGAGAGTTGATTGGCTGCTGATCTGACTGACACCACGGAATCCACCTTGGAATTCCCTGATAACTATCTGCTTATTGACCTGTGTGGTGAATATGACCGCAACCTTGCGACGCTGGAACAAGCCTATGGCGTGCAAATCCTGCGACGTGGCAATCATCTGGCTGTGATCGGCGAAGATGGCCCGAGGGATGAGGCATTGGCCACGCTCAAGGCGATGTACCAACGGCTTGAGGCGGGACGCACGCTAGAGCCGGGTGATATTGACCGTGAATTGCGCATGGGCGGACCAGAGGCCACGGGCGCCCCCGAACCCGGCGACCAACGAGAACTGTTCAAAGGTGGCGCAGAGCGGGTCGAGATTAAGACACGCAAAAAGCTGATTGAGCCGCGCACAGATGCGCAAAAGGCCTATGTGCAGTCGTTGTTCGACAAGGAACTGGCGTTTGGCATTGGTCCGGCTGGTACGGGTAAAACGTACCTCGCGGTGGCCGTTGGTGTGAACATGTTGATCAGCGGGAAGGTCGACAAAATCATCCTGTCCCGCCCTGCCGTGGAGGCGGGCGAGAAGCTAGGATATCTCCCCGGTGATATGAAGGACAAGGTCGATCCATATATGCAGCCACTTTATGATGCGCTGGGTGATTTCCTACCGGGCAAACAGGCGGCCAAGATGATGGAAGAAAAGATCATCGAGATTGCGCCGTTGGCGTTTATGCGCGGGCGCACGTTGTCGAACGCATTTGTAGTGCTGGATGAGGCACAGAATGCCACGTCAATGCAGATGAAGATGTTTCTCACCCGTCTTGGTGAAGGATCACGCATGGTTATCACTGGCGACCGCACCCAGATCGACCTGCCACGTGGTGTGTCATCGGGGCTGTGGGATGCGGAACGGTTGCTGAAACACATTCCCAAGATCAGCTTTAACTACTTTACGTCCAAGGATGTCGTGCGGCACCCCTTGGTTGCCGCAATCATCGAGGCGTATGAGAAAGAAGACGCCAAGGGCTAGGCCGCCCAACTGCGGATCATTTGCGCGGCCGCGGTCCGCAAATAATCCGCGTGGGGGCCGCCCGCCGCCATCGCCACCTGTACCGATACAGCGGAAGCCACCGCCAACGCGGTGCACTGGTGGAGGTCAACAACCATCCGTAGGTCACCAGCTTTCGCCGCGCCATGGATTGCACCACCAAACGCAGCATACAGCATGTCGTAATACCGTGCCGTGCGGGGGGGCACATCGGCGTCCTGCCCGCCAAGCGCCGTGATTGTGTTGACCATAAAGCATCCGCTTTGCACGGAGCCTTCGAATCCTTGCGGGATGGTGGGGCTGTCAAACCAGCGCGCGAGCGTTTCCAGATCAGCCGTGGCCAGTGGTGCCAGCAGATGCCGGTCTGTCAGGTCCAGATAAGTATCCAACGCCTTCAGAAACAACGCCTTTTTCCCACCGTATGTTGTTTGCAGGGTAAAGCGGGTGATGCCCGTCTGGGCCTCAATCTCTCGGGTGCCGACGTTGTGGTAACCGTTCTGCCAAAACAGGTTGATCGCGGCCAGTAGTGCGTCTTGGTCGCTCACTTTCTTGTGTCGTGCCATGCATACCTCATTGACAAACTATCCATATGGATAGAAATAGCTATCCACTTGGATAGAATATCCGTTCTGTTCTGTTGTCACAAGCGCGGATTGCGCAATATTCTGGAGACTATCAATGATACCTGTCACTGCTTTGACCTATTTTGGCCTGATCACATGTGCCACAATCGCGATCGAGATTTTCTATACCGACGGCACCCGCGGCATCGCATTCGGGTTTTCGTCACAGCGCCCTGTTGTTGCCAAGGACGGCTTGGCCTTGCGGGTGGAAAGGGTTTACCGCAATCAGGTTGAATCAGCGGCCTATGTGGTGCCGGCCTTGGGTGCGGCGGCACTGACGGGGATGACGGCCAGCACGACTTGCTGGGTGATCATTCTAGGGCGGGCAGGGTTCTCGCTAGCTTATTACACCGGCATCCCGTTTCTGCGCGTCCCTTTCTTTACGATGGGATCGTTCGGGTCACTGATCCTGATCTATCAGGTTTTGACGCAAGGCGCGGTCTAGCCGCTTTTCTCTGTGCTGCGGGTCGGTTAAGCCCGTGGCATGGAATTGGATGTGATCATTGAAGACCCGCGTTGGGACGCCCTGAACCTGACCAATATTGCGCAGGCTGCAGCGAATACGGTGTTGACGTATTTGGACCTGCCTGAATTTACGGCCTGCGTTATGGGGTGTGATGACGCCCGTATCGCCGTGCTTAACGCGGATTTTCGCGGCAAGCCGCAGCCAACAAATGTCCTAAGCTGGCCGTCCGAGGAACGCGGTGCGCACGTGGCGGGCACGGTGCCGGATGCTCCCGATCCGACCGATCCCGAATTGGGCGACATCGCCATCGCTTATGATACCTGCGCGGCAGAGGCGGCGACCGCAGGGATCACAATGGCCGATCACACCACCCATTTGATTGTTCACGGTCTTTTGCACCTGTTGGGCTACGATCATGAGCGTGACGCAGATGCCACCCTGATGGAGGGGTTGGAAACACAAATGCTTGGCAAAATGGGTCTGAGTGACCCATATAGGAGGTAAGAGCCGCCGTTTGCGGCCATGGTTACTAGGTAAGGACACAATGGGCGACACTTCTGACGGATCCTCTATGGCAGCGCAAAGCGCGCAGCTTGATCCACAGCTACCCCGCAAGCGCGGTCTATTCGGGCGCATGTTTGCTGCCCTAAGCCCAAGTGACGCACCGCAGGCGGATGAGGCCAATCAGCCGGTTCCGTTGATGCCCGCGGCCCCGATGCCCGGTATGCTGAACCTGCGCCGCAAGCGGGTCGAGGACGTCGCAAGCCCCAAGACCGATATTGTCGCCGTGCCTGTTACCGCCAGCAAGGATGAACTGGTCAAGGTATTCCGTTCAAGCGGGATGACCCGCCTGCCAGTGTTTGACGGCACGCTGGATACCCCCATCGGCATCGCCAACCTTAAGGATTTCGCCCTGAAATTCGGGTTCAACGGCGATCATGACAATTTTGATTTGCGCCCGATGCTGCGCCCGCTCTTGTTCGTGCCACCATCTATGCCTTTGGGCGTTTTGCTGCAGAAAATGCAGTCAGAGCGGATTCACATGGCGCTAGTTATTGATGAATACGGCGGGACAGACGGGCTTGTCACGATTGAGGATTTGATCGAGCAGGTCGTCGGCGAAATCGAAGATGAACACGACATCGACGAAGCCAAATCATTCACCCGTGAGGCCGAGGGCGTCTATGTTGCGCTGGCCCGTACCGATCTTGAAGAATTCGAGGCAGAGGTTGGGTCAAACCTGACAGCCCCTGACGAGATTGACGAAGAAGAGGTCGACACGCTTGGTGGGCTTGTCTTTATGCTGTCGGGTGCCGTGCCTGCACGCGGAGAGATTATCGAACACCCCGATGGCACCGAATTTGAGGTGCTGGACGCCGATCCCCGCCGGATCAAGCGGCTGCGGGTCAGGTTCCCCAACGCGGCGGACGCGTAACCCTTGCTGATTGCATTCGGTCTGGGCCTTGTTGCGGCCTTGGGACAAGCCCCGTGGGGGCTGTGGCCGTTGACGATTGCGGCTTTTGCCGGCTGGCTGTTGCGGCCCGCGCATACACCCAAGTCTGCTTTCCTGTCCGGCTGGGGCTTTGGCGCTGGCTATTTCGCGGTTGCCTTGCACTGGATCGTATCGCCGTTTTTGGTTGATATGGCAGCGACAGGGTGGATGGCCCCGTTTGCGGTCGTGCTGATGGCGTCAGGTGCTGCGGTTTTCTGGGGGATGGCCAACTATGCCGCCCATCGCATTGCACCACACACGCTAATCGCACCAGCCTTCATGATCGTCGCGGCAGAGGCGCTACGCAGCTATCTGTTCACAGGGTTCCCGTGGGCCTCGATCGGGCATATCTGGGTCGACACGCCGCTGGCCCAATTGGCCAGTTTCGGCGGGCCACATAGCCTGAGCTTATTGATGGCTTTGGCCGCAGTGTCTGTGGCGATGCTGGCTCAGCGGGGCTGGATCTGGGGGATTGCGCCGGTTGCGTTTTCCGCCGCTTGGATCGGTTTGGCTGTTGGTCCGGCACCTGACGACTACGACGGACCCATTGTGCGTATGGTGCAACCCAACGCGAACCAAGCCGAAAAATGGGACCCGATCAAATCGCAGGAATTTTTCAACCGCATGATTGGCTTCACCAGCGCAGAAACGGCCCCTGATTTGGTCGTCTGGCCTGAAACCGCGATTTCCTATTTGTTGGAATACGCCGATGACGCGCTTGACCAAGTGGCTGATGCCGCGCGGGGTGCGCCCACGGTTCTTGGCATTAACCGGCGCGACGGGGCGCGGTATTTCAATGCGGCCGTTGTGGTGGAGCAGGGGGATGGCGTGACCGACATCTATGACAAATCCCATATTGTGCCGTTCGGCGAATATATCCCCGGTGGGGAACTGCTGGCCAAGATCGGGATTTACGGGCTTGCCGCGTCCCAAGGCGGTGCCTTCACGCCTGGTCCCGGTCCCCGCACGGTTGAGATTGCAGGGCTTGGCAACGCCCGCATCCTTATTTGTTACGAAGGTATTTTTGCCCATGAGGTTGGCACACAAACCCGCCCACGTATGTTGGTGCTGATCACAAATGATGCGTGGTTCGGCCCAAATGCAGGCCCCAAACAACACCTTGCCCAAGCCCGTCTGCGTGCAATTGAACAAGGCCTGCCGATGGTGCGCGTCGCCAACACCGGCATTAGCGCCATGATTGATGCCAAGGGACGCGTAACCCACCGGATCGGCATGGCGCAGGCCGCCTATGTCGATGCGCCGCTGCCGCCCGCCGCAGATGCCACGCCCTATAGCCGATTTGGCGATTGGCCGGTTCTGCTGTTGCTAATCACGATCCTTGGCCTAACTGTCGTCGCGGGCCGATCAAAGGTCCATTGACCCGACACAAAAGACCCCCTAAGCGGGTTAATAACACCGCCACAACGGCTTCCTGACGTGGCGGATTTTTGAATTGGAGCACTTTCATGACACGTAACGACTATGTTTTCACCTCTGAATCCGTTTCAGAGGGGCATCCTGATAAGCTGTGCGATCGGATTTCCGACGCCGTGCTGGATGCGTTTTTGACCCAAGAACCAGAGGCCCGCGTTGCGTGTGAAACCTTTGCCACGACCAACCGCGTTGTGATCGGCGGTGAGGTGGGTCTGTCGGACCAAGACATGCTCAAGGATTATATGGGCAAGATTGATGCGATCACCCGTGCCTGCATCAAGGATATTGGGTACGAGCAGGATAAGTTTCACCACGAAACCGTGGAAATCACGAACCTGTTGCACGAACAATCCGCCCATATCGCGCAGGGCGTTGATGCGGGCGCCGACAAGGACGAAGGTGCCGGTGATCAAGGCATCATGTTTGGGTATGCGACAACCGAAACCGACGCGTTGATGCCCGCCCCGATCCAGTATTCCCATGCTGTGCTACGCCGTTTGGCCGAAGTGCGCAAAAACGGAACCGAGCCTGCGCTGGGCCCCGATGCAAAAAGCCAGCTGTCGGTGCGTTATGAAAACGGCAAACCCGTTGGCGTGACGTCGATTGTGCTGTCGACCCAGCACCTTGATCCCGACCTGAGTAGCGCGGATATCCGCGCCATTGTTGAGCCTTACATCATTGAGACGCTGCCCGATGGGTGGCTGTCTGCAGATACGGCGTGGCACGTGAACCCGACAGGCAAATTTGTCATCGGTGGCCCTGATGGGGATGCTGGCCTGACGGGCCGCAAGATTATCGTCGATACCTATGGTGGTGCCGCCCCCCATGGTGGTGGTGCGTTTTCGGGCAAAGACCCGACAAAGGTTGACCGCTCTGCCGCCTATGCCGCCCGCTATCTGGCCAAGAATGTTGTGGCCGCTGGCATGGCCGAACGCTGCACGATCCAGTTGTCCTATGCGATTGGTGTTGCGCGACCGCTGTCGATCTATGCCGATTTGCATGGCACGGGCGAGGTTGATCCCGCCGCCGTTGAGAAGGCCGTGAATGCAGCGATGGACCTGACGCCAAGCGGTATCCGCCACCATCTTGGCCTGAACCGCCCGATTTACGAACGCACAGCGGCCTATGGCCACTTTGGCCGTACGCCAACGGATGATGGTGGATTTAGCTGGGAACGCACCGATTTGGTCGAAGCGCTAAAGGCGGCCGTCTAAAAACCATTTGGTCAATTTGTGATCGCGTGTCAGGCTCTTTCCCAGAATATGGGGAGGGGCCTGATGCTTTTGGAGGTTGTGCTGCCGCTATCGCTGGCGGTGATTATGTTTTCGCTCGGCGTCGGGCTAACGATTGCGGATTTTAGACGGGTGGTCGCGATGCCGCGTGCGGTTACGGTTGGGCTGTGCCTGCAATTATTGGGAATACCCGTGCTGGCGTTTTGCCTGTTGCAGGTGGTGAACCTACAGCCCGCATTGGCGTTTGGGGTCATGCTGCTGGCATTTTGCCCCGGCGGGGTGACATCGAATGTGCTGACAAAGCTGGGCGGCGGGTCGGTGGCGCTGTCAATCACAATGACAGCGATTGCCAGCCTTGCATCCGTGTTCACAGTTCCGATTTTTGTCGGATTGGCCGCCAGTCATTTCCTTGGCGCGGCGGCACCTCAGATCAATGTCACATCCATCGCAGTCGCGATGTTCTTGATCACGGCCTTACCTGTGTTGCTGGGCCTGGGGCTGCGCGGTGTTGCACCGGCGGTGGCCACGCGGATTGAGCCGGTTTTAGCCAAGATCGCGGTCGTTTTGTTTGTGATCATTATTGTCGGCGCATTGGCCGCCAATTGGGCCTTGTTCTGGGCGAACTTCGCGCAGCTCGGACCCGTCCTGATTGCGATGGTCGCATTGGCGGTGCTGATTGGACTGGGTGTTGCGCGCCTCTTGGGGTTGTCAGGACCCGACCGCATTGCGATTGCAGTGGAATTGGGTGTGCAAAACGGAACCTTGGGCATCGCGGTTGCAGGATTGATCGCAGGGGTCACGGGGCTGTCGGACTATGCGTTACCATCCGCGGCTTATGGTATTTTCATGTATGTCGTCACTGTTCCGGCGATTTTGGCGTTACGGAAGATGGGTTAAAACCCATCCTACGTGGCATTGCCACAAACAGGGGCCTTTGCTATTGGCCACGGTATGACAGATCGACATCCCTCCGGTGCGCCATGGCGCAATTTTTATGGCCGCTTTCGTGGCAAGACTATTCGTGCCAGCCAGCATGACTATCTTGATAATGATCTGGATGCGTTGTCGCCCGGTCCTATTGAATGGGATGTGAACCCTGACCGGACCGAGATTGATCTGGCGGATTATTTTGGTCCACGGGAATACTGGCTCGAAATTGGGTTTGGCGGCGGCGAGCATCTGGTGCATATGGCCCAGACATATCCCGACGTCGGTATCGTGGGGTGCGAGCCGTTTGTGAATGGCGTGGCGATGCTGCTGGGCAAAATTCGCAAGGCTGGCGTCACAAACCTTGGGGTGCATCCCGGTGATGTGCGCAATCTGTTCGACGTGTTGCCAGATGGCACACTGTCCAAGGTATTCCTGAACTACCCAGACCCATGGCCAAAGAAGCGCCACCACCGCCGCAGGTTTGTGACCCAAGAACATCTGGTGCCGTTGTTTGCCGCGATGGCCCCGGGGTCGGAATTGCGGGTGGCGACAGATATCAAGGATTACGTGCGTCAGACGCTTGAGGAGGTCCCGAAGGCCGGATTTGAATGGCTGGCGGAAGGGCCAGATGATTGGCGCAAGCCGTGGGATGACTGGTATTCCACGCGCTATGAACAAAAGGCCCTGCGCGAAGGTCGCACGCCCCATTATCTGACGTTCCGCCGTCCGTAATGTTGCGTCGCCTCCGGCGGGAGTATTTGTCAAAAAGCGAAGCGGGATGGTGATGGACCATCGCGGCAGGGTGCGTTAGGACAGAGCGGTAATTTTCAAGCAAGTGAGATCGCGCATATGTCTGGCCATGGCACCCCAATCCCGATGACGTCGACCCCCTGTGGCCCATTGACCGGCGAGGCAAATGTGCCGGGTGATAAGTCGATTTCGCATCGGTCCATCATTTTGGGCGCGATGGCTGTGGGTGAGACGCGGATTACTGGGCTTTTGGAAGGCGAAGACGTCCTAGATACCGCTAAGGCGATGCGTGCCTTTGGCGCGACTGTTACCAAGCATGACGATGGATCGTGGAGCGTGCAGGGCGTTGGTGTCGGTGGCTTTGCCGAACCTGAGGGCGTGATTGATTGCGGGAACTCAGGCACGGGTGTTCGCCTGATCATGGGCACGATGGCCACGTCGCCCATTGCCGCGACTTTTACCGGTGATGCATCATTGAATGCGCGGCCTATGGGGCGTGTGACGGATCCGCTGGCCTTGTTTGGGACCCAAGCGGTTGGGCGCGCAGGTGATCGTTTGCCGATGACGCTGGTGGGCGCCGTTGATCCCGTGCCTGTCACATATACAACGCCCGTGCCGTCCGCCCAAGTGAAGTCGGCGGTTCTGTTGGCTGGCTTGAATGCGCCGGGCCAAACCGTTGTTATCGAGAAAGAAGCGACCCGCGACCACACAGAGCGGATGTTGGCAGGCTTTGGCGCCGAGATTTCTGTCGAAGAAGCGCCCGAGGGTCGCAAGATCACATTAACCGGCCAGCCGGAACTACGCCCGCAAGTGATTGTCGTGCCGCGCGATCCGTCATCGGCTGCGTTTCCAGTCTGTGCGGCGATTATCACGCCTGGGTCTGATGTTCTGGTGCCCAATATTGGCCTGAACCCGACCCGTGCGGGTTTGTTCACCACCCTGCAAGAAATGGGCGCCGATCTGACCTATGAAAATATGCGCGAAGAAGGTGGAGAGCCTGTGGCCGATCTGCGCGCCAAGTTTTCGCCAAACCTAAAGGGGATCGCGGTGCCGCCAGCCCGTGCCGCCAGTATGATTGACGAATATCCTGTGCTGTCCGTCGTCGCATCCTTTGCCGAAGGGGTGACAGACATGCAGGGGGTCAAGGAATTGCGGGTCAAGGAATCTGACCGGATTGACGCGATGGCCAAGGGGCTGCGTGCTGCGGGTGTTACCGTGGATGAAGGTGATGACTGGTGGACCGTCACGGGGCTCGGCCACGGGAATGTCCCGGGTGGTGCGACGGTTGCGTCTGTGCTGGATCACCGGATTGCGATGGCGTTTATGGTGATGGGCATGGCGTCCCAAAAGCCGATAACCGTGGATGACGGCACGCCGATTTCGACGTCCTTCCCGATTTTTGAGGGTCTAATGGGCGCCTTGGGCGCAAAGCTGTCGACATGATATTTACGGTGGCCATTGATGGCCCAGCCGCCGCTGGCAAGGGCACGATTTCAAAGGCGGTCGCGGCCCATTTCGGGTTTGCGTATTTGGATACGGGACTGTTGTACCGTGCCGTTGGTGCCAAAGTGCTGGATGGTGCAGATCCCGTTGACGCGGCCCGTGCCCTGTCACCGGATGATTTGAATGCGGATGTTCTGCGCACCCACGCGGTCGCCCAAGCCGCGAGCGAAGTTGCCGTCATCGCAGATGTTCGCGCCGCGCTATTGGTGTTTCAACGCGACTTTGCCCGCCGTTCCGGGGGCGCCGTGTTGGATGGTCGTGATATCGGGACGGTGATTTGTCCGGATGCAGAGGCAAAGATATTCGTGACGGCAAGTGCCGCGTGCCGCGCTGACCGTCGGTTCAAAGAACTGAAAGCGCGCGGCAATGACATTAGTGCGGATCAGGTGCTGGCCGATGTGATCGCCCGCGATAAACGGGATGCCGAACGGGCAGAGGCCCCGATGATTGCCGCCGCTGATGCGGTGACATTGGACACGTCGGATTTGACGATTGAACAGGCCATTGCAAAGGCCGTGGCCTTAGTTGACGCCAAGCGGACCTAGTTCACTGGTGCAACATCCATGCCTCATAGGTGAGGCGGATGGATGAATACCGGTATTCAATGCTGGCGCGGATGGCACCGACCCATTCGACGAAATCACGTTCTGTGACGTTGATATCTTCAAGAAACGCACCCACCGCTGGATCACCTACATAGGTGACCGGGGCCAGATCAAGCTCAATATCGCTGTTCGTGGTATGGATCAGGTTGTCAAATCCCGCGCCGATGGATTTGCGCAGGTCGGCCAAGGCGCGACGCAGGTTTTGATGCCCGCTATCATAGCCCGTGTAGCCCCAAACCGTGTTCTGTAAATAGGTTCGTGTGCGCCTCCAAGGGGCGCTGTCGCCAACATCGCAAATAGCGCACGATGTTTTGCACCACGAATTTCGACAGGGGCATCCCCTGTGACCCGCACAACGCAGGTTCCAAATAGCGATATCTCAACGCGCGCTGTCACCGTCCCAAAACTCCCCATTTTCTAACCTAACGTTAACACCCGTTTTTGCGTGCACCAATGACTTCACAGTTTATTCACGCACGCCCGTCGCACGGCCCGCTTAGGGTAAAGGCACGGAACGATACAAAGACTGTGAGCAAGGCAATGATGATGGTGAAAACCCCCAAGTCGGGTGAACAAATCGAGGATCTGGTGGATTTCTACCAGCAATGGCCTGACCTGCGAGATGTGGCAATTAACATGTCCCGCGATGGCCGTTTGGACCAAAAAGAGCGTGTGATCTTGCAATGGATGGTGCGCGTTGTGGATCGGGTTGGGCCGGTCGACTTGAAATAATCCATGGCAAACTGGGGAGTGAGCGATATGGGAAATACGACGAAAACTGCAAAATGGCAGGCTGTGGAACTGTTTGGCTGGACGCGCCGCGCCTATGGCCGGACCGTCATGTGGGAAAGCGATGGTGGCACGCTGCGCGGGCGCGTGGATGTGCCCGGTGGTACACCGGGGCGTCTATATCTGCGGCGGAACGTGCGCGGGCGGATGCTGGTCCAGCTGTATTGCAACGACCACGAGGTGCTAGAGGATCTGGTATCACACGGTGAATTCGACCGCTTTGTGGACCTTAAGATCAGGCAGGAAACGACCCATGCCGACCTTGAATTGCATCTGATCCCTGCCACCAACGGATCGGTGCGGATTGAACAGAATTTTCAGCTTATGCAATGGTCCACGCCGCTGGACCGCGTAATGGCGCCGGTGGCCAATTGATGTTTTGGCACCGTGGCGACGGGGTGTGATGAGGCCCTGAAACCCTGCACTGCCACCGGTCATTCTCTCCCGGTGATCGGCAATGCACCGCGCGGTGCCAAAGCAGACGACGGACGCCTTGCCAGCAAGGCAAAAACACCCTATACGCCGACCTGTCTAAGCATCGAGACAGTTGCGGACATGAGACTTGAGCAGGGTCGGTATCTTACCGGCCCTGATGTTTTATGTTAGTGCGAAGGGGCATAGACCAATTTGAAACCCAAAGACCGGCGGAGACAACCGCACGGCCCGTATAAACAAGCGATTAGGAAACGACGCCACATGGCAAACACAATGGAAGAGTTTGAAGCACTCTTGAACGAAAGCTTTGAGATGGACACACCCGCTGAGGGGTCCGTTGTTAAAGGTAAGGTTATTGCGATTGAAGCAGGCCAAGCCATCATCGACGTGGGCTACAAAATGGAAGGCCGCATCGATCTTAAAGAATTTGCAAACCCAGGCGAAGACCCAGAGTTGAACGTCGGCGATGCCGTCGAAGTGTTCCTCCGTCAGGTCGAAAACGCACGCGGCGAAGCGGTTATTTCCCGTGAAATGGCGCGTCGCGAAGAAGCGTGGGATCGCCTCGAGAAGGCATATGCCGACGAAGAGCGTGTTGACGGTGCCATCTTTGGCCGCGTCAAAGGTGGCTTTACTGTTGATCTGGGCGGCGCAGTTGCGTTCCTTCCAGGCTCGCAAGTGGACGTACGTCCAGTACGCGATGCTGGCCCATTGATGGGTCTTAAGCAGCCATTCCAGATCCTGAAAATGGACCGTCGTCGTGGCAACATCGTTGTGTCCCGTCGTGCAATCCTCGAAGAATCCCGCGCCGAACAGCGTGCCGAAGTTATTGGTAACCTGGTTGAAGGCCAAGAAGTTGATGGCGTTGTCAAGAACATCACCGAATACGGTGCGTTTGTTGACTTGGGCGGTGTTGACGGCTTGCTGCACGTGACTGACATGGCATGGCGCCGTGTGAACCACCCATCCGAGATCCTCACTATCGGTGAGACGATCAAGGTGCAGGTCATCAAGATCAACAAAGAAACCCACCGTATCTCCCTCGGCATGAAGCAGCTGCAGGACGATCCATGGGATGCTGTTGAAGCGAAATACGCGTTGGAAACAACGCACACTGGTCGTGTAACCAACATCACTGACTACGGCGCGTTCGTTGAGCTGGAAGCTGGCGTTGAAGGTCTGGTGCACGTGTCCGAGATGTCTTGGACCAAGAAAAACGTACACCCCGGTAAGATCGTGTCCACTTCACAAGAAGTCGAAGTCATGGTTCTGGAAATCGACAGCACAAAGCGTCGCGTTTCCCTTGGCCTCAAGCAGACACAGCGTAACCCATGGGAAGTGTTCGCAGAGAACAACCCAGAGGGCACCGAAGTTGAAGGTGAAGTCAAAAACATCACTGAATTCGGTCTGTTCATCGGTCTCGAAGGCGACATCGACGGCATGGTTCACCTGTCCGACCTGACATGGGAAGGCCGCGGCGAAGACGTCATCGGTGATTTCCGTAAGGGCGACATGGTCAAAGCCAAGGTTGCAGAAGTCGATGTCGAAAAAGAGCGTATTTCCTTGTCCATCAAGGCGCTTGACGGCGATCCATTTGCTGACGCCGTTGGCGGCACAAAGCGTGGTTCGGTCATCACTGTAGAAGTGACCAAGATCGAAGACGGCGGCATCGAAGTGTCCTACGAAGGTATGACATCGTTCATCCGTCGTTCCGACCTGTCTCGTGACCGTGCAGAGCAGCGTCCAGAGCGTTTCGGCGTTGGCGATAAGGTCGACGTGCGCGTCACCAACATCGACAGCAAGACACGCAAATTGGGTCTGTCCATCAAGGCACGCGAAATCGCAGAAGAAAAAGAAGCAGTCGAACAGTTTGGTTCATCCGACTCCGGTGCTTCCTTGGGCGATATCCTTGGCGCGGCGCTGAAAGGCGACGAATAAAAATAGACTGCCAATTGGCAGACTTAAGGCCCCCGCAGGTGACTGCGGGGGCCTTTTTTGTATCTATGCGAAACCGAATCGGGACGGTTATCTGGTGGCGAGTGTGGCGCCATATCTGCGTGACGTGGGGTCATTATCGGCCATGGATCATGGAATCACCAAAAACATGCGGTTTTATTGGAGTGCGCCGTCGTAATTGTTTTACGAAGCGTGAAAGCGGCTTATAGTCGCGGAGTAGGGTGAATACCCTGACGCTAATGAATACTGACTTTAGGGGACCACTGCCATGATCCGCTCGGAACTGATCCAAAAGATCGCTGACGAAAACCCACACCTGTATCAGCGTGATGTCGAAAACATCGTCAACACGATTTTTGAGGAAATTACTGGCGCTATGTCCCAAGGGGATCGCGTTGAATTGCGCGGCTTTGGTGCGTTTTCGGTCAAGAAACGGGATGCGCGGATTGGCCGGAACCCGCGTACGGGCGAAAGTGTTGCGGTTGAACAAAAGCATGTTCCGTTCTTTAAGACAGGTAAGTTGCTCCGCGACCGTCTGAACGGAAACTAAGAGGTATCTATGAAAACCATTCGTTACGCGTTTTGGGCCATTGTTGGCCTGTGCTTGATTTTGGTCGGCTTGGCCAATCGCGGTGTCGTCACCGTGCGCGCAATGCCAGAGGCGCTGTTTGATCTACTGGGCATTTCGGCCGACGTGCAATTGCCGTTGTTCATGGTGATTTTTGCCGGTGTCGCCGCGGGTCTGTTGATCGGGTTCCTGTGGGAATGGGTCCGCGAACACCGCATTCGTGCCGAAGGCCGCGCCAAAGCCCGTGAGGTTGAGGCATTGCGCCGCGAGGTTGCTACCCTGAAATCTGAAAAGACATCAGGTGGCGACGATGTTCTGGCCCTGCTAGAGGCCTGATGCCTGCGGATATTGCCGTCAAAATTTGCGGCCTGCATGATCAAACCAACATTGACGCTGCTGCTGCCGCTGGCGCACGTTACATCGGTTTCGTCTTTTTCGAAAGATCACCCCGTGCCGTGACCTTTGAACAGGCCGCGGCATTGGCTGTTGCGGCACCTGTTGGGCTGGCCAAGGTCGGGTTGGTCGTGAACCCCGATGATGCGTTTCTGACAGATCTTTTGAATGTGGTACCGCTGGATATGATCCAGCTGCACGGATCAGAAACACCCGCACGGGTGGCTGAGGTGCGACAGAAATTTGGCCTTCCGGTTATGAAGGCTGTGGGCGTCGCGGATGCATCCGATCTGGCGCAACTTGATGCCTATGAGGCGGTGGCCGATCAAATCCTGCTTGATGCGAAACCGCCGCGTGATGCGACCCTTCCGGGTGGCAATGGGCATACATTCGACTGGGGTCTGATCGCGGGGCGGTTATGGACAAAACCGTGGATGTTGGCTGGCGGATTGACCGTTGATAACGTCGGTACGGCCATTGCGCGGACGGGCGTCAAACAGATTGATCTGTCGTCCGGTGTGGAATCCGCACCCGGCGTGAAGGACCCCGCGCTGATTGCACAGTTTGTCGCGGCTGCGCAGGCTTAAACGGCTAGAAATCGCCCGACAACAGGCGTAAACACCCACAAGACTTTAAGGGGATAAGACGATGGCAGACGATCTATTTAACAGCTTCATGAACGGCCCTGATGAAAAAGGTCGCTTTGGGGATTTTGGCGGGCGCTTTGTGTCCGAAACACTGATGCCGCTGATCCTTGAACTGGAAGAGCAGTATGAGTTTGCCAAAACCGACGATGCGTTCTGGGCTGAAATGCACGATCTTTGGACCCATTACGTGGGTCGCCCCAGCCCGTTGTATTTTGCCGAACGCCTGACGGAAAAGCTGGGCGGCGCGAAGATTTATCTTAAGCGTGATGAGTTGAACCACACTGGCGCGCATAAGATTAACAACGTGCTTGGCCAGATCATCTTGGCCCGCCGCATGGGTAAAACCCGTATCATCGCCGAAACCGGTGCCGGACAGCACGGCGTTGCCACCGCCACGGTTTGTGCGAAATTCGGTTTGAAATGCGTGGTTTACATGGGCGCGCATGACGTGGAACGTCAGGCCCCCAACGTGTTCCGCATGCGCCTACTGGGTGCAGAGGTGGTGCCGGTGACATCCGGTCGTGGTACGCTCAAGGATGCGATGAATGATGCGCTGCGTGATTGGGTGACTAATGTGCGCGATACGTTCTATTGCATCGGCACTGTGGCCGGTCCGCACCCGTACCCCGCAATGGTCCGCGATTTTCAGGCGATCATCGGCAAAGAAGCCAAAGAACAGATGCAGGCTGCCGAGGGCCGTTTGCCCGATACGATCATCGCCGCCATTGGTGGTGGGTCTAATGCGATGGGCCTGTTTTTCCCGTTCCTTGACGACAAAGAGGTGAACATCATCGGGGTTGAGGCTGGCGGCAAAGGCGTGAACGCCAAGATGGAACACTGCGCGTCGCTGACCGGCGGTCGTCCGGGGGTTCTGCACGGAAACCGCACGTATCTGTTGCAGGATGATGATGGTCAAATCCTCGAAGGGTTCAGCATCTCCGCAGGTCTGGATTATCCGGGTATCGGGCCAGAGCACGCTTGGCTGCATGAAATTGGCCGTGCGCAATATGTGTCCATTACGGATGTTGAAGCGCTTGAGGCGTTTCAGTTGTCATGCGAAATGGAAGGGATTATTCCCGCGCTTGAACCATCCCACGCGCTGGCCCATGTGATGAAGATTGCGCCAACCCTGCCCAAGGATCACCTGATAATTATGAACATGTGTGGCCGTGGTGATAAGGATATCTTTACCGTCGCCAAGGCGCTTGGGTTTGAAATGGGCGAGTTCGCCTAGACCACTGGTTTAGTCTGCGCCGACGGCATGTTGGCGCAGCACCTCAATTGATACGATTTCAAGTGCACGGACGTGTGTTGCGTGCAGATTGACCTGCGGCGCGCAGCCCTCTTCATGCGCTTGTAGAAAACGGCTCGCACATAGGCACCAGCCGTCACCGGGGTTCAGCCCGTCAAACCCAAATTCTGGCCGTGGTGTCGACAGGTCATTGCCGACATATTTCGAATAGGCCAGAAATTCGGCTGTCATTACCGCGCACACTGTGTGGCTGCCGTTGTCTTGGGCGCAGGTATCGCATGATCCATTGCGGAAAAATCCGGTTAGCGGGGATACCGAACAGATCTGCAACGCGCTGCCAAGGACGTTAAATGACGGGTCTTTTTCCATATCAATCAAGGCTTTCTGCGATGGCACGGAACATGGCGATATTCTGATCAGATACGCCGTCATCCCGAAAATTGCGATCAGCGCCGTGGGTGGCGATCACCACGTTGCGCGTTTGATCCACGTAAATATATTGCCCGTAAATGCCACGGGCAAGGAACTGTCCCGGTTCCGATCCGGCAGGGATCCACCATTGATAGCCATAGCCAATCTCGCCCGGTGTGGTGTTGGCCGAGGGTGCGGTGCTTTGCGTGACCCAATCGGCGGGCACGACTTGCTGGCCTTCCCACATACCGTTCTGCGCGAACATCTGGCCAAAGCGGGCGTTGTCGGGTGTCGTGGTGTTCAACCCGCCCAGCACAAAGGCCACGCCGTAACCGTCGGTCAGGTAATAGGGGTCTGCCTCAAACCCCATGGGGCCGATCACCTTTTCGATCATCAGGTCAGCGATGCTGCGGCCTGTGGCGCCGCGGATGACCATGCCTATAACATGGGTGTCGATCGACACATATTGCCACTGGGCGCCCGGTTCTGCGAAGGTGTCCGTCAGATCAGTGGTGAACCCGTCCATGGACCGCCCCAAGGCAAGAACTCGCCCCATGCGGTTAATGTCGGATGATTGGTCAAGATAATCCTCGTTGAAGGTCACACCGGATGACATTTGCAACACGTTGCGGATGCTCGCCTGATCATAAGCAGAGCCCGCCAGATCGGGTACGTAGTCAGTGACGGGCGCATCCAGATCAGTGATCGCGCCCTCATTCACCAATATGCCAAGTAGTGCTGACAAATAGGATTTGGACACTGACCAGTTGATCCGCAGATCTGTAGGTGATGTGCCTAGGAAATAGTCCTCGGCGACGATTGCGCCGTCTTTCAGCACCACGAGCGATGTGACGCTGCGATTGGTGATCCACTGCGCGGTTTGCGGGGGCAGGGTGGCTGCCGCGCCGTTCGCTAGCGGGGCAGGGTCATCCACCGCCCGCGCTAGGGGGGCGGTCAGGAAGGCCGCGTCCATGTTGGAAAAATTTGCGACGATCTTTTCCTCGGAAAATAGGCTGTTCACTGCCAGAAGGCGCGAAATCTCTTCGCGTTTCAGAAATGCACCGATCGCGATGATGGTAGCGGATAGGGCGATGCCCCAAATGACCCAGCTTGAAAATGATCTCATATCCAGCCCTTCCAATTGATCCAGCGACCGTGAAAATCCATACGACCTATATCGACTGTGATGTCACCGGGCCAGATGCGCAAGGTCATCGCGGCACCCGGGCTGTCGCCATCGGGTTCCATCCCGAACCACGCCAGCGGTGCGTCGTCGGTCGCCTTACGTCCAGCGGCCTCGATCAGAGTGCGGCCGCGGTTTTGCACATCAGCGGGGAAATACTGCCATGCAATCGTGTGATAGATCAGATGCAGCTGACCCGTCTGGTGGTCCAGTTGGTTGGCAAGCCAGTCAATTGCGTCGCCCCGATCCACTTGCGCGTCATAGCAATCAATCGCCGCAAACGCCCGCGCCATACGCTCTGGCTGATCCGGCCAAAGGTATGCGCGCAACCGCAGCTGATCCTGCGGGTCGTGGGGGTTTAGCGGGTTCAGGTCCACGCCATGTCGGGCGATGATCTGTGGCGCGGCTTCGGGTGGTGTGGGCCTGTCCCAAGTCGGGGCTAAAGTCACGGCGTCATTGGCTCCGCGCGTTGTGCCATTCACATGCAGTTGAAACCGATCCGCCATTAGGTTCAGCCCCCGCTGGACCCCAGTTCTGACAAACGCATCGCCAGCCCAAACCGGTCGGCAAGCAGGTGCTGCACAGCGATCAACACTGCGGTGCGGCGCACCTCATTCGTTTGGGGTGGGCTGTTGACCCAAGTGTTCAGCATCCCGTCATTGCGGACCATCGCATCGGCCATAGCAGCCCAAAGCGCATCGTCATCGACCTGCTGCGGTGGATGGACAGCCCGCCAGCAGATCACCGTTTATCACAAGCGCATGCTGGCCACCCGCCAGCCTGGGCGGTAGCGATTGTGCGCTGGGGCCAATGTCCCCCTTCCACGCGAAGTAACGCGTGCGCAGCGGGGTGTCCGGCCAATCGCTGGTGCCCAGCAAACGGCAAAGTTGCCCCATGAACGCAGAGCCGAGCGCGGCGCAGGCCTCCCCCTGAAGCATAAAAGCATCTGAGAGGGGCGCGGGCATCATTTGAAACGATCCGCCAGTTTTTGCAGTGCCGTCCGCGTATCCTCAACGGGTGCAGTAACGGGTTTTTCCGGTTTCGGCTTTGGTGCTGATTTCGATGATCTGGCAGGGGTCAGGCGTAGTGCGACGGTATTGAGAAACTTTGGTCCGTCCCCATTAACCAAATGCGCGATCCCGTCCGCGATACCGCGCAATTCGTCATCCAGCCAGTCGGCGTCCGCCTTGGGAAAATCACGCAGGACATAGCCTGCCACAGCATCCTTATGGCCGGGATGGCCGACACCCATGCGCACGCGATCATAATCGGCACCGATATGCGCATGGATGGACCGCAGCCCGTTGTGGCCCGCGTGACCACCCCCTATTTTGACCCTGATCTTACCTGGTGCAAGGTCCAGTTCATCATGGAACACGATCACTTCGGTGGGGTCGATTTTATGAAACCGCGCAGCTTCACCCACGGATTGACCTGACAGGTTCATAAACGTCTCGGGCTTGAGCAGGATCGCCTTGGTCGTGCCCAATCGCCCTTCGGATACTTGGCCTTGAAATTTGGCGCGCCACGGCGAAAACCCATGAGCAAATGCGATTTCATCCAAGGCCATAAAGCCGATGTTGTGGCGGTTCCGCGCATATTTTGCGCCCGGATTGCCAAGACCAACGATAAGTTTCAAAAGTATTTCCTGCCTTTTGGGGTGGTGCCATATGACGTCGCGATCACGGTTTGCGTATCGCCGTCGTTGGGCCAAATCATAGCTGACAGGTGTGACAGTGCAAGCCAACGAAAAAGGGCACCCCGAATGGGATGCCCTTTCGCATTCTCAGTGGAAGGCGCAGATTATTCTGCGTTGTCGGACGTTGTTGGGACCTCGTCCGCTGCGACGTCTTCGCCTTCTTCGTCGTCATCCGAGGACATCGTGCGTGGTGCAGCGACGGAACAGATAACAAAGTCACGATCAACAGTTGGTGTCGCACCTTGTGGAAGTGTCACGCCGCTGATGGAAATGGTGTCGCCGATTTCGACTTCAGCCAGATCAACAACGATGCTTTCTGGGATTTCGCCAGCCAGCACTTCAAGCTCAACTTCGTTACGTACTACAGTCAGCACGCCGCCTTTTTTCAGGCCAACAGATGTCTCTTCGTTGAGGAACTCAACAGGGATCATCAGTTTCACACGTGTTGTCCGCTTCAGGCGCATCAGGTCGATGTGCACGGGCAGGTCCTTAACAACGTGACGCTGAACACCGCGGCAGATGACGCGCACGTCGTCCTGACCTTCGATTTTCAGGTTCTGCAGTGTGGACATAAAGCCACCCTTGCGCAGACGTGTCAGCAGATAGTTGAACGGAATGTTGATCGCCTGTGGCTCTTCGCCACCGCCATAAACAACACCCGGAACCATACCATCACGACGTGCTTGGCGGGCGGCCCCCTTGCCTGTCCCCGCGCGCAGTGTGGCGTCTAGATCTGGAATCTTACCAGCCATATTATATTCTCCAATAAATAAGGGGCCGTCCTCCAAGGGTGAGCGACCCGTTTCGTGTGCGTGGCTATAGGGGGGAATCAGGTGTTTGTGAAGTATCCATATCCAAAAAACCGCCCCCAAGGCGACTTTGAATCTTGCTTTGGCTGGAATCTCACGGCACGACGCCGAATATGTCTATTTTAAACGCCCTTTACGTGTCTCGCCGCCCCGCCGCCGCCTTTGTTGTTGTTGGCCTGTTTTGGGGGTGTTTTGCCGCATATGTGCCTGTGATTAAGGCGCAGCTGGATGTGAACGACGCGGTCTTTGGCCTGCTTTTGCTGGGGTCTGCCACGGGGCTGGTGTCGTCAATGTGGCTTGCGCCAAGGGCTGATAAGGTGCTGGGCGGGCGGTCAATGCAGCTGGGGGTCGTGTTGCTGGCCGTCGCGTGGTTGCTGCCGCCGCTGATGACCGTGCCTGTGTTGTTCGCCGTAACGCTGATGTTTGTGGGTATGTCGTCGGGTTTGTTGGACGTGGTGATGAATGCTCGTGTGTCCGAGCTGGAGGCCGCGCACAACCGCCCCTTGATGAACGCCAATCACGGCATGTTCTCGGTCGCATATGCCGTGTCCGCAACGCTTACGGGTTTAGCGCGCGAAGGCGGGTTGCCACCAGTGCTGGTTTTTGCCGGTTTTGGTGTCGCGTCAATTCTGATGGTGCCCCTGATCTACATGGACGTCGATGTGACCGAACCAGAGGACGGCGTGCAGGCCAAGTATCCGCTGTGGCCGGTGTTGGTGTCAGGCGCAATCGTTCTAGCGGCATTCATGTCAGAGGCCACGGTCGAGGCATGGTCCGCCCTGCATATCGAACGCACGCTGAACGGGGGCGCAGCTGAAGGCGCGCTTGGCCCTGCGATGCTGGGTGTCACAATGGCGATTGGCCGATTTTCGGGGCAGGCCGTGTCGGAACGGATGCGCGATACAAACGTCATCATCGGGGCCGCGTGTATGACCGCGCTGGGGGCCGTCATCGCGGCCTTGGCCGTAGCCCCTGTCTGGGCCTACCTCGGGTTCGGGATCCTTGGTTTGGGGGTGTCGGTGATCGGCCCGCTTGGGCTGGCCATCGTCGGGCGGATCGTGCCCGCGCATCTGCGCACTGATGCGATCAGTAAGGCGGCCGTCATGGGCTTTTCCGGCTTCTTTTTCGCGCCCGTGATCATGGGCGTCGTGTCAGAGGCATTTGGCCTGCGCGTGGCCTTTGCCTGCGTGGCGGGCTTAATCTTGTTGGCGATCCCACTGACCTTGATCGTGGCCAAAATGCCGGGGGCGAACGGGCGCTAGGCCCAGTCGCCCTCAAAATCCTTGGGCACCAACAGGATATCGCGATCCAGCGTGGTGACGTCCCGCCGCCCGCAAAGCGCCATGGTGGTATCAAGTTCCTTGTGGATCACCTCTAGCGATTTGGTCACGCCAGCCTCACCCATTGCGCCTAGGCCATAGATATAGGCCCGCCCGATATAGGTGCCTTTTGCACCCATGCTGAGCGCCTTGAGCACGTCCTGACCCGACCGGATGCCGCTGTCAAAATGCACCTCGATCTGGTCGCCGACAGCGCGGACAATTTCGGGCAGGGCGCGGATCGAGGATATCGCCCCGTCAAGCTGCCGCCCGCCGTGGTTGGACACGATGATAGCGTCGGCACCGACGTCCACGCATTTTTGCGCGTCCTCGGCATCCAAGATACCTTTGATGATAAACTTACCTGCCCATTTTTCCTTGAGCTTGCGGACCTTGTCCCAATCAAGCGCGGGGTCGAACTGTTCTGCGGTCCAAGAATTCAGCGACGACATATCATCCACGGATTTCGCGTGGCCGACGATATTGCCAAAGCTGCGGCGCTTGGTTTGCAGCATCTCCAACCCCCAACGCCATTTGGTCGCAAGGTTCAGCAACGTCTTTGGCGTCAGCTTGGGCGGGGCGGTCAGCCCGTTCTTGATGTCCTTGTGCCGTTGCCCAAGGATTTGCAGATCAAGCGTCAGGACCATGGCCGAACAACCAGCGGCCTTTGCCCGTGCGATGATGTTGTCGACGAATTCTTCGTCCTGCATCACGTAAAGCTGGAACCAGAAGGGGGCAGTGGTGTTGGCTGCGATATCCTCGATCGAGCAGATGGACATGGTGGACAAGGTGAAGGGCACACCAAATTTCTCAGCCGCCTTTGCAGCCTTAATTTCCCCATCAGCGGATTGCATGCCTGTTAGACCAACAGGGGCGAGGGCGACGGGCATCGCCACGTCTTGCCCGATCATCTGACTGGCCGTCGTTCGGTTGGTCATATCAACAGCGACGCGCTGGCGGAGGCGGATCTGGTCAAAGTCAGAAGTGTTTTCGCGGAACGTTTGCTCGGTCCAACTGCCGCTTTCGGCGTAATCGTAAAACATCTTGGGCGCGCGCCGTTTGTGTAGGCGTTTGAGGTCGGCGATGTTTGTGATGATCGGCATTTTGCGCACCCTTTGGGAAATTGGTATGTTTTGATTACCAATTATCGCGTGGTCGCGCAAGTTGTTCCCACCGGAGCCTCCGGCGGGAGTATTTGTAAAAAAGCGAAGCGGTGATTAGGCGCGGTGGGTGCCGTCGGCCAATGATTTGACAAAGGCCAGCACGTCAGCTGCACTTTCGCCCGCGCCGATTTTTTCCACGATGGCAGAGCCGACGACCGCGCCATCTGCGATTTTGGCGATATCCTCGGCGGCGTCAGGTGTTTTGATGCCAAAGCCCACGATAACGGGCAGTTCGGTCTGGGATTTGATGCGCGCAACCTCGGGGGCGACGGCGTCAGCTTGGGCGGCGGCGGTACCCGTGATGCCTGTGACGGACACATAATAGACAAAGCCAGATGTGTTTTCGAGCACCTTGGGCAGGCGTTTGTCGTCGGTTGTCGGTGTCGCAAGGCGGATGAAATTGATGCCAGCGGCTTGGGCCGGAATGCACAGTTCATCGTCTTCTTCGGGTGGCAAATCAACGATAATCAACCCGTCGATGCCCGCGTCTTTGGCCTCGGCCAGAAATGTATCAACGCCGCGCGAATAGATCGGGTTGTAGTAGCCCATCAGCACGATTGGGGTGTTGTCGTTGGTTTTACGCAGCTCGCGGGCGTATTGCAGTGTTTTCTGCAAATCTTGACCGGCTTCCAGCGCGCGTTGGCCAGCCAGCTGAATCGTCGAGCCGTCAGCCATTGGGTCCGTAAACGGCAGGCCCAATTCAATGATATCGACACCGGCAGCAGGCAATCCTTTGACGACCTCTAACCCGGTGTCATAGTCGGGATCGCCAGCCATGACATAGGCCACAAACGCCTTTTTGCCCGCGGCGTTGAGTTCTGCGAATTTGGTGTCGATGCGGCTCATGGCTGTCCCCTTAAATGTGGCCCTCGTTTTGGGCCAAAGGCGGGCGGAAATCAATGGCCCATTGCGCAAATGCCCAATGCGACCTAAGAACGCGCCAAGCTAAAAGGAGTGTGCGCTATGGGTTTCAAGATGGGTATCGTGGGTTTGCCGAATGTGGGCAAATCGACCTTGTTTAATGCGCTGACGAAAACCGCCGCGGCACAGGCTGCGAATTTCCCGTTTTGCACGATTGAACCGAATGTGGGTGACGTTGGCGTGCCCGATGCCCGCCTTGATAAATTGGCCGCGATTGCCGGGTCCAAGCAGATCATCCCGACCCGCATGACGTTTGTCGATATCGCCGGTCTGGTAAAAGGCGCCTCCAAGGGCGAGGGGTTGGGCAACCAGTTTCTGGCCAACATCCGCGAATGCGATGCGATTGCCCATGTGCTGCGCTGTTTTGAGGATGACGATATCACCCACGTCGAGGGTCGCGTTGATCCCGTTGAGGACGCCGAGGTTATTGAAACCGAATTGATGCTCGCTGATCTTGATAGCATTGAAAAGCGTTTGGCCAACCTGACCCGCAAGGTGCGTGGTGGCGATAAGGAAGCCGTTGATCAGGTTCGGCTGTTGGAGCTGGCTAAAGTCGCGATTGAGGATGGCAAACCTGCGCGTACCTGCCAGATTGACGATGATGATCAGAAGCAGTGGAAGATGCTGCAGCTGTTGACAACGAAACCGGTTCTCTATGTTTGTAACGTCGAAGAGGATAGTGCAGGCGAAGGCAACAGCCAATCCGCGCGCGTCGGTGAAATGGCCGCTGCACAGGGCAATTCCCACGTCGTGATCTCTGCCCGTATCGAGGAAGAAATTAGCCAGCTTGAAGCGGATGAGGCCGAGATGTTCTTGGGCGAAATGGGGCTGGAAGAAGCGGGCCTAGATCGCTTGATCCGCGCTGGTTATGAACTGCTGCACCTGCAAACTTATTTCACCGTCGGCCCCAAAGAGGCCCGCGCATGGACCATCCGCGAAGGCACATCTGCCCCGCAGGCCGCTGGCGTTATCCACGGCGATTTCGAACGCGGTTTTATTCGGGCTGAGACGATTGCTTACGGTGATTTCGTGACCTTGGGCGGTGAAGGTCCGTCAAAAGAAGCGGGCAAAATGCGTGCCGAAGGTAAGGGATATATCGTCAAAGACGGCGATGTGATGCACTTCTTGTTCAACACCTAAGTGTCTTGCGCAAAGGGCGCTGTGAAAATGCGAGTTTTATCCGATCAGCCCCTTGCCCCCCCATTCACCTGTCGCTAAACGGGTCAGCGGAGACGTGGCCGAGTGGTCGAAGGCGCTCCCCTGCTAAGGGAGTAGGCCCGGAAGGGTCTCGAGGGTTCGAATCCCTTCGTCTCCGCCACCACCCCTATATGACCATATAAATCATATTAATAAGGGGTTTTGAGGTTGGCGTAGAATGGGCTACCACACACGTTAACCACACACGCCGACCACATACGCCCCCATATAACAAATGCTGTTGAATCACTTTAACATGTGAACGCTTTCGCCAGCCACATCGCATAGAGCAACTAATGCTCATAATGTTGTTGCTACCGAAGTATCCAGCCGCTGAGAAATCTTGTCATCTAGCTCACAGGTTTTCACAAACGTGCTTATCCCCTCGCTCAGCGGCCTGTGTGGTGCTGTTGGGGGCATACGCTGCCTTGCCATGAGTTCATGTTGAGTTGGTTCTCACAGGTCAATACAGAGCCTCTCATAGCCCTCTCAGAGGTCATTCTGTTGTTGTATAGGCCATCTCGCAATGACACTATTCATCAACTGATATGATGGGAGTTGGGTTATGGCTAATTGTGCAAGTTGTGGGAAGAAATTCAGCTTTTTTGAAAACAGTGTAGACCATGAGGGTAAGTTCTTTTGTCCTGCCTGCTTCGAACCAAAGAAAGCCGAGGTTGCACTGAACGCACAGCATCAGGAAGAGCGTAAAGCAGAGAAGTTATTAGCAATAGACGCTATCCTTGTTACCACAGAAACAGCCCCTAACCTTAACATCATCCAGCGCATTGAGATCGTTACCGCCGAATGTGCTTTCGGCATGAACATCTTCAAAGACTTGTTCGCAGGGGTTCGTAACATCGTTGGTGGTCGCTCTGAGGCTGTTCAGAAGACCATGCGTGATAGCCGCAGGGCTGCCCTCTATGAGCTTAAGAAGGAAGCCTATGAAGTTGGTGCTAACGCCGTTGTAGGTGTGGACTTGGATTACGTAGAATTAGCTGGAACTGGAAGCAGTATGGTTATGCTCGTGGCGAGTGGTACTGCTGTTGTGATTGAGACTGATGCAAATGACTGAGGGCGTAGTTTATGTCCTAATTAACGATGCCTTTGACGGCTATCTGAAAATTGGAAAAACCATCAATCTTGAACAACGACTAAAACAGCTAGACAACACCAGCGTCCCTCTTCCTTTTCGCTGTGTATTCGCCGTCAAAGTCCCAGATATGGATGCGATAGAGCGACTTGCACATGGTGCTTTTGCCGACCATCGCACCCGATCGAACCGGGAGTTCTTTGAGGTAGACCCATCAAGAGTAATCTCTGCGCTTAAAATGACTGGCGGAGTGGAGGTTACCCCTAGAGACGACATTGCTGCTGATGAGGAGGGTCTTGAAGCCTTAAAGAAACCGGTCAAACGTCGAAGGTTCACCCTATATCAAGCAGGGCTGAAAGATGGTGATGAACTTTCCTACTCCAAAGATGAGAACATTAAGGCCGTGGTTATTGATGCCAAGAAGGTAATGTTTGAGGGCAAGGAAGAGAGCCTCAGCAGCAGTGCGCTCAAGTTGCTCCATCGAGACGGTTATAACTGGCAACAAGCTAATGGCTGGACTTATTGGGCGTATGAAAATGAAACTATCGCTGAACGCCTTTCTAAAAAGCTAGAAGCGGATAGCGACACCTAAAACTGCTCCATGCGCTTGATAATGCAACTAGCAGTCGTCACTCAATCTTCGCTAGTTTCTTTTCCTTTAATCGGATTAACATAGCCAGCCGCTCATCTAACTCGCTTCCCATAGCTCCAAAGTGTATTTCTCTGTGGGCATTGGGTGTTATTGCAGCGCAATTCGCTGGATGATCCAGCCCCCCGTCTGACAGCTTACGTATGTGATGAACTTCTAGATAAGGCTCACCATTTGCCTTACGGAAGGGGGCATCCTTTCCTGTAAGTTCACAAACACCCTCTGCTCGACGAAGTACGTAAGCACGTATCTCCGAGCTACGCTGCCTTCTTATTTGCTTTGCCATCCGCCAGTTTTGAGTTTCTTGAGGGGCAACTGCTTTAAAGGCTGCTTGTCTCAGGTCATCAAAGTTCCGAGAGCTTATTTCAGATACTTTTTCCTCGGCGTCACTGATCGTCGTTGGGTTGCAAGCGACAAGGTTAAATCGGATTGTCTTGCGTAAGTCATCATTCACATCTGGCCCCTGAGCAAAATCAATAGACGCACATTCAAACTCGCCTATGAACTCAACGGGCTTACCCTTCCCAGTGGCTTTAAACAGGAATAACTGCTTGCCATCTGATATGTGGTCTCTGATGGCTTTGTTGCCACGAAGGAACTCCATGTCTCCAACTTGGCCTTGCCCAGTGTATAAGAATATACCTTCATCTTGCTGCCAGCCATCTTCGTATCCATACGTTGCGCCACTATCGCCAGTGAAAAGGAATATGAAAGGATGAGAGCCACTTGGTGAAATACCACTTTGACGAGTTCCCCCATACTGGTCGTGAATATCTCTTGCCCGACTGTACTTCTCACCAACGATAAACATCTCAGTACCTCTGCTTACTCGGGATAACCCCACGCACCCCGCCTCTGGGGTCAACGACATCACCATCACGCCTCGGGATCAAGTGTACGTGTACGTGGAACTGTCTGACGTCAGCGCTTGTGGGTCCAAATAGCTTTATTTGCTAAGAGAGGGTTTGTTGCTCATCGTAGCCACTTATGAGTGGACGATGAGAAAGACAACGAAGAGCCGTGGCGAGAAGATCGTCAAAGACATCAAGCGTGCCACGCGTAAGCATTATTCATCCGAAGAGAAGATCAGGATCGTGTTGGATGGCCTGCGTGGCGAGGACAGCATTGCGGAGCTATGCCGTCGTGAAGGCATCTCTCAGGGCATCTATTACAAGTGGTC
>JAQXEG010000017.1 GCA_029250945.1 Yoonia sp.
ACATGGTCAGGGCCATAGCCTAGCCGCTGCTTCAAGCGACCAAATCTCTTACCTACAGCGTTAGACCTGTCGCCAAACTTGTTAAATGTAAGTCCTGACAGCAGGTAGCCATCTTTCGAAATTTTAATCAGTCTCGCCACAGGTTGTTTGATGTGGTCGTGGATTGGGACTGTTCTCCAGCTGATCCTCTCCCAGTGAAGTGGTCCTCCGCTATGTTTAGGAAAACGGAGGAAATACATTGCAAACAAGCGACCAAAGCCAGAAGAGATTGTCACGAAGTTGCGGCAGGTTGAGGTTCTGACGGGGCAAGGCATGCCTCGGATCGATGCGATCAGACAAATCGGTGTGACTGAACAAACCTACTACCGCTGGAAGAAGAAGTACGGTGGAATGGGCACAGAACAACTCAAAGAACTGAAGCGTCTGCAGAAAGAGAACGAGCGGCTGCGTAGGGCTGTTTCGGATCTGACGCTGGATAAGTTAATCTTGGCGGAGGCAGCAAAGGGAAACTTCTAAGCCCCTCTCGTCGCCGTGCCTGTGTTGATCGTGTTCGTGCAGAACTGAACGTCTCGGAACGTCGTGCGTTTCGTGTTCTGAGACAACACCGATCGACACAACGCAAAGTACCGGTTGGTCGTCCAGACGAAGAGCGGCTGGTAGCAGACATGATCGAGCTGACCCGCCAGTTTGGCCGATATGGTTACCGTCGGATCGCAGCGTTGCTGAGAGATGCGGGCTGGCATGTGAACGACAAACGGATCGAAAGGCTGTGGCGACGAGAGGGGCTAAAAGTGCCAATGAAACACCAAAGAAGGGGCGGCTCTGGCTGAATGATGGATCGTGTGTCCGGCTTCGGCCTGAACGTCCGGACCATGTCTGGAGCTACGACTTCGTACATTGCCGAACCGATGATGGAAAGGCGTTCCGCACGCAACATCATCGACGAATACAGCAGAGAATGTCTGGCCATTCGTGTGGACCGCAAGCTCAACTCAGGTAACGTCATCGATGCCTTGAGTGACCTGTTCATCCTGCGCGGCGTCCCATCATTTATTAGGTCCGATAATGGCCCGGAGTTCGTTGCTCAGGCCGCGCGGGGCTGGATCAAGGCTGTGGGCGCGAAGACGGCTTACATCGAACCAGGCAGCCCTTGGGAGAACGGTTATTGCGAAAGCTTCAATGCCCGGTTCCGAGACGAGTTACTGAACGGTGAAATCTTCTACAGCCTGCGCGAAGCACAAATCCTGATCGAAGAATGGAGGAAACACTACAACACCAAACGACCACATAGTGCTCTGGGCTATCGCCCGCCAGCGCCGGAAGCCATCGTCCAGATGGACCAAAGGCCAATCATGCACTAACAATCAAATCGGACCACTCAAGTGGGGCTGATCAATTTCCTCCTCGGACAAAAGGCAAAGTGCGCCAAGCTTGCGCACCAGCGCGCTGGTTTCAGCGGGGGGCTGCATGTTGGAAACGATCCGCGGGTGATCAACTGATGATGCGCACATTGGTTTCTGATCTGCCCTGTTTGCTTGCTGTGATCCGTGCGCACCGCGTGGGCGCCGAATCTGTCAAGACTGTCGATCAGTGCGGTGTGAGGATAAGTGGACACTTCGTCGATGCCAGCGGATATAACAGTGCATTATGTGTCAAAACGCAATCGTCGGAGCCAGATATCCGGCCCCGACGGTATGATGATTTAGGCGCGCAGGCCTGTCTCTTTGTCAAAGTAGTGGGCCAGCTCTGGCTTGATCGCAAAGTGGATAATTTCGCCTTTGGCCTGCTGTGGTGGCTTTTCCGTCTTGGCGATAAACTCAACACCGGTCGTTGTGACCATATGCACAAGCGCGTATTCACCAAGGTTTTCAACTAGTTCCAGCTTACCAGCGACGACCGACTGCGCCTCGTCGACGGGTATCAAATGCTCTGGACGCAGGCCGACGTCTTGTCCGGTGACCAATTCACGACCCAGCAATTGACCCGCGTTGTTTGACAGATCGCCGACCGAAAAGAAGTTCATTTTCGGGCTGCCAATAAACTGTGCCACAAACGCGTTTGCCGGCGTGTCATACAGCGTGATGGGCGAGCCGACCTGTTCAATACGGCCGTCGCGCAGCACAACGATCTTGTCGGCCAGCGTCATCGCCTCGACCTGATCGTGGGTCACGTAAATCATCGTGTTGCCTAGACGTTCGTGCAGGCGCGCGATTTCAAGACGGGTCTGCACACGCAGCGCAGCATCAAGGTTTGACAGTGGTTCGTCGAACAGGAACACCTCTGGGTCCCGAACAATCGCGCGGCCAATGGCTACACGCTGACGCTGGCCACCTGACAGGTTGCGCGGGCTGCGATCAAGGTAGCTGTCAAGCTGCAGGATCTTGGCGGCGTCTTGTACGCGGCGGTCGATTTCCTTGGGGTCCGTCTTGGCCTGTTTGAGGCCAAACGCCATGTTCTTGTACACCGACATATGCGGGTAAAGCGCGTATGTCTGGAACACCATGGCCACGCCACGTTTGGACGCCGCAACCTCATTCACGACAGTATCGCCAATGGCAACTGTGCCGTCGGAAATCTCTTCTAGACCTGCAATCATCCGCAGCAATGTGGATTTACCACAGCCCGAAGGACCAACGAAAACGACAAATTCGCCATCTTCAATGTCCAAGTCGACGCCGTGCATGACTTGGGTTGCACCATAGCTTTTGCGTACATCGCGTAGTGTTAGACCGGCCATTTTGCCTCCAATTCGGTAATTTGCTGCCGCAGGTTCGCGGCGAATTCAGGATATGTTTCAGGAAGATCGCCCCACAGCTGACGGCTGGTTACAAAGCTGTCGTTGCCGAGCATTGCTTGCAAATCGTCCCAGCTGGGTTCGACGTATTTGAACGGGATTTTGCCAGCCGCTGCGTGGTTGGCGAATACATACCAGCTTGCGATGCTTTTGATCGCGTGGACCGGCAGGATCCCTTGGGACAGGCACCCTTCTAGGGTGGGGCGCACAAAGATCGGAAACTTTGCCATGCCATCCGCACAGATGCGCGCAACAGTGTCACCAATCGCAACATTGCCGAAGCGTTGTGTAATCTGGTCCAGATAGTCTGCTTTGGAAAACGGCAAATCAATTGTGATCGCGGGTAGGACCTCGTCTTCTTCGGTGCGGATGAAATGCTCTAACAGATGCGGTACGCGCATGGCCGCATCAAAGGTTTCGATCCCTTCGAGTGCGGCGAGATACGTCAGGCAGGTATGCCCACCGTTCAGTACGCGGATTTTGGTTTCTTCAAACGGATCAACATCAGACGTAACTGTGACACCGGCCTTTTCCAGCGCGGGCATCGGGCCAGCGGCGCTGTCTTGTAGAACCCACTGGATAAAATCCTCGGCCATGATGGGCGAGCCGACATGTTTGCCAACAATCGTGGTTAATTCCGCATTCAGTTCCGGCGCGCTACGCGGTGTGATCCGGTCAACCATGGAACAGGGGAAAGCGACGTTCTGCGCCACCCAATCAGCCAATTCCACATCGCCCACGGCGTTGAGGTAGGCCAACAGGTTCTTGTGCAGCATCTTGCCATTCTGGCGGATGTTATCACAGCAAGCGATCGTAAGCGGTGCCGCAGTGGATGCCTGACGCGCCTGCAATGCTGCGCGCAGATAGGCATAAACACTTTGGCTATCGGTGCCAGCAATCTCAGCCACGATTAGCGGATCGCCGGGGTTCAGGTTGCCGTCTGGATCGGTGTAATAACCGCTTTCGGTGACGGTGATTGTGACCAGATGCACGGACGGGCGCGACAACAGCGCGACTGTTTCGGCGGTATCGGTGCTCCAATCCATAAAGGATATGTGAGAACGCACGCGGCGCAGGGCCACGTCCCCTTCGGAAGATACAGATTTCAGGAAATAGCCGTCATGCGTGGCCACATCGGTCGCCGCCGTCTGGAATTGCGTGGCCTCTGATCCGCGCAAGTTGACAGCCGCAACACCCCAGCGCAGATCGCCGGTCGCCTCCATATAGTCATCAAGATAGACCGCCTGATGGGCGCGGTGAAACGCACCAAACCCAAGGTGAACAACGCCGATTTCGCAGGCCGCACGATCATAAGTGGTCGCAGAAATATGGGTGTGAGAAGCCGAGTTCATTCTGTGGTCTCCGCTTCTGGGAAAAGGTCCTGACGCGCGGTTTCGCGGTAGGAGGTTGGCGTCATGCCCTTTAGCTTCAGGAAATGACGGTTGAAATTCGCGATGTTGTTGAAACCGGCCTGATGGCAGATCGCCATGACCGGATCATCGGAAGCATAAAGCATCCCGCAGGCCTTGCCGATGCGCACGCTATTGACGAATTCGACAAAGCGGTGGCCGGTGACAGCCTGAAAATTCCGGCTGAACGTCGCCTCGGTCATGCCCGCAATATCGGCGGCATTGGCGACGGTAATCTCGTTTTTATAGTTGGCGATGATGTGATCCACGACCTCACCGATGCGGGCATGTTTGGTGCCGCCAACAGGTTGGAACCGCTTTTCAACCGACAACACCCGCTTTTCCGCGTGCTCGTTCAGGCGCACAAGAAAACGGATAAAGGCGAGGATGCGCTCAGGCCCTTCGTGGTCGCGGATGGATTCCATATGGCCGCGGGCAAAGGTGGCGTTGAAACCTTCGAACAGGATGCCGGATTTCGCCGTCATCAACATATTGCGTACTTCGGCAAATTCGGGGAACCCGCTGGCCAGTTTTTCCACGCTTTCGTGGCTAAATTGGACCAGCATATCGCGCAGCGGGATTGTGTCGGTGTTCACTTCATCCGTGACCCAGTTGTGGGGCAAGTGGGGGCCGGTCAGGTACAGATACCCCGGTTCAAATTCACCGATATAATCGCCGACAAATGCCTTGCCGCGTGTGGCCACGACCAAGTGCAGTTCGTATTCTTCATGGGCATGCCAGCGGCATAATTCCGTGGGCCAGCCATGTTCGAGATAGCGGATCGAACGAAGCGTCCGGTCAACAAGCTCGATCTTGGGGGTTATGATTGACATCAGTTTACCTCAGCACATTTCCACCATCGATACCGATGGTTTGCGCCGTCATATAGGCGGACTGATCAGAGGCAAGGAAAACAGCGGCGCGCGCTACATCGTCGGGTGAGCCCATATAACCAAGAGGCACAGCATCGCCGACCTCTTGTTTCTTTTGGCCAAGTGGTTTGTTTTCAAACTTGGCAAATAGCGCGTCGACGTCTTTCCACATGGGGGTGTCGATCACGCCGGGGCTGATCGCGTTGACGCGGATTTTATGGGGTGCCAATGCCAGTGCAGCCGATTGGGTATAGCTGATGACAGCCGCTTTGGTTGCACAGTAATGCGCAACAAGCGCCTCACCGCGGTGGCCTGCCTGGCTGGCCAGATTGATGATGGAACCGGATTTGCCTGCTGCAACCATCGCCTTGGCGGTGGATTGCATCACTGCATAAAAGGCGCGCACGTTGACGCCAAACAGGCGGTCAAACTGATCCAGATCAGCGTCCAAAACGCTGCCCATGTCGAAAATGGCCGCGTTGTTGAACAAGATGTTGGGTTGGATGTCGGCGATCCAGTCTTGTGCGGCGGCAAGCCCTGCGTTGTCCAACAAATTGAACGCGCGGTAGGTCGCATCCCCGTCAAAGCTATCGGCGATATCAGTCGCATAGACAGTTGCCCCAAGGGCGGCAAAATGGGCGACAGCCGCCGCCCCGATGCCGCCGCTTGCGCCGGTCACGAGGGCGGTCTTGCCCGTCAGATCGGTGGGGGCGGGTTTGAACATTACTTCACAGCCCCGAATGTCAGACCCTGCACCAACTGCTTTTGGCAGAACCATCCGAGAATCACGATGGGCATAACAGCGGCGGTGGATACGGCCGACAGACGACCAAAGAACAGTCCCTCTGGTGCGCGGTTGCCTTCGATCAGCTTGGACAGTGTCGCCGCATCAATCGTTGTTAGGCGGACGGTCCAATAGGCCTCGTTCCAGCAGAAGATAAATGTCAGCAGGGCCGTGGATGCCACGCCGCCCCATGCCAGTGGGATCAGGATGTCCTTGATCTCACCCCACGTCGTTACGCCGTCCATTTTGCTGGCTTCAATGATCTCTTTTGGGATTTCTTTGAAGTAGGTGAACAGCATCCAGATCGCGATGGGCAGGTTGATCAGGCACAACACAAGAATGACAAGGAAATGGGTGTCGAAAATCCCCAAGAAATTCTTGGTAATAAACGTCATCGGATAGAGCACGGCCGCCGCTGGCAACATCTTGGTCGACAGCATCCACATCAGGATATCTTTGGTGTGGCGGCTGGGGTTGAACGCCATTGCATAGGCACATGGTACGCCCACGGCCAATGCGAACAATGTCGCAAAGCTGGATGTGATGACCGAGTTGATGGCAAAGCGCCAGTAGTCATAGTTCTCGGTCATGTTGGTGTAGTTTTCCAACGTGGGCGTGAAAAAGAACAGATGCTCGGGCTTCACCGCATCGGCGTCGGTCTTGAAGCTGGTGAAGACCAGCCAGAAGATCGGAAAGAAGAAGATCAGCGCAACGATCCAAGCCACAACAGGCCAGAGGATATTGCCGATTTTTGAACGTTCAGTGACAGCTGCCATGGTCTTGTCCCCCTTAGTCCATCAAGCTCTTGCCAACCATGCGCAACAAGAAGATCGCGATGATATTGGCAAGGATGACGGCAAAGATGCCTGTGGCGCTTGCGGCACCGATGTTATTGGAAGAAAATTCGCCAATCAGATAGGGCAGGTTTTTGTTCCCGTTCCCGCGGCTGACGATTTCGATTTCTGCGTATAGCGACAGGTGAAAGATCGACTGGATCATCACGACGATCGCGATAGGGCGGGCCAGATGCGGCACGGTCAGGTTAATGAACTGCGACCACGGACCGGCGCCATCTAGGGTAGCTGCTTCTTTCTGGCTTTCGTCCTCGGACTGGAGCGAGGTCATAAAGATCAGCACCGCGAATGGTGTCCACTGCCATGTGACCATCATGATAACGGCGTAAGCAGATGTCTGTGTGGCGCGGAAAGAGATCGGCTCAAACTCGGGCCAGAGCGAGAAGAAGCTGCCAAGCACAGGGAAGTCGCGCAGCCCGTCGATCAGATCATTCAGACCGTTCACAGCGATACCTTGCAGGCCCAGCACGGGATCAAGGATCATGTTAATCCACAAAACAGCGTTCACAGCAGGCATCACAAAGAAGGGCGAGATCAAAAGCACACGGACGATACCACGCCCCGGGAATGACCGATTGACCAGCACCGCGATGCACAGGCCCAAAAGGACGGTCAGGATCAGAATGCTGCTGACAATAAAGACAGAGTTTTGGATGGCGAACCAGAAATCCTTGGCGTTGAGAACATATTCGTAGTTCCCGAAACCGCGCCAGTTGGAAATGCTGGGCGTTGTCCATTCAGGCTTTCGCAGGCTGTTCAGCACATAGCGAATGAACGAAAAATAAAGCGTCATGCTGAGCGGGACAATCATCCACACTAACAACAAGATAACGGCGGGTGTTTGCAGCAAACGAGGGATGGATCTATCGGACATTCTACGGCCCCTTTCGCGGTGCAAACAGCTAATAATGTATGGAGGTTTGTCGTATGGTTGCGGGGACCGATGTAAAACCGGTCCCCGCGAAAATCACCCGAAGGGCAGCTTAGTAGTAGCCAGCCTCGGACATGATTGCGTCAGCTGCGGACTGTGCCGCTTCCAGTGCTTCTTCTACAGATTTCGCGCCGGACAGAGCCGCTGCGATTTCTTGTGCTACAGCAGAACCCACTTCTGGGAATTCTGGGATCGCAGCGAACTGAACACCAACATATGGCTTGATGTCGGATGCAGCTGGAGCAGCTGAATCGATTGCAGCCATTTCAGCGGATGCGAAGCCAGCAGCAGCCTGGAACTCAGGCAGTGCGTATGTGGATGCACGCTGACCAGTTGGAACAGAACCCCAACCGAAGTCTGGGTGGTTACCTACAGCTTGTACGTAGTCTTTGGATGTTGCCCACTCGATGAATGCCATAGCGGCTTCGGCGTTAGGGGAACCCGCAGGTACAGCCATTGCCCATGCCCACAACCAGTTTGCACCAGCAGCAACACCAGCGTTTGGTGACTGTGCGTATGCAACGTTGTCGTTCTCAAGGAAGGACGCAGCGATTGTCGCATCGATCCACATGCCACACTTGTCTTCGTTGTACAGCGCGAGGATTTCGTTGAAGGAGTTACCCTCAGAGCCTGGAGGGCCGTATGAACCCAGCAGATCTACGTAGAAGTTAACTGCCTGGTTCCACATTGCTGAATCCAGCTGTGGGCGGCCGTCGGCATCAAACCATGCGCCACCAAAGGAGTTCACAACAGTTGTGACGAACGCCATGTTGTCGCCCCAGCCTGGCTTACCACGCAGACATGCGCCGTAAACGCCGTTGTCGGGGTCGTGCATCGCAGCAGCAGCGTTCATAACGCGCGCCCAGCTGTCGTTGTCGTTGATTGTGACGCCAGCAGCCTCGGCCAGATCTTTACGGTACATAACCATAGAAGATTCGCCGTAGAATGGTGCAGCGTACAGTGTGCCTTCGTGGGACAGACCTGCGCGCATTGCTGGCAGAATGTCTTCAACGTCATAGTCAGCGCCGAAGCTCAGTGGCTCAATCCAGCCAGCTGCGCCCCAGATTGGTGCTTCTTGCATGCCGATGTTGATGATGTCGTACTGACCACCACCGGTTGCTGTGTCAGAAGTAACCTGCTCGCGCAGAACGCCTTCTTCCAGGGATACCCAGTTCAGCTCAACGCCGGTTTCGGCTGTGTAAGCTTCAGCAACAGTCTGCATGTTGATCATGTGGCCGTTGTTTACAATGGCGATGGTCAAAGATGTGTGGCCGTCAGCCGCAACTGTAGTTGCTGCTGCAACGCCCAGTGTCAGGCCCAGAGCCGTGTTAAGTAGAGATTTCATGATTTCCTCCCAGAAAATTCACTTCGGGTTCCTCGTGAACCCTGTACCACTATGTGCCAATAGAAACCTGCCATCGCCTACTGAATTTCCGGCATTCGAATATACAAAATCAGCATTTCAGACAAAAATCGAGGCCTATTAATACTTTTCGGACACTAAAGTAGCAGATCAATTTGATTTAGTATCAGTTTTCTACAGGGCGTCCGGAAAATCGATAGCCCACGAGAATCGGCTCCTAGACCTGACTGGGCAACCACAAAACGATCATCGGGAATGCCACGAGCAGGCCGATCGTGATTGCGTCGGCAATAAAGAACGGTGTGACGCCCTTAAAGACGTCCTGCACGCTGAGGTCATCGCGCACGCCCGCCACGACAAAGCAGTTGAGCCCGATGGGCGGCGTGATGAGACAAAACTCCGCCATTTTCACCACCAGAATACCGAACCAGATCGCGCACATCGGGCCGGACATGCCGAATGTGCTGTCGGCGGTGGACACAAATTCTCCGCCGTTCAACGCCATGACCGCGGGGTAAACCACGGGTAGAGTCAGCAGCAGCATGCCAATGGCATCCATGAACATGCCCAGCACCGCATAGGCCAGCAGGATACACACAAGGATCAGCATGGGTGACACGGTGAGCGATGTGATCCAGTCGGAAAACACACCCGGCAGATCGGCAAAGCCCAGAAAGCGCACGTAAACCAGCACGCCCCAGATGATCGTGAAGATCATGACGCTTAGCTTTGCGGTTTCCAGCAGGGCGTCGCGTAGTTGTGGCCACCGCATCCCTTGGTAGATGGCCATCAGGAACACAACGAATGCACCAATTGCCCCACCTTCGGTCGGGGTGCCCCATGCGTCGCCGCCAAAGGGGTTGTAAACAAACAGGATGATCGTCGCGACGACAAACAGGATGGGCAGGGCAGGCGGCAGGGATGCGAAACGTTCACGCCATGTGAACCCTGTGACGGGTGGGCCGAAGCCCTTGATCGTCATTGCCATGCCGATAATCAGTAGCCCGTAGATCAGTGCGGAAAATGCACCGGGGATAAAGCCAGCGAGCAACAGCTTGCCCACATCCTGTTCAACGATGATCGCATAGATCACCAGAATCGCCGAAGGCGGGATCAGTGACGCCAATGTGCCGCCCGCCGCCACGACGCCAGCGGCAAAGCGTTTGTCATAGCCGATCGCCAGCATTTCAGGGATCGCGATGCGGGCGAACACGGCGGACGTGGCGACGGACGCGCCTGATACGGCGGCGAACCCGGCTGTCGCAAACACGGTTGAAACAGCTAAGCCACCGGGCACCCACGCAAGCCAGCGTTTGGCGGCCTGGAATAATGCTTTGGTCAACCCCGCGTAATACGCGAGATAGCCGATCAGAATGAAGGTTGGGATCAGCGACAGGGCTTGGGAAGACACCTTGGAATGGGGGACTTGGCCCGCAGTTTTCACAGCCACGGTCAACGCCCAGCCGAAGTCATCCGCCGCGTATCCTTTTTTCGCCCAGAAAATCCAGATTAGGCCAATGACGCCTGCCAGCCCTGCTGCAAAGGCCACGCGCATGCCCAGCACCACCAGTACTAACATGCCGGCTGAGACGGCCAATCCAATATCAATCGGTTCCATCGGGTCGTCCTATTTGTCTAGGGCCGAGACTTGCTCGGCTTCCATGGCGGCTTGGGTCGCGGCGTTGGCGACCAGCGGCACGGCAATCGAGGTGGCATCGTTGCGGATAAAGGCGCGCCCGTAGGCGTAGATTTGCAGGCACAGGCGCAAGCACAGTACGCTGAACGCCACTGGCGCCAACAGTTTGGCAGGCCACAGCGGTAGGGCAATATCCATAGAACTATCGCGGCTCCAAAGGGGGGCTGCGAAATCAAAGCTGCGGGCGAAATGCGCGTAGCTGCCCCAGACCATCAGCACCATCAGCAGCAAAATGGCGAGGGTCGTGACGATTTCCATCAGGTAAAGCGCACGACCGCGCAGCACGCCGACCAACATATCCATGCGGATATGGCCGCCTTCGCGCTGGGTGAATGATATGCCCATAAAGGCGATCAGCGGCATCGCTTGCTGGATCCAGTCGACATAGCCGGGCAGGGGTTGGTTAAACCCGTTGCGGCCTGTGACAGATACGACAGCAAGGATCATCAGGGAAAACACCGCCAACCCGCTGAGCAAGGCCAGCCAGCCTTCGACACGGAACAGAGCGCGATCTATGCGGCTAAGGCGGCTGTTGTCTGTCAGCACAAGGGATGCACCGGCCATGAGGGAAATTCCTTTGGGGTATTTGGGTTGCCCCGCGCGATGTATCCGCGCGGGGCGATCGGCTTACATAGCGTCGGCGATTTTGCCTGTGACCATGTCATACAGCTCTTGTGCGGGCAGGCCGCGGGCTGTGTTATCCGCGATCCACGCGGTAGCAGCAGGTGCAGCAGCGGCATCCTTAAAGGCCGCGATTTCAGCGTCAGTGAACGTCACTTGTGCGATCCCCCGCTCTTCCAATGCCGGACCCCATGCGTCCATCGTGGCACCATTATAGGTGGTCACGTAATGATCCAACGCCTCGTCGATAGATGACAAAAGCGCATCGCGGTGGTCATCAGACAGGCCGTTCAGCGCGTCCGTGTTGGCCACAACAGGGCAGTTGACCGTGCCGGGGTTCAGGTTGGTGGTCCACCATGTGCCGTTTTCAATCGTGCCAAACGACATATGGGCGTGGGGGGCGAATGCGACGGCCTTGACCACGCCGCTATCCATTGCCTGACGCACTTCGGTTGCGGACATGGATGTGGGCACGGCGCCAACGGCGCCCATGGCGGCACCAATGCCGCCGGTTGCACGCACTGTCAGACCATCGAAATCAGCCAGTGTGGCGGGGGCGTCACCGACACCCACAAGGTTATACTGCGGCAGTGGTGATGGCATCAGCAGAGTGGCGTTCCAACGGGCCAGATCGGCCTTGGTCGCGGGGTGGTCATAGACCGCCATCGACAGTTCAATTTCCTGTTCCAGCGATGATACGCCAAGGAACGGCAGCTCCATCACAGTAATGGACGGGTTTTTGTCGCGGTGGTAGCCTGCACAAAATTGCGCCATCTCAAACGCGCCAATGGAAATACCGTCTAGGTTTTCAGTGTTCTTGGACAGGCCGCCGTAACTGATGTTAAGCGTGAATTCACCACCAGTCTTGGCGTCGACCAATTCGGCCAGTTTTTCGACATGTTCGGTGAATGCACGACGCTTACCCCAAAGGGAAACGTTCCATTCTTCGGTCATGCCTTCGGTGGCAAAGGCGATGGCGATGGTCGCTATAGCAGTGGTTTTGAGGTAGTTGCGCATGGTGTTCCTCCCAAAATGCATGGCAATGATGGGGGGATCATGGCGCAAGGATGCGCATCTGGCTATGGAATAAATCGGGCCTGCCTCGCCGCCCAGCAAAACAGGGCGGCGACTGGTGTTTTAGGCGGGGCCAAAGTTATCGGCGTAGAACCGATACCAGTTGTCACCCATGATGCCGTCGACCTGCGTGCTGGTCAGGGTGGTTTCCAGCAACCCGTTGCGAATGTTGTCAAAATCACGGTTGTCGGTGAACCAGCTTGGCATCGGAGGAAAGCCTGCATCGCTGGCAGAGCCTTCGCCATAATCGATCTTTTTAGTCCAGCGACCAACGCGCATCCATTCAACAATGCTGTCGGGTTGATCCTGACACAGGTCAGTGCCGATGCCCAAATGCTCGGCGCCGAACGTATTGGCTGCCTCGGCGATCATTGTGCAAAAGCTGTCCAATGTGCAGTTGGATTTGCCAGCCAAGTGGTGCGGATAGACCGAAAACCCCAGCATGCCACCGCGCGAAGACACCGCATGGATCACCTCGTCGGATTTGTTGCGGCGCGCAGGGTGCCAGCTGGCTCGATTGGCATGCGTGATCGCGATGGGGCGGGTCGAAATCTCGGCCGCTTCAATCGTAGACCGGTCCGCGCTGTGGGACATGTCGATGACCATGCCGACACGGTTCATTTCCGCGATGACCTCACGGCCCATACGGGTGATGCCCGGATCTTCGGCCTCGTAACAGCCCGTCGCAAGCAGCGATTGGTTGTTATACGACAGCTGCATGAAACGTGCACCCAAACGGTGCAACACCTCAACCAGCCCGATATCATCTTCGATCGGAGATGGGTTCTGGAACCCAAAAATGATCGCCGTGCGTCCCGCCGCCTTTGCGGCGTCGATATCGGCGGCGGTGTGCGCCTGACAAATCAGGTCGGGATATTGTTCGAACCAGCGGTTCCACTGTTCGATGTTCAACACCGTTTCGCGGAAATTTTCGTGATACGCGATGGTGACGTGAACAGCGTCCACGCCCCCCGCGCGCATCTGCCGAAAGATTTTTTCCGACCAATTGGCGTATTGCAGGTTGTCAATCAGCATCAGACAGGTGTGCCAGATGAGATATATGCCGTCTTCACAACAGTATAGAACTCTGCCGCTGCCTTGCCCTGTTCGCGGGGCCCGTAAGAGCTGTCGCCACGGCCGCCAAATGGCACGTGATAGTCGGTGCCAGCCGTCGGTAAGTTAACCATCACACAGCCCGTGCGTGCATTCCGGCGGAAGTGGTTGGCACGCGCCAGCGACTTGGTCACGATGCCGGATGTCAGGCCAAAGTTGGTGTCATTGACAGTGTGCAGCGCCTCTTCGTAGCTGTCGACCTTGATCACGGATGCAAGCGGCGCGAACATTTCCTCGCGGTTGATCTGCATGTCGTTTGTGGTGCCAACGAAAATGCCGGGCTGCATGTAATAGCCATCGTGCGGCATTTCCAAACGGGTGCCGCCCATGATCAATTCGGCGCCTTCGGATTGGCCCAGTTCGGCGTACCGCAGGTTTTCGTTTAGCTGGGTTTCGGAAACGACAGGGCCGATAACTGTGCCCTCTTCCAGCGCGTGACCGACCTTCATTCTCTGTGTCGCAGCGACCAGCTTTTCAACGAATGCGTCATGTACGGATACGTGTACAATCAGACGGCTGGATGCGGTGCATTTCTGCCCCGACCCACCAAACGCGCCACCGGCAGCCAGCGATGCAGCAAGATCCAGATCGGCGTCGTCCATGACGGCCAGTGCGTTCTTGGAACCCATTTCCATCTGTACTTTTGTCAAGTTTTGAATGGCTGTGGCGGCAATTCGCTTACCGACAGGGACGGAGCCCGTAAATGAGATTGCGTTGACCTTGGGGGATTCAACAAGACGTTGACCCACATCGGAACCGGCACCCATGACAAGGCTGAACAGACCCTTGGGGATGTCCTGTTTGGCGATGATTTCGGTCAGGGCAACAGCACTTGCAGGGGTCGCATTCGCGGGCTTCCAGATGACGGCGTTGCCATAGCAAAGGGCAGGCGCGATCTTCCAGCTGGCGGTCGCCGTTGGGAAGTTCCAAGGAGAGATGATTGCAACAACGCCCACGGCCTCACGGCGCACGTCAATTTCGATATCAGGGCGCACACTATCCGCAGTCTCGCCCATCTGGCGCAGCGTTTCGGCGGCGTAATAAGTAAAGAACTGACCAGCGCGGTACACCTCGCCTTTGCCTTCTGCCTTTGGCTTGCCTTCTTCACGGGCGAGCAATGTGCCCAACTCTTCGGCGCGCGACATCATCTCGGTGCCGATGGCCATCAGGACGTTATATTTTCGCTCGATCCCGTAGGCTTCCCATTCACGCTGTGCAACGCGAGCTTGATCCAACGCAGCCTCTAGCTGATCGTTGCTGGCTTGGGCAAATGTCCCGATCAGGTCGGTCAGATCAGATGGATTGCGGTTCTCGATGGCGGTTTTACCTTCTAGCCAATCACCAGCGATGAAGTTTTTGTGCAATGCAGACATGGGACGATCCTTTTGTAGATTTGCGCCCTTATTGCGCAGGTGTGTGGTTTCAGTCAAACTCAAATAGGTGAACCTAATTTCAGATTGGTTGAAGTGATGATGAAGCATGACATGTTACGCCATTTCGTTGCTGTGGCCGAAACGGGCAGCTTGGCGGCGGGCGCGGCGCGGGTCGGGCGTTCGGCGTCGGCGGTGTCGATGATGCTCAAGCAATTTCAAGACACCATTGGGGCGCCATTGTTTGCAACGGATCGCAAAACCCAACTGACGCCACTGGGGCGCTTTACGCTGGATCAGGCGCGGGCGGAGCTGGCGCATTTTGACCGGATGCAGCGGGCGATCGTGCGGTTTGCGCGCACAGGCGGCGGCGTGATCCGCGTGGCGAGCATTCCATCGGTGGCGGGTGTTATCATGCCTGATGCCATTGCGGCGTTTCGCGCGGCCCACCCGAACGTTGAACTTGACGTGCGCGATATGGAATCGGCGGCTGTGATTAAGGGGATGCAGGATGGGGCGTTTGATCTGGGGATCGCCTATGCGCCCGATGCAATCCTGAAGGGGCATCGCACCCCGCTGTTTGAGGACCGGTTTGGCATCATTTGTGCGCCCGATCACCCGCTGGCTGTGCGCAGCGACGGGGTGTATCTGCGTGACCTTGCCGGCACCGAAATCATAACTAATCATTTGGCCGAGGAATTGGGCCTCACGGGGCAGGGGGCAGACATTATGTCCGGCCCGCTTGTGGTGCATAATACCCTGTCTTTGCTGGCGTTGGTACAGGGTGGCGTCGGGATCGCGATCCTGCCGGAATTTGCATCAAGAATGGCGTGGAAATCGGTGGTTTTTGTACCACTGCTGGACGCAGGTGTGGCGCGCACGATCAGCATGTTCGAGGCCCCCAATTTGCCAGCATCGGCACTCGTTGCCGCGCTGGTTGCATGTGTGCGCCGTGTCGCCGCGTGAATTTCGGGACACGCAAGGGGACAAAGCATAATTTTTCCCCACCATGACGGGGCCGCCAAACTGTTGCTTTTGTCTGCCAAAACGGAATTGAATTACGATATTTTATCCAGAAAAACACGGTTAACGTTTGAGTGTTTTGGACGAATTCGCCGCAAGTTAAGCGTGTACAAGTCTGTGTGTGCATGCGCGGGCGCAAGCGGACGGAGATTTCGCATATGACAGTTTGGTTCAATAAGGTTCTTGGTGGTTTTGTGGGCGCGGCATTTGCCGTAGCTGGGGCCGTCCTTCCCGAAAGGGTCGAGGCGACGCCGTTCACAACGACGGTGCTGGGAACAGGCCTTGCTGTGCCGGACGAATACCCTGAAGCCGGTGGCGCCGTGATCATCATGACGAGTGTGAACGGCAACGTGTATTACCAATTCCCTGATCCCAACGGTGCATTTATTGGTTTCCAGAACCGCGGGCGGCTGGCGCGCTTTCGCGGTGAACCTGTTTTCACGATCAACGATCCGATCGCGCTCGATTGTGGTTTTCGGACCTGTAACGATTATTTCCGAGGGCAGATTGCCGGCTTGGATATCCGTTTTTCCGCATTTGACGGCGATACGCAGGTCGGTGGCTTTGACTACCAAGAAATCTCGCTAATCATGAACGGCTTCAGTGTTGGTAACTGGTCGGACCGCGACACGCAGGTCACCAACACGTCGGGTTTGGCGTCTGTCGGTGCCAACAACGGGATCGTTGGCGGGTTCGGGAACCGGACTTTCAACACCGGCTGGTTTAGCTCAACCAACGCGGATTTGTTGGGCGACAGGGCGCACGACGACCCAGATTCGCGACGAAAGTCTGAGCGATAACTACTGGGACTTTACGCGCGGCAAGGCGCTGACCGCCGCCTATGGCCTGACTTATCAGCCCAGCGAGACGCTGAATTTCACTACCGCGTTTGAAATGGGCCAGATCAAGGATGGCGACGCCTATGATTTCGACCGCAAGGCGCTGTCGTTTGGTGTGATCTATCAGGACGAACAGCTGTTCGCCTCTGGCCGGTTGGAATACCGTATTGAGGACGGACAGTCGGCTGGCGTTGCCGTGACCAGCGATACGCTGCTTGTGGCGGCCTCTGCGGAATACAAAATCGACAGGGTGCAGCGGTTCGTTTTTGACGCCGATCTCGCCCGCTCCGAGGCCGAGCAAAGCCCGCTTTTGGATGGTAATTACGCCGATATAGTGCTGGGCTACGCTTGCCGCCCAGTTGAGGATGACCGCCTGAACGTGCTGGCGCGCTACCGTTATCTATACGACCTGTACGGCTTGCGCGACGCAACGGATGAAGATGGCTTGTGTCAACGCAGCCACGTGATGTCGATTGATGCATCCTACGACCTAGACCGCAACTGGACCTTGGGCGGCAAGCTTGGCTATCGCTCGACACAGTCGGCGGCTGATGGCAGCTCTGCGTTCACGGACAATAACGCGTGGCTGGCTGTCGCCAATGCGCGCTATCATCTGGTGCATGATTGGGACGCGCTGATCGAGGTGCGGTCACTCGGCCTAGAGCCGGCTGGCACGACCCAAACGGGTGTTCTGGGCGCGGTTTACAAACATCTTGGCAATAACGTGAAGGTTGGTGTGGGCTATAACTTTAGCACATTCTCGGATGACCTGACCGACCTGACCCAAGATGACGAAGGCGCGTTCATCAACCTGATCGCGAAATTCTAAGTCCGACATTATTGCGCCGCCCCACCGTGAAATCGGGTGTGGCGGCGTTTGTATTGGCACCTTCCCCTTCATTTCTAAATCGTTATAGTTGCGAGAGGAATCGACGACTGGGGAAGGCATCACAATGAAAACGATCAAAGGACCTGCGCTGTTTCTGGCCCAATTTGCGGGGGACGAGGCCCCGTTCAATACATGGGACGGGATCACGAAATGGGCGGCCGATTGCGGTTACGAAGGCGTGCAATTGCCCAGCTGGGACGGTCGGTTCATGGATTTGGACAAGGCCGCAGCGTCCAAAGATTACTGTGATGAAATTCTGGGCGTGGCCGCGGCCAATGGTGTCGCCGTCACTGAATTATCAACCCACCTTCAGGGACAGTTGGTTGCTGTGAACCCCGCCTATGACGTGGCGTTTGACGCGTTTGCGCCTGCGCAGGTGCATGGCAACCCCGCTGCACGTCAGGCGTGGGCGGTTGAGCAAGTAAAGCTCGCGTTGACGGCGTCCAAGCACATGGGATTGACTGAGCAGGCGACATTTTCGGGCGCGCTTGCGTGGTCCTATGTCTATCCATGGCCGCAACGGCCCGTAGGCTTGGTCGAACAGGCGTTTGATGAACTGGCGAACCGCTGGCTGCCGATTTTGGACCACGCCGATGAATGCGGCGTTGACCTGTGCTATGAAATTCACCCCGGTGAGGACCTGCACGACGGCATCACGTTCGAGATGTTTCTGGAACGCTTGGGCGGTCATACGCGGTGTAATATGTTGTATGATCCGTCGCACTATGTGCTGCAATGCCTTGATTACCTTGATAATATCAACATCTACAAAGATCGGATCAAGATGTTCCATGTTAAGGATGCAGAATTCAACCCGACTGGGCGGCAGGGCGTTTATGGCGGCTATCAGCCCTGGGTCGACCGCGCCGGACGGTTCCGGAGCCTTGGGGACGGGCAAGTTGATTTTGCGGCGATCTTTGCCAAAATGGCGGCTAATGATTTTGGCGGCTGGGCCGTGGTTGAATGGGAATGCGCGCTAAAACATCCCGAAGACGGTGCGCGCGAAGGGGCCGCCTTTGTCCGGGATCACATCATTCGTGTGACCGACCGTGCATTTGATGATTTCGCGGGTGGGGACGTTGATGTTGCCACAAATAACGCGATGCTTGGCATCTGACCGGCCCTGCGGGGCGCATGTTTAAGACGACAAAGAAACATAGGGGGAGTGCGCTGATGGCACGTATTCGATTGGGAATGGTTGGGGGTGGCAACGACGCCTTTATCGGGGCTGTGCACCGCTACGCAAGCCGTCTGGATGACCGCTATGAACTGGTCGCCGGCGCGTTGTCGTCCACGCCGGATAAGGCGCAAGCCTCTGGTCGTGCGCTGGGGTTGGACCCTGATCGCACCTATGATGATTTCAAGGCGATGGCGATCCGCGAGGAGCGGTTGAAAAACGGGATCGAGGCTGTGGCCATCGTGACGCCAAACCATGTGCATTACGCAGCCGCCCGCGAATTCCTAAAGCGTGGCATTCACGTGATTTGCGACAAGCCGCTGACCGCGACATTGCCCGAGGCCCGCAAACTGGTGAAGGCCGCCGATGACAGCGATGCGCTGTTCGTGCTGACCCATAACTACACCGGCTATCCCCTGATCCGGCAGGCACGTGCGATGATCGCGGCGGGCGAGCTGGGTGATATTCGCGTGGTGAACGTCGAATATGCGCAGGATTGGCTGACGCAAGAGGATGACAGCAAACAGGCCGCGTGGCGCACTGATCCTGCGCGTTCCGGCCTTGGTGGGGCGACGGGTGATATCGGGACCCATGCGTTCAATCTGGCGGGGTTTGTGACGGGGCTGACACTGGACAAGCTGGCTGCAGATTTGCAGTCGTTCGTGTCGGGGCGGGCGCTAGATGACAACGGCCATGTTATGCTACGCTATGAAGGCGGCGCGCGCGGGATGTTGTGGTGCAGTCAGGTCGCGCCGGGCAATGAAAACGGCCTACGATTGCGGGTCTATGGCGACAAGGGCGGGCTGGACTGGAGCCAGGAAAACCCTAACCAGCTGTGGTTCACACCGTTCGGAGAGCCCAAGCGTCTGTTGACCCGTGGCGGGGCAGGGACAGGACCAGAGGCCGCGCGCATGTCGCGCATTCCACCGGGGCACCCGGAGGGGTACCTGGAAGGGTTCGCCAATATTTATGCAGAGGCTGCCGTCGCGATTGAGGCCCACCGCACCGGCGCGCCGATCCCGCCCGAGGTGCATTTTCCAACCGTGCACGACGGGCTTGCGGGCGTGCAATTCGTGGACGCCTGCGTGCGGTCATCCAAGCGGGACGGGGCGTGGGTCGGGCTGGCCTAGTCGCCAGCCATTTCCTTGACCAATTCGAAATCATAGATCGAGTGGGCGGTCAGCCCCTCGGCGAGGTCTTCGCGACCTAGCTGCCGGAATTGACGCAGGATTTCGACATGGGTACGTTCGGTCCCTTGGCCCCAATCGACGATGTTTTCGTACAGTTCGCGAGCCTCTTCGGCGCGGCTGAGCAGCACCAAGATGCGCCCCTTTTGGGACATCAGGCGTTGCGATCCATGCGCGGGGTCCAAGGCACGATTGATCGCGGCCAACGCATCCTCCACGCGATCTTTGCCGCTGCTAGACCACTACCATGGCTCCCGTCACCCCGGTTTGAAATGGGGTCGGGTGTTCGTAGTGCGGGTCTGTGGCGCGGATGTGACCTTTAACGGTCCAATTTACGGGCGATTTGTTCGGACAGGGCCAAAATCGCACGGGCTTGGGCGTCGGCGATGCCAGCGGGCGTGGGAACACGCACCGGTTCGGTGATGGTAAATGTGCTGGTAGAATTGGGGTAATCAATCCCGTCGCCGCCCACGTAAAACTGCCCCTCAAGGTCAAAGTTCCCGTCGGCACCCGTCACCATGCGGCTGACACGCACATCAATGGCAGCGTCCGGTAGCCCTACAAACGGCCAAGGTTCGGGCCCAATCTGTGCCGACAGGATATCGCCCAAGTTGCGTGCAATCGACAAGGTCACGGCCCGTACCGGATCATCGGCCCAAAGCACGTCCGCGTCAGATGCGATCAACCCTTCGGGGTTTTCAATCGCCAACTCTTCTGCGGCGGCATAGGTGGGCAAGGACACGGTGCGCACCATCGCAGAGCTGACAGCGGCCCACAGGCTCAGGTCGGATTTGACTTGCGACATATCCAGCCGTGCGGTGTTCCCTGCACAGGCGGCCAGCGTCGCGATGACGCCAAGGGTGATGATCGGTTTGAACATGATTACCGTCCTGTCAAAAGTGAGCTGGGGTTGCGTTGGATGGTGCGCGCAAGGCTGGTGATCGCATTTGCTGCGGCCTGAATATCGCGCAATGTGCCAACGGTTTCGGTGCTGAACCGCGACCGGTCGCCATAGGCCGCAATCACGGCCTCTGTCTCGGCGACAAGGCGGGTGGCGCGGGTCGACAGGGCGGGCAGGCCAGCGACCGATGTCTCGATCGCTTGGGCGGCGGCACTGGCGCTGGCAAGCGCAGCATTCACGTTTTCAACGGCCCCACCTGCGCGGACCTCGTCAAGGAACAGACGCAGCTCATCAAGTGCGGCGGACACGGATGTGGGCAGGGTGGCGGTGTCATCGCTGCCGATCAGTTGATCCAGCGACGCAAGCGTTGCGTTGGCGTTGTTGATCAACTCGTCAATTTCCACGGCGAACAGCTTATCCGCGATCCCTTCGACGCGGGCGGTGATGGCGGGCAGATTGCGCGTCGCCTCTTCGATGTTGGCGACAGCGGCATTGGCGGTCTCTAGGGTGGTGGACAGCTTGGTCACCACATCCTGATCGCTGATGCCTGCGATGATCGTGTTCAGTTCTGCAACCGTCTGGCGCACATCATCCACTGCGCCGAGAAGCTCGGACGGGACAGCCGTGATATCATCATTACTGACCAGATTGCGCGTTTCATCCAGCAACGCGATGGCCGAGGCTGGGACGTTGCGCAAATCGTCGTTGTTGGTCAGGCGTTCGATGCTGTTCATCAGGTCGATCGCGCTTTCCATCACCTCTTCGACGGGCAATTCGTTGATCCGGTCGAGCACGCCTTCTGCGGTGGCGGCAACGTCGGTGATCACGGATTTGGTCGTCGGGATGATGGGGAAGGTCAGCGGATCAGCGACCAGCGTTTCTGGCGCGGCATTTGGTACCTGCACCAGTTCCACCTGCAACGAACCCGACAGAATGTTGCCCGTGATCATGCGTGCGCGCAGCCCGTCCTCGACATAGGCGGTGATCAGTTCCAGCGCGTCTTCGGGCGATGCATTTTTGCCAAGGCCAAGGCGGCTGGGTTCAATGGCGATGTTCGTGCGCAGGCGCACCACTTGGGCGTCGTCTTGCATGACAACAAATGCGCTTAGCTCGGACACAGACCCGATCCGGATCCCTTGAAAACGAACCTCTGACCCGACGGCAAGACCGCTGACCGAGCTGTCAAACAGAATGGTTAGTTCCAACACTTCTTCGCTACGGCGTGGGTTGGAAAACAGGCTGCTGCGGGCGGTTTCTTCGTCGTCAAAGATGTCGAACAACTGGCCGGGCCGAATGGGTCGCCCGCCCGAGACGACAGTGTCAAACGCGATGCCGCCTTCGATCAGAGAGGCGATGGAATTCACGTCCAATGATACGCCCCCCGTGCCAAGACTGATCGAAAAGCCCGACGTGTCCCAAAACCGTGTCGTCGATGTGATCCGGCGATCATAGGGGCTGTTGATAAACGCCTGGGCGATCACCTCGTTCCCGTCGAACGACAGTGTCGGTGTTTCTAGGTATCCGACCTGAATACCCTTGTGTAAAATGGGCGCGCCTTCGGACAGCGCACTGCCGTCGCGGGTGCGCAGGGAAATCACCGATCCCTCTTGGCCGGCGCGTGTCAGCGGCGCATCTTCGAGCCCGACAAATTGGGTTTGCGCGACATCGGCCTGCGTGTCCCAGTTGCCTTCGATATACACCCCGCCCAGCACGGTATCGAGGCCGGTAATCCCGCGGACCGACACATCGGGGCGCACAACCCAGAACGTCGCATCATCATCAAGGTAGGGGACAACCGTGCTATCCACCCGCGCATAGACCAGCACGTCCGTCAGCCCGTCAGCGAATATCACCTTTTTCACACGGCCCACGGTCACATTGCGGTATTTGATCACCGTTTCATCCGCCGTCACACCCGACGCGTTTTCAAAGCTGATTTCGATCAACGTGCCTTGGGTGCTGTAGGACTGATAGGCCACGCCCAGCGACACCAGCAATGCCAGAAAAGGCACCAGCCAGACGACTGAAATCCGCTGCCAAAGCGGGCGGCGCGTGGGGCGTACGTCAAGTAGCGCGGGCTGTGGTAATTGGTCTTGAGTCATGGTTTTGTCCTATCGACATCCCAGATCAGACGCGAGTCAAAACTCTGCGCGGCCAGCATGGTAAAGATCACCGAAAGGGCGAAGCTGAACGCGGCAATCCCGGGATTGATTGTGGCTAAGCCGTCCAGTTGGACAAGCGCCGACAGGATCGCGACGACAAAGACGTCGATCATCGACCAGCGGCCAATGAATTCCACGATCTCGAACAATCGGTGGCGGTGGTGTTGGTTCAGGACGGACCTGCGCTGCACCGAAATCGCTAGATAGGCGACGGCTGCAAATTTACCGATCGGGATCAGGACAGAGGCCACAAAAATCACCAGCGCAATGCCGATATTGCCATAGTCGATCAGTTCGAAAACGCCTCCAATGATGGTCGCCTCGCTGGTTTCGACCAATGTGCTGGTCTTCAGCATCGTGTAGGTATTGGCGGGGATATAGGCGATCATGCCCGCGATCAGCCATGCCCATACCTTTTGGTTGCTCATGCGGTCACGGCTTTGTAATGGACCATGGCACCGGTCACATCGGGCATGGGATGCGTCATGCACCCGCCCACAGCGTTGGCATCCAACCAATCCCGCCTCGCGAGCGGTGGTTAACCCTTCAATTGTTCGAGCGCTTTCCAAATGGATACCCTACAGATCAGTTGGTCCTTGAGGACGGTGACAATGACAAGCGCGCAAAACGCCCAGAACGCGGGGCCAAAGGTGACGCTGGCGATCCCTGCCACCTTGATCAGCGCGACCGAGACGCCAACGATGAATATCTCGGTCATGCTCCACGGGCGCAAAAGCTCGGCTAGGGCAAACGCCCGCTGCGCGCCCCTGCGGGCGGGGCGGTCGCGGACAAGCGGGCCAATGGCATAGATGATTGCGGCCAATCGGGTCAGCGGCAGAAAGACGATGAAACCCGCAACTGCAACGGCCAGCAACAATGCGACCCCGCTATCGAACGCCATAACGGCTTGCAGCATCGAAATGCTGTTGTGCCGCCCTTGGGCGTCCAGATCAAGAAAGGGAAAGCTGATGGCCGCGATCATCAGAACAAACGCCGTCAGCGCAAGGCTAAGCACCAACGCAATCGCCTTGGGACGCGATGTGACAATGACCAACCCGCAGCGTTGGCAATGGGCCTGCGCATCGTCGGGCAAGTCATGCACGCGGTGCAGCGTATCACATTGCGGACAAGCGATCAGATCGGCCAAAGGGGGCAGGGCGTTAGACAGTGCAACGGTCCTTTTGTCATGCAAGCGGGCCGCAGCGGCCCGTTGGGGTCAACATAGTCCGGCCTTGGTCCGATTTCCAACCCCCTTCAGGATATGACGTCGGGCGTTGAGCGGCCTAAATAGGTGGACAGCTGTGTGATCTCAAGGGCGGCGGCGATGACATCGGTCAACGCGGCTTGGGGGGCAAATCCAGCGCGGTGTCTGCCGGCGCATAGCGTTCAAAATAGGCGCGCACAGTGGCCCCTTGGGTGCCCGTGCCCGACAGGCGGAACACGGAGGATGAACTGGATTGCCTCAGTGTTGTAAAATCGGCCATCGCCACCAATGATAAATCTTTTATCGTCAGCGCCTTGTATCGCGTTGATAATGCACTGGGTGTAATTTTCCAAAAACTGCGGGGCCATCTAATCGCGGGTCTTGCGCCGCAAACCGGACGTATCGGATTTTTGGCCAGCAATCGGCGAGGTTTGGATTGTGATCATGGAAACGGCACCCATTTATCGTCCACTTCCTACCCTATTGGGGGCAAAGGCGCTAGACCTCTGGATGGATAGTCAGGGTCAGATCGCAGGGCAGCGCAAGGTCGATGACGGATTGCGCATTCGCCAGATCATTGGTTTCCGCCCGCCGGATCGCCGCAGTGGGGCCGAGGTTTTGCGACAACCAGCGCTGGATTAGGCGCGCCCGCAGTTCCGCCATGGGCACATCAAGCCGCACGGTCAAATCCCACATCGGGGCAAGGTCGCGCCAAATTGGGGCGTCATACATCAGATAGTTGCCCTCAAAAATAACCACGGGTGTCGACACGCTGACCTCAACCGCGCCTGCAACGCTTAGATCAAGGGTGCGATCAAAGCGGGGGAAATATACATTCGCTCCACCACGCAGGGTATTGATAAGGCGCATGAAACCAGCGGAATCGAAGGTATCAGGTGCGCCCTTGCGATGTGACAGCTTCATCGCGTCTAGAACGGGGTTGTCCAAATGAAAGCCATCCATGGGAACGACAACGGTCGGTGTGCGTTGTTGTATTAGGCGGCGGGCCGTTTCCGTGGCCAGCGTTGATTTGCCCGACCCCGGGGCGCCCGCGATCGCGACGCAGAATTGGTTGCCGTTGGTGCGCTCTGCGCGAATGCGGTCGGCCAGTTCTGTGACTTGTGCATTAAGTGTCATGGTGGTGTGCCTGCCTGTGTTTTTTGATTAGACTAGGGGCGCGCCAGTGATTTGCACAGCGTATTTCGAACATGTCGCTTGGGCGGCGGAACTGCGCTTGAATTGCCGTTGTGGACTTTGAATAAGTGATTTTATGTTGATGAAAAGTAACCAGAAATTCCTGACCTGCTGCCCATGTGATTGGGGTGCGTCATGCAAATGATCGCGATGGCAGTCCGCTGTTGGTCGCTTCTTTCGCGGGTATTCAACATCGTGGGTGACAAACAGCTTAGCCTGATCGCTGTTGGCGTTGCGTTTTTCGGCATGTTTGCAGTGTTCCCAGGCATCGCTGCGGTGATCGCGATCTTTGGTCTGGTGGCGGATCCCATCGTGGTAAGCGAACAACCGGCCCTGATGGAAGGGATCATTCCTAAAGATGCCTATGATCTGTTTCGAAATCAGATCACTCGCTTGCTTGCGGCGCAGTCAGATACGCTTGGCTGGGCGAGGGTCGTGTCCATCTCGCTTGCGCTTTGGTCATCGCGGGCAGGGGTTGCCGCCTTGATGGTATGGTGCAGTTTATCTCGGCCGATACGTTCAAGGACGAACGCCGCCCCGATATCCTACCGCACTACAAGGTAACGCTGGCGGTTGATATGGACAACCTTGATGTCCGCCAAAGCAAGATCGCGATCCGTCCGGGGCTTCAGTCGTCGGTGGAATTGCACACTGGCTAGAAAACCGTGCTGCAATATCTGACCAAGCCGCTTTATCGTTCACGCGAGGCGCTGCACGAACCATAGGACGCCACGTCAGGCTTGATCGGTCAGGCGCGGGTGATCCAACCTGTAGCTCAGGCGTTAGGGGGATGGTCAGATGGGACCGACATTACGTGTTTTGATCAACATGGGCAGCTTGCAACGGCTGGTGCCATTTTGGCTGATTGGGCTGGCGAGCTTTTTCTTTGCCTACTCATCGATCCTGATTGTGGCCGTGATCTATGGCGCGATCATGCAGTTCGTGGTCGAATATGTCATGCACCGGTTTTTGTATCACCGTGAGCCACCGACCGAGCAGTCGATGTTCAACACGCTATACCGTGGCCATATCGGCCACCATGAATATCCCCAAGATCCTGAGTTCTTTACCGGCGATGATCACTGGTATGTTGTGCGGTTCGGCCTTGTGTCTATCGCACTACATTTCATTGTGCTGTGGCCGTTTGTCGGTGCAGGGTGGGCGATCCTTTGGCCTGTTGTTGCGATCTTTTTTGGGTCGATCAGCGCGTTCACATTCTATGAATACTGTCACACCCTTGCGCATCTGAACGTGCCAAAGGGGCCGATTGGCCGCCACATCACCCGCAGCCATCTGGCGCATCATTTCCAGGACCACAACGCGACGTTTCATGTCAGCCTTGGCATGGGTTGGATCGACAGGTTGTTCGGCACGCCCCATGACGCGGATGTGGCGCGGGCGCGGTTTGATCGCAAAACGATGCTGAGCCTTGGGATGGATCCCGACGACTTGCGGCTGGTAACAGCGCGCAAGGCGTTCGGGCTGAAACCGCGCTACTTAGGTGACGGCTGATTTTACCTTGAATTGGGGCTGGTCCCACGTCCGGTTGGCCATGATATCGCATAGGATGTCAGCGGCGCGTGTGATGTCGGATTGCGTCAAATACAGCGGGGTGATCCCAAAGCGGATGATGTTGGGCGCCCGAAAATCGCCCACGACCCCTTGGGCAATCAATGCCTGTACGATGGCATAGCCTTCGGGGTGGCTGAATGACACCTGACTGCCCCGCAGCGCCCCGTCACGCGGAGAAGCCAATTGCAGATCGGGGCACCGTGTTGTGATTTCGGAAATGAGTATTTCGGAAAAAGCGAAACATTGGTCGCGCACATCTTGCATATCGACAGCGTCCCAGACGTCCATCGCTGCATCAAGGGCGGCCATTTGCAACACAGGTGGGGTGCCGACCCGCATCCGTTCAATCCCTGTGCCAGGGGCGTAGGTCATGTCAAACGCAAAGGGGGCCGCGTGGCCAAGCCAGCCTGACAGTGCGGGCTGTGTGCTGTTGATGTGTTTGGGGGCGACATAAATGAACGCGGGCGCGCCCGGACCGCCATTGAGGTATTTATAGGTGCAGCCGATGGCGAAATCCGCATTGCACCCCTGTAGGTTAACGGGGATCGCACCTGCGGAATGGGCCAGATCCCAGATCGTGATGATCCCTTTGGCATGGGCGGCCTTTGTCAAGGCTTGCATATCGTGCATCCGGCCTGTGCGGTAATCCACTTGGGTCAGCATCAGCACGCCAACCGTGTCGTCAAGCGCGTCGATGATATCGTCAGGCGCGACTGTTTTCAGCTGATGCCCGCGGTCCAGCGATTTGATCAGCCCCTCGGCCATATAAAGGTCGGTGGGGAAGTTGCCGGTATCCGACAGGATCACCTTCCGCATGGGCGTCAGGTCAATCGCGGCGGCAAGCGCCTGATAGACCTTGATCGACAGCGTGTCGCCCAGAACAGTATGCCCCGGTTCAGCGCCGATCAGCGCACCGACGCGGTCGGCAAGGGCGGTGGGTTGCGCCATCCAGCCCGCTTTGTTCCAGCTGGTGATCAGCATGTCGCCCCATTCGTTGGCAACCGTTTGGTTGACCCGCGCCGCCGCTGCCTTGGGCAGGGGGCCAAGCGAATTGCCATCCAGATAGATCATACCCGCAGGCAGGTGAAATTTGTCCTTGGTGGCTTGGAAATCAGTGGTCATAGGCCGATCCAGATCAGAATGATTGCGATAAGTGCGGGCAGCGATTGCACGACAAGCGCCCGTTTGAGCCCGCCCGACGCGGCATAAAGCCCCGCGATCACAACGCAGCACAGCAGATACATCGCCATTTGACCGTCGCCGACCATGCCCGCCACGATCAGGCCCATGGCGATGAATCCGTTATACAGCCCTTGGTTGGCGGCCAGAACCTTTGTCTCTTTGGCGAATTCGGCGGTGGTGCCGAAAATGGCGCGTGTGCGGGGTGCCTCCCATTTGAACATTTCAAGATAGAGGAAATAGAAATGGATGGCTGCTACGATGACGACAATGATGATTGAGACCATTAGATCTGCCCCCCAGAAATTTGGATTGTTTGTCCGTTGATGGACCGCGCCCCGTCAGAGCAAAGCCATATCGCGGTTGATGTTGTTTCGTCCACCTCGAGCAGGCGGCGATGCCGGTTCCCCTTGGCGATGGCGGCGGTGGCGCCGGCCTCATCGACATCAAAGCGGCGCATCAGGCCGGGGATTTGGTTGCGCACGATGTCCGTGTCCACATAGCCCGGGCAGATCGCGTTGAATGTGATCGGGCTGCGCATGTATTCCTCTGACAGTCCGCGGATTAGGCCGATGACGCCGTGCTTTGTGACCGTGTAGGGGATCGCCCCCTTTAGCCCGCGCACCCCGGCGATGGAGCTGATTACGATCATCCGACCAGGCATATCGGTGGGCAGGGTGGCCATGGCGGCCTGAAACGTCAGGAACACACCGTCAAGATTGGTGGCCATGGTGCGCCGCCAATCCGCAAGCGTGGTGTTTGCAAATGGCCCGCCCTCGGCGATGCCGGCGTTGGCGACGCATATTTGGATCGGGCCGTGGGCGTCGGCAGCGGCTTGAATGCCGTCCCGCACGGATGCCTCATCTGCGACGTTCATGGTGCGGGCGTGGATGTTGGGGTGGCTATCTGCGACCTCCGCCAGCTTGTCGTGACGCCGCCCTGTAATAGTGACCGTGGCCCCCGCATCGGCCAGCGCGACCGCAATGCCTGCGCCAATGCCCGTGCCGCCGCCTGTGACCAAGGCATGTTTGCCGCTGTGTTCCATCTGTTTGTCCCCCTCTTTGCGGCCATGCTATCCGCCCTAGGTAAAGGTGCAAGGGTCGCCCCGCAGGTGACGTTGCGAAATAACTGCCGCTGTTAGCGCACAACATGTCGCAAGGTGACGTTGGGTGCTTGCGTAATATTATTGCGCGGGATAGGCGGGATGGACTGCAAAATCGCGTAGGAGGGTTTTCCCCATGAAGATCGGGACACCAAAAGAGACGTTCGCGGCTGAGAATCGCGTGGCAATGACGCCCGCATCCGCCAAGGACTTACAAAAGCTAGGATACGACTGCGTTATCGAATCCGGCGCCGGAGCAGCCGCAGGCTTCTCTGACAAAGCTTATAAAGACGCGGGTGTGGAGGTCGTGAAAACCGGCACAGCACTGTTTAAGGCGGTTGATATCGTCGCCAAAGTCCGCCCGCCATCGGATGCAGAGGCCAAGCGCCTGCGCGCCGATCAAACCCTCATTTCTTTCTTCTACCCTGCGCAGAATGAAAAATTGATGAACACCGTGAATGGGAAGGGCGCGACCGCCATTGCCATGGACATGGTGCCGCGAATTTCGCGTGCGCAGAAAATGGACGCGCTGTCGTCCATGGCCAATATCGCAGGCTACCGCGCAGTGATCGAGGCGGGCAACAACTTTGGCCGCTTCTTTACCGGTCAGGTCACAGCCGCTGGTAAGGTCCCGCCAGCCAAGGTGCTGGTTGTGGGCGCTGGCGTTGCGGGCCTTGCCGCGATTGGCACGGCCACGTCGCTGGGTGCGATCACCTATGCATTCGACGTCCGCCCTGAGGTTGCCGAACAGGTCGAATCCATGGGCGCGGAGTTCGTGTTCCTTGATTTCGAAGAGGATCAAGCCGATGGCGCGTCCACGGGCGGTTATGCTGCCGTGTCTTCGCCCGAATTTGCCGCCGCACAGCTGGCCAAATTCCGCGAGATTGCGCCCGACATCGACATTGTCATTACCACGGCCCTGATCCCTGGACGCGATGCGCCCGAATTGTGGACCAAGGACATGGTTGAAGCGATGAAGCCCGGCTCGGTCATTATCGACCTTGCGGCGGAACGTGGCGGCAACTGTAAGTTGACCGTGATGGACGAGAAAATCGTCACAGATAACGGCGTGACTATCGTGGGCTACACCGATTTCCCGAGCCGGATGGCCGCGCAGTCATCCACGCTATATGCCACAAACATCCGTCACATGATGACTGATCTGACGCCTGAAAAAGATGGCACGCCTGTGCACAACATGGAAGACGATGTCATCCGCGGCGCGACCATCACCCATGCGGGCGATGTGACCTTCCCACCGCCGCCGCCCAAGGTGGCCGCGATCGCGGCGCAACCCAAAAAGGAAGCGCCAAAAGAGTTAACACCAGAGGAAAAACGCGCTGAAGAAACCGCCGCGTTCAAGGCACAAACCCGCAATCAGGTCACGCTTTTGGCCGTGGGTGGGGCGCTGTTGCTGGCCGTGGGCCTTGTGGCGCCTGCCAGCTTTATGCAGCATTTTATCGTGTTCGTTTTGTCGGTGTTCATCGGGTTCCAAGTTATCTGGGGCGTGGCGCATTCGCTGCACACACCGCTGATGGCTGTGACCAATGCGATCAGCTCGATCATCATTCTGGGCGCGTTGGTGCAAGTCGGATCAGGGTCGTTCCTTGTGATTATCCTTGCTTCGCTGGCGATCTTTATGACTGGTATCAACATCTTTGGCGGGTTCCTCGTCACACGGCGCATGCTAGCCATGTTCCAGAAATCTTAAGGGGGAACTGAGATGGAATTTGGTTTCACAACAGCGGCTTATGTGGTCGCAGCGGTTCTGTTCATCCTGTCGCTTGGCGGATTGTCGGGGCAAGAAAGCGCAAAGCGCGCGGTCTGGTATGGCATCGCGGGCATGGCACTTGCCGTGGTCGCAACCCTGATGGGGCCAGGTGCGGGCCTATGGTTCTGGTCATTGATCCTGATCGCCGGTGGCGGTGTGATCGGCTACCAATTGGCGACCAAGGTGCAGATGACACAGATGCCCGAATTGGTTGCAGCCATGCATAGCCTTGTTGGTCTGGCGGCGGTTTTCGTCGGCTTCATCGCGCATTTCGAGATTGGCAATGCGGCCGCAGGCGGTGATCTAGGCACATTCGCCGCCATGATCGCCAAGAAATCAGCGGTAGAGGTTAACATCCTACGGGTTGAGCTGTTCCTTGGTATCTTCATTGGTGCGGTGACATTCACCGGTTCCGTGATTGCCTATGGCAAACTGGCGGGGCGCGTAAACTCTGCCGCGACGAAGCTGCCGGGTGGTCATATGCTCAACATCGCGGCGGCGGCAATCGCTGTGCTGACGTTGATCTGGTACTTCAATTCTGGCGGCTTTTTCCCGCTGTTCATCATGACATTGGCGGCCTTGTTTGTTGGCTATCACCTGATCATGGGGATCGGCGGGGCGGACATGCCTGTGGTTGTATCCATGCTCAACAGCTATTCCGGCTGGGCGGCTGCGGCGATTGGTTTCTCCCTTGGGAATGACCTGTTGATCGTGGTCGGTGCGCTGGTCGGCTCGTCGGGTGCGATCCTGTCTTACATCATGTGTAAGGCGATGAATCGCAGCTTTGTGTCCGTGATTTTGGGCGGCTTTGGCGGCCCAGCGGGCGAACAGATGGCGGTTGAGGGCGAGCAAGTCGCCATTGACGCCGACGGTGTTGCGACCGCGCTGAACGAGGCGGACAGCGTCATCATCATCCCGGGCTACGGTATGGCGGTGGCACAGGCACAAACGGCTGTGGCCGAACTGGTGCGCAAGCTGCGCGCGCAGGGCAAGAATGTGCGCTTCGCCATTCACCCCGTCGCAGGCCGTTTGCCCGGTCACATGAACGTGCTGCTGGCTGAGGCCAAGGTGCCCTATGATATCGTTATGGAAATGGACGAGATCAACGATGATTTCCCCGATACGGACGTCGCCATTGTCATCGGCTCCAACGACATCGTGAACCCAGCGGCGCAGGACGATCCCAACAGCCCAATCGCTGGGATGCCGGTTCTGGAATGCTGGAAGGCGAAACAGGTGTTTGTGTCCAAACGTGGTCAAGGCACCGGCTATTCCGGTATCGAAAACCCGCTGTTTTTCAAGGATAACACGCGCATGTTCTACGGCGATGCCAAGGCGTCACTCGATACGCTTTTGCCTAAGATCGACTAATCTTGCGATAGTATTGGAAAGGCCCTGCATTCAGTTGCGGGGCCTTTTTGCGTCTGCGCCTCTTATTTCGCTGCCCTTGGGCTAGTTCAGGTGAAACAAGAGAGGAAAGATCATGAAAACGGCACTGCTTGCCTTGTGCTTCAGCACCACAACAGCTGCGGCGGATGTCACCATCAGTTTCCGCTATGGCGCGCCGGTTGATACGTTCAAATTCACGCCGACCCAAGGGTGCCTGACGGGCATGACGTCTGTGACCATCGACTTGGTCGGGTCGCAGGGTGAATTGATCTTTGACATCACCGATGCAGGCGCGGGGGTTGAGGTGTTCCAACCGTTCGTTGCGATCACAGGTCAAGACATGCTGGTCAGCGCTTCCGCCGTTGCGGATGGGGATAAAACCCTGACAGCTGATGCTGTCTGAACTGGATGACACGTTGGCCTTTACCATTGATCTGGACGACACAATCGGCCAGCGCGAGATTACCGTATCAGGTGCGGAAATCGCAGGGACGAAAGTGATGTTGCGGACCGATACGGATATGCTTGAGGGGACGTTCGATGCCAAGGGCAATGCGGTCATCGCCGTGCCGGGCTGTATGTCCTAGCCGTCGATCCATGTGCCGGATGGAATGCCATCCAGCGTCCAATTCCCGATCCGCCAACGCACCAGCCGTAGCGTGGGAAAGCCGATATGGGCGGTCATGCGACGGACCTGACGGTTGCGTCCCTCGGCGATCGTGACCTCAATCCATGTGTCCGGTACGGATTTTCGGAACCGTACGGGCGGGTCGCGGTCCCACAGGGTAGGGGGATCAATCAGGCGGACCTGCGCGGGTTTCGTCGGTCCATCCTTGAGTGTGACACCATCGCGCAAGGGTTGCAGATCTGCGTCCGTTGGGGTGCCTTCGACTTGCACCAGATACGTCTTGGACATCTTGTGTTTCGGGGCGGCGATCTTGGCCTGAAGCGTGCCGTCGTCGGTCAATAGCAGCAGCCCCTCGCTGTCACGGTCAAGGCGTCCGGCTGGGTAAACATGCGGCACATCTACAAACGCCGACAAGGTCGGGCGCTTTGTCGGGCTTTTGGTGTCGGTGAATTGGGACAGCACACCAAAGGGTTTATTGAGCAGAATAATTCGAGCCATATGATGCGTTTAGGCTGCATTGCGACTGTGCACAAACCGATGTTTACCCGTCATCGGGCCCCGCCTTGTATTCGGTATACGATTGCATTCCCATAAATAATTGAAACTAAAAGATTTTTTATTTACAAAATTGAAATCACGGCTAGCTATGGTAGTAACAGAGTAAATAGGTGCCGATATGCCGCCCATCAAAGATCACCCGCTACGCTATCCGATGTCCAATGAACTGCACGCGCGGCCGTTTCCCACGCTGAATGCACCTGCGCGGGCGGCCTATCTGGCGCTGGCGTCTGATGCCCCTGATAAGGCGGCGGAACGGGCGCATTTGATCGCCTTGCTGGATCGTTACGGTGCGCCGCACCCGCAGCCGGATGCGACCCATTATTCGGGGCAGATCGGGAAAAACATGCTCAAATGGGAAAGCCATTCCGAGTTTGTGACCTATACGATCTTTGGCGATGGCAATGCGATACCGCCATTCGAGGCCTCGACTTTTGCAATGTTCCCTGAGGATTGGTTGTCGAACGCGCCCGGCACGCGCATCACTAGCGCCTTGATCCGGATTGAACAATCTGATGGCGATGACGGAATTATCGACAAGACACAGGATTGGTTCGTCCCCGAAAGCCTTGCGATTTCGCGTGTGCTCGAGGACGAATTGATCATTGCCTCTGATTTTCGGATTGATCCGGCAGGGCATATGCGCATGGCCGTCTTTGCCCGCCCCGATACAGGCGGGCGGCGGATTGGCCGCGTGGTGCAACGCCTGTGCGAGATTGAGACATATAAGGCGATGGCGATGCTGGGCCTTGCCACGTCGCGCGATATGGGGCGCGAGCTGTCGCAGCTCGATACGCAGCTGTCCGCGCTTGTGTCACAGCTTAATTCCGAGGAGTTGAATTCGGACGAAACATTGGGGCAGCTTTTGCGGATTTCTGCGGCCTTGGAAAATGCGGTGGCCCAATCGGCCTATCGGTTCGGGGCGACCCGCGCTTATGAGGCGATTGTGAACCAGCGGATTTTCATCCTGCGCGAGGATCGTTTCAAGGGGCGTCAGACGTTTGGCGAATTCATGATGCGCCGGTTTGATCCGGCGATGCGCACCGTTGAATCGACCCAGACCCGGTTGCAAAGCCTGACAAACCGCGCTGCACGTGCGTCAGATTTGCTGCGGACACGGGTGGATGTCGAACGCTCTGCCCAGAACCAGGACCTGCTGACGTCGATGGACCAGCGCGCCGATCTGCAACTGCGTTTGCAGCAAACGGTCGAGGGGCTGTCTGTTGTCGCGATCACATATTACGCCGTGAACCTTGCGCTGTATCTGCTGGGTCCGGTGGAGAAAATCTATGGTGTGTCCAAGGTATATTTGGCCGCGGGTGTCACCCCGCTTGTGTTGCTACTGGTCTGGTGGATGGTCCGCCGTATCCGGTCAAAATTCCACTGATCACAGCCCACGAATGCGTGGGTCCAGCGCGTCGCGCAGCCCGTCACCGATATAGTTCACTGACAAAACCGTAAGCGAGATCGCCAAACCGGGCCAGATCACTCGTTCAGGGAATGATGTCATCCGGTCGACGCTATCGAACAGGATTTTCCCCCATGTTGGGAAATCCGACGGGAAGCCCAGCCCAAGAAAGGACAGCGCACTTTCTGTGATGATCGCGGTAGCAAGGCCGAGGGTCGCCGACACCATGATCGGGGACAATACATTGGGCAGCAAATGCCGCGTAATCATGCGGCGGGCAGGGGTCCCGATGGACCGCGCGGCCAGTACGAATTCCCTTTCTTTCAACGCCATCACATCGCCGCGGACGATACGCGCGGTTTGCATCCAACTGGTGATGCCGATGCCTGTGACGATCAGGATAAAGATGCCTTGCTCTGGCCCGAAGGCCGCGCGCAGCGGGTCGCGGAACAGCAGCATCATGACCAGCAGCAGCGGCAGCAAAGGCAGTGCCAGAACCAGATCGGTGAACCGCATCAGCAGCCCGTCAAAACGGCGGAAATAGCCTGCTAGCACCCCGATCGTCGTGCCGATCAGCAGGGCAAGCACCATTGCGGTCCAGCCGACGGCAAGGCTGATTCGCCCACCTTGCATGATGTTGGCCATAATATCGCGCCCAAGGTTGTCAGTCCCCATCGGATTGGCCCAAGCAACCTTGGCGTCCGCGTCCCACAGGGCGTTGATGATCGGGCGCAGGTTCTTGTTGCGGATGTTCAGCTTGCCGGGGTCCACGTCCCACACGACCGGTCCCAACATGCAAAACAGCGTGATAAAGATTAGGAACCCAAGGCCCATGACTGCGCCCTTATGGGTTTTGAACTGGTCCCAAACGTCCCACCATTGGCTGCGCGGTGCGGCTGTCATATTTGTATCAGTCATAACGGATCCTCGGGTCCAGAATACCGTAAAGCACGTCGGCAATCAGGTTCATCATAACGATCAGCACCGCCAGCAGGAAGGTAATGGTCATCACCATCGGAATGTCGTTGCCTTGCAGCGCAATGATCAGCAATTGGCCAAGGCCGTTCACCTTAAAAATCTGCTCCGTGATGATCGCGCCGCCAAAGATGGCGGGGATGCCAAGCGCGATAACGGTGATCACAGGGATCATCGAATTGCGCAGCACGTGTTTCATGACCACAACGCTTTCGGACATGCCCTTGGCCCGCGCGGTGCGCACGTAATCTTGGGTCAGGTTATCAAGCATAGACGCTCGCATATAGCGGCTGACTTGGGCCGTGGTTTGCAGGGCCAGCACCATGACGGGCATGATCATCTGACGTAGCTGCACGACAAAGCTGTCCCATGAATTGACCACATGGGTCGTGTCATAGATGGACGGCAGCCATTTCAGCTGGACCGAAAAGATGACGATCAGCAGCACGCCTGAGAAGAACGGCGGCACCGAAAACCCGATCATCGACACGAATGTGCCGGTTTGGTCGAATACCGAATATTGTCGGTAGGCGCTGATGATCCCGATGGGCAGAGCGATCAAAACGCCCACGACATAGGACATGCCTACAACCCATAGGGTCTGCGGCATGCGTTGTGCGATGGTGTCAAACACAGGGCTGCGCGACTGGAATGAAATGATCCGCTGGGCGCCATCTGCGAAATTTGTGCCAAAGGCGCTATCGATCCAATACTGCGGCTCGACGATGAAAAACTGTTTCAGCCACAGCGGAAAGCGGACCCACCACGGCTCGCCCAAGCCCAAGGCAAGGCGCATTTTTTCTTTGACTTCGGGCGGGATGGTCAGCGGCATCTGGGCCATCGGGTCGCCTGGGGCAAGCTCTAACAGCATAAAGATGACAAACGCGATGAACAAAAGCGTCGGGATCGACAGCAGCAACCGGCGGATCGTAAAGGTAAGCATATGGGCGGCGCCTTGGTTCAGGTGTTTGCGGGGGATGCAGAGGGCACCGCGATGCCCTCTGCGTAACAATGTAGGATGGGTTTTAACCCATCATCGCCTTAGTTACCGGTACGGTACCATTCAGCAACATTCCAAAGCTCGGAATCCCACGTGTTCAGAACAACGCCACCAAGTGTGTTGGCTTTGGCAGATACACGACCACGGTCAACCAGCGGCACGATGGTCATCGTGTTTTTAGTCAGCATGTCGTTCATCCTGCGCATCAGATCACCACGTGCGCCGATGTCGGCTGTTGCCCCCAATTCGTCGATCAGCGCGTCATACGCCGGATCGCAAAAACGGTTGATGTTCTCACCCTGCCACTGGCTGGATGGCTTTGGCTCGTTGCCGCAGCGATACATGGACAGATAGGCCTGCGGGTCTGTGCCATCAAAGTTGTTGGCGTACATTTCCACGTCCGCATAGAACTTTTGGAATGTGTCAGGGGACCCTGGATCACCACCAAAGAACACGGATGCATCAAGATTGCGCAGTTCGGTTTCAACACCGATCTCGCCCCACCATTCTTTAATCAGGGCTTGGAAATCCTGACGTACAGCGTTGGTGGATGTCTGATACAGAATGCGCAGCTCAACACCGTCCTTTTCACGGATGCCATCGCCATTGCTGTCAACCCAGCCCGCACCTTCGAGAAGCGCCTTAGCCCCTTCGATGTCTTGTGTCAGGCAGCCTGTGTTGTCCGTGGATGCATAGATTTCTGGACCCGGCACAAGGTTACATGTCGGACGACCCGCCTGACCATAGCCTACTTCAACCAGCAGTTCGCGGTCGATCGCCATGGACAATGCGTGACGCACGTCAAATTCGGACAGGAACGGATGCGGATGCATCACTGTCGAACGCTCGCCTTCGGGTAGGTCGGACGACGGGTTGGTCAGGTTCATTTCCAGACGCTCAACCAACGTGCCGAATGCGGAAATGGGTGTGCCCACGCCGCCTTCTGCCATGGAGGCAAGCACATCAGGTGCCAACTGCATGTTCCAAGCGTAGTCAAATTCGCCTGTTTCCATCACAGCACGACCAGCCGCGGTTGCGTCGCCTCCCCCTTTGAAGGTTACGGTTGCGAATGCAGGCTGACCTTCAACGCGGTAGTTTTCGTTCGCAGCCATCTGGATAACGTCATTGGTGCGGAAATCAGTGACAACAAACGGACCTGTGCCGATTGGACCAAAGTTGGCGTCGGTGCATTCAGGGGCTTTCGCGCCCATGCAGTCAGCAAACTGTGCCGCTTGGATGATAGGCGACTGTGCGCCGGCAAACGGGCCGTATGGGTTTGGCTTTGCGCTGTCGAATGTGACTTTGACAGTCAGATCGTCGATGGCTTCGACGTTTTCAACACCGTCAAACTTGGACAGCTGCGCGCAGCCGCCTTCGGGGTCCATGCAATAGGCCGCTGTGAACACAACATCGGCGGAGGTAACGGCAGAGCCATCAGACCAGAGCAGGCCGGACTTCAGCTTCCAAGTGATGGATGTCAGATCCTCGGACACGCCGCCATTGGCAACGGTGGGGATTTCTTCGGCCAGATAAGGCACCAGCGCGCCGGTTTCATTGTAGCGGGCCAGTGGTTCCACGATCATGGATGCGGATTCCAGATCCTTTGTGCCGCCTGACAGATAGGGGTTCAGGATAGATGGCGCTTGCCAATAGATGATGTTCAACTGACCGTGGCGGCCACGCTCGCCTTCATGCGCGTCGGCAAATGCCATTGGCGCAAGGGCAAGGGACGCAACGGCGCCCATCAATGCGGTTTTGATCTTCATGTCTTTTCTCTCTCTCTCCTAGTTGATGCTCTTGTTGAACCTCAGGCCCTGTGCGTTGTCCGCTGGGCGTTGCTGTTATGTCGGGTTGTGCAGATGGCACGCGGCAAAGCGGCCTGGTGCGATTTCGCGGTATTCCGGCTCACCCGTTTTGCAGATGTCCATGGCGGCGGGGCAGCGTGTGCAGAAATTGCAGCCCTTGGGCGGCTTGGACGGGGACGGCACGTCGCCTTGCAGAATGATCCGTTCGGTCTTGCGCGCCAGCGACGGGTCGGGTTCGGGGACTGCGGACAACAACGCTTGGGTATAGGGGTGCTGGGGGTCCGCGAATAGCGTTTCGCGATCTGCCAGTTCGACCACCTTGCCCAGATACATCACAGCCACACGGGTTGCGATGTGGCGGACCATCGACAGATCATGGCTGATGAACAAATAGGTCAGCCCGTATTTTTCCTGTAGGTCTTCCAGCAGGTTCACGACCTGCGCTTGGATTGAGACGTCGAGTGCCGCAATCGGTTCGTCACAAACGATGAATTTTGGGTTCAGCGCAAGGGCGCGGGCAATCCCGATGCGTTGACGCTGACCGCCTGAAAACGCGTGCGGATACCGGCCCGCAAATTTGCGGTTCAGCCCAACCGCGTCCATGAGTTCGGCCACTTTGTCGCGTTTTTCAGTAGGGGTTAGCGTCGTGTGTTCATCCAGCGGTTCGCGGATGATCGCCTCGACGGTCATGCGCGGGTTCAGGGATGCTTGCGGGTCTTGGAATACCATCTGCATGGTCGGGCGCATCCCGCGCAATTGGTTTTGCGGCGTATCGCCGATCTGGCGTCCGTCGATTTCGATCTGACCCGATGTGATATCATACAGCCGCAGCACGGACCGGCCAGCTGTCGATTTCCCACAGCCGCTTTCGCCCACAAGGCCAAGCGTCTCGCCCTCCATCACGTCAAAGCTGATGCCATCGACGGCCTTTACCTCGCCCACGCGGCGGCGGAACAGGCCCGCATAGATTGGGAAGTGCATCTTGAGATCGCGGACCGACACAAGGGGTTTTTGCGGGTTATCCAGCATGGGCCACCTCCAGCGGATCGACAAGGAAACAGGCGGCATCATGTCCGTCGCCCACATCATAGCGGGATGGGACCTTGGTCGCACAGACCGGCATGGCTTGTGCGCAGCGATCACGGAACGGGCAGGCGGTGGGCGGGCCCACGACCAAAGGCGGCTGACCGTCGATGACAGTCAGCCGCGCCGCACGTTCGCCCGCAATCGACGGGATCGTTTTCAACAGGGCCGTGGTATAAGGGTGCTTTGGGTTGGAAAACAGGTCATGCACCGGTGCGTGTTCCACGACTTGCCCGCCATACATCACCATCACACGGTCCGCGATGCCAGCGATCACGCCAAGATCATGGGTGATCCAGATTACTGCCATGCCAAGCTTGTCGCGCAGCTCTTTCATCAGCTCAAGGATTTGGGCTTGGATCGTGACGTCCAACGCGGTTGTCGGTTCATCGGCGATCAAGACTTGTGGATCGCAGGCAAGGGCGATGGCGATCATCACGCGCTGGCGCATACCGCCGGAAAACTGGTGCGGATAATCTAGCAGGCGTTGTTCCGCATCGGGAATACCCACCAGTTCCAACAATTCGCGCGACCGCACGGCGGCCGCCTTTTTCGACAGGCCCATGTGTTTGCGCAGCGGCTCTGCGATTTGATAACCTACAGTGAAAACAGGGTTCAGCGACGTCATCGGATCCTGGAATACAAAGCCGATTTTGCCGCCGCGCACCTCGCGCAGGGTCTTTGCGGGGATTTGCAGCAGATCCTGACCGTCAAACATCACGCGCCCGCCACGGATTTCGGCAGGGGGAACAGGCAAGAGGCCCAGCAGGGACATCATGGTCACCGACTTGCCCGAGCCGCTTTCGCCGACAACGCCCAAAAGCTCTCCTTTGCGCAGGGAAAAACTGACATCGTTGACGGCGTGGACCTCTCCGCCACGGGTCCTAAACACAGTTTTGAGGTCTTGGACATCCAAGACAGGCGTGGTGCCGTCGGGCATTTAGACCTCCTAAATGGTTTATATCGTTATGTTTTTATTGGCCGCTCTGACGGCGGCACTGATATTTTGACCAAACGGTAACATGGATTCGCTAAGCCGCAACCCGATTCCTAATTGCGCGCAGGCCCGATTGCGGCAATGGTCAGGAAAACAGCCCAGAATTGATGCACCAGCGCAAAGGACCAGCACAATGGACATGACCGCACGCGAATTGATGGCCAAGCTGATCAGCTTTCCCACGGTCAGTCGGGACAGCAATCTGGATTTGATCGACTGGGTCGAGGGGTATTTGGCCAGCCACGGTGTGACCGCCACGCGGGTGCCCAATGATGACGGGACCAAAGCCGCGCTTTATGCCCATATCGGCCCGCAGCTGGATGGCGGTGTTGTGCTGTCGGGCCATACCGATGTGGTGCCGGTCGACGGGCAGGCGTGGGACACCGACCCGTTTGTCACGACCGAGATTGACGGCAAAATCTACGGGCGCGGCACCTGTGACATGAAGGGGTTTGACGCGCTTGCCCTGTTTGCCGTGCCATTGGCGATCAAGGCGGGCATCAAACGCCCCCTACAAATTGCGCTGTCCTATGATGAGGAGGTCGGCTGTCTGGGTGCTCCGCCGATGATTGACCATATGGTCAGCCACGGCATGCCGCGTGCAGATACCGTGATCGTGGGCGAGCCTTCGATGATGCAAGTGGTCACGGGCCACAAGGGCGGCACCGGTTGGCACATGCATGTGCGCGGGTTCGAGGTGCATTCATCGCTTGCCTACACCGGTGTCAGCGCGATCATGATGGGGGCCAAGCTGATCGAATGGGCCAATCAGGTGAACGCGGCCAGCGCGGCGGCCACCCCGTCGGACATCAACGCCCCCTTTGACCCGCCCTATACCACGCTGCATTGTGGGATGATCAGCGGCGGCACGGCCAACAACATCACGGCCAAGGATTGCCAGTTCAGCTTTGATGTGCGCGTCGTGCCCGGTGACAGTGTGGAGGATTGGAAATCCTGCGTTATGGCCAAAGTCGCCGAGATTGAGGTCGAAATGCAGGCCATTCGTCCCGAAACTGGTATCGACGCCAATCCGTTCTTTGGGCTACCCGGTCTGGTGCCTGAAAACATGGGCAAGGCAGAGGAACTGGCCCGTCGTCTGACGGGTGACAACGCGACCCATGTGGTCAGCTATGGCACCGAGGCGGGGCAATTTCAGGAACGCGGCTATTCCGCGGTTGTTTGCGGTCCGGGCGACATTGCCCAAGCGCACCAGCCCAATGAATTCATAACCGTTGACCAGTTTCAGCAAGGCGAGGCGTTTATGCACCGGCTTGTGGCCGCACTTGCCGAATGACGTTTCCGTTCACGCTGCAATCGCCGCCCGAGCATCGCGGCCTAATCCCGGATAAGGTCGACGTCGCGGTCATTGGCGGAGGCATCATTGGGGTCATGTCCGCGTGGGAGCTGGCAAAATCGGGTCTGCGCGTTGTCGTTCTGGAAAAAGGGCGCGTGGCGGGCGAACAATCCAGCCGCAATTGGGGCTGGATCAGGTCCCAAGGGCGCGACGCTGCCGAATTGCCGATCATGGCTGAGGCCGCCGCGATGTGGCAACAACTGGCCAAAGACACGCCAGAGGATATCGGCCTGCGCCAGATTGGCGTGACTTATTTGTCGGCGAAACCCGATGAGGTTGGACGCTATGAGGATTGGCTGCTCGATGCAAAAGCGCATGGTTTGGGCAGTCAAATTCTGACCGCGAAACAAACCGCCGATCTGATCCCGCAGGCGACAACGGGTTGGGCAGGGGCGTTGCATACTGCGTCGGACATGAAGGCCGAGCCTTGGGTTGCCTTGCCCGCACTGGCGCGTGCGGCGGTGCGGGACGGTGTGCAGATCGTCGAAAACTGTGCTGTGCGTGGGTTGGATATTGCCGCGGGGCGGGTTTCTGGCGTTGTGACTGAACACAGGGCGATCAAGGCCGATCAGGTGGTGCTGGCTGGCGGGGCGTGGTCGCAGCTGTTTTTGCGCCGCCACGGGATCACAATCCCGCAACTGTCTGTGCGGGCAACGGTCGCGGCTACGGCCCCGTTGCCGCAGGTGTTCGACGGCGCGGCGGTTGACGACAGGTTGGCGTTCCGGTGGCGGGCGGATGGTGGATATACGTTGGCCCCGTCAGGCTTTCACGAATTGTTCATTGGTCTCGATGCGTTTCGGGCACTGGGCGGCTATGCCAAGGCGCTTTTGGCCGATCCGCTTGGCACACGGTTGAAGATTGCCGCACCGTCCGGCTTTCCTGATGCATGGGGCACCAAACGGCGCTGGGCGGATGACGCCATGAGTCCGTTTGAGCGGATGCGGATCCTAAACCCTGCGCCCAACATGGGCAAAGTCGCACAGATGGCCCGCGATTTTCAGGCAACATTTCCTGCCGTTGGCAAGGTGCAGATCAAACAGGCATGGGCGGGTATGATCGACACGATGCCGGATGTGGTGCCGGTCGTGGATCGTGCGCCGCTGGATGGGCTGACGATTGCCACGGGTATGTGCGGCCACGGGTTTGGTATTGCTCCGGCGTTCGGGCGCATCGTGGCACGGATCGTGCGCGGCGACGCACCGGGGTATGATCTGTCGCGGTTCCGCTTTGGCCGGTTTACGGATGGATCGCACATGGTTTTGGGGCCAAATCTGTGAAGCTTGCTTGCAACTTCTGACAGGCTAGATCAGGCTGATACCAAACCTACCAGCCGGAGATATTCCATGCCCGTCAAGAACCGTTTTGCCGAACTATTGCCCGAAATCACAGCATGGCGGCGTGACCTGCACGAAAACCCCGAGCTGTTGTTCGAGACGCACCGGACCTCTGCGGTTGTGGCTGAAAAGCTGGGAGAATTTGGGTGTGACACGATCGAAACAGGCATCGGGCGCACCGGTGTTGTCGGCGTGATCAAGGGCAAAACAAACACATCGGGCAAGGTGATTGGCCTGCGCGCAGATATGGACGCGCTGCCGATACACGAGGCGACGGGGCTGGAATACGCATCCAAAACCGATGGTGCCATGCATGCCTGCGGCCACGACGGACATACCGCCATGCTGCTAGGGGCAGCGAAATATCTGGCCGAGACACGTAATTTTGACGGCACGGTTGTTGCCATCTTTCAGCCTGCAGAAGAGGGCGGCGGCGGTGGCCGCGAGATGTGCGAAGACGGCATGATGGATAAATTTGGCATCCAAGAAGTGTACGGGATGCACAACTGGCCCGGCGCGCCTGTTGGGTCGTTCTCTATCCGGCCCGGTGCATTCTTTGCCGCTACCGATCAGTTCGAAATCATCGTTGAAGGCAAGGGTGGCCATGCCGCCAAGCCTCAAGAAACCGTCGATAGCACGCTGGTTGCGGCCCATGTGGTCACGGCGCTGCAATCTATCGCTAGCCGCAACGCCGACCCCGTCGACCAGATCGTTGTGTCAGTGACATCGATCGAAAGCTCTTCCAAGGCGTTCAACGTCATCGCGCAGCGGGTGCATCTCAAGGGCACCGTGCGCACCATGTCCAAAGACATGCGCGCATTGGCCGAAGAGCGCCTAAAGGCGATTGCGACCAACACATGTGCGGCCTTTGGCGCCGAAGCAGAGGTGAAATATTACCTTGGCTACCCTTGCATGGTGAACCATGATGAACAGACCGCATTCGCAGCCTCTGTGGCGGAAAAAGTGTCGGGTGATTGCACCGAGGCGCCATTGGTGATGGGCGGCGAAGACTTTGCCTATATGCTCGAAGAACGGCCCGGTGCCTATATTCTGGTCGGCAACGGGGACACCGCATCGGTCCACCACCCCGAATATAATTTTGACGATGAAGCGATCCCCGCTGGCTGTAGCTGGTGGGCTGGCATTGTCGAGGAACGGATGCCTGCTGGCTAATGCAGGCCCGCCGCAAAACGCAAAAACATATCCATCCCGCACTCAACGCCGTGCTGGAATTTGGCCCGACAATCGGCTTTGTGCTGGTGTATCTGGTGGTCCGCAACGACGTGTTTACCGTCGGCGGGCGCAGCTATAGCGGGCTTGTGGCGGTTACGGCGATGTTCATGCCGGTGTTTGCCGCTGCAATAGGGCTGTTGTGGGCACTGACGGGCCGGATCGTGCCCGTTCTGATCGCAACCGCTGCGATGCTGTTCATTTTCGGCGAGCTGAGCATTTGGCTGAATGATCCGCGCCTTGTGAAAATCAAACCGAAAGTGATTTATTTCGGTCTTGGGCTTTTCGTGTTGGTCGGGCTGCTGCGCGGGAAGCTTTGGCTGAAATATATCATCCAAGAAATGTTGCCGATGGAAGAACAAGGTTGGCGCATCCTGACAAAACGGGTGATGGTGTTGTTCTTTGCATCTGCCGCGGCCAACGAACTGGTCTGACGCATCATGTCAGAAGGGGTCTGGGTAATCTTTGAAACGCTTGTCATGCACGTGATCGTCATCGGGTTTTCGTGGCCCAGATCGGGCTGTTCGTCGACTATGCCACGTTGGAACCATCGCGCAAGAAACGCTAGTTACCCACCTGTGTGGGACATATGGCGGCTAACTTTTCCGGCGATTTGCTGGCGCGAATAGTCGAAATCATGGCCCTTGGGTTTCAGACCGATCGCGGCACGTATGGCTGTTTCCAGGACGCTTTGATTCTCGGACGACCGCAGCGGGCCGCGCAGGTCTGAATGACCCTCTTGGCCCAGACATGTATAGATTTCGCCCGTGCAGGTGATCCGCACGCGGTTGCAGCTTTCGCAGAAATTATGGGACAGCGGCGTAATGAACCCAATCTTTTGCCCCGTGTCATCGACGCGGACATAGCGAGCGGGGCCGCCTGTGCGGTCGGGAAGGTCGGTCAGGGTGCCGCGCGCTTCAAGCTGCGCGCGCAGATCCTTGAGAGACCAGTATTGCCCAATCCGGTCCTCGCTGCCGAGATCGCCCATAGGCATTACCTCGATAAACGTCAGGTCAATATCGCGGGCGGCACACCAATCGGCGAGGGTGAACAATTCATCCTCGTTGAAATCCTTGAGCGCCACGGCGTTTAATTTCACACGCAAGCCCGCGGCTTGTGCGGCCTCGATCCCGCGCAGAACTTGGGGCAGGCGGCCCCAGCGGGTGACACGGGCGAATTTATCTGCGTCCAGCGTATCAAGTGATACATTCACGCGGCGCACGCCAAAATCGGCAAGCTGTTGGGCGTATTTTTCCAGTTGGCTGCCATTTGTGGTCAGTGTCAGTTCATCCAGTGCGCCGGATTTCAGATGGCGGGACATGGCCTCAAAAAATGTCATGATGCCACGGCGGACAAGTGGTTCCCCCCCGGTGATCCGCAGTTTTTTCACGCCCATACGGATGAACGCGGAACACATGCGGTCCAGTTCCTCAAGCGTGAGCAGTTCCTTTTTAGGCAGGAACGTCATGTTCTCGGACATGCAATACACACAGCGAAAATCGCAGCGATCCGTCACAGAGACGCGCAGATAATCAATGGTACGGGCGAATGGATCAATCAGTGGGGCTGTCATGTTAGGGAACCTAGGCTTTGGGGAAAGGCGGCGCAAGGCGCAGGTCATGTCTTGCTCCCCTCAATTACGCACAATACGGTCACGTTTATGAAATATACTGTCCTTTTCTTCGTCTCGCTCTTGGCTGGCTGCACATCGCAGCAGTTTCAGGATGTTTTCGTTCCACCAACGACTGACGCGCCTGTTGTCGCAGCCGCCGTGCCCGCACCGCCCCTCGTTGAGACATTGGACCCCACACCGCCACCGCCCCCCCCGCGTGGGGCGCGAACAGTGGCCCAATTTGATACGACCACAGCAGAGGATCGGGCCGCCGCCGTCGCAGCCCCCGAACCCGCAGGTGAGACAAAGCTGGGCACAACAATTGCAACGCTCGGCTCATCCGCTGATCCGGGGATTTGGCTGAAAACGCCGCTGGTCTCCACGCTGGTGCCGGGCCGTGTTGAATTTAAGGGCAAGTCGATCAATCTGGAACTGCTCCCGTCAGGCGGGGCCGAAGGGTCGGGCAGCCAAATTAGCCTGCCTGCCATGCGCCTGCTTGATGCGCCGCTAACCGGCTTTCTGGACCTGACGGTTTATAAAGACTGATCAGCCAAGGTTGCGGCTGGCTTCTTTGGCCGCAAACTTTTTCATCAGCTCCGCATTGGCGAACATGAAGTTGGCAACGCGGTCGTGATCATGCTTTGACAAATCGCGCAGCCATCCGGCAATCGCGGTTTGCATCATGAAATCATGATCCACCACCAAATCGGCAGCCCATTCCATCACGCGGTCGCGGACGGCAATATCAAGCGGCTTGGGGTAATTTTGCTTAGTCCACGGCAGAGTGAACATGAACGCCGCGCGGCGGGTCCACATATGTTCTGATGTTGTCCATTCATCCAGCACGCCAATCCGCGACGGATCTGCGACAAGCCGCTTTTGACCAGCCACAGCCACCAGATCGGCCAGCACACGGGTATCAAACGTCGGCACCCAAGTGCAGATCAGGTCCCACGCGGCGTTGTCATCAGGGCGGATGCGGGCTTGGGTCAACAACTTGGCCGCAGCAATGCGCCCCTCGTGCACATTGCTGTCCCACAGGCCACTGGCCAGCGACAGGCGCGTGGCGAGATCAAGCTCTGCCCGCCATTGTTTGACAGCTGCATCAATCACGGCATTTGCGACACCAAGATAGGGGCGATCCACATTGTGGTAGGCCACCATGTCGGGGACCTTCTGCGGGTCGGACCCAAGTTGCGCGAGCGCGGTTTCAGGCGTCATTCGACTGTGACCGATTTGGCAAGGTTGCGGGGTTGGTCGATATCGGTGCCTTTGGCAATCGCGGTGTGATAGGCGAGCAATTGCGCAGGCACAGCATATAAAATCGGGGCAAGAAAATCATCAATCTCGGGCAGGATGATCGTGTCGAGCACACCGTGCGCGGCCTCTTGTGCGCCTTTCTGATCGGTGATCAAGATCACCTGACCGCCACGCGCCATCGCCTCTTGCATGTTGGAAACTGTTTTCTCGAACAGGCTGTCACGCGGCGCCATCACGATGATTGGCACGTGCTTGTCGACAAGTGCGATTGGGCCATGCTTCAGCTCACCTGATGCATAAGCTTCGGCGTGGATGTAGCTGATTTCCTTTAGCTTTAGCGCACCTTCATGCGCTAGTGGATACATCGCGCCGCGGCCCAAGAATAGGATATCGCGTGCTTCGGCAAGTTTGCTTGCGACCGATTTGGATTTCTCCTCGATCGCCAATGCGGTGTTGATGACACCGGGCATGGCGCGCAGCGCTGACAGCTTTTCAGCCAGATCAGCGTCCGTGATGCGGCCCATGTCCTTGGCCACCTTCAACGCCAAAAGCGCGAGGGTGGTTAGCTGGCAGGTAAACGCCTTGGTTGAGGCCACGCCAATTTCGGCGCCTGCAAGGATCGGCAGCGCCAGATCGCTTTCACGCGCGATCGAGCTTTCGGGCACGTTCACAACCGAGATGATTTTATCCGCTTTGCCTTGGGTATAGCGCAGCGCGGCCAGCGTATCGGCGGTTTCGCCGGATTGGCTGACGAACAGGGCAACGGTGCCCTTTGTGATCGGCGGCTCGCGGTAGCGGAATTCGGATGCCACGTCGATCTCCACTGGGATGCGGGCGATTTGTTCGAACCAGTATTTTGCAACGAAACATGCGTAAAACGCCGTGCCGCATGCGACCATTGTCAGACGCTCAACCTTGGTAAAGTCGATGCCCGGATCGGGCAGGGTGACGGTTGTGGCGTCTGGGTCGATGTAGTGGGACAGCGCACCTTGTAGAACAGTTGGCTGCTCTGCGATTTCCTTGGCCATAAAGTGTTTATAATCGCCTTTGTCGGACGATGCGGCGTCGATTGTGATCGTCTTCTTTTTGCGATTGGCCAGATTGCCGTTGCTGTCACGAATTTCCAGCGATGTGCGGGTCAAAACGGCCCAATCACCTTCGTCAAGATAGGTCACTTGATCGGTCATCGGCGCAAGCGCGATGGCGTCGGAGCCAACAAACATTTCGCCGTCGCCGTGCCCGATGGCAAGAGGGGATCCCTTGCGTGCTGCGATGATCAGATCGTTTTCACCGTCAAACAAGAAGCAAAGTGCATAGGCCCCTTCGAGCCGCGCGATGGTCGCTTGCGATGCTTCGATTGGGGACATGCCCTGATCGCGGAAATATTGCGCCATCAGTGCGACAGTTTCCGTATCCGTGTCTGTCTGATAAGTGATACCTTTTTCGGCCAAAAACGCACGAAGTTCGCGGAAATTTTCGATGATCCCGTTGTGCACAACCGCAACGCCGCCCGCCTGATGGGGGTGGGCGTTGATGACATTGGGCACGCCGTGTGTGGCCCAACGCGTATGCCCGATGCCGGATTTGCCAGCCAGCGGGTCATGCACCAGCGTATCGGACAGGTTCACAAGCTTGCCGATGGCGCGTCGGCGGTCCAGCGTTTCGCCATTGATCGTCGCAATACCCGCGCTGTCGTAGCCGCGATATTCTAGCCGTTTCAATGCCTCAACAAGGATTGGCGCTGCTTCGTGATCGCTTAGGACCCCTACAATTCCGCACATTTTAGGACCTTTTTTCTTGTTTTGCTTTGAGATTCTTTAACTTTTCGAACATTTTGACCGCAAAGCCTATTTTGTTTTCTTGTCGCGCACGTCCAACACCGAGTGCGCCATCTGGCACGTCTTTGGTCACGACCGACCCGCTGCCCGTCATTGCATTGTCGCCGATTTTGACGGGTGCGACGAGCATAGTGTTCGATCCGATGAACGCATCTTCGCCGATGACTGTGCGATGTTTGAACACGCCGTCATAGTTGCACGTGATCGTGCCTGCGCCGATATTTGCACGTGCGCCGATATCGGCATCACCGATGTAAGTGAGGTGGTTAACCTTGGCGCCTGTTGCGATGATCGACTTTTTCACCTCAACAAAGTTACCGATGTGTACATCTTCCTGAAGCTCGGCACCGGGGCGGAGCCGTGCGTAGGGGCCGACTGTGGCCCCTTGGGATACGTGGCATCCCTCAAGGTGGGAAAATGCGCGGATACGTGCATTGGATTCGACCGTTACGCCGTTGGCGAAGACGACATTCTGTTCCACAATCGCATCGCGACCGATGACGGTATCATGGGCGAAGAAGACTGTGTCAGGCGCGGTCAGGATGACCCCATCCTCTAGCGTATCGCGACGCGCGCGGGCTTGAAAGTCAGCTTCTGCGGAGACGAGTTCCGCGCGGGCGTTCACGCCAAGTGTCTCGGCCTCATCACATGCGACGACGGTGGCTGACAGCCCCTTGTCACGGCCGATGGCGATGATGTCGGTGAGGTAGTATTCGCCGGATGCGTTGTCGTTGTCCACAACCTCAATCAGATCAAACAGCGTTTGGGATTTTGACATTATAACCCCGCTATTACAAAGTGTTACGGCTCGTTCTTCATCTGATGCATCTTTGAATTCGACGATCCGTTCGAGCGTGTCACCTTGCGTGATCAAACGCCCATATTTGCCCGGATCCTTGGCGTTAAAGCCCAGCACGATAATGTCGTGGTTGGCGCGTGCCTCGGCCATCGCTGTCAGCGTTTCGGGCCGGATAAATGGCGTATCGCCGTACAGAACAACAGCGTCCCCCGCAAACCCAGCGAGCGCATCCTTGGCCTGTGCAACTGCGTGGGCGGTGCCGAGCTGTTCGGTTTGCAATACAACCTGTGCATCGGGATCGTGGTCCAACGCCGCGGCCTCGACCAGATCCGCGCCGTGGCCTGCCACGATGATTGTTTGATCGGGCGAAAGTCCCGCACCAGCCTTCATCGCGTGGACGATCATGGGCGCCCCGCCAATTGGGTGTAGTACTTTGGGCAGGTCGGATTTCATGCGGGTGCCTTTGCCAGCCCCCAGAATGATTAAAGCAGTGTTCATATTTACAAATTGCCTATTGATTTTCGGGTCTTCTACCTGACGGGGGGGGATTATCGCAAGTGTAGGGGGTTCAAATCTGATTTCGGATCGTTACAGATTACGGGAGAATTGCGACAGGATGACAAAAATGGCGACGGTTGTATTTGATTTGGACGGCACCCTTGCTGATACAAGTGGTGATCTGTTGGCGGCAGCGAATGCGTGTTTCCGCGATTTGGGCTTGGGCGATTTGCTGGACGCCGCTGATAAGGGCACCGCGCTAAAGGGTGGGCGGGCCATGCTGCGGCTGGGCTTTAGCCGTGTCACCGGATTTGATGAAACCCATGTGGACGCACAGTATCAGCCATTGCTGGATGCCTATGCCCGCGCGATCGACACCCACACGTTCCTTTACGATGGGGCGATGGACGCCGTGCGTGATCTAAAGGCGGCAGGGTATAAGGTCGCGATCTGCACCAACAAGCCCGAAGGCTTGGCCGAGACGTTGATGACCAGCCTTGGCGTGCGCGATGAATTTGCGGCTCTTTTGGGGGCGGATACGCTACCTGTGCGCAAACCTGATCCCGAACATTTGTTTGAAACCGTACGCCGTGCGGGGGGTGATCCGGCGCGGTGTCTGCTGGTCGGTGACACAGTGACTGACCGTGATACGTCCAAAAACGCGGGCATGCCGTCCATTTTGGTGACCTTTGGCCCATCGGGGGATGATATGGCAGCCTTGCAGCCCGAGGGGATGATCAATCATTACAGCGAATTGATGGACGAAGTGCGCCGCCTGATCGGGCCTGCGTAATCCGGGATTGACGCGCCGCACGACACCCCCCAATGTCCGCCCATGACACAGAATTTCACCGGTAGTTTCACCCAGCAAGAACCGATCCCGCAGGCGGGATTAGATGCGGCCATGGCCGTGATGCAGCATGGCCGTTTGCACCGCTACAATACCGCCGGTGATGAGATTGCCGAGGCCGCGTTGCTCGAAGAGGAATTCGCGTCCCAGACGGGCGCGCAATTCTGCCTTGCGGTGGCGTCGGGTGGTTACGCGATGACGACAGCCTTGCGCGCCTGCGGCGTCGGCCACGGCGACCGTGTTTTGACCAATGCGTTCACGCTGGCCCCTGTGCCGGGCGCGATTGCAGCGGTCGGGGCGGCGCCCGTGTTCGTCGGCGTGACAGAGGATCTGGTCATTGATCTGGATGATCTGGCCGCAAAGCTGGACCAGGCAAAGGTGCTGTTGCTGTCCCATATGCGCGGCCACATCTGCGATATGCGCAAGCTGATGGCGTTGTGCGATGCCGCTGGCGTCACCGTGATCGAGGATTGCGCACATACAATGGGTGCCGCATGGGATGGTATCTCATCGGGGCGCTGGGGCAAATTCGGCTGTTATTCGACGCAAACCTATAAGCATGTGAATTCTGGCGAGGGTGGTTTGCTGATTTCCGACGATGCGACGGGTATGGCCCGCGCGATTATGCTGTCGGGCAGCTATATGCTGTTTGAAAAACACCGCGCCGCCCCGCCGCCCGAGACGTTCGCGCAAATCAAATATGAGACGCCTAATATCTCTGGCCGGATGGATAATTTGCGTGCCGCGATCCTGCGCCCGCAGTTGCGTGATCTGGACACCCAAGCGCGGCGTTGGAATGACCGTTATGATGTGCTGGCCGCAGGGTTGGCGGATGTAACGCGCCTGACCCTGCCGCACCGCCCGCCAGAGGAAAATTTCGTCGCCTCATCATTCCAGTTCCTGTTGCTGGATTGGGATAAGGACAAGGTGCAGCAGGTTCTGCAACGCTGTGCCGCACGCGGTGTCGAGTTGAAGTGGTTCGGCGGCGCAGAGCCGACAGGGTTTACCAGCCGCTATGACAGTTGGCGCTATGCTGCGTCGGAACCGCTGCCTAATTCGGACCGGATTCTTGCGGGGATCGTGGATATGCGTCTGCCGCTGACCTTTAGTTTGGATGACTGTGCGCTGATCGCCCAGATTATCCGCGCCGAGGTTATGGCGGTCTATCAAGCGGCGTGACCGACCGGCCAGATATTGCAGATTGCCCCGATGCCGCGACGTTTCGGCAGTGGTATTACCTCAAATCCGAGTTGATGGATTTCGCGCGCAAGCAAGGCCCGCAGACCAGTGGCGAGAAATTCGATATTGCGGATCGCATCGCTTATTTTCTGGATCATGGCACCCCGCCACCCAAGGCGAAACGCGCCAAGGTTACATCGACGTTTGATTGGTCAACCGCGGCGCTGTCTGACGATACGGCCATCACAGACAGTTATCGCAATGGCCAGAATGTGCGCCGCTACTTTACCCAGCATATCCCGCAGTTTGCGTTTTCCATTCGCCTGATGGACTGGATGAAGGCGAATACGGGCAAGACGCTGGCCGATGCTGTGGTGGTTGCCAAACAGATCGCCGCGGATAAACAGGCGGGGATAAAAGAGCCCGATCAGCCGCATAATCAGTACAACGCTTATACCCGTGCCTATGTTGAGCCCTGTCCCGATGGCACACAGGCGGAGATGCGTGCGCTTTGGGCCGCGCGGCGCGAAAAGCGGGGGCCATATGTGTATGATCCCGCCGATCTGGACCTTGTGCGGGGCAAGAAATAGCTAGACTTTGCGCAGCCTGCGTTCCTATGAATGAACATCTGTTCAATTAATGTCGGAAAGCCTGATGTTTAACGCCACACTGCGGTTTGATCTGGGCGATGACACCAACGCATTGCGCGATTTGGTGCATGACTGGGCGCAGACCCGCGTCCGCCCGATGGCACAGCAGATTGATGCGGATAATCTGTTTCCCGCCGAACTTTGGTCTGAAATGGGCGCGCTTGGCCTACTGGGCGTCACGGTGCCAGCTGAATTTGGCGGGGCGGGCATGTCCTATCTCGCCCACACCGTCGCGGTTGAAGAGATCGCGCGCGCCAGCGCCTCTGTCGCGTTGTCCTATGGGGCGCATTCCAACCTGTGCGTGAATCAGATTAACCTGAACGGATCACCCGCGCAGAAGCAGGCGTTCCTGCCCAAGCTGGTGTCAGGTGACCACGTCGGCGCGCTTGCCATGTCAGAGGCGGGGGCAGGATCCGACGTTGTGTCCATTTCGTTGCGTGCGGACAAGCGGAACGATCACTACCGTTTGAATGGTAATAAATACTGGATCACCAACGGGCCTGGCGCCCAAACCCTGATCGTCTATGCCAAGACCGACCCTGATGCGGGTGCCAAGGGCATCACGGCGTTTTTGATCGACAAGGATATGGCCGGATTTTCCACCAGCCCGCATTTCGACAAGCTGGGGATGCACGGGTCCAACACGGCAGAGCTGATATTTGACGATGTCGCTGTGCCGTTTGACAATGTGCTGGGGGCCGAAGGGCGCGGCGCGGGGTTCCTTGCCGATGCGCCCGTTGCACGGATTTTCCGTGACGCAAAGCTGATGGAAATCGGGGCAGGGACGTCGGAAATCCGCCGGATGCTGATCGGGCGCGAAATGATGGGGGCCATGTGATGCCCCGTGTTCTGTGGTTTCTACCCGTTGGGTTGTTGATCGTGTTCGCGGGCTATGTCGGGTTTCGCATGGGCCAATCCGTGACCGAGACCGAGATTATCACCGGCATAGCTAACCACTACGCCCAAAGCCACGGTGGCGATCCCGCTGATTGCATCGGCCGCCAAGGCACTGCGGACGGTGTGTTCGTCGAAGTGATCTGCCTGAATGCCGATGGCGTGGGCTATGCATTTGATGTGAACGAACGCGGGCGCCTATTGGCCACCCGCCGCATGACAGGACAGATGACATGACACGGCTTGCGTTCATCTTTGCCGTTCTTGCGGCCCCGCTTGCGGCGCAGGATATGGCATTTGATCCGGCGATCACCGACCAATGCCTTGCGGACACCACCACGGATGCGGCCTGTATCGGGGCCGCCGCGAACCAGTGCATGACCGACACCCTTGGCGGAAGCAGCACAGTAGGCATGGGCGGCTGCCTTTATCCTGAATATGAATATTGGGACGCCCGCCTGAACCGCAGCTATCAAAAGGTGTTGGCGCAATCCAAGGCAATGGACACTGAATTAGAGGCGTCTGGCGTTTTCATGTTGGATATCGCGGATAATCTGGTGCGGATGCAGCGGTCATGGATCACTTTTCGCGACGCCGCCTGTGATTATGAACGCACATTATAGCTAGGCGGAACCCGTGGTGGGCCTGCGACGGCGCAATGCCTGATGCAGCTGACGGCTGAACAGATCCTGCGGCTTGAGGCGGGGATCAGACCGTGACGGGGCTGGTTGCAGTTCACCGCCGTGCGCACGGGTATCTGTGTCCGGTTTGTGGGGTCCCCCAGTCGCCTATTGCCATGATGGCGACGCTTGGTGGGTTCCTGCGTATGCGTCTGCACGATGATTTGGGTTGTGACGGTTGCGGTGCGCGGCTGGTGCTGAAACCAACTTATGATCGTATCGTCACGCTTGGGTTTCAGCTGTTGCATGCGGTCATTCTGATCATTGCGACCTTGATGCGCTAATCGCCGCATGGGGCGGACCAGAGGCGCGGGTGGGAATCGCTGCATTCTTTGATAAAACCCCGCCGCCATGGGCGCAATAATGCGCTAAATTCAGCACGTTTCAGGGCTGTGGGATGGTTGACCCTTTGGGGGGCTGCGGGTAAGTGTGGCGCAACAGATTGCAGCACTGCGCGACGCGGTGCCATATGCCGAAGGATAGACCCTTGTCTGAGATGCTGAATGAATACCTTCCGATCTTGATCTTTTTGGGGCTGGCGATTGCGCTGGGCCTGATCCTGATCCTTGCTGCGGCGATTGTCGCGGTGCGTAATCCCGACCCTGAAAAGGTGTCCGCCTACGAATGTGGGTTCAATGCATTTGATGACGCGCGGATGAAGTTTGACGTGCGGTTCTACCTTGTGTCGATCCTGTTCATCATCTTCGATCTTGAGGTCGCGTTCCTGTTCCCATGGGCGGTCGCGTTCAAGGACATCTCGATGGTTGGCTTCTGGTCCATGATGGTCTTCTTGGGCGTGCTGACAATCGGCTTTGCATACGAATGGAAAAAGGGAGCGCTCGAATGGGAGTGATGACCGGGGCCAACACAGCTGGTGCAGATAAAGAAAGCGCGACACTCGCGCTGAACGCGGAATTGTAGGACAAGGGTTTCCTTGTGACCAGCACCGCTGACATGGTGAATTGGGCCCGCACAGGGTCCTTGCACTGGATGACATTTGGCTTGGCGTGCTGCGCGGTCGAGATGATGCACACATCCACTCCGCGCTATGATCTGGAGCGGTTCGGCACAGCACCGCGCGCGTCCCCGCGCCAGTCCGACCTGATGATCGTGGCCGGCACGTTGACCAACAAAATGGCACCCGCCCTGCGCAAGGTTTACGACCAGATGCCAGAGCCACGCTATGTGATCTCCATGGGATCGTGTGCCAACGGCGGTGGCTACTACCACTATTCCTATAGCGTTGTGCGCGGCTGTGACCGGATCGTACCTGTGGACGTCTATGTCCCGGGTTGTCCGCCCACGGCCGAGGCCTTGTTGTATGGCATCATGCAACTGCAACGCAAAATTCGCCGGACAGGGAACATCACACGATGACATCTGCACTGCAAGAACTGGGCACCCACCTTGAACTGAAACGCACCGATTGCGTTTTGTCATGGGAGGTCGCCAATGATGAACTGACGGTCACAATCGCGCCGTCTTCCGTTGTATCATTTGTGGAATTTCTGAAAACCGACGGGGCGTGCCAGTTTTCGTCCCTCGTGGACATCACTGCGGTAGATTACCCTACACGGGCCAAGCGGTTCGACGTGATCTACCATTTCTTGTCGATGTATCAGAACCACCGCATCCGCCTGCGCGTGCAAATCCGTGAAGACGAAATGGTGCCATCCATCATCGACGTGCACCCGTCGTCCAACTGGTTCGAGCGTGAGATGTTCGACATGTTCGGCATCTTGTTCACAGGCCATCCCGATCTGCGCCGCATCCTGACAGACTATGGTTTCCGCGGCTTCCCGCTGCGTAAGGATTTCCCAACCACAGGCTATACCGAGGTCCGTTATGACGAGGTGCAAAAACGCGTCGTCTATGAACCTGTATCCTTGGTCCAAGAATACCGCCAGTTCGACTTTATGTCGCCATGGGAAGGGGCCGATTACATCCTGCCTGGCGATGACAAAGCCAAAGAGGAGGCCGCGAAATGATGGACGGCGATATCCGCGTGAACACCTATGATGACGGCACCACTGATGCGCTGACCGGCGAACAGAAAATCCGTAATTTCAACATCAACTTTGGCCCACAGCACCCTGCGGCCCACGGCGTTCTGCGTCTTGTGCTTGAGCTGGATGGCGAGATTGTTGAGCGTTGCGATCCGCATATCGGCCTGCTGCACCGCGGCACCGAAAAACTGATGGAAAGCCGCACCTATCTGCAAAACCTGCCGTATTTCGACCGGCTGGATTATGTGGCCCCGATGAACCAAGAACATGCTTGGTGTCTTGCGATTGAAAAGCTGACTGGCACCGAAGTGCCCCGTCGTGCATCCCTGATCCGCGTGCTGTATTGCGAAATTGGCCGTGTGTTGAACCACCTTCTCAATATCACCACGCAAGCTATGGACGTCGGGGCGATGACCCCGATTTCTTGGGGTTTCGAAGAGCGTGAAAAACTAATGGTGTTTTATGAGCGTGCCTGTGGCGCGCGTCTGCACGCCGCCTATTTTCGCCCCGGTGGTGTGCATCAGGATTTGCCGTCCCAGCTGATCGAAGACATTGACCAATGGGCCGTTGAGTTCCCCAAGATCATCGACGATCTGGATACATTGCTTACCGAGAACCGCATTTTCAAACAGCGTAACTGCGATATCGGCGTGATCACCGAGCAGGAAATCCTTGATTGGGGTTTCTCTGGCGTGATGGTGCGTGGCTCTGGCCTGCCGTGGGATCTGCGCCGTTCGCAGCCATATGAATGCTACGACGAGTTTGAGTTTACGATCCCTGTAGGCGTGAATGGCGACTGCTACGACCGTTACCTGTGCCGCATGGAAGAGATGCGTCAATCTACCTCGATCATTCGCCAAGCTTGCGAAAAGCTGCGCAATGAACCCGGTGATGTGATGGCACGCGGCAAGATGACACCGCCGACCCGCGTCGACATGAAAACGTCGATGGAATCGCTGATCCACCACTTTAAACTTTATACCGAAGGGTTCCACGTACCTGCAGGTGAGGTTTACGCCGCCGTTGAAGCCCCCAAAGGCGAATTTGGTGTGTTCCTTGTGGCGGATGGGTCCAACAAACCGTATCGCGCGAAAATTCGTGCGCCAGGGTATTTGCACCTGCAAGCGATGGATCACGTCACAACCGGTCACCAGTTGGCTGACGTGGCAGCAATCATCGGCACCATGGACGTCGTGTTCGGGGAGATTGACCGATGATCCGTTTCGGCACCATCAGCGCGGGCTTTGTGTGCCTGACCGCATGTTCTGCGATCACCGATTTTCGCCCGACGCTGACCAGTGTTGTGGCACCACGTCCGGTGACGCCGACTGCCGCACCTGCGCTCACCATTCTGACTACGAAAGAACGGCTTTTGGCCGCGATTGAGGGACAGGGCTGTGAGCTGAACGCGACGAATGTGGAGGCGGTGCTTGCCTCTGCCACGATCACCCGCGAAGAGCTGTTGCAACTAACGCCACAGCTTCAGTCCGAGGGCCGGATCGCGGTATCGGGTAGCGGTGCGGTGCGTTCGACATCCGCCAATTGTATTAACGCTTAAGCGACCGAAAGACTTCTTATGCTGCGCAGACTTTATCACGACCAGCCTGAAACCTTTGCGTTCACCCCTGCGAACCAGACGTGGGCCGAGGGTCAGATCACGAAATACCCCGAAGGTCGTCAGGCCTCGGCGATTATTCCGTTGTTGTGGCGCGCCCAAGAGCAAGAGGGTTGGTTGACCCGCCCTGCGATTGAATCTGTCGCAAAGATGCTTGATATGGCCTATATCCGCGCACTTGAGGTGGCATCTTTCTACTTCATGTTCCAACTTCAACCTGTCGGCTCTGTCGCGCATATTCAGGTCTGCGGCACGTTGTCGTGTATGATTTGCGGTGCCGAGGATTTGATCGGTATCTGCCGTGAAAAGATCGCTGATAAACCACATGTTCTGTCCGCAGACGGTAAGTTTTCATGGGAAGAGGTGGAATGCCTTGGCTCCTGTGCGAATGCGCCGATGGCCCAGATCGGCAAAGATTATTATGAAGATTTGACAGCGGCGCGGTTCACCGAATTGCTGGACGAATTGGCAGCGGGCAAGGTGCCTGTGCCGGGCCCACAAAATGGGCGCTATGCGGCTGAGCCATTGAAGGGCCTGACGACGCTTCAGGATTATGACAGCGGCAAGACACAGTATAATGCGTCCGTGCAATTGGCTGTCGATATCGGTGACACGATCAAGCGGATCGATGGAACCGAGGTGCCAAATCTGACGCCGTGGTTGGGAAAGGGCGCAAATGCGTCGGCCAAACCTGCCAAGGTGGATAAGCCCGCCAAGAAAGCCGCGCCAAAACCTGCCGCCAAGGCCAAACCGGTTGGTAAATCCAACCCTACGCCAAAGGCAAAGGCGGCAGCCGTTGCGGCATCTGCTGCCGATGGTAAAAAACCACGCACAATGACAGCCCCACGCAAGGCTGGCGCCGACGATCTGAAACTGATCAGCGGTGTTGGTCCCAAGCTGGAGGGCGTTTTGAACGAGCTTGGTTTTTGGCATTTCGACCAGATTTCCAAGTGGACGTCCGCCGAAATCGCGTGGGTTGATAGCCGTCTGAAGTTCAAAGGCCGCATTGAGCGCGACAATTGGGTGGATCAGGCGACCAAACTTGCCTCAAAATAGGGCGTAGCCGTCACAAATACCCACAAAACACGGTATTGAGCGGCTAAAAGGGCTTCTTTTTGAGGTCACCTTCGGTATCGTCCCCTTGGTATATCGCGCCACGACTGCCACCGTGGCGACATCGCTGAATCACAACGGGTCAATGTGCTGGCACAATGCGCAGCCCATGGGAGAAGAAGACAATGAAAGATAATACACTCAAGCGCGACGGGGTCTTTGCGATATCCGCTCTGTTCGGGGTACTCGCGGGCGCTGTTGCTCTGGTCGCCTTTGCATATAGTTGGTTGGGTGCGGTGTTGATCGGCCTGATCGTGGCGATTATCGTAGCGATTATCCTTTGGTTGGGCTGGCGTGATGCGGCGGCACCTGCCGCCAAGCCGATGACGGCAAGCGCGCCTGCTGCTGCAACAACAACGACGGCGTCCACATCCGCGTCCGCCGCAAGCACCGGTGACGCGGTTGCGTTTGCGCCAGTTGCTGCAGCTACACCCACCGCCGTTCAGGCCGCACCAGCGACTGCGGCGGCTGCTCCTGTTGTGACACCTGCTGTCAAAACGTCGCCAAAGCCGGCCCCGAAGCCTGCTGCTAAGGCTGCCGCGAAGCCCGCGGCTAAGAATGCTGCAAAACCAGCTGCGAAGCCTGCTGCCAAAGCCGCTGCAAAACCCGCAGCGAAGGCGAAGGCCGCTGATCCAAAGCCAGCCGTTTTGAAAAAAGCACGCGCTGGTGGCCCCGATGATCTGAAACTGATCAAAGGTGTCGGTCCTGTCTTGGAAAAGGCGCTGCATGAAACTGGTGTGTTCCACTTTGATCAGGTTGCGGCTTGGTCCAACATGGATGCCCGCTGGTTTGATGAGAACGTCAAAGGTGCCAACGGTCGTGTGCAACGTGATGGCTGGATCAAGCAGGCACGCATTCTGGCCAAAGGCGGCACAACCGAGTTTGCAAACAAAGTGAAGAAGGGTGGCGTTTACTAAACGCCCTGGAAAAACCTATGGCTCAGAATCCAAACAGTCCCCAAACAGGCCAACGCATTGCGATTGTGGTGGCAGCAACTGGGGTTCTTTGGATCTGCGCCAATCTTGCGGGTGAATTTTTAGACATCTCCGTTCGGGTGCGGGCCTTTTTTGATCTTGTGGCGCTGGCAGCTTTTGGATTTGCGCTCTATATGACATTCAACCTGTGGCGTGACCGCCAAAACGATAAGGATGACGGCTGATGCTGAAAGACCAAGACCGGATTTTCACGAACCTTTACGGCATGCACGACCGGACCCTGAAAGGGGCGCAGGCGCGTGGGCATTGGGACGGCACAGCCGCGATCATCAAAAAGGGCCGTGAGTGGATCATCGACGAGATGAAAGCATCCGGTTTGCGCGGCCGTGGCGGGGCGGGTTTCCCGACTGGTTTGAAGTGGTCGTTCATGCCCAAGGAATCTGATGGTCGTCCGGCCTATCTGGTTGTGAACGCTGACGAATCCGAGCCAGGTACATGTAAAGACCGTGAAATCATGCGCCACGATCCGCACACGCTGGTCGAAGGCTGCCTGATCGCGTCATTCGCGATGAATGCGAACGCCTGCTACATCTATATTCGCGGTGAATACATCCGTGAAAAAGAGGCGCTGCAAGCCGCCATCGATGAGGCATATGCCGCTGGTCTGGTTGGCAAGAACGCCGCGAAATCTGGTTGGGATTTCGACATCTATCTTGCCCACGGGGCAGGGGCCTATATCTGTGGCGAAGAGACAGCGCTGCTGGAATCGCTTGAAGGTAAAAAGGGCATGCCGCGGATGAAGCCGCCGTTTCCTGCAGGCGCTGGACTTTATGGTTGCCCGACAACGGTGAACAACGTGGAATCGATCGCCGTGGTTCCGACAATTTTGCGCCGTGGCGGCAGCTGGTTTTCTGGCATTGGTCGCGCGAACAACGCGGGCACAAAGCTGTTTGCGATCTCTGGTCACGTCAACAACCCTTGTGTTGTTGAAGAAGAAATGGGCATCACATTCGAAGAGCTGATCGAAAAGCACTGCGGCGGTATTCGTGGCGGGTGGGATAACCTGAAGGCTGTGATCCCCGGCGGATCGTCCGTGCCCAACGTGCGCGGCGAAGACATGCGCGACGCGATTATGGATTTTGACGGGCTGCGCGAAAAGGGCTCTAGCCTTGGGACCGCAGCGGTGATTGTCATGGATAATTCCGTCGATATGATCAAAGCGGTCTGGCGTTTGTCCAAGTTCTACAAGCACGAATCCTGTGGCCAGTGCACGCCATGCCGTGAAGGCACCGGCTGGATGATGCGCGTCATGGCGCGTTTGGTTGAAGGTAACGCAACTGTTGAAGAAATCGACATGCTGCTGGACGTGACTAAGCAGGTCGAAGGTCACACAATCTGTGCATTGGGTGACGCGGCCGCATGGCCCATTCAGGCGCTGATCAAGAACTTCCGTGGCGATATCGAAGACCGGATCGCCCATAAGCGGCGCGCGATCGCTGCGGAGTAATTGAAAGAGTAGGGTGTTGAAGATGTTGAAACCTGTCGCAATGATGTTGAGCCTGTGCAGTCTTATGGCGGCTTGTGGTGAAAGCGATCCATTGGCCCTCGGGTGAAAAACGTCTTTTGGTTGGCATTCCGAAATCTGCGGATTGCAGTTTTGTTGGGGCGGGGGTCGAGAATACCCAGAACCAGAATATTCTGGGTAAAGGTGTGACAGCGCGCGGGCCCTTGGATAAGGCGGTTTTTGTTTGCACCAATGCGGCGGGGTAAAAGCTTCAGACGACGGGCCACCGTCAGATTTTGGCACGCGGTCCAACGGCGAATGCGATTTTGTATTCTGTGAAACTGGGGGTGAACCGTGTGAGCGGCACCCAGTTCATCCGCAGCAGCCAATATGAGTTCTGGGTTGATTTCGTTTTTACGCTCGCGCCGTAGACCAATAATCGCAAGGAAACTTTTGTCATGATGGTTCGGCACCTTTGGGACGGTTTCCTAAGCCTGCTTGCCGCGATCGCCACGTTGGTAATTTGCGGTATTCCAGCGTGGTTTACGTATAAGTCGATCACGCTTGGGCTTGCACCGCTTTGGGCGTGGATCGGTGTGATCGGGCTAGGCTTTGTCGGGATTTTGCTGACGATGAGCTTTCTACGTAAGGCAGCTGATGGTATCAGCCCGTCGCGGGAACGGCGCCGCCTCTGATGGTTGCCAAACTATTCACAACAGTTTCTCTGGGCGTTCTTGTCTCGGGATGCGTTGCAAAACAGTCATGGGAACAAAGCCATCAAAGTCAGGGTATGCCTCCTTTTGCGCGTGATGCAGCATTGGTTAACGGACGCGGCATGTGGGTCGCGTTCTATCCTCGTTTACCCACAGCGGGTGAGCATTGCGACGATAGAAACAACTGCATAACATGGATCGGGGAACGATCCGATATTGAAGTTATGCCGCTTTATGAAAAGCCAATTACACAAGCCATGGCCGAAGCAGCGGTTTATCAGGTCTGCCCCGACGCGGTGATCTGGCAGGACGGGGTGCATGTTTTGCCAGAAGGCATGGTGCGTTTCGAACGGGCAGAATGCCCCGCTTTCACCGCTGAATTTAAGAACCGAAAGGCGCGATAGGTTTCCAGTGCAACTCGCAGAGCTCAACATTGGCCGTCTTGTGGCCTCCAAGGACGACCCACGCGTCGCGGATTTCATGACCAACCTCGACCGGATCAACGGGTTGGGCAAACGCATGCCCGGCTTTGTCTGGATGATGGAAGGCGCCCCGGGTGAGGGGAACACCGCCACGGCGATTGACGGCGATCCGCAATATATCTCCAACCTAACAGTCTGGGAAACTGCCGCCCAACTAGAAACATTTGTGTTCGACACGCTGCATGCGAAATTCATGGCCCGCCGTGCGGAATGGTTCGCGGTGTTGGGCGAGATGCATTTTGTCATGTGGTGGGTGCCGCCGGGCCACCAACCTACCTTGTCCGAGGCATTGGCAAAGCTGGAATATCTGCGTGCCAACGGTGACAGCGCGGAAGCGTTCGGTTGGGACTATTTACGCGCCAATCGGCCTGCAACCGCTTAACAATCCGGACTGTTATTGCATAACACGAGGGTTCGGCCGACATATCAGTCAAGCGGGGCGCTTTGCCCTATGATTGGAAAGTAAATGACAATGAAAACTCCACCGCTTTTGTCGCTTGTGTCGGCTGCCGTAATTGCCGCGTTTGCTGGCGCTGTTTCTGCGAAACCCGCGCTGAAGGATGTGGCCTATGTCCTTGAGGGGATCATCGCTACGGGTATCGCCTATGAGATTTCCGAGAAATGCGACAGCATCAGCCCGCGGCGCTTGCGTGGTCTCAACTATCTGTTTTCTTTGCGCAATCATGCGTTTGATCTGGGCTATACCCGTGCCGAAGTGGACGCATATATCGACAACAAGGCCGAGGAAAAGCGCCTGAAACAGATCGCCTATGGCAGGCTGCGGGACCTCGGCGCGGTGGCTGGCAATGGGCCCAGCTATTGCGCCGTCGGCCAGTCTGAAATCGCCAAGAACAGCGCCATTGGCCGCCTTCTGCGTTAACCCCTTGGGGCCATGACAGACAGCATTCAAGTGACCGCCGCAAAAGAAGCACTTTTTACGGCGGTTTTTTTGTCAATCTTACTGGCATCGCAGGCAATGTCGCGTTAGAACCCCAACAAACTGCGCCCCCTTTATTGGTGGGCACAGAGCCAAGGGATAAAAAAGGCGCGCCATGTCTGATCTTCGCAAAGTTGTCATTGATGGAAATGAGGTCGAGGTTGACGGGGCAATGACCCTCATCCAGGCCTGTGAAGAGGCGGGGATCGAAATCCCGCGTTTCTGTTATCACGAACGTCTGTCGATTGCCGGTAACTGCCGCATGTGTCTGGTTGAGGTTGTTGGCGGTCCGCCCAAGCCCGCCGCATCTTGCGCGATGCAGGTCCGCGATCTGCGCCCTGGTCCGGAAGGGCAGGCGCCTGTCGTTAAAACCAATTCCCTTATGGTCAAAAAGGCCCGCGAGGGCGTCATGGAATTCCTGTTGATCAACCACCCGCTTGATTGCCCGATTTGCGATCAGGGCGGCGAATGCGATTTGCAGGATCAGGCGATGGCGTATGGCGTCGACTTCTCCCGCTTCCGCGAGCCTAAGCGTGCGACGGATGATTTGGATCTGGGTCCGTTGGTTGAAACCCATATGACCCGCTGCATTTCCTGCACACGTTGCGTGCGCTTCACGACCGAGGTCGCGGGCATTCACCAGATGGGCCAGACGGGCCGCGGTGAAGATGCGGAAATTACCAGCTATTTGGGTGAGACCCTCGATTCCAATATGCAGGGCAACATCATTGATCTGTGCCCCGTTGGTGCGCTTGTGTCCAAGCCATATGCATTTACCGCTCGTCCATGGGAGCTGACCAAGACCGAATCCATCGACGTGATGGACGCGCTTGGGTCCAACATCCGTGTTGATACGAAGGGCCGCGAAGTCATGCGGTTCCTGCCGCGCAACCATGACGGCGTGAATGAGGAATGGATTTCCGATAAGACACGTTTCGTCTGGGATGGTCTGCGTCGTCAGCGTTTGGACACACCTTACATCCGTGAAAACGGCAAACTGCGCAAAGCTGGCTGGGATGAGGCGCTGACCGCCGCCGCCGCTGCGATGAATGGCAAGAAAGTTGCGGGCCTTGTGGGCGATCTGGCCCCGACCGAAGCCGCGTTTGCGCTGAAAGCCATGGTCGAAGGGCAGGGCGGTTCCGTCGAATGTCGCACCGATAATGCAGCCCTGCCTGCTGGCAACCGCTCCGGCTATGTCGGCACCGCTGCGATTGAGGATATTGATGCCGCCGAAATGATCATTCTGATCGGTGCTAACCCGAAGTTGGAATCACCCGTGCTGAATGCGCGCCTGCGTGCTGCATGGACACGTGGCGCCACGATTGCGCGGATCGGCACACCTGTTGATCTAACCTATCCAGTGGTTGAGCTGGGCACAGGTCGCGAGGCGCTCGCGAATTTGGCCGCTATGGATCACGTTGATAAGGCCGATAAGGCTGGCGTCATGATCGTTGGCATGGGCGCATTGACCGAAGCGGACGGTGCTGCTGTGCTGGGCACGGCGATGGAAACTGCTGCGGCTGGATCATCCAAGTTTATGGTGCTGCACACCGCCGCGTCCCGCGTGGGTGCGATGGACGTGGGTGCTGTGACCGACGGGGGCCTGAAGGCCGCTGTTGAAGGTGCGGAAGTCATCTACAACATGGGTGCGGATGAGCTGGACATCGATGCGGGTCCGTTTGTTATCTATCAAGGCTCACACGGGGATCGTGGCGCGCACCGCGCTGACATCATCCTGCCGGCTGCTGCCTATACCGAAGAAAACGGCTTATTTGTGAACACCGAAGGGCGTCCGCAACTGGCGCTGCGTGCGTCATTCGCACCGGGCGAGGCCAAGGAAAACTGGGCCATCCTGCGTGCATTGTCCGCTGAGCTGGGCGCGGCGTTGCCATTTGATAGCCTTGGCGCGTTGCGCAGCGCGATGATTGCGGCATACCCGCATCTGGGCCGCGTGGATGAGGTGCCCGAGAATGCTTGGACCGCTGAAAAAGCCAAGAAAATGGGCAAGGCGGATTTCCGTTATGCTGTCACCGATTTCTACCTAACCAACCCGATTGCGCGGGCCAGCCAGTTGATGGGTGAACTTTCAGCAAATGCCAAAGAGCGGGCAAGCGCTGCATTGGCCGCTGAATAAGTGATCCGCCTTGCGATTATATCCAGCCTTGCGCTGATGGCCTGCACCCTTGCAGAGCCTGAGGTCACGCGCGGCCCGTTGAACCCATCATATGATGGGATTGAGACGCGTCTGCTGGATGGTGATCTGGTGAATTTTCGTGTTGTGATGACCGACGCGGAAGCATTAGAGCAGGTTACAAAATATGCTGAATGCGCTGCGGCCCAATATACATTGATCCGTGGTTACGGGTTTTTGCGCCATGTGCGCACGCAGGCGGCAGAAGAGGGCGGGCTTTGGTCCGCTGACGCTGTTTACACGATCTCACCGGCGTTGCCGCGTGGGCTAAAGACAATTGACGCCGAAGTGGCCGTCGCCGATTGCGGTGCGGCTGGTATTCCAACGGTGTAAGGGAACGAAACTATGGCCGAATTTTTCACCAACACCAATCTGGGCATCGTGCTTGTGATCTTGGGGCAGTGCCTATTGGTGCTGATCCCGCTTTTGGTCGCGCTTGCGTTCCTGATGTATGCCGACCGCAAGGTCTGGGCCGCCGTGCAGATGCGCAAAGGTCCAAATGTTGTTGGCCCGTTTGGTTTGCTGCAATCCTTTGCGGATTTTCTGAAATACATCGTGAAGGAAATCATCGTTCCGGCGGGCGCGGACAAATTTGTGTTCTTCCTCGCACCAATGATCGCCTTTGTGCTGGCCGTCATCACTTGGGCTGTGATCCCGTTTAACGACGGTTGGGTGATCTCCGATATCAACGTGGCGATCTTGTACGTCTTCGCAATTTCCAGCCTTGAGGTTTACGGCGTGATCATGGGCGGTTGGGCGTCCAACTCCAAATACCCGTTCCTTGGTTCGCTGCGGTCTGCGGCGCAGATGATTTCTTATGAAGTATCCATCGGCCTAATCATTATCGGTGTGATTATCTCGACCGGTTCCATGAACTTTGGCGATATTGTCGCCGCCCAAGATGGCAATGGTGGGCTGTTTAACTGGTATTGGGTTGCCCACTTCCCAATGTTGTTCTTGTTCTTTATCAGTGCCTTGGCCGAAACAAACCGCCCGCCATTCGATCTGCCAGAGGCGGAATCAGAATTGGTTGCGGGTTATCAGGTTGAATATTCGTCCACACCATTCCTGCTGTTCATGATTGGCGAACTGATGGCTGTCGTGCTGATGTGTGCGCTGATCTCGCTATTGTTCTTGGGGGGATGGTTGTCACCTGTCAACTTCTTGCCCGACGGTGTGTTCTGGATGGTGCTGAAGATGGCCGCGTGTTTCTTCATGTTCGCGATGGTCAAGGCGATCACGCCGCGTTACCGCTACGACCAGTTGATGCGCATCGGTTGGAAAGTGTTCCTGCCATTGTCACTGTTCTGGGTAATTCTGGTGTCGTTCTTGGCAAAATACGAAGTGCTTGGCGGGTTCTGGGCCCGCTGGACAATGGGAGGCTGATCAATGAGCCAACAAATGGACTACACCCGCGCCGCAAAGTATTTTTTGCTCAGCGATTTTTGGGCCGGTTTCCGGATCACCATGCGGTATTTCTTTTCGCCCAAGGCGACGGTTAACTACCCCCACGAAAAAGGGCCATTGTCCCCACGTTTTCGCGGTGAACACGCGTTGCGTCGTTATCCCAACGGCGAAGAACGCTGTATTGCCTGCAAATTGTGCGAGGCTGTTTGCCCGGCCCAGGCCATCACAATCGACGCCGAACCGCGTGATGACGGGTCCCGCCGGACCACACGTTACGACATCGACATGACGAAATGCATCTACTGCGGTTTTTGCCAAGAGGCATGCCCTGTTGACGCGATCGTCGAAGGCCCGAATTTCGAATTCTCGACCGAGACCCGAGAAGAGCTGTTCTATGACAAGGACAAGTTGCTCTCGAACGGCGACCGTTGGGAAGCTGAAATCGCCCGCAATCTGGAAATGGACGCGCCCTACCGTTGAGGGGGCGTTGATGAACAAGGAAGCAACCACATGACCGTTGCCGCATTTACATTCTACCTTTTTGCGATTTCGACAATCGCGGGTGGCCTTATGACCGTGATCAGCCGGAACCCGGTGCATTCGGTGCTTTGGTTGATACTTGCCTTTTTGTCGTCAGCGGGGCTTTTCGTGCTGCTTGGCGCGGAATTTGTCGCGATGTTGCTGATCATCGTTTATGTCGGCGCAGTCGCGGTGTTGTTCCTGTTTGTAGTCATGATGCTGGACGTTGATTTCGCCGAGCTAAAGGCCGAAATGGCCCGCTATATGCCGCTCGCCTTGTTGATCGGGGTCGTGATCCTGATGCAGCTAGCGATGGCGTTTGGCACATGGGGCTATGCAGATGCGGTCACTGCAAACGTTGCGGCACCGGCTGGTGATGTGCAAAACACCGCCGCACTTGGCCTGCTGATTTATGACAAATATATCATGTTGTTCCAACTGGCAGGTCTGATCCTGCTGGTGGCCATGATTGGTGCAATCGTTCTGACGCTGCGCCACCGCGTCGACATCAAACGCCAGAATGTCATGGCGCAAATGCATCGCGATCCGGCCAAGGCCATGAAGAATATCGACGTCAAACCAGGGCAGGGGCTGTAATTATGATCGGCATTGAACATTATCTGACCGTATCGGCCGCGCTTTTTGTGATTGGTATTTTCGGCCTGTTTCTGAACCGCAAGAACGTGATCATTCTGTTGATGAGCATCGAATTGATGCTGCTGGCGGTGAACATCAACTTTGTCGCCTTCTCCAGCTTCCTTGGGGATCTGGTGGGGCAGGTGTTCACGCTGTTCGTTCTGACCGTCGCCGCCGCCGAGGCCGCGATCGGCCTTGCGATCCTTGTGACATTCTTCCGCAACCGCGGAACCATCGACGTTGAAGACGTCAACGTGATGAAGGGCTAACCCCATGGAAACCATTATCCTTTTTGCCCCGCTGGCTGGCGCGCTGATCGCGGGCTTTGGCTGGAAACTCATCGGGGAAACGGCGGCACAGTGGGTCACAACATACCTGTTGTTCCTTGCCGCTTTCCTGTCGTGGGTCGTGTTCCTGACATTCGACGGCGTGACCGAAAGTATCCAGATTTTGCGCTGGATCGAATCCGGCACATTGTCGACCGATTGGGCGATCCGCATGGACCGTTTGACCGCTACAATGCTGATCGTGATCACGACGGTGTCCGCGCTCGTGCATCTGTATTCCTTTGGCTACATGGCGCATGACGAAAACTTCGGCGAGGGCGAGCATTATAAGGCCCGCTTCTTTGCCTACCTGTCGTTCTTTACGTTTGCGATGTTGATGCTGGTGACAGCCGACAATCTTGTGCAGATGTTCTTTGGCTGGGAAGGGGTGGGCGTCGCTTCATATCTTTTGATCGGCTTCTATTACAAGAAACCATCCGCCAACGCTGCCGCAATCAAGGCGTTTGTTGTGAACCGCGTGGGTGACTTTGGCTTTGCGCTGGGTATCTTCGCGCTGTACCTGATGACCGATAGCATCAAGTTCGATGACATCTTCGCCGCCATTCCCTCCTTGGCGGAAACGCAACTGACGTTCCTGTGGACCGATTGGAACGCCGCAAACCTGATTGCCGTGTTGCTGTTCATCGGCGCGATGGGCAAATCGGCGCAGTTGGTTCTGCACACGTGGCTACCCGACGCGATGGAAGGGCCAACACCTGTGTCCGCGCTGATCCACGCTGCGACGATGGTGACCGCCGGGGTCTTCCTTGTGTGCCGCATGTCGCCGCTGATGGAATTTGCGCCAGAGGCCAAGAATTTCATCGTGTTCCTTGGTGCGACAACCGCATTCTTCGCCGCCACCGTTGGTTTGGTGCAGAATGACATCAAACGTGTCATCGCCTATTCCACCTGTTCGCAGCTTGGCTATATGTTCGTCGCCGCGGGCGTTGGGGTCTATTCGGTGGCGATGTTCCACCTGCTGACACACGCGTTTTTCAAGGCAATGTTGTTCCTTGGTGCTGGCTCCGTGATCCACGGGATGCACCACGAACAAGACATGCGGAACTATGGCGGTCTGCGTCACAAGATGCCCAAGACGTTTTGGGCCATGATGATCGGCACGCTCGCCATTACTGGTGTTGGTATCCCGTTCCTGTATATCGGGTTTCCTGTCGGCTTTGCGGGTTTCGTGTCCAAGGATGCGATCATTGAGTCGGCCTATGCGGCTGGTGCGGGTTACGCGTTCTGGATGCTTGTGATTGCCGCGTTCATGACCAGTTTTTACAGCTGGCGTCTGATGTTCCTGACGTTCTACGGCAAGCCGCGCGGTGACAAACACACCCACGACCACGCCCACGAAAGCCCCAATGTCATGTTGGTCCCGCTTTTGGTGCTGGCCTTTGGCGCGGTTTTCTCTGGCATGGTGTTCTATAAACCTTACTTTGGTTCTGATGCCTCTGTCGGTAAATTCTTTGGTGTGCTGGAAGCATCCAAAGAGGACCACGCTGATGCGGGCTTCATGCTGATTTCACCTGCCTATGCTGCCGGATCTGACGATGATCATGGTGACGACCACGGTTATGATCACAGCGCAGAATGGCCTGCGGTTCCTGGCAAAGGTGCGATTTTCAAAGCACCCGACAACCATGTTTTGCACGAGGCGCACGGCGTACCAGCTTGGGTCAAGCTGTCGCCGTTCATCGCGATGCTGTCTGGTTTGTTGCTCGCTTATCAGATGTATATCCACCGCCCTGATCTGCCCGCCAAATTGGCAAAGCAGCAGGCGCCGCTTTATAACTTCCTGCTCAACAAATGGTATTTTGACGAGCTGTATGACGCGATCTTTGTGAAGCCCGCGTTGTGGGTCGGTCGTTTCTTGTGGAAGCAAGGGGACACCAACACAATCGACGGTGGGATTAACGGCGTCGCCATGGGCATTGTGCCGTTCTTTACCAAATGGGTGAACCGTGCGCAGTCCGGTTACATCTTTACCTACGCCTTCGCCATGGTGATCGGGATCACGATCATGATCACATGGGTAACTATGACCGGAGGGGCCAACTAATGGGCAACCTACTATCGCTCACAACGTTTATCCCTTTGCTTGGGGCCGTCATTTTGGCGATCTTCTTGCGCGGTGATAATGCGGCGGCACAAGGCAACGCCAAATGGGTCGCGATGGCGACTACCGTTGCCACCTTTGTCGTATCGCTGTTCATTCTGTTTGGGTTTGACCCATCCAACACCGAATTCCAGATGGTCGAGGAACGCGAATGGTTGCTTGGCATGAATTACAAAATGGGCGTCGATGGTATTTCGATCCTGTTTGTGATGCTGACCACATTCCTGATGCCGCTTGTGATCGCGTCCTGCTGGACCGTGTCCACACGGGTTAAGGAATACATGATCGCCTTCCTTCTGCTGGAAACGCTGATGCTGGGCGTGTTCATGGCGCTGGACCTCGTGCTGTTCTATCTGTTCTTTGAGGCGGGCCTGATCCCGATGTTCCTTATCATTGGTATCTGGGGCGGGGCGAACCGCATCTATGCGTCGTTCAAATTCTTCCTTTATACCTTCCTCGGCTCGGTCCTGATGTTGGTTGCGATGGTTGCGATGTTCTCTCAAGCGGGGACAACAGACATCCCGACGCTGATGGCATTCGAATTCGGTTCCGAAGATTTCAGCATTCTTGGCGTGCAAATCGTAGGCGGGATGCAGACGTTGCTATGGCTGGCGTTCTTTGCATCATTCGCGGTCAAAATGCCGATGTGGCCTGTGCACACATGGTTGCCCGACGCGCACGTTCAGGCGCCGACCGCAGGTTCCGTCGTGCTGGCGGCCATCCTGTTGAAAATGGGCGGCTACGGCTTCTTGCGCTTCTCATTGCCGATGTTCCCAATCGGGTCAGAGGTAATGGGTCCGCTTGTGCTATGGCTGTCGGCCATCGCGATTATCTACACATCGCTGGTCGCATTGGTCCAAGAAGACATGAAAAAGCTGATCGCCTATTCATCCGTTGCCCACATGGGTTACGTGACGATGGGGATCTTTGCGGTCAACCAACAGGGGATCGACGGCGCGATTTTCCAGATGATCAGCCATGGCTTTATTTCTGGTGCGTTGTTCTTGTGTGTTGGCGTGATCTACGACCGGATACACACACGTGAAATCGACGCTTATGGTGGCCTCGTGAACCGGATGCCGGCCTATGCGCTGATCTTTTTGTTCTTCACCATGGCGAATGTCGGCCTGCCGGGGACATCGGGGTTCATTGGTGAATTCCTCGTGCTGATGGGCATCTTCCAAGTGAACACATGGATCGCGATGTTTGCGACCACGGGTGTGATTCTGTCAGCGGCCTATGCGCTGTGGCTTTACCGCCGCGTGGTTATGGGCGACCTGATCAAGGAAAGCCTGCGCACCATTAGCGATATGACAATACGCGAACGGTTCATCATGGCCCCCTTGGTTGTGATGACATTGTTGCTGGGCGTCTATCCCGCACTGGTGCTTGATATTATTGGACCAAGCGTTGCGGCGCTGGTTGAAAACTACGACGTGGCGACTGCGGCAATGACCGTAGCGGCGCAATAAGGAACGGGTCACATGATCTCTGCTGATATCCAAATCGTCCTGCCGGAAATTATCCTGTCCGTCTATGCGATGGTCGCCCTGTTGCTGGCGGTTTACACGACCAAAGACGCCATGGCACCGCTGCTGACATGGGCCACTGCGGGCATCTTCGTCGTGCTGGCGTTCTGGGTTGGCACTGGGGCAGGGGACACGACCGTGGCCTTTGACGGGATGTTCAACAACGACGGCTTTGCGCGCTTTGCAAAGGTGGTGATCCTTGTGTCCGCCGCCGCCGTGTTGGTCATGTCCCAAGATTACATGCAGCAGCGCGGATTGCTGAAATTCGAATACCCGCTGCTGGTGGCCCTGTCCGTTGTAGGCATGATGGTCATGGTGTCGGCTGGCGATCTGATGGCGCTGTATATGGGCCTCGAATTGCAGTCGCTGGCACTTTATGTCGTTGCATCCTTGCGCCGCGACAGTGTGAAATCGACCGAGGCTGGCCTGAAGTATTTCGTGCTGGGCGCATTGTCATCGGGTCTGCTGCTTTACGGTGCATCGTTGGTTTACGGCTTCGCTGGCACCACGTTGTTTTCGGGTATCATCGCGGCGACATCGGACGGGTATTCCATCGGCCTGCTGATCGGCATCGTATTCCTGATCTCGGGATTTGCGTTCAAGGTTTCCGCCGCACCGTTTCACATGTGGACGCCGGACGTTTACGAAGGCTCCCCCACACCTATCACCGCATTTTTCGCGACAGCGCCCAAGGTCGCGGCCATGGCGATGTTCGCCCGTGTTGTGCATGACGCATTCGGTGGGATCGTTGGCGAATGGCAGCAGATCGTGGCCTTCCTGTCGGTATTGTCGATGTTCTTTGGTGCCATCGCGGCGATTGGCCAGCGCGATATCAAACGCCTAATGGCCTATTCCTCCATCGCGCATATGGGCTTTGCCCTGATGGGGCTGGCTGCTGGCACGGCGTTCGGCGTGCAGGCGATGCTGATCTACATGGCGATCTATGTGGCTATGAACGTTGGCACATTTGCATTCATCCTTGGCATGGAACGCGACGGGCGTCCGGTCACGGATATTCACGCGCTCAAGATGTATTCAAAGCATAATCCGCTAATGGCGTTGGTCGTGTTGGTCATGATGTTCAGCCTTGCGGGCGTGCCGCCGCTGTTGGGCTTTTTTGGCAAGTTCTACGTGCTGCGCGCAGCCTATGACGCGGGCCTTGGCTGGCTGGCTGTGGCTGGTGTGATTGCATCCGTGATTGGTGCGTTCTACTACATTCGCATCGTCTATTTCGTTTACTTTGGGGAAGATAAGGACGGGCTGGACGGCAAGATGTCCCCGACGCTTTGGGTGGCTGCTGTTGTGACGGCTGCAATCGTTGGCCTTGCGTGGATCCCTGGCATCAACCTGTTCGGGATCGAGACGATGGCCCAAAACGCGGCGGCGACACTTGTCAACTAAGCCGGACTGGCCCGCCGGTTACGACCGGATTGTCCATGACACCATTGGTAGCACAATGACAGAGGCCGCACGCGTTGCGGCCTCACTCACGTCGCCCACATGGATCATGGCGCATGCGCAAACGGACGGGCGCGGGCGTCGGGGGCGGGCATGGCTGACACCATCGGGTAACCTGACAGCGACACTTGTTTACCGCCCCACCACATCGGCATTCGAGGCATCGCAGCGGTCGTTTGTGGCCGCCAATGCGCTGTATCAGGCGCTGTCGGCTTATGTTGCAGCGGATCAGCTTTCGCTGAAATGGCCCAACGACGTGCTTTTGAACGGGGGTAAGGTTGCAGGTATCCTGCTGGAAACCAGCGCCCACAGGGCTGAGATCGACTATTTGTCCGTGGGCATCGGTGTGAACCTCCAAACTGCGCCAGAGGTGGCGGATGCTGTCTTTGTCCCAACCAGCCTTGCGGCGGCTGGTGTGGATGTCACTGCGGTGGATTTTCTAACCACGCTCGCCGCGACCTATTCGGCACAAGAGGTCCTGATCCAAACCGAAGGCTTTGCTCGTATCCGCAGCGACTGGTTGGCCCACGCCGCGCGGCTGGGTGACGTGATCACCGCGCGCACAATGACCGATACGATCACAGGCATTTTTGACACCATCGACGCAAACGGCAACCTTGTTCTGATCACAGGGGCAGGGGCGCAAATGATCCCCGCCGCCGACGTCTACTTTTAAAGGAGAGCCATCATGCTTTTGGCGATCGACTGCGGGAACACCAACACCGTGTTTTCCATCTGGGACGGGACCGAATTTATCGCCACATGGCGGACGGCGACGGATTGGAAACGTACGGCGGACCAATACTATGTCTGGTTATCGACCTTGATGACGATCAATGAGGTGGACGCGCAAATCGACAAGGTGATCGTATCATCCACCGTGCCACGTGTGGTGTTCAACCTGCGCGTTCTGTCGGACCGTTATTTCAACTGCCGCCCCCTTGTGGTGGGGAAATCCGAATGCGCCTTGCCTGTGGAACCCCGCGTTGATGCGGGCACGGCCGTGGGGGCAGACCGCTTGGTCAATACGGCAGGCGCCTATGACAAATTCGGAGGCAACCTAATCGTTGTCGATTTTGGAACTGCCACCACATTTGATGTCGTCGACACCGATGGGGCCTATGTGGGTGGGGTCATTGCACCGGGCGTGAACCTGAGCCTTGAGGCGTTGCACAATGCCGCCGCAGCCCTACCACACGTAGATATTTCCAAACCGCAATCGGTTGTCGGCACCAACACAGTGGCGTGCATGCAATCGGGAGTATTTTGGGGTTACGTAGGACTGGTCCGTGAGATATGCGCACAGATTAAGGCCGAACGCGACGTGCCTATGCAGGTAATTTCTACCGGTGGGCTTGCGCCATTGTTTGGACAAACAGAGGCACTATTTGATGCCTTTGAAGATAATTTGACGATGCACGGGCTGACCGTCATCCACCGCTACAACAAGGAACTGAAATGAGCCGCAAAAAAGCAGCTGCCCGCCTGATCTATCTGCCCCTCGGTGGGGCGGGTGAAATCGGCATGAACGCCTATGTCTATGGATATGGACAACCGGGCAAAGAGAAACTGATCGTGGTCGATCTGGGGATTACATTCCCTGATATGGACAGTACGCCGGGCGTGGACATCATCCTGCCCGACATCACATGGTTGAAGGCCCGCAAGGCCGATATCGAAGGTATCTTTATCACTCACGCCCATGAGGACCACGTTGGTGGTATCGGTCACTATTGGGAACAGCTGGGCGCACCCGTCTATGCGCGTCCATTCACCGCCAATATCGCGCGGCGCAAGCTGGCCGAACATGGCCACCCCGAAGGTGTCGTGACCGTCGTGGACGTCTATCCGCAGATGATCGATTGTGGCCCGTTCAAGGTGTCCTATGTCCCGATTTCGCATTCGATCCCTGAAAGCGCGGGGCTTTTGATCGACACGCCAGAAGGGCGGGTCTTGCACTCTGGCGATTTCAAGATCGACGAGACACCTGTTGTTGGCGACCCGTTCAACCACGCCCTGTGGGAAGAGATTTCCAAGGATGGCGTCAAGGCGCTGGTCTGTGACAGCACGAACGTGTTTTCCACGGCCCCTGGTCGGTCAGAGGCGACGATTGGCGATGCCATTGCTGACATGATGAAAGAGGCAACAGGCTGCGTTGTGGCCACGACATTTGCGTCAAACATTGCGCGTCTGAAGACGCTGGCATTGGCCGCGCAAAAAGCCGATCGCTCTGTCTGTTTGCTGGGCCGGTCCATGCGCCGCATGGTCGAGGCCGCGACAGAAACGGGCCTGTTGGAAGGGTTCCCTGCAACAATTTCGCCAGAAGATGCACAGAGCATTCCACGCGAAAACCTGATGCTGCTGGTTACAGGGTCACAGGGCGAACGCCGTGCGGCATCCGCGCAGCTGTCACAGGGTAAATACCTTGGACTGACCCTGAAAGAGGGGGACACATTCCTGTTCTCGTCCAAAACGATCCCGGGCAATGAACGCGGCGTGATCCACATCATGAACAACCTGTCCGAAATGGGCGTGGACGTGATTGATGATGCGGGTGGAAAATACCACGTATCGGGCCACGCCAACCGTCCCGACCTGGCGATGCTGCACGAAATCGTCAAACCGCAAATCCTGATTCCGATGCACGGTGAACACCGTCACCTGCGCGAGCATGTGAAGCTGGGCGCGGAACGCGGGCTGACTGGCATCGTGGCCGTAAACGGTATGATGATTGACCTGTCCGGCAACGCGCCAATAGTATGCGAACATGTGGAAACGGGCCGGACCTATCTGGACGGATCCGTGCAAGTTGGCCAGTTCGACGGCATCGTGCGCGACCGTATCCGCATGGCGCTGAACGGGCACATGATCGTCACGTTGATCATGGACGAAAACGACGAACCCTTGGGCGATCCATGGGTCGAGCTTTCGGGGCTGGCCGAAACAGGCGGGTCAAACGCATCCGTTGTCGAAGTGGTTGAAGCTGATCTGGCGCAGTTCCTTGGCCGTGCGAACGACAAGACACTGACCGACGATGTGAAGCTGGAGAAAGAGCTGCGCAATGTAGCCCGCCGTGCCGCGCAGGGTGAGATCGGCAAGAAGCCTGAGGTCACCGTGATCGTTTCGCGGCTAAGCTAGGCTAGGTGGGTTAAAACCCACCCTACGGCATTGCGTTTAGAACAGACAAAAAAGCCCCGCATTCTGTGCGGGGCTTTTGTATTATTCGCCTTTGGCGCGCTCAACAAAGCTTTTGGCGATGAAATCGGGGGTATCGTCGCCGAGGCCAACAACCTTGTTTTGGTCATTGCGGCCACCGCGATCGTTGCCGCGATTACGACCGCGATCCCTTTTTGGTTTATCCTCGCGTGGACGCTCGGTCTTGGCTGGTTTCTCTACTGGCGCAGGTGTTGTTTCTGCTGCTGGTGTGGCCTCTGGCTCTGGAGCTAGTGACGCCTCTGACTTGGGGCTTTCGGCCTTGTCTTCACGCGGTTTGCGGCTCCTTGAGCGGCTGCGCTTTTCCTCTTTAGGGGTGTCGGATTTTTCAGCTTGTGGTGCAGACGTCATCGGGTTTTCAAGGCGCGGGATTTCTGCCTGAACCAAACGTTCAACATCCTCAAAATTCTTTTCGTCGCGGCCCACACAAATCATGATTGCTGTGCCCTTACGGCCCGCGCGCCCTGTGCGCCCAATCCGGTGAACGTAGTCTTCGGCGTGGCTTGGCACATCAAAGTTGAACACGTGGGTCACCGCAGGAATATCCAACCCGCGCGCCGCCACGTCGGACGCTACAAGAAAGCGCAGTTCATTCTCGCGGAACGCTTCCAATGTGCGGGTCCGGTGTGACTGATCCAGATCGCCATGGATTGGCGCCGCGTTATAGCCGTTTTTGTTCAGTGACTTAGCGACGATATCGACGTCTGATTTGCGGTTGCAAAAGATGATCGCATTGGTGCAGGTGTCACCCTCTGCGTCGATCAGCGCCCGCAAGACAGCGCGTTTTTCAGACGGTTCCTTGGGCTTGGATGACCCGCGGAACATCAAGACACCTTGCTTGATGTTGTCGTTTGTCGTGGCGGCGCGGGCCACTTCGATCTTGGCCGGATTGGACAGGAACGTGTTGGTAATCCGTTCAATTTCCGGTGCCATTGTCGCCGAGAAGAACAGCGTCTGGCGGGTAAAAGGTGTGCGTTTGAAAATTTCCTCGATGTCGGGGATGAACCCCATGTCGAGCATCCTGTCGGCCTCGTCCACGACCATGACCTTCACGTCCGTCAAGATCAATTTGCCGCGCTCAAGGTGGTCCAAAAGGCGGCCAGGTGTGGCGATCAGCACGTCGACGCCTTTGTCGATCAGCTTGTCCTGATCCTTGAACGATGTGCCACCGATGAGCAGCGCCTTCGATAGTTTGGTGTATTTCGCGTAGGCGTCAAAGTTCTCGGCCACTTGCGCGGCCAATTCGCGGGTCGGCGCCAGCACAAGGCTGCGCGGCATCCGCGCGCGCGCACGACCACGTCCCAAAAGTGTGATCATCGGCAGCGTAAAAGCGGCGGTTTTGCCGGTGCCTGTCTGCGCAATCCCCAGCACATCGCGGCCTTCCAATGCGGGTACAATCGCGCCAGCCTGAATAGGTGTGGGGGTGTCATAGCCGGTTTCGGCCACAGCTTTGAGAACCTTGGTATCAAGGTTAAGATCGGAGAATTTAGTCAAGTTGGCCCTTTCAATATGTTGCGGCTTCCGGCCGCTCATATCGCGCGGCCCGCCTGACCGAATTGTCAGGTCGTTCGACTGGGCAAACCCATAACGATTAGGGCGGTTTAGGTCAAGGAAAGGGGGTTATGGTGCTTGTTCGGCAAGGGCGCTGGCAAAGAGATACACAGGCACTTGCGCTCTGTAATTGCGCCGCGTGCCATCAATGTCGATGTTCATGCCATCGGACGCGGCCCGTAAGAATGCCGATTGGTCCAAAGTGATTGCATTGATCTCGGCCTTATGACGCCGGTCGATGCAATCAGTAGATAAACGGTCATAGCTTTGATAACACAGCGATTTTTCATTTTCGGAAAGGGCCAGAAGCCGTGGACCATTCGGCCCGCCACGCAACACGCTGAGTGACAAGTGGTACCGTGTTTGCCCCGCTTTTTCTAAAATGATCGCGCGGGCATTGATATGGTTGCGTCCGTCGCGGAACATTTCAGTATCGCGTGACACCGTACGGGTTATCCCGGTCTGATCGTTGTACAGACGCAGATTGCGGTCACTTGGCGCGCAGGCGGATAGCAGAATCAGGGCAAGCAGAATGCGGAGCATTCATTGAACATCGGCAAGTTTGGTTAACTAAGTGTGTTCAGCCGTCGGATGGAGGGCTGGGCAATAGCCGTGGTCAAGGATACAGACCATTGGCGCAGGCGTCATCACAGTGACATTGCCGCAACGTGGACGCGGCACGGATGCCTCGTAGCCGTCGGGCGTATAGGGGCGCAGCACATGGTGATCGACCAGATGTGGCTGGTCATTATGAACAATGAAAACACGGCGGGGGAGCGTTGTAATCCCAGCGATATGCGTAACCTGCGTGCGGTCACGGCGCACGCGGGCAGGATGCAGAATGGCGTCCATTTCGGGTGCGCGGGGGCGGATGTGAAACGCGCCTTGCTATGCATCAAGGAACCGATTGTAATCTGCCCGCCTGCAATATCCGCAGGGGCGATGACCTGCGGCCATAGCAACGGCTTCGTCGAGGAAAAACAGCTCTGTCCAGTAGCGACCTGTCATCACGTCGCGCTTGCGCCCCTGTCAATCCAGAACGCAACAAATCCACGCCTTATGGGACCACCGTTTGGTGGCAAGGGTACGATCCGGTCCGTGGAGAATCCCGCGATTCCCCGTCATGGTGCCGCGTGCAGGGATGGCCAGAATTTGCCATCCGGTTGCACGCGGTTTTGCAGGGTCACACCATCATTTCCTTGGTCGCCGACAGCGTCACGTCAGGATAGTCGCGCCCAACGCGGTCGATATCCCATTGTAATCGCGTCAGAAATACGGTGTCGCCGTCATTGTCCGTTGCGATGTGCTGTTTGTTGGCATCCGCGAATTTGGCAACCGCATCCTTATCACCCAGCACCCAGCGGGCTGAGGTGAATTGCGACCCTTCGAAACGGACGGGCAGGCCGTATTCCATTTCGATCCGGCTGGCCAGAACCTCGAACTGCAACGCGCCGACAACGCCCACGATAAAACCGGAGCCAAAGGTGGGTTTGAACACTTTGGCCGCCCCTTCTTCGGCGAATTGCATCAGGGCCTTTTCCAAATGCTTGGCTTTTAACGGGTCGCCTGCACGGCATGTTTGCAACAGTTCGGGGGCAAATGACGGGATGCCGCTGACGCGGATCGCCTCCCCCTCGGTCAATGTGTCGCCGATGCGTAGTTGGCCGTGGTTGGGGATGCCGATGATGTCGCCTGCCCATGCTTCCTCGGCCAGTTCGCGGTCGGCGGCAAGGAACAGCACGGGGTTAGATACAGCCATTAACTTTTTGCTGCGCACATGGGTCAGCTTCATGCCCCGTTCAAAATGGCCCGACGCAAGCCGGACAAAGGCGACGCGGTCACGGTGTTTGGGGTCCATATTGGCCTGCACCTTGAACACAAAGCCCGCGACCTTCTTTTCCTCGGGTGTGACGTTGCGGGGGCTGGCGGATTGCACCTGTGGTTCTGGGCCGTAATTGGCGATGCCGTCCATCAGTTCCTTGACGCCAAAACTGTTCATCGCGGACCCGAACCAGATCGGTGTCATGGAACCATTGAGCAGCGCCTCTGGGTCGAGCCTGGGCAGCAATTCGCGCGCCATCTCGATTTCCTCAAGGAACTTTTCCAGTAGGTGCGCAGGCACATGTTCGGCCAGCTTGGGATCGTCGAGACCGCTGATCTGGATGCTCTCGGCGACTTTGTTGCGGTCGGCGCGATCCATTAATTCTAGCTTGTCGCGCAGGATGTCGTAGCAGCCCATGAATTCACGGCCAACGCCGATGGGCCATGATGCAGGCGTCACATCAATCGCAAGATTTTCTTGAATTTCGTCAATGATTTCAAATGTGTCACGGCTTTCGCGGTCCATTTTGTTGCAAAACGTCAGGATCGGAAGATCGCGCAGACGACACACCTCGAACAGCTTTTGTGTCTGGCTTTCCACACCTTTTGCGCCGTCAATGACCATCACAGCGGCATCCACAGCCGTCAGTGTGCGATACGTATCCTCGGAGAAATCAGAGTGGCCGGGGGTATCCACCAGATTGAAGCGGTATTTTTCGAAATCAAACGACATGGCTGATGCGGACACGGAAATCCCGCGGTCTTTTTCCATCTGCATAAAGTCGGATCGTGTGCGCCGTGCCTCGCCCTTGGCGCGCACCTGACCCGCCATCTGAATAGCGCCCCCATACAAAAGGAATTTTTCAGTCAGCGTCGTCTTGCCAGCATCAGGGTGCGAGATAATCGCAAATGTGCGGCGGCGGGAAATTTCGGGCGGAAGGTCAGGGCGATTTGTCATGGCAGTGGCATACTGTGAAGCCGTGCAAAGGGCAATCAGGCAACCCACGTATCATCAGGGGCACAAATCACCACTATTGGCTGCATCCACGGTGGTGCACATCTTCTATTAACGATATCTTTAAAAGGGGATCGAAGCAGATTCATCAGGGAAAATAAGAGTAACACTATTAAAGAAAATGACTTTGGCGGCTGTAGCAGGCCTGACATTGACAGCATACGGCGGCGCATCCTAAGAAGAGCTGCTGGATAGTTTGAACGAGCATGGCGCCCGGATTGACCGCGTTAATGCAATGACGGCTTCTGTCGGTTCAGGTAACGAGGTTGAAGTCGACTATGCGGGCACGATCCGCGGGAACGGCGATAAGCTTGGCTTTGACGGCAACATGACCGGCAAATTCAGCGGCAACCCAAGTGTACGCGCTGTGATGTTGATCGGCAATGACGTGACGACCCACAATGGCGTTGGCTACACAGCATTGGTTGCGATCACTGCCGAACGCGACTGATCCGTCTCATAGTATTGCATAGGGCCGTTTGCGGGATATCGCAGACGGCCCTTTTATTTTAACCGTTCCTTTACCAATTTCAGCGCCAACTACTGCTATGGACACACGGCTGGGGAAAACTGGTTTGAGTGTCATGGCTTTGATATGTCTCATCCGCTGTGGATCAAGCGATGCGAGCACAACAACGTCATCGCGTGCTGACCTTGCTGCGACCCAAGCCATTGAGCTGTCGGGCATGAACAACTCTGATCCGGCGCTTTTGCCCGTTATGGGGCAGCCCGTATATGCGGGCTATGCCACGCTGGATATTCCCGGACTTGGCGCGCAGATCGGCGATCTGGACCTGGCCGTGACGTTTGGCACGACGCAGGGGACAGTGTCCGGCGAAATAGGACAGTTTGACGATCGAGACGGTTCGCTAAGCATCGGTGGCGGTCGGCTATTGCGTGGGGCGAATTCGCCCACTGCGCGCAGGGTTTTTCACCAATCCACCGGATCGCTTGTGGGCCATCATCGCGGGTTAATACCTTGTCGCCGATAGACAGATTCTCAATCGGTCGTCGTTCTC
>JAQXEG010000028.1 GCA_029250945.1 Yoonia sp.
TAGGGTTTGCTGTCGGCGATGCTGACCATTGTGCCGCGCAGGATTTTGCCTGAACGCGTTTTGGGCAGGCGGTTCACGACGCTGACCAGTTTGAACGCCGCCACGGGGCCAATTTTTTCGCGCACTAGTTTGATGCATTCGGCCTGAATATCGGCGTCAGATTTTGCGGTGCCTGCGTTGGTGCACACAAAGCCCAGTGGCAGTTGCCCCTTGAGCGTATCGCCTACGCCGATGACCGCGCATTCGGCCACATCGGGGTGACCGGCGAGGACCTCTTCCATAGCGCCGGTGGATAGACGGTGGCCCGCGACGTTGATTACGTCATCGGTGCGCGCCATGATATAGAGATAGCCGTCATCGTCGACCATGCCCGCGTCACCGGTCTCATAATAACCGGGGAATGTGTTGAGATATGATTTTTCGAACCGTTCGCCCGCGTTCCAAAGCGTCGGCAATGTCCCTGGTGGCAGGGGCAGTTTGATCGCAATCGCGCCCAACTCGCCCGCGGCAACGGGGTGGCCCGCGTCGTCAAGGATTTGCACGTCATAGCCAGGCATGGCGACTGTGGGGCTACCGATTTTGACGGGTAGGGCCTCGATCCCTGCGGGGTTGCCCGCGATGGTGTAGCCGGTTTCGGTTTGCCACCAGTGGTCATAGACGGGCACGCCCATGACATTTTGCGCCCATTCGATTGTGTCCGGATCGGCCCGTTCGCCCGCCAGATAAAGCGCGCGCAGGTGGCTGATGTCATAGTTTTTGATCAGCTCGCCCTTGGGGTCCTCGCGCTTGATCGCGCGAAACGCGGTGGGGGCGGTGAAAAAGGATTTCACGTCATGTTCTTCGATCACGCGCCAGAATGTGCCCGCGTCAGGGGTGCCGACGGGCTTGCCCTCGAACACGATTGTCGTGTTGCCGGTGATCAGCGGCCCGTAGCAGATGTAGGAATGCCCTACGACCCAGCCTACATCGGAGGCGGCCCAGAAAACTTCGCCCGGGTTGACGTTATAGATGGATTTCATCGTCCAGTTCAGCGCCACAAGATGCCCTGCGGTGGGGCGGACCACGCCCTTGGGCGCGCCGGTGGTGCCGGATGTATAGAGGATATAGGCGGGGTGATCGCCTGAAACGGGGACGCAGTCGGCGGGGGTGACACCCTGCTGCACGTCATACCAATCGTAGTCGCGGTCAGGGGTCAGGTCACATGGTCCTTGTTCGCGCTGCAAGATCACGGTGAAGTCGGGTTTGTGCGTTGCCAGCTCAATCGCGCCGTCGAGCAGCGGTTTATAGGCTACGATCCGCCCCGGTTCGACCCCGCAGGACCCCGCGATGATCGCCTTGGGTGTGGCGTCGTCGATCCGCACGGCCAGTTCATTGGCCGCAAACCCGCCGAACACAACCGAGTGGATTGCGCCGATCCGCGCGCAAGCCAGCATGGCGACAAGCGCCTGTGGCACCATCGGCATATAGATGATGACGCGGTCGCCTTTTGTGATGCCCTTGTCGCGCAGCGCCCCCGCGAGGGTGGCGGTCTGGGTTTGCAGTTCAGCGTAGCTGGTCTTGCCTTTGGTGCCGGTGATCGGGCTGTCGTAGATGATTGCGGTCTGGTCGCCCCGCCCGTTTTCCACGTGCCGGTCCACGGCGTTGTAACAGGTGTTGACCTGCGCATCGCTGTACCATTCGTAAAGCGGGGCGTTGTCGTCATTGAGTGCGCGGGAGGGGGGTTTGACCCAGTCGATTGCGTTGGCTTGGTCCATCCAGAAAGCCTCTGGGTTGGATTTCCAGCTGTTATAGACGTCTTTGTAGGTCATTTTGGCCCCTCCCGCATGTGTTGTCACATGTGTAGAGGACGGATTTGTCTGCGGGCAAGCGTGGTTGCGCCAACATGGGGGCGTAAAGTGAATTTATTTACAAACGGGGGCCGCCCTGTCGGGCGGCTTGGAGGCGCTGCCTCCAAACGTCCGAGATATTTGGGGCAACTAGAGGTTAGCTGTAATGTGTCACGGGGGTGCCTGCGATGGCGGACATGTTCAGCAGGCCGCGCGCCGTGATGGATGGCGTCACGATATGGGCACGGTTACCCATGCCCATCAGGATTGGCCCAACCTCGAGCCCGCCGCCCTTCATTTTGAGGATATTGCGTACGCCGGAGGCCGCGTCGGTATTAGCGAACACAAGGCAGTTGGCGGGGCCAGGCAGGTGGGCGTTGGGGAAAATGCGGTTGCGCAGGTCCACGTCGAGGGCGGCGTCGATGTGCATCTCGCCCTCGTAGTCGAAATCGCGTGGTGCGCTGTCGAGGATTTCCATCGCAGCGCGCATCCGGCGGCCTGTGTCACACTCAAGGTTGCCGAACTGGCTGTGTGAGCAAAGCGCGATTTTAGGGTGTTGGCCAAAGCGGCGGATGTGGCGGGCCGCCCCGATGACAGTATCGGCGATCTGTTGCGGCGTGGGTTCGGGGTGCACTTGGGTATCTGCGATGAACAGCGGCCCGTCTTCGAGGATCATCAGCGACAGGGCGGCGACGGGGCTGAGGTCTTGGGTGCCGAGAATCTGGCTGACGTAGTTCAGGTGCCAGAGGAATTGCCCGAAGGTGCCGCAGATCAGGCTGTCTGCTTCGCCGCGCTGGACCATGACGGCGCCGATGGCGGTGGTGTTGGTGCGCATGATCGCCTTGGCCAGATCGGGGGTCACGCCGCGCCGCGCCATGATGTCGTGGTAGGTGTTCCAATAGTCATAGTAACGCGGATCGTTTTCGGGGTTCACGATCTGGAAATCGACCTGTGGCCGTATTTTCAGACCAGCGCGTTCGCAGCGCCGTTCAATCACCTCTGGTCGGCCAATCAGGATAGGTTTGTCGGTGGTTTCTTCCATGATGGCTTGGGCGGCGCGGAGCACGCGCTCATCCTCGCCCTCAGCGAAGACGATGCTTCGTTCTGCGCTGCGGGCGGCGTCGAATACGGGGCGCATGATCATGGAGGATTTGAAAACGGACGCGTCCAAGTTTGCCTTGTAGGCATCCATATCTGCGATGGGGCGGGTGGCGATGCCGGTGTCGATGGCGGCCCCTGCCACGGCGCTGGCGACTACGCCCATCAGGCGCGGGTCGAACGGTTTGGGGATCAGGTAATCTGGGCCAAAGGTGAGTTTTTCGCCGTGATAGGCCGCTGCGGCCTCGGCGCTGGTGGTCATGCGGGCCAGTTCGGCGATGCCTTCGACGCAGGCGATTTTCATCTGGTCGTTGATGTCGGTTGCGCCAACGTCGAGCGCACCACGGAAGATGAAGGGAAAGCACAGAACGTTGTTGACCTGATTAGGGAAATCAGAGCGCCCAGTGGCGATAATTGCCTTGGGGTTGGCGGCGCGGGCGGCGGTCGGATCAATCTCGGGCGAGGGGTTGGCGAGGGCAAAGATGATCGGCACATCGGCCATTTTCTTGACCATATCGGCGGTCAAAACACCGGGACCGGAAAGGCCAAGGAACAGGTCGGCACCGTCGATCACGTCATCCAGCGTGGCGGCGGTGTCACCTCGCGCATATTCCGCCTTTTGCGGGGTCATATCCTTGGTCCGGCCGTTGTAAACTAGCCCTTCGATGTCGCATAGAAAGACGTTGTCACGGCGCACGCCAAGTTTAAGCAGCATATTGAGGCAGGCGATACCTGCAGCACCACCGCCTGTGCTGACGACTTTGATGTCTTTGAAATCTTTGCTCGCAAGGCGCAGGGCGTTGGTGGCAGCGGCGCTGACCACGATGGCGGTGCCGTGCTGGTCGTCGTGGAACACGGGGATGTTCATCCGCTCACGGCAGATTTTTTCGACAATGAAACAGTCGGGGGCTTTGATGTCTTCAAGGTTGATCGCGCCAAAGGTAGGTTCCAGCGCGCAGACGATATCGGCCAGTTTTTCGGGGTCGGATTGGTCCAGCTCGATGTCGAAACAGTCGATATTGGCGAATTTCTTGAACAGGACGGCCTTGCCTTCCATCACCGGTTTAGACGCGAGGCCGCCGATGTTGCCAAGGCCAAGTACAGCGGTCCCGTTGGTGACAACCGCGACCAGATTGCCGCGCGATGTATAGTCTTGGGCGGTTTTGGGGTCCTTGGCGATTTCAACGCAGGCCTCCGCGACGCCGGGGGAATAGGCGCGGGCGAGGTCGCGGCCATTAGCCATCGGCTTGGTCGCACGGATTTCCAGTTTGCCGGGCTTGGGGAACTGGTGATAGTCGAGTGCGGCCTGCCGCGCACGGTCATTTTTCTGGTCTGTCATCGCAATTCTCCACCTAATAGTTTAACGTTAAACTATCTATTTCACCCAAGGGCAAGTCCCTTGTGATATTACACCTAGCTTGTCTATACTTGCAAATGATGAACGGGCGGACCAGGCTACGGATTATGACAGATACGCATGATATGCGCGCCGAAGTGCGCCTGCCGACGACCGACCTGCGGGCGGATCTGGGGTTTTTCACAAAAACGCTGGGGATGCGGATGGATATGATCTATCCGGCGGATGATCCGGCCGTGGCGGTGTTTACGGGCCATGGGCTGCGTGTGCGGCTGGAGGCATCTGATGATGCGCCCGCGCTGATCCGGATTATGACCGATGACACAGGGTTTGCGGATGGCGCGCAGATGCTGACATCGCCCGGCGGGACGAGTGTTGAGATTGCCCCGTTGAACCCGCCGTTGGAACTGCCTGAGACGGACCACGCGTTTGTCGTGCGCCGCCTTGCGGACCAAGCGCCATGGGTCATCGGGCGGGCGGGGATGCAATATCGCGACCTGATCCCCACGCGGTTGGGCGGGTCGATCATCGCGAGCCATATTCGTATTCCCGATGGCGGCCCTGTGCCAGATATGGTGCATTTTCACCGCGTCGGGTTCCAGCTGATCTATTGTTATCGTGGCTGGGTCGATGTGGTGTACGAGGATCAGGGCGGGCCGATCCGCCTGCATGCAGGTGATTGTTTTATCCAGCCGCCCGAAATTCGCCACCGCGTGTTAGAGGCATCCGATGGCATTGAGGTGATCGAAATTGGCGTGCCCGCCGAACATATCACCGAGATTGATCATGACATGACCTTGCCAACCCCGCACCATCGCCCAGACCGCGAATGGGACGGGCAGAGGTTTGTGCATAATGTGGGTGCTGATGCCGCGTGGACGCCGAACCGCGCGGGGTTTGAGGCCCGCGATACCACGATCGCCGCCAACACAAAGGCGGTGGCAGGCGTACAGGTTTTGCGCCGTGGACACGGTGCGTCGGAATGGTCCGCCCATGACGCCGATATCCATTTCACCTTTGTCCTAGAAGGGCAGATGACTCTGATGGGCGAGGGCAAGGCCCCCTATGTGCTGTCTGCTGGCGATGCGTTTGTGATCCCGCCGGGGATGGCCACGTGTTATGCCGATCCAAGCGATGATGTTGAGCTGCTAGAGGTATCCTTGCCCGGTCTTTTTCAGCTCACACCGGTCCTTGTGAAATCCTGACCGGTTGGTAAAATAACCTGATGAAAAGGAGCACCCATGACTCTCATTGAACAGGCGCGCGCTGTGCGCGAAAACGCCCACGCCCCCTATTCGAAATTCAAGGTGGGTGCTGCGGTGCAGGCCGCGTCGGGCGCGGTCTATGTCGGGTGCAACGTGGAAAACGTGGCCTATCCTGAAGGCACCTGTGCGGAGGCGGGCGCGATTGCCGCGATGGTCGCAGCGGGCGAGACGCAAATCGCATCGGTCGCCGTGATCGCTGACAGCCCGACGCCCGTCACGCCCTGTGGCGGTTGCCGTCAAAAGATCGCGGAATTTGCGGGCGGGGATGTTGTTGTCACGCTGGCCACGACGGATGGCACGGTGTTGGACACCTCTGTTTCGGCCTTGTTGCCCGGCAGCTTTGACGCCGATTACATGAGCCGCGTCTAACATATGGATGCCCGCAGCATTATCGCCAAAATCCGCGCCAAAGGTGCGCCCAGCGACGCCGAATTAGCATGGTTCACCAATGGGTTGGCGACGGGTGCGGTGTCGGATGCGCAGGCGGGTGCCTTTGCCATGGCGGTCTGTCTGAACGGGTTGTCGGACGCGGGCCGTGTGGCGTTAACATGCGGGATGCGCGACAGCGGGGACGTGCTGAAATGGGATTTGGACGGGCCTGTGTTGGATAAGCATTCGACGGGCGGCGTTGGCGATCCGGTGTCGTTGATTCTTGCGCCGATGCTGGCGGCCTGCGGGGTATTTGTGCCGATGATTTCGGGCCGTGGCCTTGGGCATACGGGCGGCACACTGGACAAGTTGGAGGCCATTCCAGGCGTGCGCACTGACGTGTCGGAGGCGCGATTGCGCCGGATTGTCGCCGATCACGGCTGTGCAATTGTGGGGGCAACGGGGGCCATCGCGCCCGCCGACAAGCGGCTTTATGCGATCCGCGATGTGACAGCAACGGTGGAAAGCACCGACCTGATCACAGCGTCGATTTTATCCAAGAAGCTGGCCGCAGGTTTGGACGGGCTGGTGTTGGATGTGAAGATAGGATCGGGCGCGTTTATGAAAACGCAGGCCGAGGCCGAAACGCTGGCACGCGCGCTGGTCGATGTGGCCAACGGCGCGGGGTGCCCGACGGCAGCGTTGATCACGGATATGGACCAGCCGCTCGCGCCAGCGCTGGGCAACGCGGTCGAGGTTGCGGCCTGTATGGAGGTGCTTTCGGGCAATCGTGACGCAGCGCCGAGATTGTACGATCTGACGGTCACGCTGGGCGCGCAAGTTTTGGCGCTACACGGTGAGGCGAACGCCGAAGCGCGGCTAAAGAATGCGATCTCGTCCGGGCAGGCGACGACCCATTTTGCGGGCATGATCGCTGCGATGGGCGGGCCGCCTGATATGGCTGAGGACTGGCGCACGCATCTGCCAGCCGCACCAGTCGTGGGCGATATCATGGCCCTGCACGCGGGTGTCGTGACCGCGATAGATGGGGAGGCATTGGGCCTTGCCGTGGTGGCTTTGGGCGGTGGCCGCAAGGTTGAAAGCGATAGTATAAACCCTGCCGTCGGGCTGACAAATATGGTGTGTTTGGGCGAAAAAGTTGCGCAAAACCAACCGCTGTGCATGGTGCACGCCGCGTCAGAGGATGCGGCCCAAGCGGCTGCGGTTGCCGTGCAGAACGCGGTGACAATCGGGCGTGGCGCGGACATCGCACCACTGATCCGCAAAGAGGTGTCCTGATGGGCCGAGCGTTTCTGACTGTGATCGACAGCGTTGGTATTGGTGGTGCGCCGGACGCGGATCAATTCTATAACGGGGGTGTGCCGGACACGGGGGCCAACACGCTGGGGCATATCGCGCAGGCGCGGGAAAATGCAGGTACGCCGTTGCAGGTCGGCACCTTGGACGAACTTGGACTGGGTGCGGCGGTGACGCTGGCGTCGGGCATGGTTGCACCAGGTTTGGACGCCGTGCCGGCGGGTGCGTGGGGGGCTGCGGCAGAGGTGTCGATGGGCAAGGACACGCCATCGGGCCACTGGGAATTGGCGGGCGTGCCGGTGCCGTGGGACTGGCATATTTTCCCCAATGAAACCCCCGCATTTCCCCCCGAAGTCATGGCCGCAATCGCGCAGGCCGCGGGCACGGATGGCAGCCTGTGCAATGGATATGCGTCAGGCACGGATGTGATCGACCGCTTTGGCGCGGAGCATATGAAAACGGGGTGGCCGATTTGTTATACGTCCGTTGACTCCGTGCTTCAGATTGCGGCGCATGAGGGGACGTTTGGGCGTGACCGATTGCTAAAGTTGTGTGCCGATCTTGCGCCGATGCTGCATGACATGAAGCTTGGGCGCGTAATTGCGCGGCCCTTTGTGGGCGATGTGGATACGGGTTTTGAGCGTACGGAATACCGTCGCGATTTCGCGATTGCGCCACCGGCGGATACGATCTGTGACATGGCGCATCAGGCCGGTCACCGCGTGGAAGCGATTGGAAAGATTGGTGATATCTTTTCTATGCGGGGGATCGATGCGGTCTATAAGGGGCGTGACGCGGCCCTTATGGACCATCTGCACGACCGGGTGAACAATGCGCCCGACGGCACGTTTGTTTTTGCCAATTTTGTCGAGTTTGATAGCCTTTATGGCCATCGACGTGACGTTGCTGGGTACGCTGCCCATCTTGAATGGTTTAATGCTGAACTATCTAAGGTCTTGCTGCAGCTTAATGCCGACGATCTGTTGATTGTCACCGCGGACCACGGCAATGACCCGACGTGGATCGGCACCGATCACACCCGCGAACGTGTGCCCGTATTGGTGCATGGGATTGGACCCCGAGCACTGGGGCTGATTGCATTTGGTGATGTCGGCGCGAGCGTTGCGGCCCACCTGAAATTTCCGTTTACTGGTGAAGGACGCAGTTTTCTATGACCTATAAATCCATGCCCAAGGTGGAAATTCACCACCATATCGAAGGGGCCGCCCCGCCAAAGTTCATCGCAGGTCTGGCGCTTGAAAAGGGTATTGATATCAGTAAGATATTTGATGCCGATGGAGGGTATGCCTATGACGGGTTCGGTGAATTTTTGGCAACATATGAGGCGGCTTGCACCCCATTGACCGGCCCGCAGGAATTTTACCGCCTGACCCAAGCGATCCTTGCGGAAGCGGCGGAACACGGTGTGGTTTACCTTGAGACGTTTATATCGCCGGATTTCTGCGGGGGTGGTGATGTGGCCGCTTGGCGTGACTATTTGGCGGCGATTGAACAGGCTGCCGCCGAGGCGGAGCACGACGCGGGCATCACATTGCGCGGGATCGTGACAGCCGTGCGCCATTTCGACCCTGACCAAGCGAACCTGGCGGCGAAATGCGCAACTGAGACAGCGGGCGATTTCATCACCGGCTTTGGCATGGGCGGGGCGGAGACGCATTTGCGCCCTGCCGACTTTGCCTATGCGTTCGACATGGCGCGCGAGGCGGGGTTGCAGCTGACCTGCCACGCGGGCGAATGGGGCGGGGCCGCGATGGTGGCCGAAACGATCCGCGATCTTGGCGTGACCCGCATTGGCCACGGCATTCACGTTATGCAGGACCCCAATTTGGTGGCCGAGGCCGTGGAAAAGGGCATCGTGTTTGAGGTTTGCCCGGGGTCCAACGTGTCGCTTGGCGCGGTGACAGGCTGGAACGCGCATCCGATTGCGAAAATGCGGGATGCGGGGTTGAAGGTGACGGTGTCGACGGATGACCCGCCGTTCTTTCACACCGACATGACCCGCGAATTTACGTTGCTAAATCGGACCTTTGACTGGGACGTGGTGGATTTTTCGGCGCTGAACAAAACGGCCATGGAGGCCGCGTTTTGCGATGACGCAACCCGTGCGAAAATAGCCGAGAAACTAGGGGATGCCCAATGACCGAACACCTGATCCACGTTGACCATCCGCTTGTGCAGCACAAGCTGTCGATCATGCGCGACAAGGCGACATCAACAGCAGAATTTCGGCAGCTTCTGCGCGAGATTAGCCAGCTTTTGGCCTATGAAGTGACGCGCAACCTTCCGATGACCACACGCCGGATTGAGACCCCGATGGAGCCGATGGATGCGCCTGTGCTGGATGGCAAGAAGCTAGCGCTTGTGTCGATTTTGCGGGCGGGTAACGGGTTGCTGGACGGGATATTAGAGCTGATCCCGTCCGCGCGGGTCGGCTTTGTCGGGCTTTACCGTGATGAGGAAACGCTCAAACCCGTAGAATATTATTTCAAGGTGCCGGACGCGTTGGCCGACCGTCTGGTGATCACGGTTGATCCGATGTTGGCCACGGGCAATTCATCTGTGGCCGCGATTGACCGGTTGAAACAGGCAGGGGCCATGAATATCCGGTTTCTGTGCCTGTTGGCGTCGCCCGAGGGGATCGCACGCATGAAAGAGGCCCATCCAGACGTGCCGATTGTCACCGCCGCAGTGGATAGCCACTTAAACGACGCTGGATATATTGTTCCCGGGCTAGGGGATGCGGGTGACCGCATGTTTGGCACAAAATAGGCAGTGAATTGGTCGAAAATTCGGAACAATCGCATTACAAAATTGTGATTTTTGGGCATCTTTCCACAATATCTTGTGGGGGCGTGCATGAACTATCGTGGATTAATTAGTGCGGCGACTGTCGCGCTTATTCTGTCGGGCCAAATGGCGCAGGCGCAATCGTCTGGTGTTCTGGCTGATTTTCCACCGTCCTCATTCAACAGTAATCAGTTCGTGGATAGCGCAGGTTGTGCGTTTATTCGTGCTGGCGTTGGCGGTGCTGTGACGTAGGTGCCGCGTGTGGATCGCCGCCGCAATCAGTTGTGCAGCTTCCAACCAACATTCGCCGCCGCGGCCCCAGCCCGCGCGCCAGTTGTTGAGGCCCCAGCGCCTGTTGTGGCCGCAGCCCCAACACCTGCACCAGCGTGGCCTGCCCGCAATGTGGGCGCGCCCATTCAGACAGTCGCATCATTGCGGTCCACCCCAAGCCTTGTGCAGATCCCAACGGCGAACACGCCCACTGCGCGTAGTCCACAGATTGTACGTAACGCGCCGGTCTTGGCCGCTGCCCCGGCACTAGCGCCCGTTGCCGCACCCGCGCCAGCGCCACGTCAAACACGCGGTGCATTTTGCGAAGGCCGCACTGGCCCGCAGCCGGGGTTCGTAAGCTCGAGCACTGGTCAGACTATTGATTGCGATGGCGTTCGCACCGCGCCTGTTGTGCGCACGGCAGCTGTCGCTGATACGCCATTGCGCATGACCATGGCGCAGGTATGTGCGGAAATGCGCAGCACTGGCCGTCAGTTCGTGAACGCGCAAACGGGTGCCGCCGTGCGCTGTGGTCCGCAGACCCAATCGATTACCGCAGGTCCAGCGGCACCGTCAGGTCCGGTCGCACCGGCTGCGCCGACGATCACCGCACGCTGTACCGCGACTGCAAATTGCCCGGCGACGATCCTTGCCGTGGAAGGCCAAATGGTTCGTTGTGGCCCGCCGACGCTACCGATCAAAACGCGGTCGACTAAATTCACAAGCGACGCCCAAGTGGCCCGCAGCACGGTCAGCACATCAACTGCGCCATTGTTTGGCCCACCGCCTGTGCCCGGGTCTAACCCCGTTGGCGTATCCCAGCGTCAGGTTCTGCCTGTGCCAAAGGGCTATACCCGCGTGTGGTCCGACGGGCGCCACAACCCGAACCGTGGTTTGCCCCGCGCAACAGCGATCGAGGCCAGCCCCATTGTTGAGGGCCGCGTATCGACCCGCACGACCCATGTGACCACATCGCACCGTTGTGTGCAGGTTGGCACGTTTTCCAATGCGGCCAATGCCCGTGCGACGGGTCAGCGGTTCCTTGGGATGGGGCTTCCTGTCGGATTGACGACATCTTCGCGTGGCAGCGTGGTCCTGTTGGGCCCGTTCACCATCGCATTAGCATTGAACCGTGAGCTATCTGCCGCGCGTAAGGCCGGATTTGGCGACGCATTCCCACGGAACTAACCCCTCTCCTGGGAAAAGGCCCTGCAGGCGATCGCAGGGCCTTTTTTGCGCGCGGGGTTAAAGCGTGCAGACGCCTTGCAGCCGTACCCAATTGCCATCTGACATGATCACAGGCTCGTCGCGTTCTGCAAAGCTGTCGCCAGCGATGAGGGCTTGGGTCCGTTTCCCCGTGCCGTCGCGGGCATAGGCATAGGGTGTGGTGGGGATTCGCGCGGCCTCGAACGCCGCGATCAAGGTTGCGTCATTGGGCCACGTTGCGTCCTGTTCGGTCAGATCGCGGGCGTAGGGGGGCAGGCCGTCGGGTGGCAGATCACCCGTGGTCAGCAGCCCCATGGTGTCGCGTAGCCCGACATGGCCCAAGATGTCCGCCAACGGATCACGCAGCATTCCCGCCTGCGCGGCCGCAATCAGATAGCCCGCTGGCACAGCAGGATCATCGGCGTTTTCGATGACCCGACGGTCCAGCGCGATGATGTCACCGGCCATGGGCATCGCCCCTTGGCGCAGCTGCGGCAGCACAACGATCTGGCCAGGCGCGTCGGTGCCAAAGACCCGATCATGGAGCAGGGCAAGCGCGGTATCAGCCCCCTTACACCGTGGGCCCGTCAGCTTTTGCACGTGACCCAGCACGGTTGCGCCAATCTCAGCCCGTTTGCTAGGCGGCACCACAGATATCGTTTGTTTCATCAGCGCACCGGGTAGCCAGAACACGGCAAGCGCGGCTGTACCCGCGACGACGCCCCATGTGATTGCTTGACGCAGGCGACCGCGTTGTGGGCGTGCCTTGGACAGGGTTTTGCGGACCTTTTCGATGGCGTCGATCATCAGATCATCGTCAATCTCAAGGGTTTCATCCGCCGCCTCATCTGGGATGAAAATTGCGGGGCGTTCGCCCACGTTTTGCCGGATCACGGCGGGCAGAGACCAATGGGTCAACGGGCGACCCGCGCCATCAACGATCACAAGCGTCGCATTCCCAAACGACACGGTCACATCACGGCGTTGGTTGTCGGCGTCGGCGCGCCATAGCCCACCGCTTTCGAGCCGTTCATATTGCTTAAGTGCCGTCATGCGCCTGCTTTTTCCTGCTTGCCCTTAGTGTAGCGGGGCAAACAGAATTTGGGTAGTGGATCAGATCGTTTTCGCGATCACCCGCAGTTCGAATTTCTGAATTTTCCCTGTCGAGGTTTTGGGCAGTTCCTGAAACACGACCCGTTTGGGACATTTGAAGCCCGCAAGGCGTGTGCGGGTGTGGGCGATAATTTCAGCCTCATCTGCTGTGGCGCCGTCTTTGAGTTCGACAAAGGCGCATGGCACTTCGCCCCATTTGTCGTCGGGTTTGGCGACCACGGCGCAAAGGTTCACGGCGGGGTGGTGCATGATTGCGCCCTCGACCTCGATGGAACTGATGTTTTCGCCACCCGAGATCACGATGTCCTTGGCCCGATCCGCGATTTGCATATAGCCGTTGGGGTGCTGGATCGCGAGGTCTTCGGAATGGAAGTAGCCGCCTGCGAATGCTTTGTCCGTTGCTTCAGGGTTCTTGTAGTAGCCCTTCATGACGGCATTGCCGCGCATCACAATCTCACCCTGCGTGGCGCCATCCATTGTGACCTGTTGCATCTTGTCGTCGACGACGGTGACGTCTTCCATCATCGGGAATGCGACGCCTTGGCGGGCCTTGATGCTGGATTGCTCATCCTCGGGTAATGCGCCCCACTCGGTATCCCAGATGCATTCGGTGACGTGGCCATAGGTTTCGGTCAGCCCATAAACTTGGGTAATGTTAAAGCCCAGCTTGCCCACGGCGGCCAGTGTGGCGGGGGCGGGCGGTGCGCCGGCGGTGAACACCTCGACAGTGTGGTCAAAGGCGCGGCGTTCATCGTCGGCCGCGTTCACAATCAGGTTCAGTACGATGGGTGCACCGCCGAAATGCGTCACGCCGTGATCGGCGATCGCGTCATAGACCGCCTTCGCCGAAATATCGCGGCAACAGACGACAGTGCCGCCAAGGGCGGGCATCATCCATGTGTGGTTCCAGCCGTTGCAGTGAAACAGCGGCACGATTTGCAGGTACTTGATGAACAGCGGCAACTGCCAGCTGATCGGCGTGCCCATCGTCATCAGATAGGCGCCACGGTGGTGATAGACGACCCCCTTGGGCCGCCCTGTGGTGCCGGAGGTGTAGTTGAGCGCGAGGCTTTCCCATTCATCGCTAGGCATGATCCATGTGAAATCGGGGTCACCGGTGGCGATGAAATCCTCATAATCAATTTGCTCACCGATGGCAGGCACGCCTGCGATGGGGTCAGGCACCTCTATAATCATCGGTGCGGGGCCGTCCATCAGGTCAATGGCTTGCATCACCATGGGCAGAAACTGACTGTCGACGAGCGCCGCCTTGGCCCCGCCGTGATCAAAGATATAGGCGACAGTATCAACATCGAGCCGCGTGTTGATCGTGTTGAGCACGGCCCCGCAGGCAGGCACAGCGAAGGCGGCCTCGGACTGTGCGGGGATGTTGGGCAGGACGGTGGCAACGACGTCGCCGGGCGCGATGCCAGCCTTGACCAGCGCAGAGGCAAGCCGCGTGACGCGGGCGTGGTATTGGCCGTAGGTTAGGCGCATATCGCCATAGATCAGCGCATTACGGTCGGCAAATACACGCGCCGCGCGGGTCAGGTGGGACAGGGGCGTCAGCGGTACATAGTTCGCTTCACACTTGCCCAAACCGGTTTCATCAGCCATCCATCCCATAGCGTATCCTTCCCTTGCTCAAGCGACACTAGGATATGTCAGACATTTAAATCAATGGGTGAAATCCGCGATGCGTCTTCTAAATACGCTGTCACTGAATATGGATACGTCGGGTGGGTCGCGGCAAGCGGCGTGGTTGATTGTGATCGGCATGGCGTTGATCGGGTTCGGGGATAATCTTGTGCCGTTTGTCAGCGACGACAGTTCCCTTTGGCAATTCCACGCGATCCGCGGGGTCATGGTATTGGCCGCATTGATGGTGGCGTCACGGCTGGGGGCCGGTGCGATATGGCCCAAGCAACCGCTGGGTGTGATCGGGCGTGGTGCGCTGCAAACGGTGGCGATGCTGATCTACTTTGGCTGTATCGTGATCATGCCCATCGGGGTTGTGGTTGCGGGGCTGTTCACGGCCCCGATATTTGTGCTGCTGATCGAGGTGATATTCCTTGGCAAACAAGTGGGCCGTTACCGCTGGGCGGCTGTGGCGTTGGGGTTCATCGGGGTGTTGATCGTGATCCGCCCCGACCCAAGCGCGCTGGATGTGCTGTCGTTCCTGCCGGTGTTGGCGGGGGCGTTCTATGCGGTCAGCGCTATCGCCACCCGCAGCTGGTGCGAGGGGGAGGATACACTGACCCTCGCGTTTTGGTTTTTCATGACGATCTGTATCTCGGGTTGGATCGGGGTCGCGGTGCTGCCGGTGGAGGGTAGTTTCGCCACGCGCGGATGGCAGCCCATGTCAGGGGGCATGATCGGCTGGTACGTCGTGCTTGCCGGTATTGCGCTGGTTGGCATGTCGATGATCACCCGCGGCTATCAGGTCGGCGAGGCTAGTATCGCGGCGGTATTTGAGTATTCGCTGCTGGTTTTTGCCAGCTTCTGGGCGTGGGCGTTGTGGTCGGATGTTGTGCCATGGACCGCCTATGTGGGCATGGCGCTGATCGCTGCGGCGGGTGCGATCATTACGTTGCGGGATGACGGCGCATGATCATCTCGCCCAGGCGGAATTACATTTTTGTGCATATCCCCAAGACGGGTGGCACTGCGCTAGCGACCGCATTGGAAGACCGCGCCATGAAGGATGACATTCTGATCGGGGACACGCCCAAGGCCAAACGGCGCAAGGCGCGGCTGAAATTGCTGACCGCCAAGGGCCGGATTTGGAAGCATAGCACCCTGTCGGACATGGCAGGCGTTGTTGACCCTGCGGGCACGTTTACGTTCACGCTGGTCCGCAATCCTTGGGACCGCATGGTCAGTTATTATACGTGGTTGCGTGGCTAGTCGTTTGATCACTCTGCGGTCCGATTGGCGAAGGCCACCGATTTTAGCACGTTCCTGAACGCGCCCCAGACCCAAGCACGCGTGGTGCACCCCCCCCCTATGAGTCCTACGTCACCGAGGGCAGTTTATTCTTTCGGTTAGAACACTTAGCGGATGATCTGAAACCACTTTGGAAACACTTAGGTTTTGAGCTAAGTATTCCGGTGGTTAATCAATCAGCCCGCGCCCGTGATTAGCGCCCGTTTTACACGGATGCGGATGCCGCGTTGGTGGCGCGGCTATGCGCGGTTGATATTGCGCGGTCTGATTACCGGTTTGATCCTGACTAAACGTCGGGGTCTGGGCATGAAAAAGCGCGGGCCTTTTCAGACCCGCGCCATCACTTGTTAACTCACTTTGGTGTCGGTTAGGCGGCGTTTCCTTGGCCGAAACGACCGTAGAAGGTTTGCGTTTTGTCACCCATTTCGCGCAGCAAGGCGGGGGTTTCAAAACGTTTCCCGTAGGTGGCCGCGAGTTCGTCGCATCGTTCGGCCGCATAGGGCGAGCCGATGATGTCGAGCCAGCTCAACGGGCCGCCGGACCATGGCGCAAAGCCCCAGCCAAGGATCGCCCCCACGTCGCCTTCGCGGATGTCCTCGAGGACGTCCTCTTCGAGTGCGCGGACGGCTTCTAGGACTTGTGCGAACAAAAGGCGGTGCTGGACCTCGATCAGGTCTGGCTGTTCGTCGGCGATGGGGTATTGGGCGGCCAGACCGTCCCAGAGGCCTGTGCGCTTGCCCTTGTCGTCATAGGCGTAGAAACCGCTGTTGGATTTGCGGCCCAAGCGGCCTTCGTCGAACATCCAAAACAGGACCTCGTCGACTTCTTCGTTGGGATAGTCTGCGCCCATCGCGGCCTTGGTCGCCTTGGCGATTTTGACGCCCAGATCGATGGATGTTTCATCCGTCAGTTGCAGTGGGCCAAGCGGCATGCCGACAAGTTTCGCCGCGTTTTCGATCAACGCGGGTGCGACGCCTTCGCGGACCATGCGGATGCCTTCGTTGATGTAAGGGATGATGCAGCGGTTAGCATAGAAGAACCGTTCGTCATTCACCACAATCGGCGTTTTGCGGATCTGGCGCACAAAGTCGAGCGCCTTGGCCACCGCCACATCGCCGGTTTGCTGACCTTTGATGATCTCGACCAGCATCATCTTGTCGACGGGGCTGAAGAAGTGGATGCCGATAAATTTCTCGGCGTCGTTTGCGGCCTTGGCCAATTCGGTGATCGGCAAGGTGGATGTGTTGGTGGCAAAGATCGCATCGGGGCAGGCGGCCTGCACCTGTTTGGTGACCTCTGCCTTGACGCCCACGTCCTCGAACACGGCCTCAACGATCAGATCACAGCCCGACAGTGCGGCGTAATCTGTGGTGGCATTAATCAGGCCAAGCACGGCTTCCTTTTTCTCTTCGGTCGCTTTTTTGCGCTTGATGCCTTTGTCCATGTAATCGGCGGTGTAGGATTTGCCGCGATCAGCCGCGTCCTGTTTGGCGTCGATCAGCACGACCTGAATGCCAGCCAATGCAGATACCAGCGCGATGCCCGCGCCCATCATGCCTGCGCCGATGACGCCGACCTTGCTGACGGTCTGGTCGGCGACGTCGGGACGGTTCGCGCCTTTTTCAAGCGCCTCTTTGTTGATGAACAGCGACCGGATCATCGCCTCGGACGAGGGGTTCATCAGGACGTTGGTGAACCAGCGTGCCTCGATCTTGATGGCGGTGTCGAATGGCACCTGTGCGCCCTCATACGCCGCGGATAGCAGCGCCTTGGCCGCCGGATACACGCCTTGGGTCTTGGAGTGGATCATCGCAGATGCGCCGACATAGGTCATAAAGCCAGCGGGGTGATAGGGTTCACCGCCGGGCATTTTATAGCCCTTTTCGTCCCATGGCTTGACGATCTTGGGTTCGGACAAAACCCATTCTTTGGCCGCAGAAAGCAGTTCATCGGCAGGTACGATTTCATCCACCAGACCGGCGGCTTTTGCCTTGACGGGGTTCAGCAGTTTGCCTTCCAGCAGGTAAGGGGACGCGGCCATCGCACCCATTTTGCGCACCAGACGTGTGGTGCCGCCCATGCCGGGGAAAATGCCAACCATAATCTCTGGCAGGCCGATTTTCGCCTTGGGGTTATCAGCGACAAAGATGCGGTGGCATGACAGCGGGATTTCAAACCCGATGCCAAGGCCCGTGCCCTGCATGGCGCAAGCAATCGGCTTACCGCCCTTGTTGGTCTTGGGGTCCATGCCTGCACGCTCAATCTTGCGCAGAACGGCGTGGCTGGCCATCAGGCCGTCCATCAGGCCGCGCGCAGGGTTGTCGCCCGCGCTTTCTTTCATCTTGGAGATGATGTTTAGGTCCATGCCACCCGCAAATGTGCCATCCTTGCCGGATGTGATGATGATGCCCTTAACGGCGTCATCAGCGAGGGCTTGATCGACCAGCGCGTCAAGGTCGATGAACCCCTGCTGGTTCAGCACGTTCATGGATCTGCCAACGGTGTCCCACGTGATTGTGGCAATGCCGTCTGCGTCTGTTTTCATAGTAAAGTCAGTCATGTTCGTGTCCTTTCGGGGGCGAAGAGAGGGAGCGGCGCAGGCTGGGGGGTATCACTTGCCACGGGCAGTGAGCTCAGCGCGTTGGCGCGGCGAATGGCGTTGGAGGTGGCCGTTTCCAGCCACACCCCGTTGATCAGTTCCAACCGTAACCGGTTGGCGTATGGGGCGCTAAGCCGTGTCGCACCGCTTAGCATATGGAACACATGGGTGCCTTCCATGCGGGTTGGCGTGACGAAATGCGCCCCACTACAAAGCCGGATAAATTCGGTGACGCGCTGGGATTGGAACGTCATCGCGTATTCGGTCAGATTATGGAAAGAGGTTTCAGCATCGGGGGTGACGACGGCCTGATTATCAAGGATCATCGTGTGCGGAAATGACATCCGCCCGCTAAACGCATGATGATCGCGCCGCAGCAATGTATCAGACAACGCATCAATATGCGCCTGATAAATGCTGACGGCATCGTCACCCATCGGCTTAGACCCGCTCGATGATGGTGGCTGCACCCATGCCGGATGCAACGCAAAGCGTGGCAAGGCCGGTGCCTTGGCCCTTGCGTTCCAGCTCATCGAGCAACGTGCCGATGATGATCGCGCCGGTTGCACCCAGCGGGTGACCCATCGCGATGGAGCCGCCGTTGACGTTCACCTTGCTCGCGTCGACGTTGAATGCCTGCTGGAACCGCAGAACGACGGATGCAAATGCCTCGTTCACTTCGAACAGATCGATGTCGGAAATCGCCATGCCGCTGTCGGCCAGAATTTTCTCGGTCACAGGGACGGGGCCTGTCAGCATGATTGTTGGATCAAGGCCGATCTTGGCGGTGTGTTTGATCACGGCGCGGGGTTTCAGACCCATCGCGTCGCCCCATTCCTTGGACCCGACCAGCACACCGGCAGAGCCATCAACGATACCGGACGAGTTGCCCGCGTGGTGGATGTGGTTGATCCGCTCAAGGTGCGGGTATTTCATCAGCGCGACCTTATCAAAGCCGGGCATGACCTCGCCCATTTCCTTGAACGCGGGCTTGAGCCCACCAAGGGACTGCATGTCGGTGCCGGGGCGGATATATTCATCACGGTCCAAAATGGTCAGCCCGTTGATGTCTTTGACAGCGACGATAGAGCCGTCAAAACGGTTGTCTTCCCACGCGGCGACCGCACGTTTCTGACTTTCGACGGCCAGCGTATCGGCGTCTTCACGGCTGAACCCGTATTCGGTGGCGATGATGTCGGCGGAAATCCCTTGGGGGACGAAATAGGTTTCCATCGCGATGGACGGATCAACTGCGATTGCCGCACCATCGCTGCCCATTGGCACGCGTGACATCATTTCGACGCCGCCCGCGATATAGGCACCACCTGCGCCGCGCACTTGGTTGGCGGCGATGTTCACGGCTTCCATGCCAGAGGCGCAGAAACGGTTGATCGACAGACCCGGAATGCGCTGGTCCAACTCGGACGCGAGAACGGCGGTCCGCGCAAGGCAGCCGCCCTGTTCTTTCACTTGGGTCGCGTTGCCCCAGATCACATCCTCAACAGCGTGGCCTTCAAGGTTGTTACGTTCCTTGAGCGCATCAAGCACACCTGCGGACAGGCGGGCGGCGGTTACCTCGTGCAGGCTGCCGTCCTTGCGGCCCTTGCCACGCGGGGTGCGCACGGCGTCATAGATATAGGCTTCGGTCATGGGGTCGTCTCCTTTTTAGGCGCGATCAGCGGGCGAACCCGGCATCAGATCATAAGGGTGTTGCCAACCGGGGGTGGCGGCAATTGCATCCAACCAACGGTCAATATTGGGGTAATCGGCGCGATCAAATGTGAACGGCTCGGGGTAATACAGGTATCCGGCACACGCGATATCCGCGATCGTCAGCTCATCCGTGGCAAGCCAGTCGCGGTCGGCCAGATGGGCATCCATCACCTTGAACGCGGCAGCCAGACGGCCCGCGATAAAGGCGATGACATCTGGGTTGCGCTTATCCTCGGGCAGGAAATTCATCTGGAACCGCAACATGCCCGCTTGGCTGCTGACCTTGTGGTTGTCAAAGAACATCCAGCGCAAAACCTCGCGGCGCTCTGCTGCGGATTTACCGCCGAGCTTGCCGGATTTGGAGCTGATGTAATCTTGGATCACGCCCGACTGGGTCAGCACGATATCGCCGTCTTCCATGACGGGAACCTCGCCCATGACGTTGAGCTTGCGGAATTCCTCTGTGCGGCCAGCGCCGTTGAAGAAATCGACAAACACAGGCTCCCACGTTTGACCGGACAAGGCCAATGTCAGTGCCGCCTTATAGGCGTTCCCGCTTTCGCCAAAGCAATGCAGTTTAATCGTCATGTCGGCATCCTCCCCCGGATGTGACGGATATTTGAACCGTCGATTTTTGAGTATTTCGTAAAAAGCGAAGCGAAATGCCGCGCCCTTAACTCTTACTTAAGCACGATGTTGAAAATTATCAGTGCGGAACAGGCTGGAGAGCCGATGGCCGTAAAAAGCGAGGCTCCGGCGCCCTTTGGTGCGCTCCTTTGATGTGAGACCTCTTTGGGTTGCTGGACCTTTGCCCTCGCTTTTTCCCAAATACTCCTCTTTCCAACGTTTGCGGTCCTCCAATTCGTTTTGGAACATGCGCAGACGCTGGCCAAATGTGTCTTCATTGATCACCGAATTAAAATTCTCGAACAAAAACGACAGCGCCTCGCCTTTTTCCAAATTGCTGTCCTTGGCGAACCGCTTGAGCCTGCGATAGCCTTCTTCCGTCATGGCGACGGGGAAACGACGGGTCCATCGCAGGCGCTTTGGCATGTTGTCAGGCCTTCTTTCGTAGGATGGGTTTTAACCCATCATGGCTTTAGAATTGCGCGGCATCCAGTGCCATGACGGTATCGGCACCGGTGTTGATGCGCGCCAGATGCATCGCGGTCGCGGGCAGTTGGCGGGCCATATAGTAGCGGCCTGTCGCGATTTTCGTCTCGTAGAAATCACGATCCGATGCGCCGCCTTCCAGTGCTTCCATCGCGGCCTTGCCCATACGGGCCCACATCAGGCCAAGGCAGACGTGGCCCATCATGTGCATAAAGTCATAGGAGCCCGACAGCGCGTTGTTGGGGTTCTTCATGCCGTTTTGCATGAAATACATCCCCGCCGCTTGCAGATCTTTGCTTGCTGCCTTGAGCGGGTCAAGGAAGTCGGCCTTAAGCGCTTCGTTGCCCTCATTCTCTTTGATAAATGTCTTGATCATCTCAAAGAACGCCATCACGTGCTTGCCGCCGTCTTGCGCCAGCTTGCGACCCACCAGATCAAGCGCTTGCACGCCATTCGCACCTTCGTAGATCATGGCGATACGCGCATCACGGGCGAATTGGGACATGCCCCATTCTTCGATGTAGCCGTGGCCGCCGTAAACCTGCTGGGCAGCGGTGGCGTATTCGAAACCTTTGTCGGTCTGGAACCCTTTGATGACAGGTGTTAGCAGGGAAATCAGGCCATCGGCATCCGCATCGCCATTCTTATGCGCACGGTCGATCAGGTAGGCGCCCCAAACGGTCAGCGCGCGTGCGCCTTCGACGAATGACTTTTGATCCATCAGGTTACGGCGGATATCGGGGTGCACGATCAGCGGATCGGCAGGGCCTTCGGGGTTTTCAACACCTGTGACAGCGCGCCCTTGCAGGCGGTCATTGGCATAGGCGACAGCGTTCTGATACGCAGCTTCGGCTTGTGCATAACCTTGCAGGCCCACGCCCAAACGTGCCTCGTTCATCATGACGAACATGGCGCGCATGCCTTTGTGTTCTTCGCCGATCAGATAACCTGTGGCCTCGTCATAGTTCATCACGCAGGTGGAGTTCCCGTGGATGCCCATTTTCTCTTCGATCTTGCCGGCGGCAACACCGTTCCGATCCCCAAGTGAGCCGTCTTCGTTTACGATGAATTTAGGCACGATGAACAGAGACACACCTTTGATCCCGTCAGGACCGCCGGGGATTTTTGCCAGCACGAGGTGGATGATGTTATCGGCCATGTCGTGATCGCCAGCCGAGATAAAGATTTTTTGACCAGACACCTTAAACGTGCCGTCGTCCTGTGGGACTGCCTTGGTGCGCATTAGGCCCAGATCGGTGCCGCAATGCGGTTCGGTCAGGTTCATGGTGCCGGTCCATTCGCAGGACGCCAGTTTCGGCAGATACGTATCCTTTTGCGCGTCCGAGCCATGTTCGAAGATCGCGGAATAGGCGCCGTGGGTCAGGCCCTGATACATGTTGAATGCCATGTTGGCCGATACAAACGGTTCGTTCACGGCTGTGTGCATGACGTATGGCAGGCCCTGACCGCCGTATTGTTCGGATGCGTCGAGGGCAGTCCAGCCGCCTTCGCGCATTTGGTCAAACGCTTCTTTGAAGCCTTTGGGTGTGCGGACAACACCGTTTTCCAATGTACAGCCTTCGATGTCGCCCACGGTGTTGAGCGGGGCAAGCACCTCTGTCGACACTTTGCCCGCTTCTTCGATTACGGCACCGGTGAATTCACGGTCCAAATCGGCAAACCCGGGAATGTCCTGTTCGGACACTTTCAGCAGGTCGTGCAGTACAAATTGCAGGTCTTTGACGGGGGCATTGTAGATCGGCATATCAGGTGTCTCTCTTACGGTTAGGTAGCGTCAGGGTAGGGCGGTCAGCCCGCCGGTTTTTCAGATGCAATGTTGGCCAATTTCTTGGCACCCCATTCCATTTGTGTCTTTAGCTCGCCAATCGCTTCTTCCAGTTCGGCCTTTTGGGCCTCCATCTGGGCGAGGTGACGTTCGGCAAGCTCGTATGTTTTGGACAGCTGTGTCATCTGGCTGTCGTCCATGTGGTACAGGTCCAGAAGCTGGCGAATTTCCTCAAGGCTGAAACCAAAACGCTTGCCGCGCAAAATCAGTTTAAGGCGGGCCCGGTCGCGTTTGGTGAACAGGCGGCGTTGGCCGTCGCGCACCGGAAACAGCAGTTCCTTGCTTTCGTAAAACCGCAGCGTGCGCGGGGTCACATCAAATGTGGCGCACATATCGCGGATGCTCATGGTGTCGGTCGTAGTCATCGTTTCGTCCCATTCATGCGTGGCGTGAGGCCATGCACTTGCGAGTTCACGTATGACCGTACAAGATAAATTGACGTTAACGTAAACGGAACGTAACGTCATTTCTGCGTTGACGAAAGGTCAGCAAATGTGCCGCCCCGTTGCACGCAACAAATGAAAACCTGTCCGTGACGCAAGCCACGCGATTTTCCCCGTAAAATAAGGTGTTGGGCCTTAGCCCAGCGACTTGGCGGTCAGGTCGCGTAGCTCTTGCAGCTCTGCGAGTGTTTCTTGCAACTGCTTTTGCTGGTCGATCAATTCGATGATTTGCCCGTCAGCAAGGTCGATCCAGTGGCGCATCTGGGCCTCTGTGCCTTCGTTTTCGCGGATCAAAAGCCATTGGCGAATATCCTCGAGCGCGAATCCGAACCGTCGCCCACGCAGGATCAGCGTCATGCGCGCCACCTCGGTCGCCCCATAGAACCGCGACCGACCTTCTTTTTCGGGGGTCAGCAATTCGATGTATTCGTAATAGCGCAGGGTGCGGGGGGTCACGTCGAACTTGGCGCACATTTCTTTGAATGACAGGCGTGGGTCTGACATAGGGGGCCTCCGGTTGCCCCCCGAACCTAGCGCGGGCGCGGGCAGGGGGCAACCGTGGGGCTTAGTTCATGAAGCCGGGGGCGAAGAAATAGAACCCGTAGGCCGCCAACATTGCGGGGATGGTGGAATAGAGCGTGGCCCAGATCGCCGCCTTGGGGTTCAGCGCGATTGCAGGGAACAGCGCGTCACCATCGTTGGAAATCGCATTGCCCATCAATGCGGCAAAGGGGATCAGCCCATTGATATACATCGTTGTAACCAGAACCTGCGGACCACAGCCCGGCACCAGCCCGATCAGCACACCCATCAGCGGCAGCAGCGGAGCCACGGTGCTGAACATCGCCTCAAGGTCCAGCCCGCCGAATTCTACGATATAGTCATAGGCCAGATAGGCCCCGATGACCCAGACCGAGATAAACGCCGTTTCTTCGGCCATGCGGGTCAGTGGGCTGTCGTGCTGGTTGGTCATTGCAGTCACAGATGATGCGGCCCAGACGAACAGTCCGATTGCGGTGCCAACCAATCCAACGATAGGGACCAGCGGGCCATAGATTTCAAAGACATCCGCGCCTGTTAGCTGCGTCACACCGATCACCAAACCGGGTGCTGCTGCCGCAAGGAATGCATAGTCGCGCAGGCGGGTCTGGCCGATCAGTGGCGCAAGTTCGCATTGCGCGGATGTGTCTGGCACTAAATCTTCCTTCGAGAAGGCATCAACGATCCAGCCTGATGCAACACCAATCGCCAGCGACAGGGGCAGCACGACAATCGCCGCGTCGGGACGCGTTGCGATCAACAGGAATGCAGCGTCACCCATCGTGGCCGTCAGCGTGGCAACCACGGCGCCAAAGCCCACGTTGCCTGATGAATAGGCGGCCACGACAACAACCGCGCCGCCACACCCCGGTGTTGCGCCCAAAAGGGCAGCAAGGGGAACTTGGAATCCTTTGGCATTCTTCAACGCCTCGCCAATGTTAAAGCGGAACACGCGTTCGGCCCCGTAGAACAGCAGCAAGGTTGCCGCGACAAAGGCCGAAACCTGCACATAGGCGTCGGCCATCAGCCCGCGGGTCAATTCACCCAAGACACCCGGCGCAATTGCCAGTGCCAGCAGGATCAAAGCGACGAGCAGCCGTTTGGGCTTGAACGGGCCGATCCGGCGGGTGTCCGTGATCGGTTGGGTGTTTGCAGTCGCATCCATCGTTGTAATCTTTTTTGCGAATTATTCTCAATCGCAGATATAGCACTTGCAACCCATCGGGCAAGTGCGAAATTAGGCCCACCAATAACCGGAGCCCCCCCCCATGCCAGACGAACAGCAAGCCCGCCAAGAGCTTTTGGCGCGCAAATTCATCGAAGCGATCCCGCATGCGCAAGCGTTGGGTATGCAAGTGACCGAGATTGGCGCGGGGCGGGCGGTGATCACCATGCCATATGATGAACGGCTGATCGGTGATCCTGAAACAGGGGTGATCCACGGCGGGGCTGTGTCCGCGTTGATGGATACCTGCGGCGGCGCTGCGGTGATGTCACATCCGTCATCGCCCATGGGCACGGCGACGATTGACCTACGCATTGATTACATGCGCGCGGCCAAGCCCGGCGATATGATTACGGCCATTGCCGAATGTTACCACGTCACGCGGTCTGTTGCCTTTGTGCGGGCCACCGCGATGGACGCGAATATGGACCGTCCCGTTGCCGCCGCGACAGGCGCATTCACAGTGGAATCCGGCAAAGGAAAGAAACAATGAAGCGTCCCGAACCCGTGCAAGTCGTCAAACAACGCCGCGATGCGATGCTGCAAAACCTTGTGGCTGGCGTGCCGTACATCCAGTTCCTTGGCATCAGTTTTGAACGTCACGGAGATGAATTGACCGCCGTGCTGCCGTATAATGATCGTAACATCGGCAACCCGATGATCCCCGCGCTGCATGGCGGTGTCACGGCTGCCTTTCTTGAGGTGACCGCGATTATTGAACTGACGTGGAACATGACGTGGGAAGACATGGAAGCGGGCAAGATCACAGAGGATAGCCCGCGCATCCTGCTGCCCAAGACGATTGATTTCAGCATTGATTATCTCCGTAGCGGTCTGCCGCGTGATGCCTATGCGCGGGCGCGGGTGAACCGGTCGGGTCGTCGCTATGCATCCGTGCATGTCGAAGGCTGGCAGGACAACCGCAGCCGTATGTTTGCCCAAGCCACAGGGCATTTCCTGATGCCAGACCGCAATGGCTGACCCCGCGCTGACACATCGGCGGGTGCTGGATATCGCGCTGCCGATTGTGCTGTCGAATGCAACGGTGCCGATTTTGGGCATCGTGGACACAGGCGTTGTCGGCCAAATGGGCGAGGCGGCTCCAATCGGTGCCGTGGGCATCGGGGCGGTGATCCTGACCGCGTTCTACTGGATATTCGGGTTCTTGCGGATGGGCACGGCGGGGCTGACGGCGCAGGCTGCAGGTGCCGACGACAACGCCGAGGTCGCGGCGCTGTTGTCACGATCCCTATTGATCGGGTTTGGCGCGGGTGCGGTCATGATATCGGGCCAAGTGCCCTTGTTCTGGCTTGCGTTCCAAGTGTCGCCTGCCAGCGCAGAGGTCGAAGGGCTGGCGCGTGCTTACATGGCGATCCGTGTGTGGTCGGCGCCCGCGACCATCGGGTTATACGGCATCATCGGCTGGTTGATTGCGCAAGAACGCACACGTGGCGTTTTCGCGATCCAAGTGCTGATGAACGGCACGAATATCGTGCTTGATCTGGTGTTTGTGCTTGGTCTCGATCTCGGGGTCTGGGGCGTCGGGCTGGCGACGTTCATCGCAGAATGGGCGGGACTTGCATTGGGGCTGTGGCTTTGCCGCGACGGGTTTGTGGGCGGCGCTTGGCGCGACAAGGCCCGCGTGTTTGATCGCGCCCGTTTGATCAATATGGGCGTTGTCAACGGGGAGATCCTGATCCGGTCGGTGCTGTTGCAGGCGATTTTTGTCAGCTTCTTGTTCTGGGGTGCGCGGTTCGGGGATGTGAACCTGGCCGCCAATCAGATCCTGTTGCAGTTTTTACATGTCACGGCCTACGGCCTTGATGGATTTGCCGCCGCCGCCGAAAGCCTTGTGGGCAAGGCGATGGGTGCGCGCAATCCGTCGAGTTTGCGGCGTGGTGCCATGCTGACATCGCTGTGGGGGGCGGGGTTTTGCGTGACCTTGGCCATGGCGTTTGCCATTTTCGGGCCATGGGTCATTGATGTGATGTCGACCGCGCCAGAGGTGCAGGCCGCGGGCCGCGTGTTCCTGCCCTATATGGTCGCCGCCCCGATCGTCGGGGTTGCGGCATGGATGTTCGATGGGATTTTCATCGGGGCCACGCGGTCACGCGACATGCGCAACATGATGGTGATTTCGGCCATCGCCTATTTTGCCAGTGTCATCCCGTTAATGGCGGCGTTCGGCAATCATGGGCTGTGGCTGGGGCTATTGTTCAGCTTTATCGTACGCGGTGCGACGCTGGGATGGAAATATCCAGGGCTAGAGGCGGCGGCGCGCTAGAATAGCGTTAGCACATCCTCGGGTGGGCGTCCGATGGCCGCCTTGTCGTCGTGAATTACGATGGGCCGCTCGATCAGGATCGGGTGGGCGGCCATCGCGTTGATCAAGGCGGCGTCATCGGCATCCTTGAGGCCCAGTTCCTTGAACATCTTTTCCCCGCGCCGGATCATATCGGCGGGTTTTGCATCCAACTGCCGCAGCACGGTGCGGATGTCGTCCGCGCTGGGCGGGTCCTGAAGGTAGAGCCGGATATCAGGCGCGTGTCGCTTTAACAGCGCGAGGGTGTCACGCGATTTGGAGCAACGCAGGTTATGCCAGATCACGGTCATAGGTAATCGGAGCGTCCGGTACCAACGGCATCGGCCACATTGGCAAACCCGTCCTTTTTCAACCGCTTATCGAGCCCTTTGACCACGCGGTCCGCAAGGGAAATGCCGCCATAGACCAATGCGGTGTACATCTGCACAGCAGAGGCACCGGCCTTGATTTTCGCATAGGCCTGATCGGCAGAACCGACACCGCCAACTCCAATTAGCGGCAGATCGGTGCGGGCCGACAGTTGCGCCAGCATGCGCGTCGATTTTTCGAACAGGGGCAGCCCTGACAGGCCGCCGGATTCGCGCGCATAGCGCCCTTTGATCATGGACCGGTCCATCGTGGTGTTTGTGGCAATGATGCCCGCGATATCGGATGCATCGGCCACGGCGGCCACGTCATCCAGCTCTTTTAGTGACAAATCGGGCGCGATTTTCAGGAAGATCGGGATTGGTTTGTCGAGTTTGGCGTTGGTTTGCATCACACCGTCGAGCAGGGCGGACAAGGCGGCCTTGCCCTGAAGATCGCGCAGCTTTTCTGTGTTGGGCGATGATACGTTTACGGTTGCGAAATCAAGGTAGTCGCCGCAATGGGCCAGCACGGTCGAGAAATCGGCAGCCTTATCTTCGCTGTCTTTGTTGGCCCCAAGGTTAAGGCCGATGATGCCATCAGGACGCACGGTTAGACGAGCCAGCGCGAGGTCCATCCCCTTGTTATTGAACCCGAACCGGTTGATCGCGGCACGCTGCTTGGTCAAGCGAAACAGGCGCGGTTGCGGGTTGCCGGGTTGCGGGCGCGGGGTGATTGCGCCGGCCTCAAGGAACCCGAACCCGCATTTGGTCAGGGGGCGCAGGGCAGTGGCGTCCTTGTCGAACCCAGCGGCAAGACCCACAGGATTCGGCAGTTCTAGCCCCGCCACAGTGGTGCGTAAGCGATCCGATGTGCGCGGTCCGCGTTTGGGGCCAAGCCCCATATTCAACGCGCGGATCGCAAGCCCATGGGCGCGCTCTGGGTCCATCATGTGCATCAGGCGCAGGCCCGCGTTTTCAATCGGTCTCATGTCAGCTCCGGGAATTGGTGGGTGCCTGCAACAAGGGGCAGGGGCTTGGCCCAGATCACGTCATCCATGGTCATGGCGCGGTAGAGATGCGGGAAAAGCGTGCCGCCGCGTGCGGCCTCCCACTTCATCTCTGGCTTATTATCCGCCTCGACCGCGATCACCATCAGGTCTGCGACGCCTGTGAAATACAGCGCGGCCGTCTTGGCAACAGAGCCTGCGTCAGAGAAGTGGATATACCCGTCGGCCAGATCAATCGGCGCGCCAAGAGTGTGGCCATCAGCCTGTAATTGCGCCCATTCATCGGCGCGGAATATTTTGTAGATTAACATAGGAATTGTTTGCCCGCATGGCGCGGCAGGGTCAAGGGCCCGCCGCGGACCCCGGAGTATTTTGAAAAAGGCGAGGCATGTCTTGGCTGTTCCTTCGCGGGTGGTTTGGTATGGTGGTCGCATGTGTGGACGAATGGCGATCACTTTGCCCCATGATGTGACGGCTGGGATGTTTCATGCGTTGGCGTCAAACGACCTGCCGGATGTGCCCAATTATAATGTCTGTCCGACAACACCGGTGAGTGTCGTTGTCGCCCAAGACGGGATACGCCGGTTGCGCCCGATGCGGTGGGGGTTTGTGCCCCATTGGTATAAGGCGCCCAATGATGGCCCGTTGTTGATCAACGCGCGCGCCGAGACGATTGCCGAGAAACGTGCGTTTCGGGATGCCTGCCGTGCGCGGCGGTGTCTGGTGGCTGTGTCGGGGTTTTACGAATGGGAGCGTAATGGCAAAGACACGCCATTGCCGTGGTATGTGACCCGTGCAGATGGGGCGCCGATGGTGTTTGGCGCGATTTGGCAGACGTGGGGCGAGCAGCAGACTTGCGCGATTGTGACCACGGCGGCCAATGATGCGATGGCGCGTATTCACCACCGCTTGCCCGTGATTTTGACGCCGGAGACATGGGCGCTTTGGCTGGGCGAAAGTGGGAAGGGGGCCGCGTTGTTGATGAAAAGCGCACCCGAAGATGCGCTTTTGTTTCGGCGGGCGCCGACGGCTGTCAATTCCAACAAGGCGAGCGGGCCGGAGCTGATCGCGCCGCTGGATCCTTAGCTGCCGTTTGGTGCTGTGGCGTAGGTGATGTAATTATACGTCGTGCCGGGCAGGTAGCTTCCGTAGGTCCAATAATTGTAGCCACCATCATTCGAGAATTTGGCACGCTGAAAGGCGCCATTGTAGCTGTTCAAATAAACAAAATCGCTGACGGTCATGGTGTAGGTGCCGCCTGGCGAAATGTAGGGCGTCATCGAATAGCCGTTTTTCTTGCGGACGCGGGCGCCATAGCCTGTCGTGTTGATGAATTTGATCGAATCAGTGGATGACAGATAGGTCGTTGCGGGGAAGTATCCCTCTCTCAGGATGCGGATTTCATGCACCTCGGCCTGTGCGGCGGTGCCGGCGATCGAAAATGCAGCGGTAAGCAAGGCGAAGACGTGCCGTTTCATCGGGCCAATCCTTGTGGTTGTGGCAGATTTGGCACCCTTGTGACCCAAGAATTTAGCAAACTTATGCCACAATAATGCGCAAATCGGGCTTGCATGCCGCCCTGCTGAGGCCATATATGAAAGTCACGCGCGGGCGTTGTGTAATGGTAAGACCTCAGATTTCCAATCTGATGATAGGGGTTCGATTCCCCTCGCCCGCTCCAATCCCCCACATCGCGTGTATTTTGCCACCGCAGACCGTCTGCGATACATAGGATTTGAACGATGTCTGACGCTGAAACCTATGCTGCGGCCAAGCGCGAATCCTCTAAGCAGATTGGTGCGGTTGCCCAGCTTTGGCCGTTTGTGGCGCCTTATAAGGGGATGGTTCTTCTTGCGCTTGTGGCGCTGACCTTCACGGCGGTAATTTCATTGGTGATGCCGCTGGCGGTGCGCCAAGTGGTTGATAACTTTGACGTGGCCGAGAATGCGCTGCTGGATCGATATTTCGCGTTTGCCTTTGTGGTTGCTGCGCTTTTGGCGGTTGGCACGGCATTGCGGTATTATCTGGTGACGCGGTTGGGCGAGCGGATCGTGGCGGATATTCGTGTCGCTGTGTTCCATCGCATGATCGGCATGTCGCCCGCTTTCTTTGAACGTGTGATGACGGGCGAGGTGCTAAGCAGGATCACGACGGACACAACGCTGATCCTGTCGGTGATCGGGTCGTCGGTGTCGGTGGCTCTGCGCAATGTGCTGATCTTGTTTGGTGGTGTGGCGTTGATGCTGTGGACGTCTGTAAAGATGACGGCGCTGGTTCTGTGGCCCATTCCGGTTGTGCTGATCCCTGTCGTTTTGCTGGGGCGTCGGGTGCGCACGCTAAGCCGCGAAAATCAGGATTGGATTGCCGCGTCTTCGGGGGATGCGTCTGAACAGTTGCTGGCCTCCCAAACCGTGCAGGCGTTCACCCATGAGGACCTGTCGCGCCAGAAATTCCACACCGTGACCGAGCATAGCTTTGTCGCGGCCAAACGCCGGATCGCGACCCGTGCTGTGATGACGGCCATTGTGATCTTCATCGCGTTTTCTGCCGTCGTCGGGTTCCTTTGGATGGGGGCGGCGGACGTGCGCGAAGGCACGATCAGTATCGGGGAACTGGTGCAGTTCATGATCTATACGATTATGGTCGCCGGTGCGCTGGGCGCCCTGACCGAGATTTGGAGCGAATTGCAACGCGCTGCAGGTGCGACAGAGCGTCTGGTCGAGCTGTTGCAGGCTGATGACGCGGTGACCGATCCCGTGCAGACGACGCCTGTGCCAGACACCCAAGCCGCGCAAATCAGTTTCGAGAATGTGACATTTGCCTATCCGGGGCGTCCGACGATTTCGGCGCTGGATGATGTGTCGCTGACGATTGAGCCGGGGGAAAGTGTGGCGCTTGTCGGTCCGTCGGGTGCGGGCAAATCGACGGTGATCCAACTGTTGCAACGATTCTATGATCCGCAGCAGGGGGCCATTAAGATTGATGGCGTTGACCTGCGCGATATGGCGCGGATGGATTTCCGTCAGCATGTCGCACTTGTCCCCCAAGACCCTGTGATTTTCGCAGATACGGCGCGTGAAAACATCCGCTTTGGCCGCCCCGATGCTACTGATGCCGAGGTAGAGGCAGCAGCTCGCGCCGCCGCCGCCCATGATTTCTTGACCGCCTTGCCAGACGGCTATGACAGCGATGTGGGTGAGCGTGGCGTGATGTTGTCGGGCGGACAAAAGCAGCGGATCGCGATTGCCCGTGCGATCCTGCGCAATGCGCCGATCCTATTGCTGGACGAGGCGACAAGCGCGCTGGACGCTGAAAGCGAACGTCTGGTGCAATCCGCCGTGGAGGATCTGGCCCGTGCGCGCACCACGATCATGGTGGCCCACCGCCTTGCGACTGTGAAACAGGCCGACCGGATCATCGTATTTGATGGCGGCAAAATCGTCGCGACAGGCACGCATGACGCGCTGGTGGCCGAAGGTGGGCTTTATGCCCGTCTGGCCCGATTGCAGTTTACCAGTGGAAATGACGCGAAATCCGTGTGATTTCGTAGCGTCAGACTTGCCTATTGGTGATTAATTTCACAGTCTGATCGACAAATAATTGCGCTGCGACAAGCAGCGCACGCCAACAGGGGAGGAGATTGGCATGACCTACGCGGATGTCGCGGATCGCAATGCGATTGAAAATGAACAGGCTTGGGGTGATCGTGACCTTCCAGTGACGACCTACGGGATGCTCAGCCGGACGGCTGGCAAGTTCCCTGATTGCAAGGCGCTGTCCTATCAACTGACATCGGGTCCGACCGATAAGGTAGAGACATTCACATGGTCCGAGCTAAAGGACAAAACGACCCAAACGGCCAATATGTTCCGCGAATTGGGCATCGGTGAAAACGATGTCGTGGCCTATTTGCTGCCCAACGCGAATGAAACTGTGCTGACCTATTTGGGTGGGCAGGTTGCGGGGATTGTCAACCCGATCAACCCCCTGCTTGAGGCCGAACAGATTGGCGCGATCCTGCGCGAAACTGGCGCCAAGGTGCTGGTGACATTGCGGTCCTTCCCCAAGACGGACGTCGCGCAAAAGGCGGCAAAGGCCGTGGCGCTTGCCCCCAATGTGCAGACCGTGCTTGAGGTGGATTTGTTGCGTTATTTGACTGGTGTCAAAAAGCTGATCGTGCCGTTGATCCGGCCCAAGAACCCTGTGACCCACTCCGCGAAGGTGATGAACTTTAACGTGGAAATGGATCGTCAGCCCAAGACATTGTCCTTTGCGGATAGTGAGGTTGACCGCGTCGCCGCCTATTTCCACACCGGTGGTACGACAGGTATGCCCAAGGTCGCGCAGCACCGCTATTCCGGGATCATCTATAACGCGTGGCTGGGTGATCGTTTGCTGTTCACCGAACATGACGTGCAGATGTGTCCGCTGCCGATGTTCCACGTGTTTGCCGCGATTGTGTCGCTGGGTGCGTCGCTTGGTTCTGGTGCGCAGATCGTGTTCCCGACGCCGCAAGGCTATCGCGGTGACGGTGTGTTCGACAACTTCTGGAAGCTGATTGAGCGTCACAAAGCCACGTTCATGATCACCGTGCCAACGGCCATGTCCGCGCTGATGCAACGCCCTGTGGGTGACGCTGATATCTCTTCCTTGCGGTTGGCATTTTGTGGCTCGGCGCCGCTGCCGCTTGAATTGTACCGCCGGTTTGAAGAGGCCGCAGGCGTGACCATCTGCGAAGGTTACGGCCTTACAGAGGCGACGTGCCTTGTGTCCATCAACCCGCCAGACGGGGAAAAGCGTATCGGTTCCATCGGTATTCCGTTCCCCTATACGGATGTGCGGATCGTCAATGTTGTCACGCAAGTCGACTGTGACGCTGACGAAATTGGCGAGATTTGCATCGCGTCCCCCGGTGTCTATGACGGGAAAACCTATACCGAAACGGCCAAGAACGCTGATCTGTTCTATCCTGGCGTCGACAGCCCGCTGGGCGCTGATGTGCAATATCTGCGCACTGGCGATCTGGGCCGCATTGACGCCGAAGGTTACCTTTGGATCACGGGCCGCGCCAAGGATTTGATTATCCGTGGCGGTCACAACATCGACCCCGCTGAAATCGAGGAGGCGCTTGCCGGTCACGAGGCCGTGGCCTTTGCTGGTGCAATCGGCCAACCCGATGCCCATGCCGGTGAAATCCCCTGTGCCTATGTGGAACTGGTGGATGGCGCGACCATCACCGAGGCCGAGCTTCTGGCGTTTGCAAAGGAAAACATCCACGAACGTGCGGCCCATCCCAAGCATCTTGAGATCATGGATGAGCTGCCCAAAACAGCCGTTGGCAAGATCTTTAAGCCTGATCTGCGCAAATCCGCGATCACGCGAATTTTCAATGCGGCATTGTCCGACGCTGGCGTCGCGGCAGAGGTTGGATCGGTATCCGAGGATAAAAAGCGCGGCCTAGAGGCGCATATCCGCAAAATCGGTGACGTGACTGACGCGGATGTGAACAAGGTTCTGGGTGCGTTTTCAAACCCATGGGATTGGGAAGAGTAAACCACAATCCAACAACAACGTGATCAAGGGGTGGCTGTTGCTGCCCCTTTTTCTTTGCTAGGTCTGCATCATGGAGAAACGTCCCAATATTGTTGTCATTCTGGCCGACCACGTGGCCTTTGCGGGACATTACGCCCAAGACCGTTATGATTATCGCTGGCCCAATCTGGAAAGAGTTGCGGCCCAAGGCGCGTGGTTTGATCGGGCTTATGCAATCACGCCCGTTTGTACGCCATCGCGGGCCAGTTTTCTAACTGGGAAACGCCCCGACAAACACGGGATGCGGTGGAATTCGGAATATCCGATCCCTTATAACCGCCGTGAGTTTCGCGCGGATGAGGTGCTTTATGCGCAGCATCTGGCCGCCGCTGGCTATGACAATTACTATTTTGGCAAATGGCACTGCGGTGTGGATAAAACCGCGCAGGATTATGGGCTTAAGGGGTGGAGCCTGCCTGAGTATGGCAATTTGTATGCCTGTGATCGCTACAAGAGTTACCTGACCCAAATCAAAGAGCCGCAGCCGCGCTGCAAGATTGAACATCATCTATTGGACCCGACGCTAAGCGGGACAGAGGTGTTGATGGATCCCGCAGAGCCTTGGGATTACATGGATGGGGCCGGTGTCTTGCTTGGGTCGTCCGAGGTGAACGAACAGTTCTTTGTCGCCAATCTGGCGTGTGATCAGCTGAACCAATTGGCCGACCACGACCAGCCGTTTTCGATGGTGGTCAGCATGTGGGGGCCGCATCACCCCTATTACCCAAGTGCCGAGTTTGCCGATCAGGTGAACCCTACTGATATCCCGCAATACCCCAGCTTTGCCGAGGATTTGACCGATAAGCCGTGGCGCTACCGCGTACAGCGTGATTTGCGTTGTCAGCACCGCGCGTTTGAACGCTGGCCGGAATGGGAAACGTGGCAAACCGTTGTGGCCCGTTGCTATGCCGCGGGGTTGCAGACCGATGCCGCGATTGGCCGGATCGCGGATAAGCTGGACACGCTGGGGCTAGCAGAGGATACAGTGTTCGTGATCGCGGCTGATCATGGCGACGGCATTGCCGCGCATGGTGCCGGTTGGGACAAATATTCATCGTTCGCCGAAGAAGTCGGGCGCATTCCGCTGGTGGTCCGCTATCCCGCGCAGATTGCGGCTGGGCAGAAGGTCGACGCACCCGTCAGCCTATTGGATGTGACGGCGACGATGCTGGGGGCAGGGGGCGCTGTGGCTGCTGATCATCCGTTGCCAATGGACGGTGATAACTTGATCGACATTGCGGGTGGCGCGACGGTGCGGGACCATCTGATTTGTGATCATTTTGGTCATTCGGGGGACATCAGCTTTCAAAAAATCCTCTACCACGACGGGTGGAAATACACATCTGTCTGGGGCGATGATGATGAACTGTATTGTCTGGATGATGATCCGTTCGAGCTGAAAAACCGCCTGAACGACCCCGCGACGTTTGACCGTCAGGCCCAAATGCGCGGGATGATCATTGACCATATTGAGGCGCGCCGCGCCCAGCGTGCGGATTGGAAAGCGCCGGAATTCTGGGAAGCGGGGATCGTATTTTCATCCCCCGAATGGCCCCGCGAAGAAACGCTGCATCTGTATAAGTTACGCACACAACAGGGTTTACCCGTCTAGCATGTGTCGATCGGCGTCGCGTTAATCCTAAAGTTGGTAATATGCCGGTATTGCGCCTAGACGGGCCGCGACCGCGGACTAGCTCGAACCTATGACAATTATTCTTTGGTTCAAGCGCGATTTGCGCACGGCGGATCATCCCGCGTTGCGGGTCGCGGCCGGTCTTGGGCCTGTGCTGCCGCTATATGTGTGGGAGCCGGACCTGTGGGCGCAGCCTGATATGTCTGGTCGCCAGTTTGATTTCGCGGCGGAGGCCGTCGCGGACCTGCGGACGCATTTAGACGCAATCGGGCTGACCCTATGCGAACGCGTCGGCGATGTTGTTGATGTGCTGAACGGTCTGCAGCCCAGCCATCTGATCAGTCACGAAGAAACCGGGAACGGCTGGACCTTTGCGCGTGATAAGCGGGTTGCGACTTGGGCGCGCGGGCAGGGGGTCAGTTGGCGCGAGATACCGCAATCGGGTGTGGTACGACGCATGGCGCGTCGGGATGGATGGGCCGCACAACGCAATGTGTTTGTCGAGCGTGATATTGTGCCGCCGCCGGGCCGGATTGCCGGTGTCGTGGCGCCATCCGATGACATCCCACGGCTTGCCCCGCAAGATCACTGTCCAAACCGTCAGCGCGGGGGGCGCAGCGTGGCCTTGCGTCATCTGGATAGTTTCCTGCACGTCCGTGGCCAACACTATCGCCGTGAAATGTCATCGCCATTGGGCGGAGAGCGGGCATGTTCGCGTCTGTCGCCCTATCTGGCATTTGGCTGCGTCTCGGTGCGCGAAATCGCCCAAGCGACAGCAGAGCGACAGCGTGATATTCAAGGGACGCGTGATGGATGGGGGGGATCTCTTCGATCTTATCAAGCGCGTCTTGCGTGGCGCGATCACTTTACCCAAAAGCTAGAGGATGAACCGCAACTTGAATTCCGCAACCTGCATTCGGCCTATAATGGCATGCGTGCGGATGATGTGGCGCGCAGAACCGCATGGGAAGACGGTGCCACGGGGCTACCGTTTGTAGATGCGTGTATGCGGTATTTGCGGGCGTCAGGCTGGATGAATTTCCGGATGCGTTCGATGTTGATGGCTGTGGCATCCTATCATTTATGGCTGGATTGGCGGCAGACCGGTCTGCATTTGGCCAGACAATTCACCGATTACGAGCCGGGGATACACTGGCCTCAGGTTCAGATGCAGTCAGGCACCACGGGCATGAACACGGTGCGGATCTATAACCCGATCAAACAGGGCTATGACCAAGACCTAAAGGGGGCATTTACCCGCAAGTGGGTGCCAGAGCTGGACGCTGTGCCGCAGGCCCTTTTGCAAGAGCCATGGCGGTGGGATGGCGCGCGCGCACTTTCATATCCCGCGCCAATTATTGATGTCAAAGCTGCCGCCGCCTACGCGCGTGTTCAAATTCACGGTGTCCGCAAAGGCCAAGCATTTCGCCATGAGGCCGCAGGCGTGATCGATAAACATGCAAGCCGAAAAGATCCGCAGGGTCGATTTGTCAACGATCGCGCACGGCGCAAACCAAAGCCCGATCCACGGCAGGGCAGTTTTGATCTGTGACGGTCGGTTTTGTGATTTTGACTAACGTCAACACAAGCCCCACTTTACGCGCCCGTTTTATGTGAATTTAGATGGTGCCGGGAGGGAGAATTGAACTCCCGACCTCGTCATTACCAATGACGCGCTCTGCCACTGAGCTACCCCGGCCTCTAATTCGGACGGATTAGCCCTAATCGACAAATGGTGCAAGCCCTCACTGGACGGTTTTTGTCTCGCTTGGTAACAGGGTCATTATGAACCAGAAAACCGAAGCGAATAAGCGTAAAACGCAAGCCGAGATCCGCGAAGAGCGGCTGAAGGCATCGTTGAAGGCCAACATGGGAAAACGCAAGGCACAGGCCCGCGCGCGCGCGTCTGACAAAAGCAAAGATCAGGAAGAGTAGGCAGGCATGGATTCGATTGTTGTAAAAGGTGGCTGCGAACTAAGCGGGAAAATCCATATCGCAGGGGCGAAGAACGCCGCGCTGACGCTGATGCCCGCCACGCTTTTGTCCGAAGAGCCGCTGACGCTGACGAATGCGCCGCGCCTGTCGGATATGAAAACGATGGCTGAACTGCTGACGTCCTTGGGCGCAGAGATTAACCAGCTGCAAGATGGCAAGGTGCAGGTCATGTCGACCCACGGCGCGATCAACACCACCGCCGACTATGACATCGTGCGCAAAATGCGGGCGTCCAACCTTGTGCTGGGCCCGCTTTTGGCGCGTGAAGGTCATGCGATTGTATCCTTGCCCGGCGGCTGTGCGATTGGTGCCCGCCCGATGGATATCCACACCAATGGTCTGGAAAAGATGGGCGCGTCAATCGAGCTTAAGGACGGTTATCTGCATGCTAAGGCCGCGGGTGGTAAACTGAAGGGCGCTGTCATTGACTTCCCGTTTGCATCCGTTGGCGCGACCGAGAATATCATGATGGCCGCCACATTGGCCAAAGGCACCACCGTCATCAACAACGCCGCCCGCGAGCCGGAGATCGTTGATTTGGCCACGTGTTTGCGTGCCATGGGCGCACAGATTTCGGGTGACGGCACATCGACAATCGAAATTCAGGGCGTGGACCGTTTGGGCGGCGCGACCCACCCCGTTGTCACTGACCGGATTGAACTGGGTACCTATATGCTGGCCCCTGTGTTTACCGGTGGTGAGGTGGAATGCATCGGTGGTCGCATGCATCTGGTCGAAAGCTTTGCCGAGAAACTGGACGCCGCTGGCATCGACGTGACTGAGACCAAGGACGGTCTGAAGGTCAAGCGCCGCGGTGATCGCCCACGGGCCGTAAACGTCACAACCGAACCGTTCCCCGGTTTCCCGACCGATTTGCAGGCCCAGATGATGGCGATGCTTTGCTTTGCCGAAGGCACATCCGTGTTGGAAGAAACCATCTTTGAAAACCGCTTTATGCATGCGCCTGAACTGGTCCGGATGGGGGCCAATATCGATGTGTCTGGTAACACGGCCACGGTCACAGGCGTTGACAAGATGAAGGGTGCGCCTGTGATGGCGACTGATCTGCGTGCGTCGGTGTCGCTGATCCTTGCGGGCCTCGCGTCCAAGGGGGAGACCACTGTGAACCGCGTCTATCACCTTGATCGCGGGTACGAGCATTTGGAAGAGAAGCTTGCCGCTGTTGGTGCCCAGATTGAACGGATCAAAAACTGATGGCGGACGCACGGTTTGAAGACGGCGGGGATAAACCCCTGCGCCTAAAGGCGCTGGATGCTGATGATCTGGCCGTGCTGTCGTCGCTGACGCAAGATGCGGTGTTTCCGGCGTCTGAAATGCGCTGGGACCGCAAGGCGCGCCGCTTTGCGCTGTTGCTGAACCGCTTTCGCTGGGAAGACGCGCCCAACGCCAAGATCGGCAAGCGGTTGGTGGAGCGTGTGCAAACCGTTCTGACCATCGAGGATGTGATGGCCGTCAAATCCCAAGGCGTGCAACCCGGTGACGCCGATACGATCATGTCGCTTTTGTCGGTCACGTTTGCGGCGTCCGAGGATGGCATGGGCCGTGTGCTGCTAACCCTGTCGGGTGACGGCGCCATTGCAGTCGACGTTGAGGCATTGGAACTAATGCTGGCCGATGTGACCCGTCCTTATATCGCCCCATCCAAATCGGTGCCGCGCCATGACGACTGAACAACCTCGTAAAAACCGCCTGCCGTGGATCATTGCGGGGGCGATGGCCGCTGCGATTGCGGTGGGTCTGTACCTTATGCCATCGGGGGGGCGCGAACAGGCTGCTGCGGCTTTGCGCAACAGTGCGACGGTGCCCGAACAGGTGGCGTTTTTTGATCAGATTGAGGGCATGTTTCCGGGTGAATATAACGCATTCTTGGATGACATGGTGGCGATTGCTGATGCAGGTGATCCCGACACGGCGGCAGAGCGTGGATTTGCTATGGGTGGTGAATTTACCGCCCAGTTGCGGCGCGATAATGCACCATACCTTGCCACGGCCCCATTGGATGCGCTGCGTGATTTGAACCGTGCCGCGTTGGTGATCCTTGAAGGCATGGCCGATGATCCCGGGTTGTGCGGTCAGTTTGCGCTGGGCGGCGGGGCAAGCCTGACGTTGGCGCAGGCCGAAAGCTTGGATATGGCGCATATGGCCGATAGCTCTGCGGCGACGTTTCGTGCGATTGCGGCGGGCCGTGATACGCCCGTGGACCATCCTGAGGCGAGCGATAGCGATATCGTGCAAACCTTGTCGATCTGGCAGTCGCTTGACGATGTGACACCGGACATGATCCTTGCGCTGACATCCGGCGATCCGGCCCATCCGCAACAATGCGACGCCCAGCTTTCATTCCAGCGGTTTATCATTGAAAATACCGACCCTATTGTTGAACGCGCGATGATCCGGCTGGTGATGCTTGCCAACGGGATCTAACGCCCCAAATCGCATTGAAATACTGTGCAAACCCGCCTGAAAAGGAACCTTTCCCCATGCCGCAATTCCTGTCCACAACCGACGCCGATTTTGAAGACTGCTTCAAGGCTGTGTTAGGTGCCAAGCGTGAAGACAGCCCCGATGTGGATGCGGTGGTTGCGGATATTATCGCCGATGTGCGCACACGTGGGGATGCAGCGGTCATCGCGCTGACGTCCAAGTTTGACCGGCTTGATCTGACGCCAGAAACGCTTCGGTTTTCGCCTGCAGAGATTGATGCGGAATGCGCCAAGGTTGGGGATGCGGATCGTGCCGCGCTTGAACTGGCCGCCGCGCGCATCCGTGCCTATCACGCTTGCCAGATGCCAGAGGATCAGTCGTGGACCGATGAGGTTGGCGCGACGCTTGGCTGGCGCTGGACGCCAGTATCGGCGGCGGGGCTATATGTGCCGGGGGGGGTGGCATCCTATCCCAGTTCAGTGTTGATGAACGCGATCCCCGCCATGGTGGCGGGCGTGGGACGTCTGGCGATTGTCGTGCCGACACCGGATGGGGTCACGAACCCGCTGGTGATCCTAGCCGCGCGCATCGCGGGTGTTGATGAGATTTATCGGATCGGCGGCGCACAGGCCGTCGCCGCGCTGGCCTATGGCACAGAAACAATCCCACCCGTGGATAAGATCACCGGCCCCGGCAATGCGTTTGTCGCGGCGGCCAAACGACGGGTGTTTGGTAAGGTCGGCATTGACATGATCGCGGGCCCGTCCGAGATTTTAGTCATCGCGGATCGCGATAATGACCCCGATTGGATCGCGCTTGATTTGTTGTCGCAGGCTGAACATGACGAAAGTGCACAGTCGCTGCTGATCACCGATGACGCTGCCTTTGGCTGCGCTGTGGCTGCTGCCGTGGACAAGCGGTTGGAGACGTTGGAGCGTCGTGCCATCGCAGGCAAATCATGGGCCGATTTTGGCGCGATCATCACTGTGCGTGATATGGCCGAGGCTGTTGCGCTATCTGACCGGATTGCGCCAGAGCACCTCGAACTATGCACCACGGATGCGGATGATCTGGCGCAGCGCGTGACCCACGCGGGTGCCATATTTATTGGCGGCTGGACGCCAGAGGCGATCGGCGACTACATTGGGGGACCAAATCACGTGTTGCCCACGGCGCGGTCGGCACGTTTCTCGAGTGGGTTGTCGGTCATGGATTTCATCAAACGCACCACATTGTCGCGCATGACCCCAGAGGCGTTGGCCGCTATTGGCCCGTCGGCGGAACGGTTGGCGCAATCTGAAAGCCTTGAGGCGCATGGCCTGTCAGTGCGCGCCCGTTTGGACCGATTGAACAAAACATGAGCCGGATTATCCATATCGCGCTGGACGACAGCGGGTTACCAACCCCCACGCCCGAGATCGAGCAAGAGCGCAAGGTCGCCATGTTTGATTTGATGGAAGACAACAGCTTTGCCATGCCTGCCCGCGATGATCGGGATGTGCCTGCGGGGCCATACCGGCTTGCGCTGGCGATCCGTGAACGTCGGCTGGTGTTCGATGTCCAGACCGAGGATGAAAACCCTGCCGGGGAATTCCATCTGTCGCTTGGCCCGTTCCGGCAGGTCGTAAAGGATTATTTTCAGATCTGCGAAAGCTATTTCGACGCGGTCAAAACCCTGCCACCCAGCCAGATCGAGACGATTGATATGGCCCGTCGCGGCATCCACAACGAAGGTGCGCGGGTGCTCCAAGAACGGCTAGAGGGCAAGGCGGACGTCGACACGGACACCGCCCGCCGCCTGTTCACCCTTATCTGCGTTCTGCATTTCGGGGGCTAGGGCATGACAACAGATCAGAAACACGCCCCACTGCCGCAATCTGTTCTGTTTTGTTGTGACCATAATTCTGTCCGCTCGCCTATGGCCGAGGGAATCATGAAGCAGATGTATGGCACGGAATGTTATATCCAGTCGGCTGGCGTCAAAAGTGACTTGGAAATCGACGGGTTCTCGATCGCCGTCTGTCAGGAGTTGGGCGTCGAGCTGTCGCGCCACAAAACCCGCAGCTTTGACGAGATGGAAAACTGGGGTGATGACCTGTCGTCATTCGACCTTGTGCTGGCGCTATCACCGGCAAGCCAACGGCGGGCGCTGGAATTGACCCGCGTGGCCCATATTGATGTTGAATACTGGCCAATCCTTGATCCCACGGGGCTAGGCGATGATCGCGACACGCGGCTGGCCCGTTACCGCGACGCCCGTGACCAGATTATCGCGCGTTTGACCGAACGATTTGGAGCTGCGCGGCATTAGCCCTTGAAAAATGTCCTTTAAGGGCGCATTTACCACCCGTCCGCAACAAGCGGGCGAAGAACCATAGGAGATCACATGGCCAAGGAAGATATTCTCGAATTCCCCGGTGTCGTCAAAGAACTCCTGCCAAATGCGACGTTTCGGGTTGAGCTTGAGAATGGCCATGAAATCATCGCACATACGGCAGGCAAAATGCGCAAGAACCGTATCCGCGTTCTGGCAGGCGACAAGGTGCAGGTTGAAATGACACCTTATGATTTGACCAAAGGTCGGATCAATTACCGCTTTAAGTAAGACGAAACGCAGTTTCGGCTCGTGCGGGGAAATGTTTCGCCATTTGGCGGAATGCGGCCGCACCCCGTTAATCATCTGGGTGAGACTATGACTGCGATGCAAACCAATCCCGATCTGAAACTGATCCTTGGGTCCGGCTCTCCGCGCCGGTCCGAATTGCTTGCGCAAATTGGTGTGACACCGTTTGCTGTGCGCCCCCCCGACATTGACGAAGATTCGATCGGGGCCGAGTTACCCCGCGACTATGTCAATCGGATCGCCCGCGAAAAGGCGGCAGCGGTCACAATCGCCGATGATGAGGTTGCGCTTTGCGCCGACACGACAGTCGCCCTTGGTCGTCGGATTATGGGCAAGCCTGCGGACGCAGGGCAGGCGGCTGCATTCCTTTATGCGCTGTCGGGCCGTCGCCATAAGGTGATCACGGCGGTGTCGGTCAAACGTGGCACCCGCGTCTGGGTCCGCGACGTGCAGACAACAGTGACATTCAAACGGCTCAGCGACGCCGAAGTGAACTGGTATCTGGCAACGGACGATTGGCGCGGCAAGGCGGGCGGCTATGCCATCCAAGGCCCCGCATCGGTGTTTTGCTCGCAAATCAATGGCTCATTCCATGCGGTGATGGGGCTGCCTTTGCCGGAAACGGCGGCATTGCTCACATCCGCAGGCTACCCCTTATTCGGAGGCACATCATGAAAGGTCGCATGATTGTTCTGGACCACGTCCAGGGGTTAGAGGCAGCGGCTTATCTTGTTGATGGGCAGCTTGATGATTTGCTGGTTGATGACACAGATGCGCCGCGCCCCGGTGCGATTTACCGCGCGATCTGTGATCGTCCGATCAAGGGGCAGGGCGGCATGATGATGCGCCTGCCCGAGGGCGGCACCGCGTTTTTGCGCCAAGGCCGCGGGCTGTCACCGGGTCAAGCGATGCTAGTGCAGGTCACCGGCTATTCCGAGGATGGTAAGGCGGTGCCTGTCACCGACCGGGTCCTGTTCAAAAGCCGCTATGCAATCGTGACACCCGGTAAGCCGGGCTTGAACATTAGCCGTCAAATCACAGACGAAGATGCCCGTGATGACCTGCGCGCCGTGGCGCATGAGGTGCATGACGACACCTACGGGCTGATCCTGCGGTCATCGTGCGAGGGTGCCGATGAGGCCGAGATCGCCGATGATATTCTTGCGATGCAGGACATGGCCCGCGCCGTGCTGGACGACGCCGAGGGCAAGCAACCCGAAGCCTTGACCGAAGGCGATGGCCCTCACACCGTCGCGTGGCGCGAATGGACCGGTGCGGCCGAGGTGATCACTGACGCGGGATCATTTGAACATTTGGGCGTGCTTGACCAGATCAATGCGCTGGATGGCGCCAAGGTCACGATGGGCGAGGGCACGATGTATGTCGAACCCACCCGCGCGATGGTCGCTGTTGACGTGAACACAGGCAATGACACCTCGCCTGGTGCAGCGCTTAAGGCCAATCTGGCCGCCTGCCGTGCTTTGCCCCGTGCGCTGCGGCTGCGCGGTCTCGGCGGGCAAGTGTCGGTCGATTTTGTGTCCATGTCCAAAGGGCACCGCAAGCAGGTTGAGCAATCGCTGCGCGCGTCGTTTAAGAACGATCCGATTGAGACCAGCCTTGTCGGTTGGACCCCCATGGGCCTGTTTGAACTGCAACGCAAACGCGAACGCCTGCCGTTGGCCGCGCTGTTGAAAGATATCTGATGGCCTGCCCGATTTGTGACCGCAAGGCGGATGCCAAGTTCAAACCGTTCTGTTCCAAGCGCTGTGCAGATGTCGATTTGGCCAAATGGCTTTCGGGGTCTTACGCGATCCCGTCGACCGATCCTGACGAACAGGAACAGCTGTTTGACGCACTTTCCGACGCGCAATCAAAGCCGCATTGAAATTAGGTCAAAATCGCTCTGGACACGGGCACACGGCTGACCTAAACAGCCGCTACCCGATGGACATGTCCATCCCGGTGCCCGGGTAGCTCAGGGGTAGAGCAGTGGATTGAAAATCCTCGTGTCGGTGGTTCGATTCCGCCCCCGGGCACCATTTATCAAGCAATATCAATGACTTAGCCAGGCGCCATACACGCTTAAGTTGTGTTTTTCAAAAACACACCATAAACACACTTTTTGCCGTGTTACTGACTATTTGATGGGCGGAATCACGGTGTTGAACACAGTGTTGGCTATTGCGGTGTTACGAACGCTGTGTTGGCAGAGTTTTGGGCGAACACGGCAGGCAACGCAACGATCGTGTTTGAGCCTCCCCCTTTGAAGTGGTCCGCCCCTATAGTT
>JAQXEG010000044.1 GCA_029250945.1 Yoonia sp.
CACCTGCTTTACAGCCGCTTCTTTGCCCGGGCGATGAACATGACAGGCCACCTGCCCGACACCGCAACAGAACCGTTCAACGCCCTGTTCACACAAGGCATGGTAACCCACGCGATCTATCAATCGCCAGGTACTGACGGCCGCCCCGTCTATCATTACCCCGAGGCGGTGGAATTGCGCGACGATAAAGCATTCCTGAAATCCGACGGGTCCGAGGTAGAAATCGTGCCATCCGCCAAGATGTCAAAATCCAAGAATAACGTCGTCGATCCCGATGATATTCTGGCCAAGTTCGGTGCCGATACCGCGCGCTGGTTCGTGCTGTCAGACAGCCCGCCCGAACGTGACGTGGAATGGACCGCATCGGGTGCCGAGGCGACGTTCAAACATATTTCCCGCGTGCACCGCATCGCGGGCGATATCGCCGCAATGGATGATGCCGCTGGCAAGGGTGATGATGACCTGCTGCGCGCCATGCACAAGGCGATTGAGGATGTGACGTTGGGCGTCGAATCCTTTGGCTTTAACGCGGCGATTGCCAAGCTTTACGGCTTTACCTCTGTTCTTGCGAAATCCAAGGCAGGCGGTGCGGCCAAGCGCGAGGCGATGCGCACGCTGGCCCAGCTGATGGCTCCCATGACCCCCCACCTGTCCGAGGAGATTTGGACAATGATGGGTGGCGCCGGTCTGGTCATAAATGCGCCTTGGCCAGTGGCCGACCCCAAAATGCTGGTGCAGGATACTGTGACAATGCCAATCCAGATCAATGGCAAACGTCGGTCGGAAATCGCCGTTGCCGCCGATATGCCAAAGGACGAGATTGAAGAACTCGCGCTGGGATTGGATGTTGTTGTTGCAGCCCTTGATGGCGCTGCGCCTAAAAAGCTGATTGTTGTACCCGGACGGATTGTAAACATTGTTGTCTAAACACGCCCTTATGCTGACCCGCCGAGTGGCCCTACTGGGGCTGCTGGCGGGCTGTGGGTTGACGCCAGTTTACGGCCCCAATGGTGAGGCCCAAGTGCTGCAAAACGCAACAAGCGTCAAAGTACCAGACACCGTTGCTGGCTTCCGTCTGCGTGAAAGGTTGACCGAACGCTTTGGCCCTGCGACCTTGGATCGCTATGCCTTGACTGTGACCATAGACGCAACCCTCTCTCCTGCAACGATATCCGAGGACGGGGTGACAACACGATTCAATCTAACAGGTGAAGCCCAATACACGCTGACGACCCCTGATGGCATGGCCGTGACAGCCGGCACAGTCAATACTTTCATGGGCTATTCCGCCACCGGATCAACCGTCGCCACCCAAGCCGCTGCAACAGATGCGCAGGCCCGGCTATCTGTGGCGCTCGCTGATTTGATCGCAGCACGCCTCGTGCTTTATGTGCGGCAAGCCGCGTCATGAAGATGGCGGGTGCAGGGGCGCAGGCCTATCTACGCAAACCCGATCCGACCCATGCAGGGCTGTTGATATTTGGCGCTGATGCAATGCGCGTGGCAACCGCACGGCAACATGCGATCCTGTCGCTTGTCGGCCCCAACGGCGACGATGAAATGCGCCTAACCCGTATTCCAGCCGCCGACCTGCGCAAAGATCCCGCGCTTTTGGATGATGCGATCAAGGCCCAAGGGTTCTTTCCCGGGCATCGCGTCGCCTTTGTCGAGGACGCAACAGACGGGATGGCCAGGGCGCTGGCTGCCGCACTTCAGGACTGGCAGGCTGGCGATGCCCAGATCGTCGTGACAGCCGGCCAGCTCACTGCGAAATCAGCCTTGCGCAAGGCGTTTGAGGGGCAAGGCAACGCCGTCGCCATCGGCATCTATGATGATCCACCCAGCCGCGATGATATTGAGGCCGCATTGCGCAACGCCCAGCTGACGCCGCCGTCCCGCGATATGATGGAGGCACTGGTCGGGCTGGCACAGATGCTTGAACCCGGTGATTTCCGGCAGACCATAGAAAAGGTCGGATTGTACAAGCGTGGCGACAATTCCTCGCTGTCGATGGATGACGTGATGACCTGCGCGCCTGCCTCCGCAGAGGTGGACGTTGATGACGTGCTTGATGTGGTGACAATGGGCAAGGCCGACGCGCTGGGGCCGGTGTTGCGTAACCTATACGCCCAAGGGGTGACGCCAGTCACGCTCTGCATCGGGGCGACACGACATTTCAAACGGCTGCACACTGTTGCAAGCGATCCAGGGGGTGCCGGGGCAGGTGTCGGTCGGCTACGGCCACCTGTTTTCGGACCACGGCGCGATAAAATCGTGCGCCACGCAGGCCAATGGGGTCGCGATCGGCTGGAACGCGCGCTGACCGCACTGACTGATTTGGATTTGCAGCTGCGGTCCGCTGATAGTGCGCCACAAAACGCGCTGACTGAACGGACGCTCATTCGACTTGCCATGATGGCCCGCCGCTAAACCACCCTAAAACGCAGAAAGGCGGGCCGAAGCCCGCCTTCCCGAAAACTTTTTCTAAAACTTAGCGAGAAGAAGAAGTAGAAGAAGAAGAAGAAGCTGCGACGAGCGCGGCCAGCAGGGCGAGAATGATGAAGCCAGAGTTTACGGAACCTGTAGCGGCCATTGGCGCTGGCAGAACCATTACTTTGTCATCTTCAGCAGCCACGGACAGGCCGCCAGCGTTTGCAGCAACACCAGAAACTGCGATAACAGCTGCGGCAGCGATTGTAGTTGTAAGGCGCATGTTGGTACTCCAAATAAAATGCACTTCGGGACGATCAGGAATAAATTACCCATAGTCTTGTTCGAAAACAAGCCGATTTTTCGTACAGGCCAACAACTTGGACCAAGTTGGCACCTGTCTTGACCCCAGACTGAGGCAAATTGTGAAACATAGACGCGCAAACAACCCGAATGAGACCGATTAAAGATGTTGTTTTAAACAGTTTTTTGAATTGCAGCGGATTTTGCGGCATCAAAATTGCATCGATTTTCAACCTTTAGGTGTGGTTTGCCTTTCACGCAAAAATAGGTGCGAGCTTGCAACAGTTTAGCGCTTTGGCCGCCAGCCGCCTAACTGTTTGGCGTCAAAATATTGGGTTAGTCGCGCCGTGGTTGTTATGCAAGCAGCTCGCTACATCAAATATTCATAATCATCCGCAAACGTGTTGGAATGATTATATCTCGTGCACGTCAATTTATACTATTTCCTGATCCCCTTGCGGTCGCCACACCCATTGTGCAGGCGCTTCAGCCGTGGTCTGACACGGCAACATCGGACCTGTTTTTTGACGCGATGACCTCGATTGAAGCGGAGTGGGCCTGTGATGCTGCCGATTTAGCGTTTTACGGTTATCTACGCATTGCCGTCACCGAACATCCGTTCACCCGTTTGGCCCGCCTTTACGACCGGATCGCGCAAACAGATACGATGTGGCAGTTGCGCCATATGACGGGCATTGGCCTTCCGGATTTTAATCAATGGCTGCGCACCACATCCGCGGATGGACATGGGGCCGGTGGGCGATCCAGTCCGCGCTGGCGTCAGCACGGCGCATGGTCCGCCCGCCATTGGGAATCGGGACGCATTTCACATACTGTACGGCTTGAATCGATTGAGGACGACCTAGCCCCAGTTCTGAATGATCTAGGCATCGCGCACGCGTTCGAAAACCTGACGCCTGCGTTTGTCGAACGTGATGCATGGCTGGACCGCTACGATCAGGCCAGCGTAGATTTTATAAAAACGCAATACGCATGGGATCTTGCGCAATTTGGCTATGCCGCACCGCGCCAGCACAAGGCCACCTAGGATTCTAAGACTTGCAACGCTGCCGCACGTCCTGTCGCCAGACATGCGGTGATCAGATAGCCACCTGTCGGCGCCTCCCAATCCAGCATCTCGCCCGCACAGAACACGTCCGGACGATCACGCAGGGCAAATCCATCCATGGCATCGAACCTGACCCCACCAGCTGTCGAAATGGCCTGATCCATCGGATGCGGACCCATCAAACGGATGGGCAACCGCTTGATAATTGGGGCAAGGTCATCAGGGAATGGGCGCCCAAAATCGGACAAAAGCGCGACATGGTGGGGGTCAAGTCGCAGCACCTTGCGCAAATGGTTCGACAGGCTGTTTTTACCGCGTGGGCGTCCAATAGCGGCCGCAACCTTTTCCACCGGCCAGTCCGGTTTGAGATCGACAAACAATGCCGCACCTTCGCGCAGCTGACGGCTAAGCATGTAGATGCCGCCACCTTCAAGGCCCGCTTTGGAGATCACACATTCACCACGCGATAGCGTCGTATCTGCCCAAAGCCCCACAGATTTTAGCGGCTTACCAAAATGGGGGGCCATGTGGTCCGACCAATCGATACTGAATCCCATATTCGCGGGGGCAAAGGCGGCGGTGCTATCGGGCAGCAAATCCGCCCAGCGCCCGTCCGACCCAAGCCGCGCCCAGCTTGCCCCGCCTAGTGCAAGAATAGTGTGCTGCGCCGTAATCTTCTGTGGCCCATCGGGGCTGTTGAAACACGCCGCCCCATCATCCCAACCGGTCCAACGCCAGCGTTTTTGCAAAGTCACACCTTGCTGGTCCAGCCGCCCCATCCATGCGCGCAACAGTGGCGATGCTTTCATCCCTTTGGGAAACACGCGTCCTGTGGAACCAGTGAAAATATCCTGCCCAAGCCCCTTGGCCCACGCCATCACCTCCGCCGGACCAAAATCCGCGATTGCGTTTTGCAAAGCGGATGGCATGTCCCCATATGCGGCCTGAAAACGTGCGAGGTCCTCATCCTTGGTTAGGTTCAGACCCGATTTACCGGCCATCAAAAACTTGCGTCCGACGGACGGCATTGCGTCCGCGATCACAACGGATTTCCCCGCGGCAGACAGCACATCCGCGGCCATCAGACCCGCCGGACCTGCGCCTATGACAAGCACATCGGTCATGTTGGCAGGTTGCCCTTAATCTCGACCACGCGGTGCGGATAGGGGATTTCGATGTCATTGTCGCGCAATGCGTTCCAGATCAGGAATAGGACATCAGAGGTGTATTTATTTTTGCCGTCATCGATCCCATTCACCCAGAACTCCACCACGAAATCGATCCCGCTATCGCCAAACCCGCGCAATTCGCAGTCCGGTTTTTCGGGCGCATCAAGCACGCCCGGATGCTTGGCAACCGCCGCCTCGATAATCGCGGGCACCTTGTTGATGTCGGTATCGTAGCTGACAGAAAACGCCGCCTCGAGCCGGTTGGCGGAGCCGGAGTCGGAATAGTTAACGACGCGTGTTGTGATAAAATCCTCGTTCGGGACAACGATCCACCGGCCATCGAATGTCTCAAGGAATGTGGCGCGCGCGGTCATTTTTATGATCGTCCCCGCCTCACCCCCGTCGAGTTCAACGTAGTCGCCGACCGTCGCCTGCCCCTCGACCAACAGGATCACGTAAGAGATAAAGTTTGACGCGATTTTCTGAAGCCCAAAGCCAAGGCCGAAACCAATCGCACCACCCAGCACAGCCAAGGTGCTAAAGTTAATGCCCATGATGTTCATCAGCAGCAGGAACGCGATGCCAAAGATGGCGAACTCCGCAATTTTGGACGTTAATTGCTGGATGGCAGGGCGCATTTCTGGGCGCCCGATGAAATCGGAAGATTGCCGGTTCGACCACGTCCCGAGCCAGAACAGCAAGCTGCCCGCGATTGCACCGCGCACAATGGCCAACAGGCTGAATTGGATATTGCCGACGCTCACTTGTGTCGCGGCAAGCCCTGCAATAACCGGATCAAGAATGCCCAGCGCATAAAGCGCGCCAATTGGGATGACGACGAATTTACCCAGCAGATGCAAGAACGGGTCGGTCAGAATATCGCGTGCGAATGCCCGCAGCACAAGGAACAGGAACACACGTTTCCCGAATGCAATGACCGCGCCGGACCCGAAAAGCGACCGCGCGACCTGTTCCCCGATCGCCGCAAAACCATAGGCAAACAGCGGCAGAAAAAGCGGCAGAAACATCAAGACAAAGCGCCGCGCCTTGGACAGGACAGACACCGAGGCCGGATCAGGTGACAGCACCTTGGCCAGCCTTGGCGTGACGATCCGGCTTACCAAGAGCGCAGGGATATAGGCCCCGACCAACAGCGCAAACTGCACCCATGCGGCGGGCGACAACAGCCATTCCAACGCCAGCGTATAACCTTGGTTAAAAAGATCGATGGCTTTTTGCACGAGCGGTGATTGATTTTCCATGGTTCGCCTTTCGCAATAAGGTGACAGGGTCTAGCCCGTATCGGCCCTTATTTACAAGGAATCAAATCAAGGTCTTGATCGCCGCGACATGGGACGTTGCGGCACCAAGCGCATCGTTAGATAGGGCCATTGCACGGTCCAACAACGCATCGGGGGCTACGATTTCTTCGATCAGCCCCCAGCTTTGCGCCTGATCCGCGCCTATCTTTTGTCCCACCATCAAGATCAGCTTGGTACGGGCCGGACCCACTAATTGCGACAGGCGCTTGGGATCGCTGGGTTGGGGCAAAAATCCCAGCTTCATGACCGGATAAAAGAACTTGGCCGTGGGCACCGCGAGCCGCAGATCACAGGCCAGCACCATGCCCATGGCTCCGCCCGCAACAGTGCCATTGAGCGCAGCGATGGTCAGCCCAGGATGGCGCGCAATCGCACCAGACAGCCGTTCCCAAAGCGGGCTGATTGCCAGACCGGCCCGCGCGGCGTCTAGGTCAGCACCGGCGCTAAACACCTTGCCCTTACCCGTCAGGATCACGACCTTTGCCGTGCTCTGTTCAACCGCCTGCGCAAGATCTTCAAGCATATCGGCGGTCAGCGCATTCGCCTTATCCACACGGTCGAGCGTGATCGTCAGGCAATCACCGTTTTGGTCCGCGTGGATCACGTCAGACCGACACGATCACGAATGTCCTGATCACGCAGGGACACATCCGTTCCCAGATAGGCATCAGCATCGGGCGAACACATCCAGACAAGCGCCTGTGCGGGCCATTCAGGTGGAATGTGATCGGACCAATCCAGCTTGCTAACCGGATTGATGCCCGACGCCTTAATCTCGCGCTGCATCTGGGTGGCGACGGTGCCGGGCGACAGCCCCATGATCCGCACGCCTTGCTGGCGCGCCTCGTTATCTGCTGCGCGGGTCAACATATAGGCCCCCGCCTTTGAACTACAGTAGGCGGACCACCCTTCGACAGGTCCGTGGGCCGCACCAGAGGATACCGTCAAAATCGTACCGTGGCCTTGGGCGATCATGCCGGGCATTGCGGCACGTATCCCATAATAAACGCCCTTAAGATTGATATCGATCAGGCGTCCCCATGCATCCGGATCGGTTTCACTAAGATGGCCGATCGGATCGACCATACCCGCGTTACCAATGAACACATCCAGCCCGCCAAAGGTATCGACAGTGGCGGCAACCGCGGCGGCAACTTCGGCAAACCGGCTGACATCACAGGGGATCGCTAGGGCCTTCTCCCCGATATCACCCGCGATTGTGGCGATCTCGTCGACGCTTCGCGCAAGAAGGGCGACGTTGGCACCAGCCTGCGCAAACGCATAGGCGGCCGCCTTGCCGATTCCGCGACTGGCCCCTGTAATCAGGACCGTTTTCCCGCCCATATCAAAGTTTTTCATGGCTCATCCCTTTTTAGTGGTCCGCCGAATGGCTAGGTTCACATGAAATTAGCGGCACCCATGTGATGTGCAAGGGGTCGGCCGCAGGTCGTGAAAGGATATTCGAATGACTTCATTTCCAACATTGCGCGGCGCGGTCTGCGTGGCCGCCCTATTTGCCGCTGGCACAGCCCAAGCGGACGTGACCGCAGAACAGGTCTGGGCCGACTGGCAGGCAAACATGTCGACATATGGGGATGAAACTATTGCGACAGGGTCAGAGGTCCGCGAGGGCGACACCCTGACAATTTCTAATATCGTGCTGACGATGAACGATGAATTCAGCACGGTCACCGCCACTATGGGCGATCTGATCCTGACCGAACTGGGCGACGGCACCGTAGCGATCCAACCCCCAGCATCCTATCCGATTAGGATCGTGGGCGAGGAAGATATCAACATGACGATGACTGTGAATCAGTCCGGCCTAGAGATGATCGCAAGCGGCACACCTGATGCGCTGAACTATGCGATCACGGCGGATCAGTACGGCATCGGGATCAGCGATATTATCGAAAACGGCGAAAAGCTGAACGGGAATTTCCGCCTCATCGCCAATGATGTGTCCGGCACCTATACATCCCGCCCCGGTGATGTGCGCGAGGTGGATTATAACCTTGTGGCCGCATCAATCGACGTGCTGGCGGACATGGCGGCCACCGAGCTGCCCGGTGATTATTTCACCCTAAGCGGCCGCGTCGAAGGGTTCAGCGCCACCGCGACCGTCGCAATGCCAGACGGTGAAGACGTCACGCCCGAGGCGATATTTGCCCGTGGCTTTGGCTTCAACGGGGGCTATGCCTATACATCCAGCGCGTATCTGTTCGACGTGAAGGCCGAGGGGGAACAAACCTCTGGCACGGCGCGCACGGGTGCTGGCACATTGTCTGCTGATCTGTCGGCGGATCGCGTTAGCTATGACAGCAATATCACGGATATGAATGTTGCCGTACAAGGCACTGAAGTCCCCTTCCCGATTGAGGTCGCGATGGCCGAATACGGGTTCGGGATCGACATGCCCCTCGCCCCATCGGATGAGGCATCTGATTTCGGGCTACGGTTGAATATGACAGATCTGGCGGTGAATGACGCGATCTGGATGATGGCAGACCCAAGCGGCGCGCTACCGCATGATCCCGCGACGCTGCTGATTGATCTGTCAGGCCAGGCACGCTTGCTGCTGGACCTGATGAACACCGAACAAGCCATGGAAATGGGAGAGGTCGGCATGCCCGCCGAATTGACAGCGCTGACGCTTAATGACTTGTCGCTGAAAATTGGTGGCGCGGAATTGGCGGCGAAGGGTGATTTCACGTTCGACAACACCGATCTTGCCACATTTGACGGGTTCCCACGCCCAACAGGCAAGGTCACGGCAAACCTGAGAGGTGCAAACGCACTGATCGACGATTTGGTTGAAATTGGCATCGTCTCTGCCGATCAGGCAATGATGGGCCGCATGATGATGGGCATGTTTGCCACGCCTGTTGGGGATGATGAACTGACCTCCACGCTTGAGGTCAAGGGATCAGGGTCGGTCATCGCCAACGGCCAGCAAATCCGCTAGATCAACGCTGGCGCGGACTTGCCCAAGCCCGCGCCAACGCCTACCCATCTGTCGTGAACCAAAGGATATTCTATGCTCAATCCCCTGTCGGACCTGACCCAGCAACTGCTTGACTACGCGGCCAAGGCCGGCGCGGATCAGGCGGATGCAATCGCTGTGGATGGCACATCTGTGTCGATTGACGTGCGCGGCGGGGCGTTGGAACATGCCGAACGGTCCGAAGGGATCGACATTGGGTTGCGGGTCATGGTCGGCCAGCGACAGGCCTGTGTGTCATCGTCAGACACCAAGCCCGACACATTGCGCGAAATGGCTGACCGCGCCATCGCCATGGCCAAAGAGGCCCCCGATGATCGCTATGCAGGGCTGGCAGACGTCAGTCAGCTGGCCGCGAACACCGATAACAGCACGCTTGATCTGTTCGATCCCAGCGCAGAGCCCGACCCCGCCCAACTGCAAGACGACGCCGCGCAGGCCGAGACGGCAGCGCTGAAAAATTCCGGAATCAGTCAGGTGCAATCTGCCTCTGCCGGATACAGTCACCGACGCATCCATATGGCCACCTCGAACGGGTTCAACGCGGGCTATACGCGCACCAGCCGTGACCTGTCATGCGTCGCGATCAGCGGGACTGGCACCGATATGGAGCGAGATTATGATTACGACAGTCGAATTTTTGGCGCCGACCTGCGCGATGCGTCCGAGATCGGTCAACGTGCCGCCGCCCGCGCCGTAGAACGCGCCGGTGCAACACGCCCCAAGACGGGGGCCTATCCCGTTCTATTCGACGAACGCATTGCCAGCGCCCTGATTGGTCACCTGCTTCAGGCCACCAGCGGTGCCGCAATTGCACGCGGGTCAAGCTGGCTACGTGATGCGCTGGGCGAACAAGTTTTGCCCAAGGGGCTGTCCGTGATCGAGGACCCGCACCGAAAACGCACCGCATCATCGCGCATGTTTGACGCCGAGGGTTTAGCCACCAACCGCCGCGCCATTGTGGATGATGGTGTGCTGACAGGATGGACCCTTGATCTGGCAAACGCCCGCAAGCTGGATATGCAAAGCACAGCGAATGCCGCACGCGGCACGTCGGCCCCGCCGTCCCCCAGCCTGACCAACATCGCGTTGACCCAAGGGGATGTGTCCCGCGCCGATCTGATCGCACAGATGGGCACCGGCCTTTTGGTGACGTCGATGATCGGGTCCACGATCAACCCCAACACTGGCGACTATTCCCGTGGCGCATCCGGCTTTTGGGTTGAAAACGGCGAAGTGACCCACGCGGTGAACGAATGCACCGTGGCAGGCAACCTGCGCGATATGCTGATGCGGATCACCCCCGCAAATGACGCGCAAACGCATCTATCCACTGTGGTGCCTTCCCTCCTTGTCGAAGGGTTGACCCTTGCAGGCGACTGACCTTGATCTATTGACCCAAGCGGCTCGCCGATCCGGCGACATCGCAATGGGGTATTTCGGGCAGTCGCCAGAGATTTGGGACAAGCCGGATGATGCCGGACCCGTGACCGCCGCCGATCTGGCGGTGAACACAATGCTTGAACAGACATTGCAAGCCGCGCGTCCGACCTATGGCTGGCTATCTGAGGAAACCGAGGACGACACCGCACGCCTGACCAAGGACACGGTATTTGTCGTTGACCCGATCGACGGCACCCGTGCGTTTATCAACGGGACAAAAGACTGGTCGCATTCGCTTGCTATTGTGCATCACGGGCAGGTGACGGCGGCTGCGGTTTACGTGCCTTTGCGCGACCTGATGTTCACCGCTACAAAAGGCGGCGGCGCGTTCCTGAACGGGGCACCAATCACGCCAACCAATTGCACCGATATTCCAGCAGCAACCATCCTGACCCACAAGGCCAACAGCCAAGGCAAGTTCTGGAAGGCAGGCGTATTCCCCGACATGCAAATCGCGTTCCGGTCATCGCTGGCGTATCGGCTATGCCTTGTCGCGGACGGCAGTTTTGACGCGATGATCACCCTACGCCCGACGTGGGAATGGGATGTGGCCGCAGGTACGCTGATCCTGTCCGAGGCAGGCGGCACTGCCACAACACAACGCGGCGACATCACCCGTTTCAACAACCCGCATCCACAGCTTGACGGGCTGGTGGCGGCGGGCGGGGTCCATGCCCCGCTCATGTCGCTCTTGGCTTGAGGACGCGGGCAACCCCCCTTACAGTGGCCGCAAATTTACATCTTGGAAAAGGTAATTCACATGACACAGCGTCTGCATCTGGTGTTCGGTGGCGAGCTCGTCGATCCGACTAAAAACGCGTTCAAGGACGTGGACGCCATCGATATCGTCGGCATGTTCCCCGACTATGACACCGCATATAACGCGTGGAAAGGTGCCGCACAGCGCACCGTCGACAACGCGCATATGCGGTATTTCATTGCCCATATCCACCGCCTGCGGGACGAAGAAACCGCCGCCTCACCGACCGAAGAACTCGGCAACTAAGTCAGGCATAAACGGATGGCGGGGTCCATGTTTTTGCGAGCATATCTGCGACTTGTGCAGCCGCGCGACGCAAACCTTGCCACCCCGCTGCCGCGCCCTGACGGGATGGTAATCTGGGCAGTTTGTGCCGATCCGCGCCAAGTCGCGGCGATGGATAGACTATCGGATCAACTAATAGACGACGGTGAGGACGTGACCGTCCTGACAACCACACCAGACGCGGATCAACCCCGCACGCGCCATGCGACACGCATGTTCATTGATCACTGGCGGCCCGATCTTGTGCTATGGGCCGGTGGACCGCTTGATCCTGCCGTCATGTTCGAGATTGAGCACGCGGCCATCCCACGGCTTTTGGTGGGTGCATCCGCTGATACCATTGCGTTAACCTACGGGCGGCTTTTCCCTGGTCTGTTGCGGCGGTTTCTGCGCGGGTTTGGAGACGTGTTGACGACCTATGAAGACGTCACGAAACAAGCAATCAAGGCGGGGGCATCACCTGATCACACGCGTTTTATCGGCAGGCTAGAGGCGGGCATCCCTGTACCATCTTGCAATGAAACAGAGCGGGCAACCTTGGCCACCACATTTTCTGCGCGGCCAATCTGGCTTGCTGCGGATTTGCCATACGCAGAACTTAGCATCCTGCATCGTGCCTACCGCGATGCTGCACGACGTGCGCATCGGACGCTGCTGATCCTTGCGCCGCGCAACACATCCGATGGCGAGAAAATCGCCGCTGATCTGCGTGCAGACGGACTAAGCGTGGCGCGCCGTGGTGCTGGGGAAATGCCAAAGGACGCGACCCAAATTTACGTTGTCGACACCGATGAAGGGCTTGGCCTGTGGTGCCGTTTGGCGCCCATCACGTACCTCGGTGGCAGTCTTAGCAGTGGGGAAATTTGCGATCCGTTTGCGCCCGCCCTTTTGGGATCGGCGGTTTTGACGGGGCCAAAAATTGCGGATCACACCGACCACTTTGGCCGGCTTTCAGCGGCAAAGGCAGTCACCCAAATTGACGATCCCGCGGACTTTGGTCGTGCGATTGAAATGCTGCTTGCCACAGATCACGCCGCCCGTCAGGCCCATGCCGCATGGGACGTGACATCGCAGGGCGCAGATGCGACCAATGACCTTGTGACAACGATTTATGTCTATCTTGATCAGGTGAACACTTAATGCACGCACCCGAATTCTGGTTCAACCCCCCCGATAAACCCGGCGCAATGGCCCGCCTTTTGGCGCCGCTAAGCTGGGTTTACGCATGGGCCACGGCGCGTCGCTTGGCCAAAGCGGCACCTTATCGTGCCACAATTCCCGTCATTTGTGTGGGCAACATCAATGCTGGCGGCACGGGCAAAACACCGACCGCAATCGCCGTGGCCCAAGCCGCGCAAGACATGGGGGCAATCCCGCATTTCGTCAGCCGCGGTTATGGTGGATCACTGGAAGGGCCGGTCGCCGTGGACCCCGCCAAGCACTGCGCATCCCAAACCGGGGACGAGCCACTGTTGCTGGCCGGTTTCGCCCCGACATGGGTGGCCAAAGACCGCGCCGCTGGTGTTCAGGCCGCAGAGGCGGCAGGGGCCAATCTTGTGATCTTTGACGATGGCTTCCAGAACCCGTCGGTTGCCAAGGATTTGAATATCGTTGTCGTCGATGCCGTCCGCGGGTTTGGCAACGGACGGGTCATTCCCGCAGGACCGCTGCGTGAACCCGCGCATGTCGGATTAGAACGCGCCGATTTGATTGTCAGCATCGGCACTGGCGCGCCCATGGCGTTCCCTGTCCCGACTTTGCGCGGTCAACTGACCCCGCTGCGCACAGGTATGACGTGGCAAGATATGCCCGTCCTTGCCTTTGCCGGCATCGGGCATCCGCAAAAGTTTTTTGACACGCTCACCGCCGCCGGTGCCAAGTTAATCCATGCCGAACCGCTGTCAGACCACCAACCGCTGACACCGGCCCTAATGACCCGATTGGAGGCTGAGGCAGAGCTGCGGCGCGCCCAGATGATCACCACCGAAAAAGACGCTGTGCGCCTCCCCGATGGGTTCAGGGCCAAGGTGCTTACATTTCCCGTGCGGCTTGTGTTCGATGATCAGGGGCCGTTGCAGAACGCCCTGAACCAGCTTGGGTTTCAGTCGAGCAAATCCTGATCTTGGCCAAGCGTCGGGGACGGCGCATGGGGGCCCAACTCCGCGTCAGAAAACAGAACCGGCAACCGCATCGATGGCACGCCATCGAGATCGATTTGCATACCGCGCGAAACGATCTGCGGATCGGCAAACACCTCTGACATATCGTTGATCGGGCCTGCGGGAACGCCCGCATCCTCACAAGCTGCCAATAGGTCAGATTTCGTCCAAGCGATTGTTTTCGATGTCAAAAGCGCCGTAAGCGCGTCGCGATTTTCAAGCCGAAGCGCGTTTGTCGTGTAAGCCGGATCAGCCCCAATGCCCAACACATCGCATAGCCGTTCAAACTGTCCATCGTTGCCAGACGCGATGATGATATACCCATCCGCACAGTCAAAAACCGCATAGGGCACAATATTCGGGTGCGCATTGCCCAACTGTTTGGGCGCGGTGCCGGTAGCCAGATAATTCATGCCCTGATTAGCCATCACGGCGGTCGCGACATCGAACAACGCGATGTCGATATGCTGCCCCTTGCCAGTCGTATGCCGTTGCTGCACGGCGGCCAAGATCGCGGTGCTGGCGTATAACCCGGAAAAGATATCAGTGACCGCAACACCAACCTTTTGCGGCTGGCCGTCGGGTTCGCCGGTGACCGACATCAAGCCCGACATCCCTTGGATAATGTAGTCGTATCCTGCCCGATGGGCGTAGGGGCCGGTTTGGCCAAAACCCGTGATCGAACAGTAGATCAGGCGCGGGTTCAGCGCATGCAGACTGTCGTAATCCAGCCCATATTTCGCCAGTCCGCCGACCTTGAAATTCTCGATCAGGATGTCGGCGTCTGCGATCAGTTTGCCCAGCTGCGCCTGTCCTTCGGGCGTGCGGAAATCAATCGTGACCGCCTTTTTCCCACGATTGCAGCTGTGAAAATACGCAGCCCAAGTTTGCCCCTGATGGGTGACAAACGGCGGGCCCCACCCCCGTGTATCATCGCCTGACGGGGCCTCAACCTTAATGACCTCCGCACCCATGTCAGCGAGGGTTTGACCAGCCCAAGGGCCAGCCAAAATCCGCGCCAGTTCAACAACCTTAAGGCCCGTCAGGGGTTGCATTAGCCGCTGATCTTTTCGTCCAGAACGGCCTTAAAGTCAGCATAGCTCATGTTGGAATACTTCTCTCCGTTGACCAGGAAGGACGGCGTGGACCGCACATCATCCCGCTCGGCATTTGCCTGATACCAACCGACAAGGTTCTGCGCCATTTCAGCGTCGTTCATGCAATCGTCCAGCATCGCGTCTGTCAGGCCAGCTGTCTTGGCAAGCTTGCGCAGCTCTTCGACGATGACCGCAGGATCGCCACTCGCGGTCCAGTCGCGCTGCCGCTCATAGATCAGGTCAGCAAGGCCAAAGAACCGCATTTCCCCACCACAACGAGCAATCATCGACGCCCAAAGGCCAAAGCGGTCAAAATACACCTCACGGTACACGAAACGGATCTTGCCGGTGTCGATGTAATCCGCCTTGAGCTGGGGATAGGTATTGGCGTGGAACGACGCGCAATGCGGGCAGGTGAATGACGCGTATTCGATGATTTCGACAGGCGCATTAGCCGACCCCAGAACCATATCGGTGATCTGCGGCGCGTCACCGGATGCTGTTTGTGCATTGGCGGTCATCAGCGGATCAGCCGGAAGATCGGTCCCGCGGCTTGTCGCCCACCAGGCACCAAGACCCACGGCAGCAACACCACCAGCAATTAGATTTCTACGAAGCATAACGCGTTCCTTATGAATTAGGATTTGCCCTTGGATATGATGTTTGCGCCCAATGCTGCAAGGGCTGCGCGTAGATCATCACTTTGAATTGAGCGTGACAAATCCGCCGCCTCTTGCTTGGCCGCTGGTGTTGGCCCCTTTGGCACGGTTGGTGCGGGGGCAAAGCTGGCGCGTCCTTCGTGGAACCCCGTGGGCGCCGTTTGCGTGATCCGGACCCGTGCGATGGCGCGGTAGCCGTAGCAGCCGTTCACCTTTTCACGGATCTGTTCCTTTTGCATTTCCAGCATCGGGGCTTGGGCGCCCGTCGTCAAAACGGTCAGCGTGGCCCCCATCCCGCCCTTGCCGTAGGATACATTCACAGGTGTTGCGATACCTGCGGTACTTGCGCCCACAATCTCGGCCCAATGGGTCAACAGCCGCGTCACGGCAAAGCCGCGCGCCTCGGACGCGGTGCGGATGCGGTTTTGCATCAGGCCCGATGCGCGGGAAAATCCGCGGGTTGTGCTGGTATGGCGTGGCTGTTTCATATCTATGAGCTAACTTAACCGATCGGTCGTGCGGTGCCAGCAAAACCCGTAGATAGGATGAACAAACCGTGCGCAACGTGGCCCCAACCCTTTTGACTTGGTATGATGTGCATGCCCGCGCGATGCCGTGGCGTGTGCCGCCGGCGGACCGGCAGGCGGGCGTGTTGCCCAACCCCTACGCCGTGTGGCTGTCAGAGGTAATGTTGCAGCAAACCACTGTGGCTGCCGTACGCGCCTATCATGATAAGTTTATGACGATCTGGCCAACTATTGCTGATCTGGCCGCCGCAGATGATGCTGATGTCATGGCCGCGTGGGCAGGGTTGGGATACTACGCCCGCGCCCGCAATCTGTTGAAATGTGCACGTGCGGTTGTGGACGACCACGATGGTGCGTTCCCGCAAACCAATGATGCGCTGCTCAAGCTGCCCGGCATCGGCCCCTATACCGCTGCCGCCGTGTCCGCGATTGCGTTTGATGAGGCATCCGTCGTGGTTGACGGCAATGTCGAACGTGTGATGGCGCGACTGCATGATGTGCATGATCCGCTGCCTGCATCCAAACCAAAGCTGACGGCGCTAGCGGCGAAACACACGCCAACCATCCGTCCGGGCGACTATGCCCAAGCGGTTATGGACCTTGGCGCCACGATTTGCAGCCCGCGCAATCCGGCCTGCGGGATTTGCCCACTGCGCATAGATTGCGCCGCCCATGCCGCAGGCACAGCGGCGACGCTTCCCAAAAAGACGCCCAAGAAAAAGACGCCGACCCGCAAGGGGATCGCCTATGTCGCCCGCAATTCCGATGGTGCGTGGTTGCTAGAAACGCGTCCTGACAAGGGGTTGCTGGGCGGGATGCTTGGTTTTCCGACAACTGACTGGTCCAATGACCCCACACCTGCACCGCCAGTGGACGCCGATTGGGTGACGTTGAACGAGGTTGCCAAGCATACATTCACGCATTTTCATCTGGAACTGACCGTGATGACCACAACAACGGCGCGAACACCAACACGTGGTTTCTGGGTTCCAAAGGCTGATTTTGATCCAAAGTCCCTTCCCACAGTCATGCGCAAGGTCGCCGCGACGCTACGCCACGATTGAGATTGACCCGCGATTTTCTTAGTATAGTCATAATCAACTCATAGGCTGCCACCATGACTGATACCCCGATCGCAAAAATCACTGCTGCCATTCCGTTTTGGATGTCGCTTCTTTTGATCCCACTGGCCATTTATGCGGCGATGACGGGAGGCTGGGCGGTGCTGCTTTTGCCGATCTGCACGTGGTATCTGTTCTCGATCATTGATCTGTTTGCTGGTCTGGATGAAACGAACGCAGACCCCCAGACACCCGATAGCCAGCTTTACTGGTACAAACTGATCACGATCATCTGGGCGCCGCTGCAATTCCTGACCATCTTCGGGATGCTCTATTACGTCACCCGTGCCGAGCATCTTGGCGGGTGGGAACAGTATTTTCTCTTCGTCGGGATCGGCGTGATTTCCGGCACAGTCGGCATCAACTATGCGCACGAACTGATGCACCAAAAACCGAAATATGAACGCCAGATAGGCGATGCATTGCTGGCGATGGTGCTATATTCCCATTTCCGGTCAGAGCATTTGCTGGTCCATCACCGCCACGTCGCAACCCCCAACGATCCTGTCACGGCGCGCTATGGCGAAGGGTTTTGGCGGTTTTTGCCGCGTGTTCTACACCAATGCTATTGGTCCGCATTCAACGCGGAAAAGGCCATGCTTGCCCGCAAGGGGCTGCCTTGGCATGACAAGTCCAACCCGTTCTGGCGTTATTGGCTTATGCAGGCGACCTGCCTACTGCTGGCGCTGTTGATCGGGGATGTCTGGGGGCTGTTTTTGTTCACGGTGCAGGCCACATCCGCGATTTTCCAGCTAGAGCTGGTGAATTACCTCGAACACTATGGGCTGACCCGTAAATATTTGGGGAATGGCAAATTTGAACACGTGATGCCGCGCCATTCTTGGAACACGGCGCAACGTGCGTCGAACTGGTTGTTGATCAACCTGCAACGGCATTCGGACCACCATTATAAACCAGACCGCCGCTTTCCTTTGCTGCAAACCTACGGGACCGTTGATGCGCCGCAACTGCCCTATGGGTATCCGGTCATGACGCTCTTGGCGCTGTCACCAAGCCTGTGGCGCAAATACATGAACCCGCGCGTCCATAAATGGCGCGAAATGTATTACCCGGAAATCACCGATTGGACGGATTACAACCGCGGGACACATCCCCAGTCTGCGTAGGATGCGTTTTAAAACATCACCCGCCCAAGAAAAAAACCCCGCCACGAAGGCGGGGTTGAAGTTAGTGCATGCGCGGTCTGTCCATTTGCTGAACGTGCCTTCGCATCCACCGGCGGTATTCGAATTTTTGTGATCTAGTGTTTGGCCATCTCGGACCGGACCTGCTGGCGTAGCAAGTCGATCGGCACCTTCTGCCCGTCGCGCTTGAACTGCCAGTATGTCCAGCCGTTACAGCTTGGCGCGCCTTCCAGATGGGCGCCAACCTGATGGATCGACCCTTTGATGTCATCCCCGATCAGGGTGCCATCTGCACGCACCTTGGCCTTGTGCCGTCCGTTCAGGGACCACAGCTCTTCACCCGGGCGCAGCATGCCACGTTCCACGAGCACGCCAAAGGCGACGCGGGGTTCGGCACGTTTCGACTGGGACACCTCAAGCGCCTCTTTGTCGAATTTGCGTGTGTTCTTGATCCGCTTTTCAGCAACCTTGCGATAGGCGGCCTCGCGCTCGATCCCGATGTATTCGCGGCCCAGCATCTTGGCGACAGCACCCGTGGTGCCCGTGCCAAAGAACGGGTCAAGCACGACGTCACCAGGGTTCGTGGTGGCAACCAGAACGCGGTGCAGCAAGGATTGCGGCTTTTGCGTTGGATGCGCCTTGTCACCGGCGTCATTTTTCAGGCGTTCGTGGCCAGTGCAGATCGGCAGCACCCAATCGGACCGCATCTGCACGCCTTCGTTCAGCGCCTTCAGCGCCTCGTAATTGAACGTATATTTGCTGGTCTCTGACTTACCTGCCCAGATCAGTGTCTCATGGGCGTTGGTCAGGCGTTTACCACGGAAGTTTGGCATCGGGTTCGACTTGCGCCAAACAACATCGTTCAAAATCCAATAGCCTTGATTCTGAAGCTCTGCACCCATGCGGAATACATTATGATAGGAACCGATCACCCAGATCGCGCCATTTGGCTTCAAAAGACGGCGGGCAGCGGCCAGCCAGTCGCGGGTGAACTTGTCGTAGATCGCGAAGCTGTCAAATTGATCCCACGCATCATCGACCGCATCCACCTTGGAATTGTCGGGACGATGCAGATCACCCTTCAGCTGAAGGTTATACGGCGGATCCGCAAAGATCAGGTCAACCGAACCCGCAGGCAGGCTGTTCATGACCTCAATACAGTCACCGTTCAGAATGGAATTCAGCGGAAGTTCATCCGCCCCTGCGGCCGCAATTGGCCCCTTGGTTTTGATCGTCATTTATACTGCCTCTGTCCCTGGCGGTTAATCCGCTCTTTGGTTGACCCTATTATGAGTCAGAGGCGATTCTCTGTCAAAAATTAAATTGAATCAATCACTTAAGTTTTTATCTTGATACAAGATATTGTGTACCGGCTTGAATGTACGTCTATGGTGTGGGGTTACACCAAGTTCTAGCAGTGCCTTTTTGTGCACAGGTGTCGAGTATCCCGCGTTGGTTTCCCAGCCATAGCCCGGATGCTGTTGCGCCAAATCCACCATCAGCCGGTCGCGCCACACTTTGGCCACAATTGAGGCCGCCGCAATCGACAGCGAACGGGTGTCGCCCTTCACAATTGTCTGACTTGGGGTGTTCAATCCGCGCGGCACCATATTGCCGTCGATCAGGATGAAATCAGCAGGCGCCGACAGGCCGGCCACTGCCCGCACCATCGCAATGTGGGATGCGCGCAGAATGTTATGTTCTTCGATTTCGGCGACTGTGGCCTCGGCGATCGACACATCAGCGCTGGCCATCAGGATATCAAACAACGCATCGCGCTGTTTCTCGGTCAGTTGTTTGCTGTCGTTCAAGCCGTCGGGGATATTGTCAGGGTCCAGCACCACCGCTGCGGCGCAGACCGGTCCAGCAAGCGGGCCGCGCCCAACCTCATCCACACCAGCGACGGCACGGGCACCACGGGCAAAGGTGGCTTGTTCAAATGTGAAATCGGGATAGGCTTTTTCTGTCATGCCCCCAGTGACCAGACCGGCCAAGTCGGATCAAGACAAAAATGGGCGCATCGGCCATGTCCAAACCTACGCGCCCAAGTCACAGCCCGCCCCAAATGTGGGGACGTATGGGGCGGACCGATACCTTAGCGGCGACCAGCGACGGTAAAACCGTTGTTGCGCAAACAGCGCACAGCCCAGCCGGACCGGAACCCGCGATTGGTCATCACATCACGTTCACAGCGGCGCGGAAAATTCACCGCGTGATCATAGTGACGCGCAATGCAGTGGCGCGTCATCATGCGGACGTTACCCTTGCGCGTGTCGAATTTCCGCACACACCGCCCTGGCAATACGGACACACGGGATTGGTTGACCTGCCCATAGCGGGGACCATTGTGGCCATTGCCTTGGGACCGCGGTTGTTGCGACACAATAACGTCAGCCAGTGCGGGCGTCTGTGTCCGGTGATTACGCACCCCTTGGGCCACGGTGGCCGCTGCGATCAAACCAAACAGGATCTGGCCGACGTCCTTTTGATCGAGGCCATTGGCCTGTGCGGGTGCTGCACTGCTTAATGTCAGGGATACGGCGGTGATGCCTGCAATAAATGTCTTATACATGATGTCGTCCTTTCAGGTTGTCTGTGGCGTAGAACAACGATGGGACGAGGGTGGCTTGCCTCTCAATAACAGGGGATGGTTATGTGATGGCGGGCGCGATAACATCGGCGGATATTGAATAGCAGCGCGATCTTGGATGATATGCAGGCATGAAACAGATACTTCTTTCCCCTCTTGCGCTTTGCCTTTGGGCCAGCGCCGCACAGGCCGCCTGCTACGCCGATTATAAGGCCAAGCGTGATGATCCATTGCGCCTGCATTATGGTGTCGCTGAAATCGACGGTGACTGCACCGTTGATACCGCACAATCCGCATTGCAGACCCGCCTGAGCGCGGATGACTGGCAGCTTTTGAATGTGCTTGGCGTCTTTGACGACGCCGGACTAGAGAACCGAAAGGAGAGCGCAGGTGAATACTTCCTCCGCTACTGAGGCACGCGAAATCGGGAACAAGATTGTCGTCGCGGGGATTGGCGCCATCGTCGCCATTCTGGCCATCGCGGCGATTTTGCTGTTCGTGAACCTGCCCGACGCGAATGCGTTTAATGCCCGCGTCGAACAGCTGTTTGTTGAAAACGATATACTGACTGGCAACGCCGAAATTAAGCTGCTGGAAATTCTTGCCCAATCGGGCACCGCGGTTTCCGACACGCTGTCATCCTACCGCTTTGTGATTTTTGTGCTGCTCACGTTTTCCACCGCGCTGCTGATTGCTGCGATTGCGTTTCTTGTGATGCTGGTCGCGATGAACCGCCGGATGGGCCAAATTGAGCGTAAGGGGATTGAGGTCAATTCCCTGCTGATCAGCCGCGACCAAAAATCGGTTTACCTTAATAACTTTGAATTCAAGCTGACAGATGCCGCGATTGAAACCCTGTCCGTTCTGGCCGAGGCGCGCATGGACGATGAGGTCATGTCAGGTGCCGAAATCGAAGGGGTCATTTCAGGCCGTTCCGCCGCCGATTGTGACGAGGCAGCGGGTGCCACACGCATCAAACGTCTAAGAGATACCCTTGGAAATCAAATGGTTAGCGAATTGCTGGTTAAAAACATCGCCCGCAAGGGTTATATGTTGGCGATCGATAAGGATGTAATCCGCATGGTCTAAGTGGGCCAATCGCTATGCCAACGCTAAACCGTCGTTCATTTCTGCAAAGCCTGACTGCTGCCGGTCTTGTGCCTGCGCTGCCCGCACTTCCGGCGATGGCTGTCCCCGCAACGGCGGCCCACACGTCGATCCAATACACATGGGCCTGCTATTACGCGCAGATGAGCAACGCCTGTTCCGTGTCCCAGATCACCAGCGCGCTTGGCGTGCGGCCAGAGGTAGCGCAGGGGTTGTTTGACCGGCTTGTGACGCAAAACATCATAACAGCGCCCGGCCTGTCCGGCGTCAGCGTTTCACGCCGACGTCAGATGATGAACCTGCGCTCTGGTGGGGCTGTCACGTCCAAATCCGCGATCCAGTTTGATCACGATCAGTTAATGGCCGAGATCACGCGCGATATCGACGATCAGTACCCGTTTACGCCCGCGCCGTCAGCAGACCGTTCATCGTCTTATCCGCAACAGACTTCGCCACGATCAGCGCCAGCACCCAGCCGGACGTAACGGCGGTGGCAATGCCCAGCCAGACACCCCAGACGTCGAAATCCAGCACTGCGATAAATACCCAGATAAAGAACGCGACGCCAAACCCTTGGCGATAGATGCTGATCCATAGCGTCCAGATCGGTTTCTTAAGCGCTTGCAGAAGCGAGTTAATCGAAAACAGCATCATGTAGATCGGGAACAGGAATGCATCGACCCGCAGATAGCTGGTACCGATGCGGATCACCTCTGGGTCGTCCGAAAACAGCGACATCGCAAAGCTGCCACCGAACAAAAGGATCGGTGCGGCGATGGCCGTCATAATAAACCCTGTGGTCCAGCAGAATTTCAGCGCAGCACGCACACGATCATGTTCTTGCGCCCCGAAATTCTGACCCGCAATCGGCAGCAATGCCCCCGTCATACCCAAGACGGGCAGCAACAGGATTTGTTCAATCCGAAGCGCGACGCCATACGCCGCGACCGCCGCCCCGCCAAATTCCTTAAGCGCGAATTGCACGACAAAGCCCGAAATGAACATCACCATCATTGCCGCACTTGCGGGGATCAGCTGTGCCGTGATTTGACGAAAGATATCCATGACAGGGCGGAACGCATCACGGGTGACACCCTGCATCATATCCAGCTTGAAAATGCGGGTCAGGATAAACACCATGACGCCCGTCTGGCTGATAATCGTGGACAGCGCGATACCATTGAACCCCATGCCGCCCCACACGCCTGGTACGCCGAACATCAACAACGGGTTCAAGCCGATGTTCACCAAAAACGCGACCATCATTGCGCGCTGCATTGACCGGCTATCACCGTGCGCCTGCAAAATACCGTTGCCCCCATAGGCTAAGAAGAACCCCGGCAAGGCAAAGATCAGAACGTTGAAATAGCCCAGCGCGGCATCGCGGTAGGCGTCAGGTTCCGACACCAACCTGATCAGCATCGGCCCCGTGATCATACCGATCACCATCGCCAGCAGGGTGGCAATAATACCGTACGCAATGCCTTGAGCCGCGAACTGTTGGGTCTCGTCGCTATTGCCACTGCCCTTGGCGTTGGACACAAGGGCCGACAACGCGGAACTTAGCCCAAACGCAATCGCCATCAGCACGAAAAACGCCTGATACCCAATCGCCAGCCCCGCCTGTGCATCCGTCGACAAACGGCCAGCCCAGTAAACGTCCACAACGTTATATAGCGTGGCAAATAGCATCCCGAAGGCGGCGGGTATCGCCAGCGTACGGAAATGTCCCGACATCGGGCCAGTGGTCAGATCATCGGTCGGCTTCATGTGTCGCTCGCTTTCATGCGTCGTTCCAGCCAGCGCACGCCAGCAGACACGATCAGGATCAGCACCAAATATTCCAGCACCAGAATTGTGTAGATTTCCAAGGGCCGGTATTCGGACACCACCAGTTCATTCGCTTTGCGCGTCAATTCCTGCAACCCGATCACGGACACAAGCGACGACATCTTCAGCATATACACCAGCTGATTGCCCAGCGCGGGCAGGATACGCCGGATCGCTTGGGGCAAGATAACATAGCGCATTGTATCGCGGTAATTGAGGGAAATTGACTGCGCCGCCTCATACTGCCCACGGGCAATGGATTGGATACCAGCGCGGAAAATCTCGGCCTGAAACGCGCTGTCGGACAGGGCAAGCGCCAGCACACCCGCCCAAAACACATTGAGCGTGATCCCGGACAACGCAGGCAGCCCGTAATAGACCCACAAAATCAGCACAAGGATCGGTACCGCCCGTACGATCTCCACATACGTCCGATTAAACATGCGCCAGCCGCGTTTGTCCGACAGCCCCGGCAGCGCGACCAAAAGGCCGACAATCACCGAAATGCAGATCGCGCTCAGCGACATAATGATCGTGTAATAGGCCCCACTTGCCATGAATTTCAGATTGTTCCAGCCGGACGTTGTTGTGGGGTCAACCACATACCAGCCCCAGTTGTTCGAACAGCCCGTTAGTAAAAACAGTGCAGAGGCAAGGATAAGAATGCGTTTCATAGTCATGCCCCTAGTGATTCAAAATCTGTTTGATGAATTTGGCAAACCGCTTGGATTTGGGCGCAGTGAACACATCCTCTGGGGCGCCAATCTCTACGATCTCGCCCTTGTCCATGAACACCATGCGGTCGGCGACACGACGGGCAAAGCCCATTTCATGCGTGACCACGATCATCGTCATGCCGGACGACGCAAGCTCGGTCATAACATCCAGCACCTCGGCGATCATCTCAGGGTCGAGGGCGGACGTTGGTTCATCGAACAACAGGATCCGCGGCTCCATGCATAGGCTGCGGGCGATGGCGACGCGCTGTTGCTGGCCACCGGACAATTGGCGGGGGAATTTATCGGCCTGATCAGGGATTTGCACGCGTTCCAGATAATCCATCGCGCGGGCGCGGGCATCGGCATCAGACAGGCCAAGCACACGGCGCGGCCCAAGGCACAGGTTTTCCAGAACGGTCAAATGCGGGAACAGGTTGAACTGTTGGAACACCATACCGACGGTGCCACGAATTTTGTCCAGATCGTCGGCCTTGTCGGTCAACGTGGTGCCATCGACGATAATCTCGCCCTGCTCATGCGCCTCAAGCCGGTTGATGCAGCGGATCAATGTCGACTTGCCCGATCCCGACGGGCCGCAAACAACCAAGCGCTCGCCGAAGGCCACGTCAAGCGACACGTCTTTGAGTGCCTGAAAATCCCCAAAGAACTTGGACACGTTCCGCATTGAAATGATGGTCATGGCGCCCTGCCCCTTGGTTCAACGGTATTGTGATGACGTAACGCGGTTTAGATTTTTTCAACCGCTTTGCATTTCCAAATCACTCTGGCATCCTATGTCCAACGAATACAATGGAAGGGAAACCCATGAAATTCTTTAAAATTGCCGCCGCGACGGTCATTCTGACCACAAGCGCCGTGCAGGCAACCGCACAATCCGCTCTTAATGAAATCTTGTCCGAAGGCGTGCTGAAGGTTGGCACAACAGGCGACTGGAACCCGATGTCCATGCGTGATGTGGCCACAAACACATACGAAGGGTACGACATCGACGTCATGACAGCGCTGGCCGCTGATCTGGGTGTCGAGGTTGAGTTTGTACCAACAGACTGGAAAACCCTCGTGGCTGGTGTGACATCCGGTCAGTACCACATCACAGGGTCCGCATCCGTATCCCCTGCCCGTGCCAAGGCCGCTGGGTATTCTGACAGCTACTTCTCATTGGCGACTGTACCGCTGACGCTGAAATCCAATGCTGATCGTTTTTCCGATTGGGATGACCTGAACGCAGCAGACGTATCCGTTGCCGCCACTTTGGGCACCACACAGGAAACACAAGTCAAACAGTACTTCCCCGACGCGACACACCGCATCGTCGAAGCACCAGCGCGTGATTTCCAAGAGGTTCTGTCCGGCCGTGCCGACGCGTCCATCACATCCAACGTTGAGGCGAACAAACTGGTTGCACAATACGACCAACTGATGATCGTACCCGTTGAATCCGGCCGTTCCCCGACACCGATTGCGATGTTGTTGCCACAGGCTGATCAGGTCTGGATCAACTATGTGAACACATGGATCGCGCTTAAGCAGGAACGTGGCCTGTTTGATGAGCTGGGCGTCAAATGGCAGCTCAAGGCTGAGTAATCAGCGATCATATCCAAAAACTTTGGCCAACCGTGCGCGGTTGGCCTTTGCATTTCTAAAGGGGGCATTGCCATGCTGACCATCTATTCTGTACCTGTTGCCGTTTATTGCGCCAAACTGCGCATCATGCTGAACCACAAGGCCATTCCATTTACGGAACTGCCCCCGCCGGGTGGTTATGGGTCGGATGAATATCGGTCGATCGTGCCGTCGGGTAACCTGCCCGCAATGATCCACGACGGTTTCATGCTTTCGGATTCAGAAGCCATTGCCGAATATATCGACGAGGCATTTCCAGACACCCCTATGCTGCCCAACACCGTGCAGCTGCGCGCAAAGGCACGTGAATTCAGCCGGTCCCATGACACGCGGCTGGAACCATCGGTGCGCGTGATCTATCCCCAAGTGGCCTATGCCACCCGCGATGCTGCGGCGGTGAAATCTGGCGGCGCACTTATTTCAAAACACCTGTCGTCCCTTGCACTATTGCTGGATCAAAATCCGCTGGATACGGACACGCTCTGGCTATGCGATTGCGGGTTTGCGGTAACTTTCGCATGGATCAAAGCGTTTGAAGCAGCGCTTGACCTGCCCGTCGACTGGCCCCCGATTGTCGCCGCCTATGACGCACGCCTGCAAGCCATCTCTGTCGTGGCCGCCGAACTGGCCGCCTATAAACCCGCGATGGATGCTTATCTGGAAAAGGCTAAGCCCTAGACCGCGCGATTATCAAACGAAGGCAAAAGGTCCTGTGCGATGTGGCTGCGTGGTCTTTTGCCCGCGCACCGCCCATAGTGGTCCCAACAGACAAACCGCAGGATCAGACATGACGGCAAAATACTACGCCCCTAAGGGTGGTCACCCCGGGCAGGACCAGCTTTTGACAGATCGCGCCGTTTTCAAAGACGCGTACGCCGTGATCCCCAAGGGCACGATGCGCGATATCGTCACTAGCTTCCTGCCCCATTGGGACAACACACGTCTGTGGGTGATTGCCCGCCCGATGACCGGATTTGCGGAAACGTTTTCCCAATACATCATGGAAGTCGCGCCCGGCGGCGGGTCTGACAAACCCGAAACCGACGCGGGCGCCGAAGGGGTGTTGTTCATCGTCGAAGGCAGCGCCAGCCTGACCGTGAACGGCGACACCCATACGTTGACGCCCGGCGGCTACGCGTTTTTGCCGCCCGCCTGCGATTGGACGCTACACAACAAGACCGACGATATGCTGCGGTTCCACTGGATTCGCAAAACTTACGAACCCGTTGAAGGCATCCCCTATCCAAAGGTGATCATCGCCAATGAAAACGACATCCCGCCGACCATGATGCCCGATACGGACAACAAATGGGGCACGACCCGCTTTGTTGATCCGACCGACCTGCGCCACGACATGCATGTGACCATCGTGACGTTTGAACCGGGTGGCGTGATCCCGTTTCTGGAAACGCATGTCATGGAACACGGGCTTTATGTGTTGGAAGGCAAGGCCGCCTACCGCCTGAACGACGACTGGGTCGAGGTTGAGGCAGGCGATTACATGTGGCTGCGCGCCTTTTGCCCGCAGGCCTGCTATGCGGGTGGGCCGGGGCGGTTCCGCTATCTGCTTTATAAGGATGTGAACCGGCACATGGGGCTGCGCCCGCTGACCCGCACCTGATTTAGAGGGTGGACGCGGATGCGCCGCTGTCTATGGTCAGGCCAAACCTGGGACAGATCGGACAGCACATGACACGGCCAATTCGGATTGTGATCAACGGCTTTGGCCGGATCGGACGCACCGTTCTGCGGCAGCTTTTGTCCGATCCAACCCATGCAGATATTCAGATTGTGGGCATCAATGATATCGCCCCGCTTGAAACCTGTGCGTATCTGTTCCGCTATGACAGTGTCTATGGCACCTACCCCGATCCGATTGCGGTTGGCGACGGCACATTGACCGTCGGGGATCGCGTCCTGCCGTTCTGGAACCAGCCCGATCTTGCCGCCTGCGATCTAAGTGGCGTTGACGTTGTCATGGAATGCACAGGCCGTGCGAAAACGCGGCCCATCGCCACCGCCGGATTGGATGCGGGCGCGCGCGCTGTCCTGATCTCCGGCCCATCAGAGGCTGCGGATATGACCGTCGTGATGGGGGCCAATGATGATGCCATCGGGGATCACCGGATCGTTTCCAACGCGTCGTGCACGACCAATGCGATTGCTCCATTGATGCAAACGCTTGATGCGACGCTGGGTGTGAACAGCGCACATATCACCACGATCCATTGCTATACCGGCAGCCAGCCCACGGTGGATATCCCCGGCCCCAATCTGGAACGTAGCCGCGCCGCTGCCGTGTCCATGATCCCCACCACGACCAGCGCGGCCGGACAAATGACCAAGGTTCTGCCCGACATGAAAGATCGGCTTAGTATCTCTGCTGTGCGCGTACCAGCCATTTCCGTGTCCGGCATTGATGCAGTTGTGCAGCTGCGCAACCCGCCCAGGGACGGGATGATCACATACCTGCGCAACACATTCGCCGCGTCCAAATTGGTCGGCCTTGTCGATGATCCGGTGGTGTCCACTGACATGCGGGCGCGGTCGGAATCGCTTGTCATCGGGACGCGTGAGACGATGATGGTCGGCACCCGTCAGCTGCGCCTGTTTGGCTGGTACGACAACGAATGGGGCTTTTCCGCCCGCATGATCGACATGGCCCGCAAATTGGCGGCCCGGGGTTAACCCGACGTGATCAGATAGGGTGTGTCGAACCAGTGTTCTTGCAGGTTCGGACCATCGCCAATGCGGTCCACCACAGCAAATAGACCCGGCGCATGCAGCGGTGTAAGCACCCCGTGCCACGTGTTGCGATGATAATTCACGCCCTGCCCCGCGCTGGTGATAAACCCAATCGGCTGTCCCGGCTGACCGCCATCATCGGGGGCGACCACCACAACGAACGGATCCAACGACATGGGCAGGAATGCTTGGCTGCCGTCAGGATGCCGTTCCATCATATCCAGAGTAATCGGCACGGCCCGCGGCGTGGCATTGAACAGGCTAATGCCCGCCCGCCCATCCGCAAAATCCATGTTCGCACGGTCATGGAAACGACCACACATGCCCTGATTAATGATCTTATCCGGCGTGCCGCTGATATCCAGAACATCCCCGAAAGGCGCAAAGGCGTCAGTAGTCAGTGGTTGCAAAATGATATTCATGCGCCAAACTTTTCGATCAGACGCAGCTCTGCGATCCGCTCAACCTGACGGCAGGCTTCTGCAAATTCGGTGGCGCGGTCATTGTCGATCCGGCTGTGGAATGCCGCAAGGATCGACGCCTTATCGTTATCCTTCACCGCGATGATGAATGGAAAACCGTGGCGCGCCACATAATCTGCGTTTAGCTTTTGGAACGTCGCACGTTCGGCGTCAGTCAGCAGGTCAAGCCCAGCGCCCGCTTGTTCAGATGTGCTTTCAGCGGTTAATTTACCCGCTGCGGCCAGCTTACCTGCCAGATCAGGGTGGGCGTTCAAGACGCCAAGGCGTTGGTCGTCTGTCGCGCTCCGAAATACGCGGACAAGGGCGCTGTGCACACCAATAGCCGTATCATGGGTTGGCCCCAATTCCAGATCATGCGCCCCTTCGGCAATCCAAGGGCTGTGTTCAAAAATACCGCCAAATTCCGCGACAAACGCATCCCGCTGCACCGCCGATGGGCGCGGGGTGTTCACAGGCGGATGAGTCTTGGCCCAATGATCGGCAATCTGTTCGCGGGTGGCAAACCAGACACCAGCATGGGCACTGAAATGGGCGATTGCGCGGCGCAGCGCAGCAGCACGTCCCGGACGACCCGCAATCCGGCAATGTAGCCCGATCGATAGGATTTTTGGCATACCCGCCTCACCCTCTTCGTACAGATAGTCAAAGCTGTCCTTCAGATAGCTTTCGAACTGGTCCCCATTGGTAAAGCCCGCCTGAATACCGAACCGCATGTCGTTGCAATCCATTGTATAGGGCACGATCAGCTGGTCATTGGACCCGAACCGCATCCAATACGGCAGATCATCCGCATAGCTATCGGCGACATAGGCAAATTGCCCTGTCTCGGCGGCAAGGCGCACCGTGTTGTTGGAACACCGGCCCGTGTACCAACCGCGCGGGGCGGTGCCTGTCACTTCGGTATGCAGACGAATGGCTTGAGCGATCTGGGCGCGCTCAACGTCCTCGGGCATATCTTTGTGTTCAACCCATTTGAGCCCATGGCTCGCGATTTCCCAATTTGCGGCTTTCATCGCGGCGACCTGTTCAGGCGCGCGGGCAAGCGCGGTGGCCACGCCGTAAACGGTGATCGGCAGATCAGACAGCATCCGGTGAATACGCCAGAAACCTGCCCGTGATCCGTATTCGTACAACGATTCCATGTTCCAGTGACGCATTCCCGGCCATGGCTGGGCGCCAGTGATTTCAGACAAAAACGCCTCGGATGCGGGATCACCGTGCAGGACGTTATTCTCGCCGCCCTCTTCGTAGTTCAGCACAATCTGCACTGCGATTTTCGCGCCATTGGGCCAAGTTGCAGCGGGCGGGTTGGGTCCATGTCCGGTCATATCACGTGGGTAGCGGTTCACTTGCATCATCCTTTTGCGACGTTGGGCCGTCTGTAATCCAAAACAATCTAGGCGTTTTTCAAATAAAATGCGAAGGAGCATTTCGCCCCCCAACTTTGGCAATCGCCACATGGGGTTCTATACCCAATGACAGATACAAACATAGGGGATTGTGATGACTGGATTTTTGACGACACATGTGCTGGATACTGCGCGGGGCTGCCCTGCTGAGGGGCTTAAGATTGATCTATACCGCCATGACGATGACGGGCGCACGCATCTGAAAACCCTTGTGACAAATGACGACGGGCGCACGGATGAACAAATCTTGCCCGCGGGTGAATTCGCAATTGGCACCTATGAATTGGTGTTTCACGCGGGTGCCTATCTAGATGCGATCGGCACCCGCGCCGAAGATCCGCGGTTCCTTGATATCGTGCCGATCCGCTTTGGCATGTCCGAGGCGAGCCACTATCACGTGCCGCTTCTTTTGTCGCCATTTGGGTATTCGACGTATCGCGGAAGCTAGCCCGCGTTGTCGTGTACCGCGTCGCTAATGCGGGCGATGACGTAATCCATGAACAGGCGTGTTTTGGGGTCCTGCCGTTTGCGGTGGGTAAAAAGGCACGCCATCTGGACCGGCTCTGGCGGGGTTTGCGTGGCAACAGGGACCAACCGCCCGCTACGAAAATGCTCTGACACTTCAAAGATGGGTTTGAGCGCGATGCCGTGCCCGCCCAACGCCCAATCCGTCAACACATCCCCATCATCGGATTCGTAACGGCCCGCAACGCGGAACCGTTTAGGGCCCGCATCTGTCATCAATCGCCACTGGAATTCCGTCGCGCCTGGATAGCGCAGGTTCAGACATTCATGATTATCCGCCAAAAGCGCGTCACCCGACACGGGGTTCCCATGCTGCGCGATATAGTCAGGCGATGCACATAGCACACGGTCCACATCCGCGATCTTGCGGATACGCAAATTGCTGTCCTCTGGCTGGCCAAGAAAGAACGCAAGATCAAGCCCCTCGGTCGTCAGGTCCACCTTGCGATCGGTTAGACGCAGGCGCACGTTCACCTCTGGATAGCTTTCCAAAAACCCCGGCACCTGTGGCGCGATCAGGCGCCGCCCCACACCCAAAGGGGCCGCGACATAAAGCGACCCTTTGGGGTTTTCGGTGATGTTCACCACCTGCGCCTCGGCGTTTTCGACCGAAGACAGAATCTCACAGGCCCCTGCATAAAACGCCTTGCCCTGTTCGGTGGCCGTCAGGCTGCGCGTAGTACGCTGGAACAGGCGCACACTCAGATGCATTTCTAACTGTGAAATCCTCGACGATGTCACCGCTGGCGAAATGCGCAAATCGCGCCCTGCCGCAGACATGCTACCCAGTTCATAGACGCGGACAAAAGTGCGGATGTTATCGAGGTATGACATTCTATTGGTTTTTTTGATGCTGTTTGATAATTTCAGGCGATAGCAGAATAATGGGCAAGCGCCTAGTCTGCGCACAGCTTACAGCCAAAAGGGGACCGGCTATGTATGATCTCGCTATTGTTTGGGATTGGATCGCATTTTCGGTGCGCTGGTTGCACGTGATCACGGCAATGGCCTGGATCGGTGCGTCGTTCTTTTTCATCGCGCTGGATCTAGGGCTGAAAAAGGCGCCGAACATGCCCGTGGGTGCCCATGGCGAAGAATGGCAGGTCCACGGCGGCGGGTTTTACCACATTCAAAAATACCTTGTGGCGCCCGAAAACATGCCCGAGCATCTGATCTGGCACAAATGGCAAAGCTATATCACGTGGGTGTCAGGCGCCGCCCTATTAATGATCGTCTATTGGGTCGGTGGAGAGTTGTTCCTGCTCGATCCGACCAAGGCGGATTTGACCCTGACCCAAGGCATCCTGATCTCTGGCGGGTCGCTGACGATCGGATGGCTGATTTACGACCAGATGTGCAAACGCGGGCTTAAGGATTATCCGACACTTTTGATGGTGCTTTTGTTCGCGCTGCTGGTCGCGATGTCGTGGGGCTACAACCAGATTTTCACCGGACGCGCCGCGCTTTTGCATTTGGGCGCATTCACCGCGACGATCATGACAGCCAATGTGTTTTTTATCATCATGCCCAACCAGAGGATCGTTGTTGCCGACCTCAAGGCGGGGCGCACACCCGATGCCAAATACGGCAAGATTGCTAAGCTGCGGTCGACCCATAACAACTATCTCACGTTGCCCGTCGTGTTCCTCATGTTATCGAACCACTACCCGTTGGCATTTGGGACAGAATACGCATGGCTGATCGCATCACTGATCTTCCTGACCGGCGTTACGATCCGGCATTTCTTCAACACGATGCACGCCACGGGGTCAGGCCCGCATTGGACATGGGGCGTGACGGTCATTTTGATGATTGTGATCGCGTGGCTTTCGACCGCCGGCGGCTACGACACATACGAGGAATCGATGGCCCGTGAACTTACCCCGTATGAGGCGAAATTCGCCGCCGCCGCAGGGTTTGACGAGGCGTATAATACCGTTGTTGGGAACTGTTCCATGTGCCATGCACGCGAACCGGTTTGGGGTAATATGCAATGGGCGCCCAAGGGTGTTTTCCTTGAAACCCCGGCGGATGTGGCGCGTCACGCTAGCCAGATTTATCTGCAAGCTGGCGTCAGCCACGCCATGCCCCCACCCAACGCGATCCAGATGGATCAGGCCGCCCGCATGGCGCTGATCACATGGGTGCGCAACGCCCGCGGATCATAAGAACCCAACTGCGCCTACGGTTGTAGAGGTACGCCGCTTTGACGTCGGTCTTCGGTTTATGCCATTAGTTTTTAACTTTGGGATATGTAGAAGCTCTGAGCAGCCCCACTTGAGTGGTCCATATTGAAAGTTAGTGCATGATCGGTCAACGATGGCCGTATTGAACGGCTCTGGCGCCACAAGGAGATTAAGGTTCCACAGAAGCAACAGAAGAGGAGCCGGCTCTGGCTAAATGGCGGATCGTTTTCCCGGACAAAGTCGACTTCATTGCTCGGACTCTGAGGAACTCAATGCCAGCCATGAGAACTAGGACTTCTTAAATCAAACCTGTCAGCCCTAAGGACGATGACCGCTTTGAAAGCTTTAATGGTTAGCCCAGATCAAAAAGGCTCAACAGTGACAACTCCTAAAGCCTACACAAACCGCCGATCAGCGCCAAAAACGGAGTAAATCTAAAAGTAAGAGGCATACATTGGATCTGTTTATCGCCCAGACTTACCATTGGCTCCGATGTCAGACCTCATAATACACTAAAGATCAACTTGGACCAGTCAGATGAGCTTCCCAGTCACAAGTTAATTCACCCTGCACTGAGGACAAAATTTATTAGACTTCATTCTAGTCAATTGGCGGGGCGTTGCTTCCCACTCGTGGCTAGGGTCATCCAAACAACGCCACCATCGCATTTTAGTTGACCCGGGCACTACTGATCTGGGGTTACTCTCGCCATTCGCTGTGGGGTGCCAAAGCGCTGCAACTTCAGGTCGCTTTGTCTGCAAACAGTTGTCAGGAGACGCCGCTTGTCCTGAACAAAAGCAACAACCTCGTTTTGAGATAGCTCTTTTTTCAATTGCTGCTTCCCAAACATGGTTTTTGTTAACCTTGCATTGCCACCATACTCTTTCCTTTGAGCCTCGTGTAAACAAATATGGAGTACGGCCTCCGTTTTTAGTAGGGTGCCATTCAGTTGCTGTCCGTGGGCAATGATATGGCCCCATAAGCCTTAACGTCAGACAGCTTTGGTGTTGCCAAGTAAAAATCGTTTGCTATCATTTCATTACAGACTTCAGGTTTGCTGCAATGGATGCAGGACTGGGAAAGCGATGTTTCCGTTGCGGTTTCCGTTGCGCTCAGCAAGGCGAATGCAATCAAGCCACGCCTCCTTTGGGCCCAACGAAATGGTAGATATAAAATTATGCTTAATATTAGATTTCTTGCATGCGTTGTGCTGTGTTCAGTAGCGACCATAGCGGCTGCAGGCCCATCCTTTGATTGTTCTAAAGCATCTCTACCAGACGAATTTGCGATATGCGCAAGCCAAGAACTTTCCGAACTCGATAATGTAATAGCAGCGGGCTATGCATTTTTACGAGCGTCGACTGGAAACGACAACGCAAGGCAAGTCGGCTTGCCACTGCTTCGCATGCGGCAAGCATGTCAAGGCAATGCTCCATGCATCCGGGATAGGCAAATCGACGCAATTAAGGCGTATCAACAAGCAGGGGCACCCATATCATTGCCTGCTTGGGCTATTCCCAGTCCCCAAACTTCCCAACCCACAATCGTTCAAAATGTAACAAATGTGACAGTTCAGAATTCAATTACAACTCTGCAGGCTGACTTAGATGCGAAAGCTACCAGTGCAGCTGTTCTTATGGAGCTTATCAACCAGCAACGCACTCTCAGTGAATCTGGAAGTGATATAAGTTTATTCGCCCTTACTGTGCTTGAGCAGCTCGGCGGTGAACTTAATGAAGCTATTCAAGATTTGCAGGCTGAAGCCCAAAGCCAGTATGGCACTCCAGTACGCCCGAATAATGGCAATAATGATCTTTCAGCTCGTGAGCGCTCTAAGAACTTTCCTCCAGTGCCTTATTATGTTGCAGGCCAAGAGGGTAATGGAGAGTTTTGGCTCGAACCGCTCGTCAAAGATACAGGCGAACTCGTTTACAGACTCAACTTCATCGACCCAGAAGAGCAAAACGAAAGAATTACGTCTAATTTTGAACTCAGCTTAAATGAACTATCCCAGATAAGAACGGCGCTCGACACTGTTTATGAATGGTCAGAAACAGCCCAAAGCAACAGAATCCGTCGTAGGTATGAAAAAACGGCAGTATGTTTCCCCGCAGTTCAATGTGAGCAAAAGGTTCAAGGTAACACATCGACCCAGGTGGACTTTTTGATCTATGAGGACGGAGCGACTGGTGCTCGTATTATAAGAAACAAAGGGGCTTTCGTTGAGCCTTACAATATGTCCATCGAATCCGTTGCTTTGCTTGCTGCTTACTTAGACTATGTTGCTGCCGCCGCTGAGGCAGAATTTAATGCGGGTACAGCAACTGAAGAAAGTCTTGATGCTCTTTTTGAGTAACTAAACTGTCTGCCGTCAGCACTCATGGGTCACCATTGTATTTACCTTTCTCCAGTCCCAGTACTGGTAGAAATCTTATGTCGAGATCCTGTCAAAGATCATCGAACCAAAGTAGTCGAGGGAATATAAACCGGCATATTCAACGGTCCGATTAGCCTTTGCTTTGTCATCGTAAGTGTTCAGCTTGGTCTGCTTCCATTCGTCGAAAACTTTCTTACAGGTTCGACCGTCAAGGTTTCCGCCACTCTTCAAGTGAAATGCTATTTCTTCGTGAGTCTTGAACGCTTCTGATACTGCTTGGGATCTATCTTTGGTCCTCAATGATCGAACTCGAAACTTATAGTGTCCATCACACTCCAAGACTTTTAGCCGAACGTAATAATTCGATGCTCCGTCTCGTTTGTAGATGACGACTTGTCCGTCACCTCGAAGATCCTCGTAAGAATTATTGTCACTATTCGCCAAAGAACTTACCCAAGCCAACTTTTCCAAAGCTTATCATAGATCGATGAGTGACATGACCAGATTTTGCAAATGGATTGTAAACTGGATTTTGATGGTTCTGGTCAAATTAGTTTACAACATATTGTTGTCACTACCCAGAAACAGCACAGTATTTGGTGACCCCGACAGGATTCGAACCTGTAACCTGCCCCTTAGGAGGGGGCTGCTCTATCCAGTTGAGCCACGGGGCCGCTCGCTCCTTAGATGCCTGTGAAGGATTGGTTGGTCAACGATGAGTAGTTTCTCGCTTCTTCTTGGACAAGCTCTTGCGCGACATGTAGGTTCATTCTTAATACAAGGAATTTTTCAGGACCTTCGCCAAAATGACTCCCAAAAAGCGCCCGTTAACACTTCGTGATGTATCCGAGGCCTCTGGCGTCAGCGAGATGACCGTCAGCAGGGTTTTGCGGAATAAGGGCGACGTATCCGAAGCGACGCGTGAAAAGGTTCGCGAAGCAGCCAAACGGCTGGGATATGTGCCCAATAAAATCGCTGGCGCGTTGGCCTCACAGCGGGTCAATTTGATCGCCGTCATCATCCCATCACTTGGCAACATGGTCTTTCCAGAGGTGCTTTCGGGGATATCGGAGACGCTTGAAGACACTGATCTGCAACCCGTCGTGGGCGTGACCGATTACCTTCCTGAAAAGGAAGAAAAAGTGCTTTTCGAAATGCTGTCTTGGCGGCCGTCAGGTGTCATCATCGCGGGTCTAGAGCATTCGGAAGCGTCGCGCACAATGTTGCGGCAGTCCGACATTCCGGTAGTGGAAATTATGGACGTCGACGGGCAACCCGTTGACTGTGCTGTTGGTATTTCGCACCGACGGGCTGGTCGGAAAATGGCCGAGGCAATTTTGGCGGCGGGACATAAACGCATTGGGTTTCTTGGCACCAAAATGCCGCTTGATCACCGCGCACGCAAACGGTTCGAGGGGTTTACACGCACGCTTACAAAAGCGGGGATAGAGATCGCAGATCAGGAATTTTATTCTGGCGGGTCCGCGCTTGCCAAGGGTCGTGAAATGACAGCTGCAATGTTAGAGCGGACACCTGATCTTGATTTCTTGTATTATTCCAATGACATGATCGGCGCGGGCGGGCTTCTTTATCTGATTGAGGCAGGTATCGATGTACCGACACAAATTGGGCTGGCCGGTTTCAATGGGGTTGAATTGTTGGACGGGCTGCCGCGCAAACTTGCCACCATGGATGCGTGTCGGCGTGAAATTGGGGTTAAAGCCGCGAAAATCGTCGCTGAACGCAACGCTGGCGCCACGGATATGACGAACCAGATTGTTGAGCTAAGCCCCGTGTTAGCCCCCGGCGATACGTTACGTGGCGACTGATGTTTGCCAGTCCCGGATCCATGCGCGCAATTGCATGAGGGGCATGGGACGGGCGTGAAGGTATCCTTGGGCCACACTGCATCCCAATTCATTTAGCGTGGCTTGTTCGTCTTGGGTTTCGACACCTTCTGCGAGCGCTTGAATATTCAATCGCTCAGCTAGATTGATGATTGCACCCGTAATTTCACGAAGCTCAGGTTCGCTATCGATATTTTCAACGAGGCTGCGGTCAATTTTGATGCGGCTGACATCGAATTTTCGCAGTGTTACGATGGCCGCGTGACCTGTTCCAAAATCATCAAGTTCAACTGCGAACCCAAGGCTGATCAAATGTTGCACGTTCTTGACGATTGTAACGGATCGTTCATCCAGCAACGTGGATTCCAACAGCTCGATCCGTAGGTTTGACGGCTGAATGCCACATTGGTCAATGTATTGCAGCAAACGCGGGCCGATTCTGGTGTCCCGTAGCTGGCCCATCGAAAGATTGATGCTGACACACGGATCGTGTCAGGCCCCATGATTTCATTTCAGCAACGGCGAAACATGCGCGGTCCATCACAACCTCATCCAGGCGTGCCATAAGGCCAGCGCGTTCAGCGGCTTTAAGAAATTTAAACGCCGTAACTAGACCAAGGTTGGGGTGTTCCCAGCGGATCAGCGCCTCAAACCCAATGATCCTCCCCCTATGCACATCGACTTGGGGCTGAAAGAACGGCGTAAACTGACCTGCGGTCAGGCCATCACGAATCTGCTGGCCCATTTGGACCATTTCAACTGTGTCACGTCGCATATCCGCCTCAAAAATGCGGACAACGCAATGCCCCATCTTTTTGGCGGCGCTAAGCGCAATATTTGCGTTGGTCTGCGCCTCAGCTAGCGCGGCAATGCCGTTGGATTGCAATGCGTCTTTGATCACCCAATCCGTGGGCAAGCGACATCATACGTTCGTACAAGCCGTTGCGATTAAGCAGACCCGTGAGCGGATCAGTCCGTACGGATTTTTCCAAAAGCGCCTGCTGCGCCTTGCGCGCCGTGATATCAAGTCGCAGCCCGACACACCCGCCTTCATTGCAGCGGCTGATTCGCCATAAATTTCCTTGTACCGCTCATTGCAGATAACCAGCCGTCCTGTGCATCGTATAAAACGAAGCCACCAGGCAGCGCCTCAATCGCGGTGGATAACACGTCCTTGGCCATTGCGGCGGCAGTACGCGCCTCAAGATAGCGGGAAATGTTTTGCACTTGGGCCACAAAGGTCTGCCGCGGCTCTGCAAGATACCGCAAAAGAACACGAATTAGCCGCCAGTGCCCGTTATGATCCTGATGCCTGATGCGAAAAATCAGGGGCTTGTCCCCGTGGGCCTGCATCCGCTGTTGGAACCGCGCCAACCGCGCCCGATCAATGCCCGGCACCACGTCCCCGATCACAGCCTTTGAGATTTCCCGCATGGTCAACCCATAGGCCGTGCGCGCCAGCCCATTGGCCGCAACCAATTTTCCGGTGGCGGCATCCCATGCAAGGGTTTCGATCAACGGCGTCTCAAACGACGACAGCAGAAGACCGCGGTCTTCCAATTTAACCATCATACGAAACGTCGCGGCGTCCTGTGGATCAGTTTACATCGCTTGTGTTTCCAAGGGCGTCCCATACGCCCGCACCCCACACAATCCAATAGAAAGGTAAAAGCCGTCTTAAACCGCACCGTCCACGCGCAATGGACGTAGGATTTCACGCGCAGACGGGGAAATTGGCACGGGTCGTTTTGTGGCGCGGTCCACGTTTACATGGACCAAATGCCCTTGGGCGGCCGCAGTATCCGCGCCATCCATAAACAACCCGATCTCATATGTGATCGCGCTGTTGCCCATTCGGGCGATGCGCAGGCCGGCATGAACCACACCCGGAAACGCGAGTTCCTGAAAATAGTCGCAACCTGATTGTACCACCAGAAAGACGTGTTCGCCCGCAGCCATATCCAAAATACCCTTGGCCACCAGATGCCCGTTCACGGCCGTATCGAACAATTGGTAATGCACCGTGTTGTTCATATGCCCGTAAATATCATTGTCGAACCAACGGGTCGTCAGCGTTTCAAAATGGGCAAAGTCGGCGCGGGTTTTGGGCGTGGGGCGGGTCATCGGCTATCCTGATGTTTGGCTAGATCTTGGCTTGGGTATGCTTGCGCAGCTCGGCGCGAGCGACTTGACGGCGATGCACCGCATCGGGACCATCTGCCAAACGCAGAGTGCGCATCGCGGCCCAAGCGCCAGCCAGTGGCGTGTCTTGGGAAATGCCCATCGCGCCATGCATTTGCACCGCTTCGTCAATCACCTCGAGCGCCATTTGCGGGGCAACGACCTTGATCTGGCTGATCCACGGGGCAGCAGCACGCGCATCACCTTGGTCCATCATCCAAGCCGCCTTTAGACACAAAAGCCGCGCTTGTTCGATCTTCATCCGGCAATTGGCGATGATGTCAAAATTCGCGCCAAGGTGGGACAACGGCTTGCCGAACGCCTCGCGGTCGATGGACCGTTTGCACATCATTTCCAATGCGGCCTCTGCCTGACCGATGGCGCGCATACAGTGGTGAATGCGTCCGGGGCCAAGCCGTCCTTGGGCAATCTCAAACCCGCGCCCTTCACCCAGCAGCATGTTCGCGGCGGGCACCCGCACGTTCGTGAACCGCATATGCATGTGACCATGGGGGGCATCGTCGCTGCCATAGACCTGCATGGGGCGGATTTTCTCAATCCCTTCCAGACCGGCATCCACAACGATCATGGAATGGCGTTGATGTTTAGGGGTATCCGCATCACCCGTGCGGACCATCACGATATAGACAGCGCAACGCGGATCACCGGCACCAGTGGCCCACCATTTTTCACCGTTCAAGATATAATCATCCCCATCGCGCATGCAGGTCATGGCAATGTTGGTCGCGTCCGAGCTGGCAACATCAGGTTCGGTCATCAGATAGGCAGACCTGACCTGCCCCGCCATCAACGGGACCAGCCACTGATCCTTCATCGCTTGGGTGCCGTACCGCTCAAACACCTCCATGTTGCCGGTGTCGGGGGCGTTGCAATTGAACACCTCTGCGGCGATGTGAACGCGGCCCATTTCCTCGGCCAGATGCGCGTATTCGACGGTAGTCAGCCCATGGCCCTTGTCACTGTCGGTCAACCACAGGTTCCAAAGCCCCGCATCACGCGCGCGCGTTTTCAGCCCCTCAAGAATTTCGGTCTGGCGCGGGGTCATTTCCCAACGGTCACCCACCAACACCTCGGCATGGTATTCTGTATCTAGTGGCGCAATCTCGTCGCGGACCATCGCCGCGATTTGATCGCGAAGCGCCTTGACGCGCGTGCTCATGCCTAGATCCATCTGTGTCACCCTTTAGGTTTGGTTGCATAGACTGTGCGGCGCACCACAGCTAAGGTCAACCAAACGCAAGGACCCCGTGACCACATGACCAAACTGTTGCACACATTCGATCACGCTGAACTGGGGGCATATCTGGCCGTGCAGCTGCCCACATTTGATAGGTTGGACACGATTGAACGGTTCTCGGACGGGCAATCAAATCCGACGTATAAGGTGACATCGGGTGATCGCGCCTATGTGCTGCGGGCGAAACCCATGGGCAACCTATTGCCCAGCGCCCACCAAGTTGCGCGGGAATTTCGGGTGATGCAGGCGCTGGCTGATACCCCCCTACCCGTTCCCGCGATGCACCACCTTAGCGATGATGACAGCCCGCTTGGCACACAGTTCTACGTCATGGAAATGCTGGACGGGAATGTCCATTGGGACCCGGCATTACCCGATATTGACCAAAGCACACGCGGCGGCATGTGCCGCGCTATGGCTGAAACACTCGCGACCTTACATATGGTTGATCCCGATGCAGTCGGCCTTGGCGACTATGGCCCACCCGGCAACTACTTTGACCGGCAGGTCGGGCGCTGGACCAAACAATACCGCGCCGCAGAAACAGACAAGATCGCCGATCTGGATTGGGTCATCGATTGGCTCGGGGCCAATATCCCTGCCGATACTGACAAGGCGCGGATCGTGCATGGGGATTACCGGATGGACAACATGATGTTCGCCCCCGACAACAGCGCCGTGATTGGTGTTCTGGATTGGGAGCTGTCGACGCTGGGGCATCCGATGGCCGATCTGGCCTATCAATGCATGTGCCTTCGCCTGCCCAATCAAGGGTTGGTCAAGGGGCTTGCCGGTATGGACCGCGCCGCATTGGGCATCCCGTCCGAGGAAGACTATGTCGCGATCTACTGCGCAAAACGCGGGGTCGCACCGCCAGAAGCATGGGGTTTCTTCATTGCATTCGCCTATTTCCGGCTGGCCGCGATCCTGCAAGGCGTGATTAAACGGGCGATAGATGGCAACGCATCCAACCCCCGCGGGATCGAAGCGATGAAGGCCGCGGTTCCGATGCTCGGGTGGGCGGCCAAGGATGCCGCGCGCCGCAACGGCCAAGCCTAGTCCCTGATATCCCAACACCCCGCCAAAAGCCGCGATGGCCGCCCCACCAGCGGCAGCAACGTGGCTTGTAAAGCGTGATAGATATCTGGCTTGCCGAGAAATTGTGCTTGTGTCGGGGCGCCAGTTTCATCCAACTCGGGAAACCAGCCGCCGCGGGCGTGATCAATCAGTTTCGTATCCGCAAATGCCCACAGGCGATCATACCATTCCACATCCGAGGGGCGTTCATCCAAACCGCGCAAAACGGCAAGCGCGCCAATCGCCTCGGTCACGGGCCACCAATAGCGGTCCGTCACATCGGGGGTTCCGTCCAGATGCAGCGTGTAGCAGAACCCACCATCAGGACGCCACGCATCCGTCAACGCCGTTTCAATCAATGCCCGCCCACGCATCACCGCGCCGCTGTCGGGACGGCCAACCAAATCCCAATGCTGGATCACCAAGCGCCCCAATTCAAATGAATGTCCGGGCGTTGTCCCCTTTGGCCGGAACATCGGATTTCCGGCATAGTCGGGATCCATTTGCCAGTCTGCTGTATAGTGTTCGGGGATGCGCCAGCCATGTTCTGGCGCGATCTGCCCGACAAAGAAATCAAGAATACGCCCCGCACGGGTCAAATAGATATCGCGGCCCGTCGCCTCATACGCGGCAAGCAATGCCTCAACCCCGTGCATATTCGCGTTCATACCCCGATACGTGGAAAACGGGGTCCAGTCACGGTTGTATTCTTCCTTGAACAACCCGCGTTCATCATCCCAGAAATGTCGATCCAGCACGGCGCTGATGTCATCAATCAATCGGTCGGCATCTTTATGCCCCGCCTGTTTCGCACTCGTCGCTGCAAGCAAAACGAACACATGCCCATAGGCAAGCTTAGTGCCGTCGGCGACACCATCCTGCCCAACTGACCAGACATAACCGCCGTGGGTCGTATCGCGGTGCTGATCCCATAGAAACGCCATACCAGCGTCGATCATCCGGCCCGCATCATCGTGGCCCATTGCATGACCAAGCGCATCGGAGTGAATCATGCGGGTCGTAGTGTGTAATTCTTGCGGACCGCGATCCATCGGTGATCCGTCCCAGTTTAACGTATCAAACCCGCCATCCTGCCGCAGGCTATTGGCGAAGAACCCAAGCTGCTGACGGGCGTCGCGCAGCAAAAAATCACGATGGGCGGTATCATGCATGGGCCAATGTCCTAACGTTACGCCACACGCTCTCGCGTGATGTCTGAGGTCTGTCCACAGTAGCCGAAGGATAGAATGGTGTCAGGCGCGTTTTGCATCCGCAGACACGACATCCGCGTAATCAGTAAAAGACGTATGTATCGGAAGGGAAAGTGGTGAGCCGTGATGGGTTCGAACCATCGACCTACTGATTAAAAGTCAGTTGCTCTACCAACTGAGCTAACGGCCCACTATGGGCGCTTCTAGAAAAGCGGTGCGGCTGGGTCAACCCTGAAATGTGCCTTCTACTGGATTCATTTCAGGCAAGGGTCTATATGCCCGTTTATGACCCAAGAAATCCAAACATATCTGCCATTTATGAAGATGCATGGCCTCGGCAACGACTTTGTTGTCGTGGACGAGCGGGGAATCACCCCTTTGGTTGATGCAAAGATCGCGGTTGCGATTGCGGATCGGCATCGCGGCGTCGGATTCGACCAGCTTGCTACGCTATCCAACAAGGATGGATTCGATGTGCATCTGACGTTTTGGAATGCGGATGGGTCCCAATCTTCGGCTTGCGGTAACGCAACGCGCTGCATTGCGCGGCACATCATGGATGCGGATGGCACAGACAAGCTGACCATCAGCACAGACCGCGGCACATTGCATGCGATTGACGCGGGCGACGGGCTGGTAACGGTCAACATGGGCCAGCCACAGCTACACTGGACCGAGGTGCCGCTCGCGTCTGATGTTGATATGCTGCACCTGCCGATTGACGGCGATCCCGTTGCAACCGGTATGGGTAACCCGCACTGCACGTTCTTTGTGGATGACGCAGATGCGATTGACCTGGCCACACGCGGGGCCGAAACCGAACAGCACCCCCTTTATCCGCAACTCACCAATGTGCAGTTCGCCTCGCTGATCGGGCCGGACCATTTGCGCATGCGGGTCTGGGAACGCGGCGTTGGTGTGACGCTGGCATCAGGATCATCATCTTGCGCAACCGCAGTCGCCGCCGCCCGGCGCGGGCTGACTGGGCGCAAGGTGCAAATCGACCTCGACGGCGGGACGCTATGGATCGACTGGCGGGACGATGGCGTCTGGATGACCGGTGGCACCGCCCACGTGTTCGACGGGATGTGGCGCCTATGAAGCCGCCCGTTTTTTCTAACCACGGCTGCCGTCTGAACGCCTATGAAACCGAAGCGATGAAGGATCTTGCGACCTCGGCGGGTGTTGAGAACGCGATCATCGTGAACACCTGCGCCGTCACCGCAGAGGCTGTGCGCAAAGCCAAACAGGACATCCGCAAACAACGCCGCGCGAACCCCGATGCCCAAATCATCGTGACAGGCTGCGCCGCCCAGATCGAACCCGCGACATTCTCCGCAATGGAAGAGGTCAACGTTGTCCTCGGCAACACCGAAAAAATGGACCCTGCGACATGGGCCGGCCTTGCCCCTGATCTGATCGGCAAGACCGAGGCCGTACAGGTCAACGACATCATGTCCGTCACCGATACCGCGGGCCACTTGATCGACGGTTTCGGCACCCGCAGCCGCGCCTATGTGCAGGTGCAAAATGGCTGCGACCACCGCTGTACATTTTGTATTATCCCTTATGGTCGGGGCAATTCCCGCTCCGTCCCCGCGGGTGTTGTGGTGGATCAGATCAAACGACTGGTCGATCGTGGCTATAATGAGGTGGTCCTAACAGGCGTTGACCTGACCAGTTGGGGGGCCGACCTGCCCGCGGCGCCAAAGCTTGGCGATCTGGTGATGCGCATCCTCAAGCTGATCCCCGATTTACCGCGCCTGCGGATCAGCTCGATCGACAGTATCGAGGTTGACGAAAACCTGATGCAAGCCATCGCCACCGAACAGCGTTTGATGCCGCACCTACATCTGTCGCTGCAACATGGCGACGACATGATCCTGAAACGGATGAAACGCCGTCACCTGCGCGACGACGCCATCGCGTTTTGTGAACAGGCCAGCAAACTCCGCCCCGACATGACATATGGCGCTGACATTATCGCAGGCTTCCCCACAGAAACTGACACGATGTTTGCCAATTCGCTAAAGCTCGTGGACGACTGCAATTTGACGTGGTTGCACGTCTTCCCCTATTCCGCGCGCCAAGGCACCCCCGCCGCACGCATGCCCGCCGTGAATGGTACGATCATCAAATCCCGCGCGGCCCAGTTGCGTGCCGCAGGCGACATCCGCGTGCAATCCCACCTCGCCGCACAAATCGGCAAGACGCACAACGTCCTAATGGAAAACGCCCATATGGGCCGCACCGAACAATTCACCGAAGTGCAGTTCGACACCGCCCAACCCGAAAGCCAGATCATCCGCACCCAGATCACTGGACACTCTGAAACCCAACTCCTCGCTTTTTGAAAAATACTCCCGCCGGAGGCTCCGACAGATGCAAAATCCACCAATCCTCTGGTCTTTTCGGCGCTGCCCCTACGCCATGCGGGCGCGGCTTGCGATCAAATCCAGCGGCCAAACGGTTGAGCTTCGCGAAATCCTTTTGCGCGACAAACCCGATGCGTTTCTTGCAACCTCGGCTAAGGGCACAGTTCCCGTCCTCAACTTGCATGCAAATGTCATCGCTGAAAGCATCGACATCATGCATTGGGCGCTTGGACAGGCCGATCCTGACAGGTGGTTGAACATGCCTGACGCTGGCCATGATCTGATTGCGCAGACAGATGGGACCTTCAAGACCGCGCTTGATCTATACAAATATCACGTCCGCCACCCCGACGGGACGCGCGACACCGCACAAGAAAGCGGAGCAGTGTTTCTGCGCGAACTCAACGCCATGCTAGACGATCAGCTCTGGCTATTTGGTCATCAAACCCTCGCAGATATGGCGATCCTGCCTTTCGTGCGACAATTCGCAAACACCGACCGCGTCTGGTTCGATGCCCAAGACTGGCCGCATCTACAAGGGTGGCTCAACCGCTTTATGACAGGCGATACATTTGCTGCCGTGATGCACAAATACCCCCCTTGGCAAGTCGGGCAAGATCGCGTTCTCTTTTGATACCCTAAAACAGGATCGCCCGATGAAACTGCTAATATCCCCCGCGTCCCCCTATGTGCGCAAGGTGCGCGTCCTTTTGCGCGAAGCCAAGCTTCTCGACACAGTCGAAGAAATCACGATCTCCACCAATGCGCTCGCCTCTGATCCGACGGTCATTGCCGCAAATCCTGCAGGCAAAATTCCAACGCTGATCCGCGGCGATGGCCCTGCCATCTTTGACAGCCGTGTCATCACGCGGTTCCTAGATGATCACGCGAACACCAGCTTGTACCCCAACACCCGTATTTGGGAGGTGCTGACCCTAGAGGCGATGGGCGACGCGATCATGGATTCCGCCGTTTCCATGGCCTACGAGGTGCGGCTGCGCCCGCAAGAAAAACAGTCCGCTGAGTGGAGCGACGCCCAATGGGCCAAGGTTGCCCGCACCGTTAGCACGATCAATGAACGATGGATCAGCCATCTGTCCGGTCCGCTTAATATGGGGCAAATTGGTGTGGCCTGCGCGCTTAGCTATCTTGACCTACGCCATGATGCGCGCGGCTGGCGGCAAGGAAATGCACCACTTGCCGAATGGCACGCTGCATTTTCAACGCGTGACAGTATGGTCGCCACAACAGCGTAGGATGGGTTTTAACCCATCACTGGTTTAGAACCGAAAACTAACGCCGACATTGACCGCATTGGTAATAATGTTGGTCGACAGTGACCCGCCTGTGTCCAGATCAGCATCGTTTTGGGTGTAATTGCCCTTATACTCGCCAAACACAGACCACTGATCACTGATCGGATAGCTTGCCCCAGCAATCCATGTCGCCGCAGGGCCGGTGACCTGATAGCCGAATGTCTCGGACGCGCCGCTCACAACTTCAACATGCGGAATAGATAGGCCCACGCCACCCCCAACATAGGGGGTCAGCCCGGCAATCGCGTTTTCCCAGCGGCGGTAGGCGTTCACTGTCAATGTGTTCAGCCCGTCGGTGAACTCCAACTTGCTGTAGCCCGCCGGCAGCACGTCATCCTTCGGGTACACTTTGTTATGGGCAAAATCGAGACCGTAGCCAAACTCGGGCGATGCCCAGTAGGTCGCGCGCCAGCCATAGTATGGCGGCGCATCAAATGATCGCCCTTCCCATGTCAGTGTATCCGTCCGATCAGGAATGACACTGTCACCGGACACCGCCACATCTGATTCCAACGCAGACTGCAGTCCGCCATAAAAGCTCAGCTCAACCTCCGCCATGGCGGTTGCTGGCAGGGCAATGATTGCCAGGGCACTAAGAAATTGACGCATTTTGCAGTCCAATCACAGGGTGGGCGTTCGATGTCGATCTAGGACACTGCACATAGTGTGACAACCATCCGTAACGAAAAGGTTAATTCATATCGGTACTCTTGTCAGCCCCGCGCAAATCGCATCGGCCCAGATTGCCCGACCACCAGATCGCAAATCAGACTGATTTAGGGTGCTTCTCTGCACACAGGGCAGATTATCTGGCCAAAATCACCATTTTTAGCGGACGTTCATTGTCTATTGGTCCTTTTGGGCCATGTCTGGCATCTATATCGCACCTGCGCCTTATTGTCCGCTAGACGGATACGTTTTTGGGGGCTAAACAGCGCGTGAATAGGTGTTGGGGAACCAACATCCGTCTTTTCGTGTGGGCAATCAGGCCCCAAACATCGGAGATGTAACCCCGTGTCACAGACAGACGACCATCAGGGCACACGCCGCGACTTTATCTACTATGCCACCGCTGGTGCGGGTGCAGTAGTTACAGGTGCGGCCGTTTGGCCCCTTATCAACCAAATGAACCCATCGGCAGACGTGCTTGCGCTGGCCTCGATCCGCGTTGACATCAGCGCGGTTGACCCAGGCACACAGATCACTGTGCTGTGGCAAGGTAAGCCCGTCTTCATCCGTAACCGGACTGAAGAAGAGATCGCCGAAGCACGCGCAGTCGACATCGACAGCCTGCCGGATGCGGATGCAAACAACGAAAACCTTGGCGCTGTGCCAGCGACGGATGAAAACCGTTCGCTTGACGCAGACGGCAAATGGCTTGTGCAGATGGGTGTATGTACACACCTTGGCTGCGTGCCTTTGGGTGACGAAGGTGACTTTGGCGGCTGGTTCTGCCCATGCCACGGGTCACACTATGACACTGCTGGTCGTATCCGTAAGGGTCCGGCACCCCGCAACCTTCCTGTTCCCGTCGCGTCATTCGTCGACGAAACAACAATCCAACTCGGTTAAGGAGAGACACCCATGGGCGGCATTCCCCACGACCACTACGAACCAAAGTCCAAGGCGACCAAAGCGATCAACTCGCGTCTGCCAATCATTGGTTTGTTGCATGACACATTGATGATCCCCACACCCAAGAACCTGAACTGGATGTGGATCTGGGGCATCGTTTTGACATTCACACTGGCATTGCAGATCATCACAGGCATCGTGCTTGTGATGCACTACGTGCCGCACGTCGACATGGCGTTCGACTCGGTTGAGCACATCATGCGTGACGTGAACGGCGGCCACATGATCCGCTATTTCCACATGAACGGCGCATCGCTGTTCTTTGTAGCTGTGTATGCGCACATCTTCCGGGGCCTCTACTATGGGTCCTATAAGGCGCCACGCGAAATCACGTGGATCATCGGCATGTTAATCTACATCCTGATGATGGGCGCGGGCTTTATGGGCTACGTTCTGCCATGGGGTCAGATGTCGTTCCACGGGACTGCCGTGATCACCGGCCTGTTTGGCGCGATCCCGTTTGTGGGTGAAAGCCTTCAAACACTGCTGCTTGGTGCTGGTGCCGTTGGCCAACCTGCACTGAACCGCTTCTTCTCGCTGCACTATCTGCTGCCGTTCATCATTGCCGGTCTTGTGATCGTCCACATCTGGGCGTTCCACACCACAGGCAACAACAACCCAACAGGGGTTGAGGTGCGCCGCACATCCAAAGAAGACGCAGCCAAAGACACGCTGCCATTCTGGCCATACTTCGTGATCAAGGATCTGTTTGCATTGGCGATCATCCTGGCCGTGTTCATGGCGGTTGTTGGTTTCATGCCGAACTATCTGGGCCACCCAGACAACTACATCCCGGCGAACGCGCTGGCGACACCTGCGCACATTGTGCCCGAATGGTATTTCTTGCCATTCTACGCAATCTTGCGTGCGTTCACAGCAGACGTCTGGATCGTGCAGATCGTCAACTTCCTTAGCTTTGGCATCATTGATGCGAAATTCTTTGGTGTGCTTGCGATGTTCGGTGCGATCGTTGTGATGGGCCTTGCGCCGTGGTTGGACACATCATCTGTCCGCTCTGGCCGCTACCGCCCAATGTTCAAATGGTGGTTCGCGCTGCTGGTCATCGACTTCATCGTTCTGATGTGGGTCGGCGCCCGTCCGGCGGAATATCCATACGATCTGATCTCATTGCTCGGGGCGACCTACTGGTTCGCGTACTTCCTGATCATCCTGCCTGTTCTGGGCGTGATCGAGAAACCGCTGCCGCAGCCTGCGACAATCGAAGATGACTTCAATGCCCACTACGGCCCAAAAGATGGCGGCTCTGCCACCACTCCGGCTGAGTGAGAAAGGACAAAAACTGATGTTCCGTAAACTCACCCTCGCTGCTGTTCTGGCGGTTTCCGCCAGCACCGCGTTCGCCGCGTCAGAGGCCCATGTCGAAGACTATGACTTCTCGTTCGAGGGGCCCTTTGGGTCCTTCGATCAGAACCAGCTTCAACGCGGTCTGAAAATCTACACCGAGATTTGCTCTGCTTGTCACGGTTTGGAATTGGTTGCGTTCCGCACTCTGTCCGACGAAGGTGGCCCCATGCTGCCAGAGGACCAGATGCGCGCCTACGCTGAGCAATACGAAGTGTTCGATCAGGCCCTGTTTGACGGCGAAGGCGATTTCCGCACAGCCGTGCCTGCCGACCGTTTTCCGGGCTCATCCTTGTCCGGCGCACCTGACTTGTCCCTGATGGCAAAGGCACGCGCCGGTTTCCACGGCCCCTACGGCACCGGCCTAAACCAGTTGTTCAAAGGTATGGGTGGCGCTGAATATATCGCGTCCCTGATGACCGGTTATGAAGATCCACCAGAATGTGCGCCCGACGATATGGACGGCTCCTACAACTCTGCATTTGCAGCCGGCGGTTACCCCGAAGAGTGCAAATATGAGGATGGTTCGCACAAGTATCCTGGATCATGGATTGCCATGGGTCAGCCACTTTGGGGTGAAGACGTCGACTTTGACGACGGTCACGCCAACGATCTGGAAAGCGAAGCGATGGATGTCGCGGCCTTCCTGATGTGGACAGCTGAACCTAAGATGATGGCCCGCAAACAGGCTGGCCTGACCGGCGTTCTATTCTTGGTCGTTTTGTCTGTCTTGCTGTACCTGACAAACAAGCGTCTCTGGGCGCCACACAAGAAAAAAGACTAAGCCTCTCGGCTGTCAATTTAGCAAAAAGGCCCGCCTATATCAGGTGGGCCTTTTTTCATGCGCAACGTCGTAGGATGAGTTTTAACCCATCTGCCCCATATAGGCGCGCAAACCCGCGGGGGGATCGGCGAAAATTTCGGCCGTCGGGCGCGGCACATTAACCCGCCCATCCGCGACCCACGCGACATGATCCGCCACGCGCCTTGCGTCATCAGGATCATGGGTTATCATCAAAACCGTCGCGCCCATCTGTTCCACTAAAACCGTGCGCATCAGATCGAGCATCTCGTCCTTCAGCCCTGGCCCAAGCGCTGCAAATGGTTCATCCAGCAACACAATCTGACGCTCCGCCAACAACAAACGCGCCAATGCCGCACGGCTTTGTTGACCGCCAGATAGGGCGGCAGGTTTACGCCCCTCCATCCCCGACAGACCAACACACGCAAGCACATCTGCCACCACACTGGCATCGCCTAATTTTGGCAGGCCAAGTGCTACATTGTCGCCAATGCTCAGATGCGGGAACAAGTTATTGTCCTGAAACAACATGCTAACCGGGCGTTTTCCCGGTGCGGCATCGGTAAAGGGATCGCCGTGGGCCACGTCGCCCGATGCGACCGCAACAAACCCTGCAATCGCCAAAAGTAGCGTGGATTTCCCCGCTCCCGATGCGCCAATTATGGCTGTCACCCCGGCCTTTGGAAATGCGACGTCCGCCGCCAATACAAAATCACCCTGCGAAATTCGCAGGTCTTTACAGGTCAGCATCAATGCGCCCTCCTCGGTCACAAATCCAAAACAGGGCAAAGCTAAGCGCAAGCAGGATCAACGCCGCACCTGACGCGGCCTCCATCCGGTAGGCGCCCATCAGACGGTACATCGCAAGCGGCAGCGTCTCTTGCGCATCGCCAGCAAACAACGCGATGACGCCAAGGTCCCCCATGGATAGCGCGGCCGCAAGACCCGCCGCGAACCCCAGCGGCCTGCGTAAACGAGGCAGAACAATCCGCGTCGTCCAAACCCACATCGATAGATCAAGCGATGCGCCCAGCCGTCCGAAATCCGCAGTAATCCGGTCAACCGCTGGCGCAACCGACCGCAGCGCAAACGGCAGCGCCAGAACCGCATTCACAAACGCCGTGACCACCAGCGCCAGTTTGGCCGGATTCGCAAATGGATAGATCAGCAGAAACAATCCCGTACCAACCACAAGCGATGACGCCGCCAATGGCAGGACGCCAACCAACCCGACACCCCAACCACCACGCAGCGCAAGCGAAAGCGTCAGCGCGATGCACAAACCAGCCGAAATCAACGCGACAATCACCGACCGCAGCGCCGCCCGCCAGATATCAGCGGGCAAATCAAACAACCCCGGCAGTCCGCGCAGCACAACCATCACCATCGGTAACATCAAAAAGAAAGCGCATATGGTGATAATCAGGTAGTCGACCGCTGGGCTCCCGTCCCACCGCTGCACATGGCGGTCCAAACCTGCGCCTAAGCCATCCACGACGCTTATGCGCCAGACGAGGGCTGCCGCAATTAGGCACAATCCAAATTGGATCATCGCCAGCATCGCCGCACGCCCAAGGTCAAAATCGAAACGCAGCGCTTGGTATATCGCCAATTCGACAGTTGTCGCCCTTGGACCACCGCCAAGGGTCAGCGCCACGGCAAAGCTGGTCAGGCAAATCAGAAAAACAACCAAAAATGCTGATGGCAAGACACTGCGCAACATTGGCCATTCCAACAGGCGACCGATTGGTGCGTTCAGGCTCGCGGCAAGGCGGAACCGCTCTGACGGGATCGACACCCAGCCCTGAAGAATCAATCGCGTGACCAAGGGCAAATTGAAAAACACGTGGGCCAGCACGACCCCGTGAAACCCATAGATTGACACCGCAGGCAAGCCCAAGGCATCCAGTACGCCATTCAGCACCCCGTTGCGGCCAAAGACGGCCAATAGGCCGAGTACGGCCACAATGACGGGCAGCAGAAACGGTGCGCCCAGTAGGGTCACCAATAATCCGCGCCCGCAAAATTGTCGGCGCGCCAATGCCCGCGCGACGGGGATGGCCAATAGGCAGCTTAGCGTCGCGGACACAAGCGCCTGTGCCACTGTAAACTGGATTGCAGCCCAATCGGCAGGGCCCAAGCCACGGGCAAAATCCGCCCGCCACGCCACAGCAGCCAATGTGCCGAGCGTCAAAAAGACAACAAGCCCGACAGCGATTGCGCCGGGCTTGGTCGGGTTTATTGCGACAGCGCGTTGCGCCATTCATCCAGCGCCGCAGCACGTGTTTCTAGCGCCTCTGACGGAGACAACAGCAATGATTTCGCTGGTGTCACAAGCGTTTCAAACCCGTCGGGCAATCCGCCCTCTGGTGTGGCAGCCGGATACATCCAATTGGTCGTAGGGATAATCGTCTGGAACGCGTTGGACACCATGAATGCCATGAACTGATCTGCCAGATCGGGCACATCGGTGGATGCGACTTTGCCCGCAACCTCGACCTGCATGTAGTGGCCTTCATCGAATGCCCACGCCACTTTGGTCACGTCTTCCTCTGCAATCAGGTGATAGGCGGGGGACGTGGTATAGGACAATGCGGCGTCCGCCTCACCTTCCAAAAACAGGCCGTATGCCTCTGACCAGCCGGGCGTGACTGTGACGATATTATCAGCCAAATCGGCCCAGATCGCTGGTGCCTCATCGCCGTAGGCCGCCTTGACCCACATCAACAGGCCAAGGCCCGGTGTCGATGAACGGGGATCTTGGATCACGACCTTGATGTCGCTATCGGCAAGGGCGCGGAACGACGTTGGTGCATCGGCACCTACATTTCCGACGAAGGCCAAATAGCCCCAGTCGAACGGCAAGAATTCCGCATCGTCCCAAGCGATAGGCAGCGTCAGATCGGCTGTCACACCATGCGTCGCGAACAGGCCGGTTTCACGTGCGGCGGCTGTCAGATTGGTATCCAGCCCCAACACGATATCCGCGTCGGTGCGCGGCCCTTCAAGCTGTAGGCGCGCCAACAACGCGGCCCCGTCGCCCGCACCCAAAAATTGCAGATCACAGGCACAAGTTTCTTCAAACGCCGCCTCGACCGCGGGACCGGGGCCCCAATCGGATGTAAAGCTGTCGTATGTCATCACTGTCAAAACGGGGGTCTCTGCCGCGGCGATTGTCGCCATGCAAAGTCCCGCAACAGTCGTCAGAATGATCGGTTTGGTCATCATATCCTCCAAATGTGACGGGCGGATATGGGGGGCAGCATGATTGCTAGACCTTCCCTCCGCCGGTCTTAACCGGTTCAGGTTCAACGGGTCCGCATATGCATCTCAGCCCTTGTCAGGCCCCCCGAGGTGAGGCTTAGGTAGCGTGACCGCATGGAAAAGGCAACAACATGAACGACCAACTCAAGGGGATATTGATCACAACGCTTGGTGTGCTGCTTGTGACACCTGACAGTTTGTTCGTGCGGCTGATCGGTGGCGACCCCTATATCACCGCGTTCTGGCGGGGGCTTTTGTCTGGTGGGGCGGTCCTGATTTATGTGCTTTTGTTCCAAGGCAAGGGTGCAATTATGGCCGTGTTGCGCACGGGCTGGGTCGGCACGGGCTATATGGTTTTGATCGGGTCAACCACGCTGGCCTTTGTGCTGGCGATTGAAAATACATCCGTGGCAAATGCTGTTTTCATCTTTGCCGCGATGCCCGTGTTCGCCATGATTTTCGGATGGATGATCTTGGGCGAACGGGTCAGCCCGCGCATGATTTGGACAATGCTCGCCGTGGGTGTTGGTGTTGGCATCATCGCCTATGGATCGGGGTCATCACAGATCGCCCATTGGGTCGGAGATCTCTTCGCGCTTTATGTCGCGGCGGCCTATGCGCTGGCGCTGACGTTAGTGCGGCAGGTCAAAGGCATCTCAATGATCCCTGCGATCCCCATTGCCTATATCGGATCGGCGTTGATCATCTGGTTGTTCACCGATCCAATCGCAACATTCGGCCAAAGCCCCACCCTGTTCGTCGGCCACGGATTGTTCGTAGCGACGGCCACGTGTTTCCTAACCCTCGGCCCGCGCCTGATCAGCGCGTCAGAGGTATCGTTGCTGGTGCTTTTGGAATCCGTGCTTGCGCCAATATTGGCCTGGGCCATCATCGGGGAACATCCCGGTGTTTGGGCCTTGGCGGGTGGTATTGTCGTGATTGGCGCCTTGTTAGTGTCTAATCTGATTGCGTTACGCCGACGCCGAGCCGCATAAATCTCGCGCAATTTGATTAAAGATTGCCACTCCTACGGGGATCAGATCATCGGGAAAATCATAATCAGGATTGTGCAGTGCGGCATAATGTACACCCGGCCCAAGGCACAGCATCGCGGCCTTTGCCCCCCAGCCAAAGACACCAAAATCCTCTGACGCACGCATCGGCAGGTCATCTTCTGAATGGGTGACGCCGATTGCATCCATTGCAGCGCGGGCAACAGCCGTGGCCTCTGCATCATTGATCGACGCGGCAAAAATATCGTGGTCGGCAAACTTAACGGCTAGCCCGTGTTTGTCCGCAATGTCCCGTGCCAAGGTGGTGGCATCGCGCACCATCCCCGCCATCGGGTCATCATAAGCGGCGCGCAGGGTGGCATAGATCACCGCATCCGCAGGTGCGATGCCAAACGTCGCCTCACCCATCTGGGCATGGGTGACTGTGACCAATCGAAAATCATCGTTCAGCGGTCCACCCGTCCCTAACGCCATCAGTGCGGGAATCACCTCAGCCATGGCTAGCGCAGGGGATATACCTGCCTCCGGCTCGGCGGCGTGGGCAGTTTTGCCTGTCAGCGTGATCGACACCCCTTGCGATGCGCAGTTGATCAGACCCACGCGCGTCGACACATGCCCAAACGGGCGGCCCGGTTCGTTATGAATGGCAAAGGCCCAATCGGGCGCAATTTGCGCAAATGCCGGATCAGCAACCACAGCGCGTGCGCCGCTGCCATCCTCTTCCGCGGGTTGGAACATCAAAACAATCCGCCCCTTTGCGACGGGATGGCGTGCGATCAATCGCCCTAGGCCAAGCAGCATCGTCATGTGACCATCATGGCCGCACAGGTGCCCCTTGCCGTCGACGGTGGATCGCCAGTCAGCGTCAGAAATCTCATGTATCGGCAGCGCGTCCAGCTCTGCCCGAAACAGAACCGTAGGACCCACCACACCGCTATCGAACACAGCCGCAACACCGTGGCCACCAAGCCTCGTGACGATTTGCGTGGGCTCCAACGCAACAAGTGCTGCGCGGATCGTTTCAGCTGTCTGCGCCTCCTCACCCGAAATTTTGGGATGGCGATGCAGGTCGCGGCGAAATGCCGTCAGCTCAATCAGGTCATGGTTCGTTAACATAGGCGCAGTTGAGCCACATCCGCGCAGGCTGTCAATCACGCGGGGGCTTTCCCCGCCGCCGCGTTTGCAATATCGGTGACCCAAGCAAGGAGCAGCGCGCATGTCGATCAACAGCTTTGGCCATCTTTTCAAATTCACCACATGGGGTGAAAGCCACGGACCCGCGCTTGGCGCGACTGTCGATGGCTGCCCCCCCGGCGTGGAAATTGACGAGGCGATGATCCAGCAGTGGCTGAATAAACGCCGCCCCGGCCTGAACGCAAACACCACCCAGCGGCAAGAGGCGGACGCCGTCAAAATCCTGTCTGGTGTATTTGAAGGGCGCACAACCGGCACGACCATCCAGCTGATGATTGAAAATACCGATCAGCGGTCCAAGGATTATGGCGATATCGCCAACACATTCCGTCCCGGTCATGCCGACATCACCTATCACCAGAAATATGGCATCCGCGATTATCGTGGTGGTGGGCGGTCATCGGCACGTGAAACCGCATCCCGCGTGGCCGCCGGTGGCGTCGCCCGCGAGGCGATCAAGGCGATTGCGCCCGATGTGCAAATCCGCGGTTACATGACACAGATGGGCGCCAAGAAAATCGACCCTGCGAACATTGATTGGGATCAGATCGACAAGAACGATTTTTTCTGCCCAGATGCCGATGTCGCCGCCGAATGGGAGACCTATCTCAAATGGCTGCGCAAGGATGACCACAACAGCGTCGGCGCCATGATCGAGGTTGTCGCCCGCGGCGTACCCGCCGGTATCGGCGCGCCCGTTTATGCCAAGTTAGACACTGATCTATCCGCCGCGATGATGTCAATCAACGCCGTGAAAGGTGTTGAGATTGGCGAAGGTATGGCCGCCGCCGCCCTAACAGGGCGCGAAAACGCGGATGAGATTTTCATGGGGAATGATGGGCAGCCTGTCTATTCATCCAACCACGCGGGCGGCATCCTTGGCGGGATTAGCACAGGACAGGACATTGTCGTGCGCTTTGCCGTGAAACCGACGTCGTCGATCCTGTCGCCACGCCAGTCGATCCGCATGGACGGCACCCCGACCGAAGTGGTGACCAAGGGGCGGCACGATCCTTGTGTTGGTATTCGTGCAGTTCCAGTGGGTGAGGCGATGATGGCTTGCGTGATCCTTGATCACTTGCTGCTGGATCGTGGGCAAACAGGTGGCGTGCGTGGGCAGATCGGCTAGGTCGGTTGTTTCGACAATTGCACCGCCAGAATACCGCCCGCGATCACCACAACGCCAACCACATCCAGCATTCCGATCCGTTCGCCCAGCAAAACGGCGGCAATTGCCACGCCTAAGAACGGGTTGAGAAAGTGGAAGGTTGACGCCTTTACCGCGCCGATCCGACCCACAAGCGTGAACCAAACCCACGTCGCGACAAGGCCGGGTACCAGCGTGGTATAGATGAACGCCACGATCAGCTGCCAATTCCACGTGATGTCAAATGTCTCAAACATCAGCGCGGGAACCCAAAGGATCGCACTGCCGACAAGCATCTGCAAGCCAACGATCATCAGGACATTGCCACCCGATGATGCGCCCAACACCACAAGTGTCGCAATGGTCAGCGACACCACACCAATCACGCAGAGGATTAGGCCGAACATATCGACCCCACCCTGTAAACGCGCGCCCATGATGAGCGTGACGCCGACAACGCCCGCGATCAAACCCATGATGCCAAGCGGACGGATGCGTTGACCCATGATCAGCCAGCCAGCTAAAGCCACCAGCAACGGCATGGTGGACGCAATGATGGCGGCCAGTGATGCCTCAATCGTTTGCATGGCGACGAAATTCAGGCCGAGATAGAGCGCGTTTTGGCACAGCCCAAACACCAGCACGCCCACCCATTGCCGTCGGGACAATCGCATCGATTGACCCAACCAAGCCGCAATGCCCACGCCAATCACACCCGAGATCAAGAACCGGAACGCCAAGGCTATCAGCGGTGGCGCGTATTCAACGATGATGCGGGCAGACGTAAACGCCGACGACCACATCGCGGCAAAGGCCAGACCCATCAATATCGCGCGTATATCCATAGTGCGACACTTGCTGATGCCTGCGCCCAGCGCAATGCAAAAAGGGCCGCCCGCAGGCAGCCCCTTTCATATTCAGACATCAGTCGAATTAGTCGTTGACGGAATCTTTCAGTGCTTTCGCGATTGTCATTTTGACAACCTTGTCCGCGTCTTTCTTGATCTGCTCACCCGTGGCTGGGTTGCGCACCATACGCTCTGGGCGTTCACGGCAATAGATTTTGCCAACACCTGGAAGTGTCACAGCGCCGCCGCCAGATACTTCACGTGTGATCAGGCCGCATACTGCGTCCAGCGCTGCGCCAGCAGCTTTTTTGTCTGCGCCCATTTCGTCTGCAAGTGCTGCGACGAGCTGTGCTTTTGTCATTGGTTTCGCCATTTTCTGGTCTCCCTCATTTGCCCGACTTATAGGGCCTCTACCCGTGCAGTTAACGGTATCTTGTGTTATTCCACAACGATTAGTATGCGCTTTTCCCTTAAAAAATGCGATTTTTCTTTATTTCCGCAGGGTCAGAGGAAGGCAGTTTCCTCAAAACTGCGCAACTTACGGCTATGAATTCGCTCCAAAGGCATTTCACGCAGGATTTCCATCGCCTGAATCCCGATGCGCAAATGGCTGGCAACTTGGGTTTTGTAGAAATCTGACGCCATGCCAGGCAGCTTTAACTCACCATGTAGCGGCTTATCACTGACGCATAGCAACGTGCCATATGGCACCCGAAACCGGAACCCGTTGGCCGCAATCGTGGCACTTTCCATATCCAGCGCAATCGCACGGGATTGGGACAGGCGTTGCACGGGGCCGGAATGTTCGCGCAGTTCCCAGTTACGGTTATCAATCGTTGCCACGGTGCCTGTCCGCATGATCCGTTTCAGCTCATACCCGGACAGTTTGGTCACATCAGCCACTGCCATTTCCAACGCGATCTGGATTTCAGCCAGCGCAGGGATCGGAACCCAAACAGGCAGGTCGTCATCCAACACGTGATCTTCGCGCAGATACGCGTGGGCAAGGACAAAATCACCAAGGCTTTGTGAATTACGCAAACCGGCGCAGTGGCCGACCATCAGCCACGCATGGGGGCGCAGCACGGCGATATGGTCGGTCGCGGTTTTTGCATTGGACGGCCCGACGCCGATATTGACCAAGGTGATCCCACCGCCGCCTTTGCGTTTCAGGTGATAGGTCGGCATCTGCGGCAATTTTGCGGGCACTTCCATCGGCGCATCCGCATCCATAATCTCTACATTTCCCGTCCCAACAAAGCTGGTGTAGCCACTGTCAGGATCAGCCAGCATTGTGCGGGCGTATGCCTCAAACTCTTCAACATAGAACTGGTAGTTGGTGAACAGGATGTGGTTCTGGAAATGCTCGGCCGCGGTGGCCGTGTAATGCGACAGGCGCGCCAATGAATAGTCAATGCGCTGCGCGGTAAACGGTGCCAACGGCCGCGCGCCATCGGGATACAGAAATTCCACCCCGTTCACGATATTGTCGTGGGTCGTGGCAAGGTCCGGCACATCGAAACTGTCGCGCAGGGTAAAGTCCATGGACCCATCTTGGGGGACGGTCACGCTAGCATCATTGGCGACGGCGAAATGCACCGGAATCTCTGTGGTGGACACACCGATTTCTACCGACACCCCGTGACTTTCGATCAAAAGACCGATTTGCTGTTCCAGATAATGCGCAAACAGATCAGGGCGGGTCACGGTTGTCGCATAGACACCCGGCTCGGCCACATGGCCAAACGATAGGCGGCTGTCGGTCTTGGCATAGCTGGTCGTTGTCAGGCGGATTTCAGGATAATAGGCCCGAACCCGCATGGCAGGCTGGCCATTTGTCAACGCGCCGGTAAAGGCATCGCACAAAAATTTCGATGCGGTTTGATACAGCTCTTGCAGGCGTGCAACGGCGGCGGCGGGATCTGTAAATGCCTCGCGCGGGGCGACGTCGGGTGAATTGATCATGGGGTATCCTTAAACAGGTCGGTGATCTCAAATTTGGTCACGTCGACCAAACCCAGATCAGAAATTCGTAAAGCGGGGATGACGACCAGCGCCAAAAGCGAATGCTGCATATAGGCGTTATTAAGCGTGCAGCCACATTGCGCCATCGCGGTCACCATGCGGTCGGCATCGGCAGCAACATCAGCGGCGGGGCGATCCGACATCAGACCCGCGATGGGCAGTTCGACCAACGCAATCTCGACCCCGTCTTTCCAGATGCTAACGCCGCCACCAGCCTCGCCCAGTCGCATGGCGGCCTTTGCCATCATACCGCGGTCGGTGCCAACAACAATCATGTGATGACTGTCATGCGCCACTGTCGACGCCATCGCCATGTTGCCCGAATAGCCAAAACCGGACACAAACCCGTTGGTCACACCACCCGTGCCACGATGCCGTTCAACAAGTGCGATCTGACAAACATCGCCCTGCCCGTTCACGATACCATTGGTCACAGGTAGGGTCGCGGTTAGCGCCTCTGTCGGGGCCTGATTTTCAACAACACCGATCACACGGGCTGTAACCTGATCGCGGTCGGATGTGATTTCAAAATCCGCACCTGTCAGCGGCTTACCAAGGTGCACGGTGTTGCGCGCGGTATCCGGCCAATCAAAATGCGGGCAATCAACGGTGATTTTGCCGTCGATCGCCACGGTCTGACCCCGTGCAATCACATGCTCAATCGGCAGCGTTTTCAGATCAGAAGTCAGGATCATATCCGCCCGCCGCCCCGGCGTAATTGATCCCAATTCACGTTCTAACCCAAAGTGTGTCGAGGTATTGATCGTCGCCATTTGCAAGGCCACCAGCGGGTCACATCCGCAATCAATCGCATGACGCACGACACGGTTCATGTGCCCGTCATTCACTAGCGTGCCAGCCATACAGTCATCCGTGCACAGGATAAAATTGCGCGGGTCCAACCCCTTTTCCGTCACCGCCGTGATCTGGCTTTCGACGTCGTACCAAGCCGACCCAAGACGCATCATCGACTTCATGCCAAGACGCACACGGGCGATCGCGTCCGCCTCGGCAGTGCCTTCGTGATCATCGGCAGGGCCACCTGCGACATAGGCCGCAAATGGGATACCCTTATCGGGGCTAGCATAATGACCACCCACGGTTTTGCCCGCATTCATAGTCGCCGCAATCTCGGCCAGCATCTGCGGATCACCGTTGATAACACCGGGAAAATTCATCATCTCGCCGAGACCAATGATACCGGGCCACGCCATCGCCTGCGCGACGTCATCCGCCGAAATCTCGTACCCGGTGGTTTCCAAACCGGGGGCAGAGGGGGCGCAGGACGGCATCTGGGTATAGATGTTGACGGGCTGCATCAGCGCCTCGTCATGCATCATACGCACACCATCAAGGCCCAGCACATTCGCAATTTCATGCGGATCGGTAAACATGGTGGTGGTGCCATGCGGGATCACGGCGGCGGCAAATTCGGCGGGTGTCAGCATGCCGCTTTCGATATGCATATGCCCGTCGCACAAGCCCGGGATCAGATAGCACCCTGCGCCATCAATCACTTGCGTTTCAGGCCCAATGCAATGGGATGCATCCACGCCAACATAGGCAAACCGCCCCTTTGACACCGCGACCTGCCACGGCAATACTTCTCGGGTTTGCACGTTGACCAGTTGCACATTGCGCACAACCAGATCAGCAGGGGTGCGGCCGGCGGCAACAGCCACCAGCGTGGGGGCGCAGTCCGCCCAAGATGTCATGTGATTTTCCATCCCCAATGGTTCCACCGAAATCCAGCGGGATCAAGGGGGCTGCTACGGGGCAAGCGATGCCAGATAGGCAAAAATATCCTGCGCATCCTGATCAGAGCGTACACGATACCCCATCTTGGATCGAGCACGCCGGTCTGACAGCGCATCCCGAAGCCACTTTGTCGGGTCCTGCACATAGGTGACAAAATTTTCTTGTGACCAGATCACGCCCGCAGCACCAGCCAGTGTAATGCTATCGCCATAGCGAAACCGCACGTCAGATGCGACTGGCCGATCCGCAATGCCGTATAGGTTCGGGCCCACCTTGGCGACACGCCCCGCCAAGATATTGCCCGCATCATCGCGCACCACATGGCACGCCACACATTGCCGTATGAACTGCGCAGCCCCATCGGCAACATCGCCATCCGCAAAAACAGGCGCGGAAAAACTCGTGAGGACAACAGCAAGTCCAAGCCGTTTCATCATCAGAATCCTTAGATTGGTTGGCGCTACATCGGCGCCCCTACACAATAAGGTGGGGGCGCGTTGGTGCAAAAACTAGTGGTTATGACCAGCTTTGATTTCTTCGACGTTGAACATAATGTCAATCTCGCCCGCGTCCTTGAACACAAGCGTAGCTGGCACCTGTTCTCCGATTTCCATCGGATCACCATTCAGACCCATGAACATCACGTGCTTACCACCTGGTGCAAAGGTAACAGTTTCACCCGCTGGGATAACAATCTCATCCACATGGAACATGGACGCGACATCATTTTCCATCTTGGTGTCGTGAATCATCACACGCGGGAAATCGGCGCGGACCTCAACCAATGACGCATCCGTATCACCGTTATTTGTGATGCTCAGATAACCCGCGCTCGACATTGCGGTGGCTGTCGTTTCGCGCGCAATTGGATGCGCGATCTTCAGATCACCCAAGGTGTAATCATGGGCAAAACCGGCAACAGGCAGCAGCGACAGGATCAAGGCAATGGTCGTTTTCATCTCAGGGGTTCCTTCTGTTGAGAGAATCTGACTCCCAGATACGACGCCACGACCCGCCTTTCTAGTGGGGTGCCCACGCCAAAACGTCGCGGGGCCTTTTTCCGCCAATGTCGCATTTGAACGCATGGCTGTCCAAACCACACCTGACAGTTGCGTCCTGCGTCGGCATCCTTCAGTTAAAGAGGATTGAGAATGCGTTACTCAGGTTTCAAAGTCATCAAAGAGGCACTGACGGGTCACAAAGGGTGGAAGCCCGCGTGGCGTGATCCAGTGCCGCAGGCCCACTACGACATTATTATCATTGGTGGCGGCGGCCACGGCCTTGCCACCGCTTACTATCTGGCCAAGGAATTTGGCGGCAAGAAAATCGCCGTTCTGGAAAAGGGCTGGATCGGCGGCGGCAACGTGGGGCGCAACACAACGATTGTGCGGTCCAACTATCTGCTCGACGGCAATGAACCATTCTATGAGATGTCGCTGAAACTGTGGGAAGGGTTGGAACAGGATTTCAACTATAACGCCATGGTCAGCCAGCGCGGCATTCTCAACCTGATCCATTCCGACGCCCAGCGCGATGCGTTCACGCGCCGCGGCAACGCGATGATCCTAAATGGCGCCGATGCTGAAATGCTGACGACCGGACAGATCCTGGATCGCTATCCTTTCCTGAACGTCGATAATGCCCGTTTCCCGATCAAGGGCGGGTTGGCCCAGCATCGCGGCGGCACGGTGCGACACGATGCTGTCGCGTGGGGCTATGCGCGCGGCGCTGACATCCGCGGCGTCGATATTATCCAGAATTGCGAGGTTACGGGCTTTCGTATTGAAAATGGCAAAGCGATCGGGGTGGAAACATCACGCGGCTACATCGGCGCGAACAAGATCGGCTGCGCTGTCGCCGGATCATCGTCGCGTCTGATGTCCAAGGTCGACATGCAGCTACCTATGGAAAGCCATGTGTTGCAGGCGTTCGTATCCGAGGGACTGAAGCCCGTCATCCCAGGCGTCATCACATTCGGCGCTGGCCACTTCTATTGCAGCCAATCGGACAAGGGTGGGCTAGTGTTTGGTGGCGACCTTGACGGCTATAACTCTTACGCCCAGCGCGGCAACATGCCCGTGGTCGAGGACGTTTGCGAAAGCGGCATGGCCCTGATGCCCATGCTGGGCCGCGCGCGGCTGTTGCGCATGTGGGGCGGCGTTATGGATATGTCGATGGACGGGTCGCCCATCATCGACAAAACCCATATTGACGGGCTCTATTTCAACGGCGGCTGGTGTTACGGCGGCTTCAAGGCCACGCCAGCATCCGGCTATTGCTTTGCCCACCTTCTGGCCCGCGACATGCCGCACCCGAATGCCACGGCCTTCCGGTTTGACCGTTTCTCGCGCGGGTTGATGATCGATGAAAAGGGCATGGGCAACCAGCCCAATTTGCACTGACGCCATGCCTCGCTTTTTTCCAAATACTCAAAACACGACATTCGCCCCAAGAGGTGCCAAATGATCATTAATCACCCCCTACTCGGTCCGCGCGATGCGTCGGAATTCACCTATCTGGGCGACGCCAAACTGATCGACCGCCCCGATTGGCAATCCGATACAGCGGCGCAAGATTTTTATGAATACGGCTATCTGCGCACCAACCCCGCGGGCGAACACCGCGAATTGTGGTTTCACGAAGCAGGTGATCGGTCATGGCTGGTCGTGACCCGCAACACATTGACCCACGAAATTTCGGCCGTGGAAATGGCACGCGATGTGGCACGGGCACAGGGGCGCAGCAAATGACCCAGATCAACCGTATTACCAACGGGCAAACCAACCCCGATCAGCGTCTGGAATTTACCTTCGACGGTAAGACGTTTTATGGGCAAGGCGGCGATACACTTGCCTCTGCCCTGCTGGCCAATGGTCAGCGCCTGATGGGACGGTCGTTCAAATACCACCGCCCCCGTGGCCCCCTGACCGCAGGCAGCGAGGAACCCAACGCGCTGGTTGAACTGCGCACCGGTGGACGCCAGGAACCCAACACACGCGCCACAACGGCCGAGCTATATGATGGTCTGACAGCCCGGAGCCAAAACCGCCTTGGGTCGCTGAAGTTCGATCTGCTGTCGATCAATGACCGCTTGTCCAATTTCCTGACCGCAGGGTTCTACTACAAAACCTTCATGTGGCCCGCCGCGTTTTGGGAAAAATTGTATGAACCCATCATCCGCCACGCCGCTGGCCTTGGATCGCTGTCCAAAATCGACGACCCTGATTTATATGACAAAGGGTTCCTGCATTGCGACCAGTTAATTATCGGTGCAGGCCCCGCTGGCCTGTCTGCCGCGCTGGTCGCAGGGCGTAGCGGTGCGCAGGTCATCCTAGCCGACGAAGATTTCCGCATGGGTGGTCGCCTGAATTCTGAGACCTTTGCCATTGGCGATCAGTCAGGTGCCGATTGGGCAACAGCAACGGTCGCTGAACTGGCGACGATGCCCAACGTGCGCTTGCTGCCCCGCACCACTGTGATCGGCGCGTTTGATCATGGGATTTTCAGCGCCGTTGAGCGGGTCAGCGACCACTTAGCCGTGCCAGCCACCGGTAAGCCACGTCAGATCCTATGGCGCATCTATGCGAAATCATCGCTGCTGTGCGCGGGTGCAACCGAGCGGCCCATCGGGTTTGAAAACAACGACCGGCCCGGTATCATGCTCGCCTCTGCGATGCGGACCTATGGCAACCGTTTTGGCGTTGCAGCAGATAAGCGTGTCGCAATCTTTACCAACAACGATGACGGCCACCGCACCGCCGCTGATCTGCATGCGAAGGGCGTCAAAATCGCCGCCGTTGTCGACACGCGCCCCGATGCACCGCGGTCAGGTGACTATGAGGTGCTGGCCGGCGCGCAGGTCATCGATACCAAGGGCCGTCTTGGCCTGACCTTCGCTGAGGTGCGGGAAGCAGACGGCAGCGCACGCACGCTAGAAGTCGGCGCGCTGGGCATGTCGGGTGGCTGGAACCCCAACGTGCATATGACCTGTCACCAACGCGGATGTCCTGTCTGGAATGATACGATTGCCGCCTTTGCCCCCGGAAAAAACCTGCCTGTTGGCATGGCCGTTGCGGGCGCCGCAACAGGTGCATTTTCTACCGCCGCCGCATTGTCGACTGGTGCCAAGGCAGCAGCCGCGCAACTGCGTCACCTTGGGTTTCAACCCAAGCCCCCCCGCCAGCCAAAGACCGAAGACACCCCCACAAACGTCACCCCGTTCTGGTATGTGCAGGGGTGCAACCGCGCTTGGCTGGACCAGCAAAACGATGTAACGGTCAAGGACGTGAAGCTTGCCCATCAAGAAGGGTTCCGGTCAGTTGAGCATCTCAAACGCTACACCACGCTTGGCATGGCCACCGATCAGGGCAAAACGTCCAACATGGGCGGTCTTGCTATCATGGCGGAACTGGCGGGCAAATCCATCCCCGATGTCGGCACCACAATTTTCCGCCCCCCCTATACGCCCACATCAATGGGCGTGCTGGCGGGCCGCTCCGTTGGCCGGGATTTCCACCCGACACGCCTGACCCCCACCCATAAATGGGCCGAAGAACAGGACGCCGTGTTTGTCGAGGTTGGCAATTGGCTACGCGCGCAATGGTTCCCGAAATCTGGCGAAACCCATTGGCGCGAAAGCGTCGACCGAGAAGTCATCGCCACCCGCAATTCAGTGGGGGTCTGCGACGTGACGACATTGGGCAAGGTCGATGTGCAGGGCGCAGATGCTGCCGATTTCCTGAACAAAATATACTGCAACGGTTTTGCGAAGCTCGCCGTTGGCAAGGTCCGTTATGGCCTGATGCTGCGCGAGGATGGGATCGCCATGGACGACGGCACAGCCGCGCGCATGGCCGAGGATCATTTCGTCGTTACGACCACCACCGCCAACGCCCTGCCCGTCTATCGCCACATGGAATTCGTGCGCCAGTGCCTGTACCCTGATATGGACGTACAGTTGATTTCCACGACCGAGGCTTGGGCCCAATACGCCGTCGCAGGCCCCAACAGCCGCAAGCTTTTGGAAAAGATCGTCGATCAAGACATCAGCAATGATGCCTTCCCGTTCATGGCCTGCGCTGACATCACCGTGTGCGGCGGTCTGCGGGCGCGACTATTCCGTATCTCGTTCAGCGGTGAACTGGCCTATGAAATCGCCGTGCCAACCGCCTATGGTGATGCGCTGATCCGCCGGATCATGGACGCGGGCGCTGAGTTCGACGTCACCCCCTACGGGACAGAGGCGCTGGGCGTCATGCGTATCGAAAAGGGTCACGCAGCCGGCAATGAATTGAACGGCACAACCACTGCGCAGAACCTAGGTATGGGGCGCATGGTGTCCAAGAAAAAGGACAGCATCGGGTCCACCCTGTCCGAGCGCGAGGGGTTAAACCGACCCAATGATCTACGCCAGATTGGCATCAAACCCGTGAACCCCGCCGACCCCGTGCCAGCGGGCGGGCATCTGATGAACGCCACGGGTCCAGTCGATGCCGCACATGATCAGGGCTATGTCACCTCGGCCGCGTATTCACCATCGCTTGGGCATATGATCGCGCTTGGCTTCCTCAAGGACGGGGCAAACCAGATTGGTAAACGCATGCGGCTTGTATCGCCGCTGACGGGCGTGGAAACCGAGATTGAAATCGCCAGCGCCCATTTTATTGACCCAGAAGGGAACCGGCTTCGTGCATGATCTGAAACCTATTTCGGCCTTGGGCGGCGTGTCCGACACCATCGGCACCATGACAATCACCGAAAATTCCGGCGTCGCACTTGCGTCTGTCGCCGCACGTATGGGCGGTGAGGTGGCGACCAAAAAGGCCCTGAAGAAGCTTTTGGGTGATGTGCCCGGACCCGGCCGGTCGCAGCAACATGATCCAGAGTCGGGGTTCTGGATGGGACCAGATCAATGGATGATCGGCGCGCCAATGGACACCCACGAATTGCTGGCCGACCAATTGAAAACCCTGCTGGGTGACGCGGCATCTGTGACGGAACAATCTGGCGCTTGGGTGGTGTTTGACGTGGTTGGCGCGGCATTGCCTGACATGATGGAACGGCTATGTGCGGCACCCGTGCGCACAATGGTTGCTGGCGATACCCAACGCACCGTGATCCATCACCTGTCATGTTTCGTCATTCGCCAGAATGGGGCCGATCATGTGCGCATATTGGGACCAAGGGCCTCTGCCGGATCGCTGCATCACGCCCTTAACGGGGCTGCACATTCGGTTGCCTAGGCGGGCGGCACAATCCCGTTTTCCTCCACACGGAACAAATTGATCTTGGCGCGATCCTCTGTGGGGCGCACGCCAAACTCTTCTTCGTAGTTCTGGATCATCGGGGTCGTGGATGCATAGCCAACCGCAAATGCGATCTGCGAGATACTATCATTGGAATACAGTACCAGCTGGCGCGCCGCTTTCATCCGCATTGAGCGATAGTAATGCAGCGGGCTTTTGCCCGTCGACTTTTTGAACATGCGTTCCACTTGCCGCACGGAAACGCCAATCGCCTCGGCGACGTCACCGACATTGATCGGGTCATCAATGTGATCGGCGAACATGCCAATGGCATCGCGGACAATGGGGGGCAACATGTCATCTGTGCTGGCGCCACCTGCAGATGGCACACGCTGGCTGACACCCTGCCCGCGCACCAGCGGATGCTGGAACCAACAAGCCACCTCGGTCGCGATATCATCGCCAAGGATGTCCGAAATCAGATGCAACGACAAATCAAACGCCGCCGCCGCGCCCGAAACCGTAGTGGTCAAACGATCGCGTGAGATCACCTCATCCGTGGCAGCAATTTTTGGGAACTCAGCCTCAAACGCGGCGGCATAGCACCAATGCACCGACGTCTTATGCGCCGCCAACAAGCCTGCACGGGCCAAGGGAAAAATCCCGCCACTAACCGCGCCGATCATCGCCCCATGGCGAGCCAGTTTGCGCAGTTTGCCATTGGCCGATTGGGGGGCGTCAAATGTGCTTGATGGACCCGATAGCAGGTAGATTTGGTCGATTTGATCAACGGCATCCAACGCGAGGTCCGGCTCAAATGCGACATGCGCGCTCGCGCTTGTTTTTGCGCCCGTCTCGGAAATCAGCGTCCATGCAAATGTATCAGTGCCCGTAATTTCATTCGCAGCACGCAGCGGTTCAATCATAGAGGTTAGACACGACATCGGAAAACCGGGGAAAATCAGGAAACCGATATGAATATGATCGTCCTGCTTCATTTTGCATCCGCCGTGCGGCCATAGAACCCGCGTTGCTCTGTCGGCGTGAACATCGCACCGGGCTGCTCATAATATGTTAAAACGGCAATCATGCGCGCCCTATCGCCAACAACAGGCGTCACCCGATGCGGAGTATTCACACCGCGAAATACATTCAGCGTACCGGGTGCCACATTCATCTGCTGCATCTGCGGATCGTTCCCCGACAAAAGGGCGGCAACCCCATCATAATTGGGGTCGTCCGCGCTGCGCAAATCGGTGCGATATTCAAACACGCCACCTTCCTTAGGGGCCTGCAACAACAGGGTCACGGTAAATTCCGACCGGTCAAAATGCCAATTCAGCGCCTGCCCGTCCTGATACCGCATCACGTTGAACGCAGCCAAGGGATCTGCCATGGGGTAAAGCACGTCTTTACCCATTACCTGCGCAATGAACGCCTGAAGTGGCGGCCAGTCGTAGATTTGTTGAACGATTGACCCCTGCAACTGATCCGAACAAAGGGTATTATTGGACGTCTCGAACCGCTGAAGGGCGGGATGATCATCCGCCAAACCCGGTACCGATTTCAGAAAATAGACATTGTGGTCGCGCGCGTGATTAAAGCTCTCGCTGTCCATTTTAGGGGTATGTGCAACAGCCTCTGCCTGCGCATGTTCCACCCGCAAAAACTCGTCCAAGTTGAACATGCCGCCAGCCGCCAAATCCCCCTGACACCGCGAGACAAGCGCCGCATAGGCATCACAATCCGGCCGATCAATCGGGAACTGCTCAAGATCAAGATAATCACGCATCACGTCCCTCGCTTTTTTCAAAATACCCCAGGGTCCGGGGCAGCGCCCCGGCGGATCGGCGCAGGCACTGCGACGATCCTAATCGTAGGCCGCATCAACGATGAATTCGACCTTCAGAATATCACGCGCCAATTTGGCCTCGCCACAGGCACGCGCAGGCGCATGGCCTTCTGGAACCCAAGCATTCCACACTTCATTGAGCCCTGCAAAATCCGCCATGTCCGCCAGCCAGATCGTGACGCGTAACATCTTTTCGCGGCTTGATCCCGCCTCGATCAAAAGCGCGTCGATCTTATCCAGACACGTTTGCACCTGCTCTTGGATGGTATCACCCTCAGCCACCTGACCCGTAATATACGCCACGCCATTGTGCTTAACGATCCGTGATGACCGGACACCGGCCCCAATACGTTCGATCATTCCGACCACTCCCTTAGTATGTTCAAATCCTAGCCGCGCTTGGCGTCAAAGCCAACCTGCTGCAATCTGGCGTTCATGTGCAACAACCGCGTTTCGCATCAAAATAGACACTGTCACAGGACCAACACCGCCAGGCACGGGTGTGACCCAACCCGCAATCTCAATCACCGCATCCGTGTCGACATCCCCGACAATTTTCGACCCATCCGGCGTGTCGATCTGGTTGATCCCGATATCAATCACCACGGCACCGGGTTTGATCATATCGGCACCGATCAGATACGCCTTGCCCACAGCCACCACAACCACGTCCGCGCGGCGCGAATGCATGGCCACGGACCGCGTCATATGGTGACACACGGTCACGGTCGCACCTTCGGCCATCAACATCATGGCGGCGGGTTTGCCAACGATTTCGGAATGGCCGATCATCACAACCTCTAGTCCTTGCATGGGCAAGCCAGTACGCTTGATCAGCTCCACCGACGCGGCAGCCGTACAGGGTGCAAGCGCCACGTCCGAATAAACGATGTTGCCGATAGACGCGGGGTTCATCCCCTCCACGTCCTTGAGCGGATGGATCGCTGATTGCAGGGAGCGCACATTAATATGATCAGGTACCGGACGTTGCAGGATCACACCCAGAACAGCCGGATCATCATTCATCGCAATGATACGTTTCTTGCAATCTTCTTGGGTGATGTCCGCGGGCCAGATCTGTTCATCAAACGGGATATCCGCCTTGTCCGCGGTCCGTTTTTGATTGCGTACATAGACCGCCGATTCCGGCTGATCCCCAATCAAAATAGAGACTAATGCAGGGATATTCGGATGCGCACCCGTATAGGCGCGCACCTCTGCCAGTATCTCGTTCTTGACGGCAACACCGTCAATCAGACGTGGGTCTTTCATTCGGCGGCGACCTGTCCTTCGAACTTCTCGACCTTCACGGCAGAGAATTTGAATTCAGGAATCTTCCCGTATGGATCAACCGCAGGGTTGGTCAGAATGTTCGCCGCCGCCTCGACATAGGCGAACGGTAGGAACACCATGTCAGGGGCCACAGCGCGGTCTTCGCGTGCCATGATCACAATCGTGCCGCGGCGTGTGGACAGCCGGATGTGACCACCAGCCTCAACGCCCAGTTTGCGCAATGTGCTTGGGTGCAGTGAACAATTCGCCTCAGGCTCTAGCCCGTCCAGAACCTTGGAACGACGGGTCATGGACCCTGTGTGCCAGTGTTCCAGCTGACGACCTGTGGTCAGGATCATCGGGTAGTCGGCATCAGGCGCCTCATCAGGTGCGATCACATCCGCAGGGGTGAATTTCGCGCGCTTGTCTGCACGCGGGAACCCATCCGAGAATACGATCGGCTGGCCCGGATCATCGGGCGTTAGCGACGGATAAGTCACCGCATTCACATTCTCCAAACGATCCCACGTGATATTGTTAAACGACTTCATCAGCTCGCCCATTTCGGCAAACACCTGTGACGGATGGGAATAGGACCAACCAAGGCCAAGACGTTTCGCCAGCTCAACCTCGATCCACCAATCCTCTTTTGCGTCACCGGGGGGCGACACAGCAGGGCGGCCCATCTGGACCTGACGGTTGGTGTTAGTCACGGTGCCGGATTTTTCCGCAAAAGCGGACGCAGGCAAGATCACGTCAGCATAGTTCGCTGTCTCGGTGATAAAGATATCCTGCACAATCAGGTGGCTTAGCTTTGCCAACGCAACACGTGCATGTTCCACATCAGGGTCGGACATGGCGGGGTTTTCACCAAGGATATACATCCCATGAATATCGCCATCATGAACTGCATCCATGATTTCCGTGACGGTAAGACCCTTGTTAGGATCTAGTGCCTCGTTCACGCCAGCGTCACGCGCCCAGACATCGGCGAACGCATTGCGCACCCCTTCGTCGGTGACGGTCTGCATATCGGGCAAGAACATCGGGATGAGGCCCGCATCAGACGCGCCTTGCACGTTGTTCTGACCGCGCAGCGGGTGCAGGCCAGTGCCAGAGCGACCGACATTCCCCGTCATCAGCGCAAGGCTGATCAAACAGCGCGAGTTATCGGTACCGTGGATGTGTTGTGACACACCCATGCCCCAGAAAATCATGCCCGCCTTGGCATTCGCAAAGGTGCGGGCCACATCGCGCAGAACATCGGGTTCAATACCGCAAATCTTGGACATTTTCTCGGGCGTGAAATCAGCAAGGTGCTTCTTCTCGGCCTCCCAGTTCTCGGTGAACTGACTGATATACGTCTCGTCGTACAAACCTTCTTCGACGATCACGTTACAGATCGCGTTCAGCATGGACACGTCCGCACCGGGGCGGAATTGCAGCATGTGGGACGCGAATTTGCGCAGGCCAACGCCGCGCGGATCCATGACGATCAGCTTGCCACCGCGTTTGGTGAACTGCTTGAAATAGGTCGCCGCAACGGGGTGGTTTTCAACAGGGTTCGCACCGATGACGATAGCAACGTCAGCATTCTCAATCTCGTTGAAGGTCGCCGTCACAGCGCCCGAACCTACGTTCTCCATCAAGGCGGCCACGGATGATGCGTGGCACAGACGGGTACAGTGGTCGACGTTGTTATGGCCAAAGCCTTGGCGGATCATCTTCTGGAACAAATACGCCTCTTCGTTGGTACATTTGGCAGAACCAAAGCCCGCAACAGATGCGCCGCCCTTGTCCTTTTTCAGGTCCAGCAATCCGCCAGCCGCAAAGTCCAACGCTTCGTCCCATGACGCCTCACGAAAGAATTCTTGCCAGTTGCCCGGATCGACGTTCAGCCCCTTTGCCGGTGCATCGTCGCGGCGGATCAGGGGTTTGGTCAGGCGGTGTTCGTGGTGGATGTAATCAAAGCCAAAGCGGCCTTTGACGCAGAGGCGTCCTTCGTTCGCGGGGCCGTTGATGCCCTCAACGAATTTTACCTTGTTGTCTTTGACCTTGAGGCTGATCTGACAGCCGACGCCACAGAACGGGCAAACTGATTGTACTTCGCTATCGAAATCCGCGCTGTCGCCGACTTGGTTCTCGTCTGTGACAGTCGCAGGCATCAAAGCACCCGTCGGACAGGCCTGCACACATTCGCCGCACGCCACACAAGAGCTGTCGCCCATCGGGTCATCCATGTCGAACACGGGGTATGCGTTGTGGCCGCGACCGGCCATGCCGATCACATCGTTAACCTGCACTTCACGGCACGCGCGCACGCACAAACCACACTGGATACACGCATCCAAGTTCACGGACATCGCGACGTGAGAAGAGTCTAACAAAGGCACATGATCCGCATCCATAGTTGGAAAGCGGCTTTCAGAAACACCCTGTTTAACAGCCATATCCCACATGTGGGATGATTTATCGTGGGCCATGTCCTGCTCTGGTTGGTCAGCAACCAGCATTTCCATGACCATCTTGCGCGCTTGCACTTCGCGCGGCTGATCGGTGGTGACCACCATGCCCTCGGACGGTTCCCGGATACAGGACGCGGCCAAGGTACGCTCGCCCTCGATCGACACCATACAGGCGCGGCAGTTGCCGTCGGACCGGTAGCCGGGCTCGGGCTTGTGGCACAGGTGCGGGATGATCAGGCCGCGACCATTTGCGACCTCCCAAATTGTCATGCCAGCGTCGGCTTCGACCGTGTTCCCATCAAGGGTGAATGTAATTTTATCGGACATTAGATTTCATCCTTAAAGTGGGTCATAACCATCTTAATCGGGTTCGGGGCCGCTTGGCCGAGGCCGCAGATTGACGCGTCAACCATCGCGGTCGTCAGGTCGGTCAGCAGGGATTGATCCCATGTATCGGCCTGCATCAGTTTGACCGCTTTTTCACAGCCGACACGGCACGGCGTGCACTGGCCACAGCTTTCGTCCTCAAAGAACCGCAGCATGTTCAGCGCCGCATCACGCGCGCTGTCAGCCTCCGATAGGACAACAACCGCCGCCGATCCGATGAAGGTGCCGTGTGGTTGCAGCGTGTCGAAATCGAGCGGGATGTCGTTCATGGACGCAGGCAACAAGCCAGAGGACGGGCCACCAGGTTGATAGGCCTTGAACACGTGACCGTCGGCCATGCCGCCAGCGGCGTCGATCACATCCATGATCGTGGACCCAGCGGGTAACAGGTAAACGCCCGCGTTCTGCACGCGACCGGACACGGAATAGCTACGCAAACCTTTGCGACCATTATGTTCGACCGCATTCAGAACCTCTGGCCCTTCACGGCAAACACGTGCGACCCACAACAGGGTTTCGACGTTATGCACGAGGGTTGGCTTACCGAAGACGCCAACCTGCGCCACAAATGGTGGGCGGTGACGCGGGATACCGCGCTTACCTTCGATAGACTCAATCATCGCGGATTCTTCGCCGCAGATGTAGGCGCCAGCACCGCGGCGCAGATCGATGTAACCTTTTTCAACGATACCAGCCGCCTCAAGCGATTCGATCTCTTTTGCAAGAATATGCAGCACAGCCGGATATTCGTCGCGCATGTAGATAAAGCAGGTGTCAGCCTCAACCGCCCACGCGGCGATCAGCATCCCCTCAAGGAACAGATGCGGCGTGCGTTCGAGGTAATAGCGGTCCTTGAATGTGCCCGGCTCGCCCTCGTCCCCGTTCACTGCGAGATAGCGAGTTCCTTCGTTCCCACGGACAAAGCCCCATTTGGTGCCAGACGGGAAACCAGCACCGCCAAGACCGCGCAGACCGCTTTCCTTGATCTTGGCTTGCACGTCTTCCCAGTTGCCATCAGCCCGCAGGGATTTCAGCTCGGCATAGCCACCGTCCGCGACATAGGCATCCATGCCTTGATAGTCAGGAATATGCGCGTGGGTATCGCCAGCGGCAATCGCGGCCTCGACCTTTTCCACGGTCGCGTTGTCGATGTGGGTGTGGCCCAATTCCAGCACAGGGGCGGTGTCACAGCGACCCATGCAGGGCGCGCGCAACACGCGGACCTCATTGGCGTCCAGACCATCCTCAAGCGCCTTTTGCAGCGCCTCGGCACCAGCCAATTCGCATGACAGGCTGTCACATACGCGGATGGTCAATGCGGGGGGAACGGCTTCGCCTTCTTTGACGATATCAAAGTGGGCGTAAAAGGTTGCGACCTCATAAACCTCGGCTTGACCAACGCGCAGGAATTCGGCCAGTGCGCGCATATGCGCAGCGGACAGACAACGGTGCGCGTCTTGGATCAGATGCAGATATTCGATCAGTAAATCACGGCGCACAGGCATATGCCCGATCAGCGCCTGAACCTCGGCCATGGCCGCATCGTCAAGCTGACGGCCCTTGGGCGTATGACGGCCCTTGCCCTTACCGGATTTCCAAACACCTTTGCGTTCATCAAGTGCCATTGTCTGCGTCCCTTCGCATTGCGTTGGGACCCGTTTTAACGGGCAGCGACACGCAAGACAGCGCAAATACGACATTCACAGGCTGAGTTGCGTTCACATACCGCAAATTCACAGGCAAATGTTTCGTATCGTATGCATTTGGATGCAGTCAGGTGGTAATGGCTCCGCCAAGCCGGCGGGGCCGCTATTTATTAGCCCAACAATGTCTCAGTCGAGGCAAAGAACATCGCCTGACTGATGGCAGAAATCACCTGTTCTTCTTTATATGGTTTGGAAATCAGAAACGCGGGCTCTGGCCGGTCACCTGTCAAAAGCCGTTCTGGGAAGGCGGTGATAAAGATCACTGGCACATCGCCGATTTGGCCCAACAGATCATTGACCGCATCAATACCGGACGAATTATCGGCCAGCTGAATATCAGCAAGGATCAGATCAGGGCGGTCATCATTGCCAAGTGCTACGGCTTCGGTGCGGGTGCGGGCGATGCCGGTGACAGTGTGGCCAAGGCCGGACGCGATTTCCGACAGATCGGCCGCGATAATGGCCTCATCCTCGATCAACATGACTTTGCCAACGATGCTTTGCTCCATGTCCTTGCGGGCCCCGCCGCGTCATGCCGGCGATTGATCAGCTACGCACTGCGCTTACGGATTTTGAGAAATCGTTGACTGCAAGCGCATCACAATCGTGAACACCACGAACACCGCCAATAACAATGCGGCGACCCCCGCAATGAACAGCCCAGCGAGCGGGAGCAATCCCGTCACACCATCAACCTGCAACAACGGCGCACCCGTGACGACCTGCGCCCCGACGGTCGCAACAAACAGGCCGACGATGCCGATGGCCGCAATGGTTGTGGACACCCCGACAAGCCGGCTTTGACGTGGGGCGGCCAAGGCACGCCGCGCCGCCGCCGCTTGTTTCGCGACATCTGATTGCATCGCGATCAGGGCGGGTACGATCATCAACACCAACACCATCCCGAAACCCAGCCCATAGGACAGGGTGATAACAGTCGGTTTCAGAAACTGCGCCTGACTAGACCCTTCGTATAGCAATGGCGCAAGGCCCAGCACAGTCGTCAGGGTCGTCAACATTACGGGCCGCAAGCGGTCTGCTGTGCCGTCAATGATTGCAGGGATCAGCCCCCGTTCCTCTGCATAGTCGTCGATGGTTGTCACCAGCACGATGGAATCGTTGATGATGATCCCCACCATCCCGATCAACCCAACCACGGTAAAGATGCTTAGCGGGACGTCCCAGACATAGTGTCCGTATATCGTCCCCACGAGGCCGAATGGAATAATCGCCATGACCACCAGCGGGCGCGTCCAACTTGAGAAAATCCAAGCCAGCGTCAGGAATATCCCCACAAGGCACAGGATAAATCCGTCGCGTGCATCGTTCAGGAACCGGTCCGATTGTTCGGACAGGCCCGACATGGTCATTTGCACGCCTTGAGCGGCCTCAATGACAGGAATGATCTCTTCTTCGATCTGTTCCATCACTTCGGCGGCGCGGGCGGGGTCATCCTCTGACACGGCGCCCGTTACTGAGATTAGCTGCACACCATTCTCGCGCCGGATGGTCGAGAACCCCGTGCGCCGTTCGACGGATACGATGTCAGCCAGCGGCACGTAAATCCCGCCATCTGCACGCATCTGTGTCCGGTCAAGGAAATCGGCTGTCAGCTCTCCAGTCGGCAATTCGACCCTGATCGTCGCTGATCGCGGACCTTCGGGATAAGTCGCGGCCTCGATCCCACCAAGGCGGTTGCGCAGCGTTGAACCAAGCCCGTCAATCGTGAAGCCAAGCGCCTGACCTTGCGGGGTCAGTTCCAAGATCAGTTCTTCCTTGTCATAGGCAAGGTTGTCTTCGACTGCGGAAACCTCTGGGAATTGGGCAACTTGGGTTTTCAATGCCTCTGCCGCGGCTTTGAGTGTTTCAGGCCCAGCGCCCGATATCTGCACGTCCAGCGCATCCCCGCCCGGACCACGGCCCCATGACCGGAAACTGATGGTTTCGGCCAGCGGGTGTTTAACCACCGTGTCCTGCAATTCGCCGACAAATGCAAAGCTGGAATAGGGACGTAAATCCGCGTCGATCAACTCAATAGAAATCGCGCCAAGCTGGAACGATTCCTTGGTGTCCGATCCCGCAATACCGCGGCCCGCGTTGCCGCCCACCTCGGCCATGACAAAGGCAAGGGGGTTGGTGCCGTAGCGTTCGGCGTAGTCTTCGCCAAGCGCCTCTGTCGCGCGTTGCATTTCGCGCATCATCTCAAGCGTGTCTTCGCGGGTGGCACCGCTGGTCATGGCGAAATTGCCGCTAACCGACCCCTGCTCGGGCGAATTAAAAAACCGCCATGTAACATCGCCGTTGATGAACAAAACCGCCTGACTGGCCAACGCAATGAATGCGGCAGCAACAACCGGATAGCGGGCCCAGATCACAAATGCGGTGAACCGCCGGAACAACCTGTCACGCACCCACTCAAACCCGCGGTTCACAAACCGGCTAGGCGCATCATACCAGTGGTCCTTGGCGCTGTGGGCAACAGCGTGGGCCATGTGCCGCGGCAAGATCAGGAAACATTCCACAAGGCTGGCTGCCAGCACGACGATCACGGTAAACGGAATATCGGCAATCAAACTGCCGAAACGTCCCCCGATCGCCACAAGGCCAAAGAACGCGATAATCGTCGTCAGCGTAGCAGAAAACACAGGGCTAAACATACGTTTAGCGGCATTTTCAGCAGCAGTCACCGGATCTTCACCCAATGTGCGCGCACGGTAATCGGCGTGTTCGCCCACGACAATCGCGTCGTCCACCACAATACCCAGCGTGATAATCAGCGCAAAAAGCGAGATCATGTTGATCGTCAGACCCGCCAGATACATCAGCGCAATGGCCGCCAGCATCGCAACAGGAATACCCGCCGCCACCCAAAGGGCGGTGCGTGCGTTCAGGAACAAAAACAATAGCCCCAGCACAAGGCCAAGCCCCATCAACCCGTTTTCCAGCAAGATGTTCAAGCGGCCTGTGATCAACTCTGCCCGCGTGCGGATCAGGTCAACGGACACACCCGCAGGCAACGTCAGCTCAAGCGTATCCGCCACCTCTTGCACACGTTCCTGAAGATCAATCGCATCGCCCCGATCAGACCGATCCACGCGAATCGAAATCGCGCTGTCGCCACCAACGAAATAGGCACGGTCACGGTCGACACCGCCGACCTCGATCCCCGCAACATCACCGATGGTTAGAACGGAATTATCATCATTTGTGCGCAGGATAATTGACGCAATCTCCTCGGCGGTGCGTTTGGGCGTGCCGGTCCGTACCCGCGACGTACCGGCCACATCACCGGCGGGATTTGCATCCGCCTCTGCGCTGATGGCGGCGGCAATTTGCGCCATCGTGACATCATTTTCAATAAGCGACAGAGATCGCACCTCAACAATCGTTTCGGTCGCGGCGACACCGCGCACGGTGGTTTGCGTCACGCCAGCCGCAAACAGTCGCACGATCATCTCATCTGCGTAGCGCGCCAGCTGATCAACACCCACAGGGCCAGTGATCACAACATCGGTCACACGATCAGACCAGCGCCCGCGCCTGACCTCTGGGTCCTCGGCGCCGGCGGGTAGATTGCGAATACCGTCAACGGCCTGTTGCACGTCATCAGTGGCACGCGCCATATCCCAGCCAGGTTCAAATTCCATACGAATGCTTGCGCGTCCTTCGCTGGACGTCGCCGTGCTATCGGTGACACCGGAAAGGCCAAGCAGCACAGGATCAAGCACTTGCACGATTGCGCGGTCCACATCCTCGGCGCCTGCACCATCCCATGCGACGGACACCGACACGCTGTCGATAATCACATCAGGAAAGAATTGCGCGCGCATCCGTGGGAACGCCGCAATGCCCGCAACAATCAATACCACCAACAGCAGGTTTGCTGCTGTTTTGTGGCGCGCGAAGTAGGACAAAAGCCCCTGTGATCCAGCAATCTGGCGCATGGTTTAGCCCCCCCGCCCTTCCAGCCGCGCCATCAAGTCGGCGGGTATTTCATCCGCCTCAAGCTGGGCAAGGATGCGCTGTTTCGCAGCGGTGGGGATGCGGCTGTTGCCCTCAATCCGCGCAGTGAGTTCGGCGCGTTTTTCCGGCGTCAGCGCGACCATCTCGGGGGCTTCCACAACGATTACACCATCATCGGATCGACGCAGTGGGTTCACCTTAATCCCTGCGCCCAAAATGGGGGACCGCTGGGCGACAACCTCTGTCCCGTTCAGCCCACGAGCGCGCACGATCACTTCATCCGCTTGCCGCCGCAGCACCGTGACCTCCGCCTCGCTTAGGCGGTTTTCGCTGTCGATCACCAGAACTGTATTATCAACACCTACAGCCGTCGCAGGCAAAAGGGCGACGCGGTTTAACGCGGGTTCGGCCACGGTAAGCGTGACGAAATCACCAGGCCGAAAGCCGCGCGTTGCCTCAAGCCGGGCAAAGATCAATCGCCCTGTTTGCCCTTGTGCGACAGACGCGCTTTCGCGGCTGATCGTGGCCTTGGTCGATAGATCGACACCCAGCACATCCAGCGCCACCGTAGCGTCGGATCTGATCAGATTGCCCGCATCATCCAATAGACGGGCATATTGTGCGGTGGACACGCGAAATGCGACCTCAAGCTCGGCTGGGTCAATCAATTGCGCTACGAGCTCATTGGACGATACGCGCCCGCCTTCGACAAGGGACACCTTGGACAGGATGCCATCAAACGTCGCGGTCACTGTTGTATCGGCCACGGCGCGATCTGCCTCGGCCAGATCAATGGCCAACCGGTCCTTGCGCGACATGGCTTGGTCCAACCGCGCCTCGGCCTGTGCAATGGATTGACGCCGCGCAAGTGTGGCCTGATTGGCCGACGATACGGCAAGCTCTGCCGCCTCGACCGCTGCTGCGGTGCCAACGCCGCGCTCGGCCAAATCACGTTGACGGGTTAAAGATGCCTGTCGCAGACGCGCCTGTTCAGATGCAATGGCAAGTTCATCTTGGGCAAGGGTTAAACCACGCGTCGCCTCGCGCAATTCGGCTTCGGCATCGCTGAGATCGGCGCGGACGCGGGCCAAGGCGGTCTGTGCGTCTGTTGGATCAATCCGCAACAGAACATCCCCCGCCGTAACGGCCCCACCGTCCAGAAAATTGGCCGCCACCTCAACAACCTTGCCACCGGTTGAGGGACGCACATCCAACGTGCGGATCGCCCGCAATTCGCCAAACACGGTGAGTTGCGGTGTGATGTTAGTCACAGATACAAGCACGGCGTTGACCGTCAGCACCCGTTCACGTGCGGGCCTGTTGCGCGGATCCTCGTCCATCTGGGCGCGAACAGCGTCATAGACCATCGAACCAGCGACACCCAATAACGCAAGCGTCACAGCCATCAGGAATAAACCCACAAGACTTCTTCGTAAAAACCGCATGTTCGTTCCCCTTTGGTGAGTGAATTAGTGCGGTTTTCGCGCCCGCCCACTCTTTAACGCAGGGCGGTCTGGTTTCCGTCGGTCTAAATTACGCCCGCACTAATGTATTCTCGGGGTCGTATGGCCCGTCTGGAATGACCAGCGCCGGGACCAGTTCACCCAAGATATCGACCGTGATTTGTCCCTGTAGGTTGGGATCAACAAAGGCGTAGGCCAGATTTTGCTCCACGCGGTGCCCCCAATCGCCGGACGAGATCGTGCCAACAACGCGGCCATCCTGCATCACGGATGCACCACCGCGGGCGGGCGCATCGGTGCTGTCCAAGACAAGCGTCACGCGGGTCTTGCGGGGACCATCCGCGATCCGCTGGGCCAAGGCGGCCTTGCCAACAAAATCAGGTTTGTCCATATTCACGAACCGCCCAACGCCTGTTTCAAACGGATCAAATTCGGTGATCAGGTCCGCCTTCCAATGCAGATACCCTTTTTCCATGCGCATGGATTCAATCGCGCTGGCCCCGAAAAAATGACCCACTCCTGCGTCACGTAATGTCAGATAGGCGTTATATAGACACTGATTTGGCACGTGAATCTCATACGCCATCTCGCCAGAGAAGCTGACGGACATCACAGTGGCGGGCGCAAAGCCGATGAAACATTCACGCACTGACAGCCAAGGGAACGCCTCCTTCGACCAATCAGCGCGGCTGACCTTTTGCATAATCTCGCGCGCACGCGGCCCCGCCAACACAAGGATCGTCTGATCATTTGTCAGCGACCTAATCTGCACATCCGCATCTCCGATATGCAACTGCAGCCAGTCCATATCATACAGTTCCGCAGCCGCGGCAGAACCGTACCAGATGCGATCAGGGCCGCGGTCGGACGCGGGGATATTGGCAATGGTCGCCTCTGCCTTGATGTTCCCGTGGTCGTTCAGCAGATACGCCAACCCGACGCGCCCCACCTTGCGCGGCAACCGACCACAGATCATCCGGTCAAGGAAATCATGCGCATCGGCACCCGTAATCTCAAATCGGTTAAAGCCGTTGACCTCGGCCAAGGCGACGTCCGTTTGCACGGCCTTCACATCTGCGGCAACGCGGTCAAAGCTTTCGTCAAACCGGAATGTATGGGTCGCATGAAAATCGGGCGCGGGTTTGATGTATTCCATCCGCTCCCACCCATTCACGAGGGTAAACTGCGCGCCCTCTGCGGCCAGCACTGGGGTCAGCGGCGTGGTCTTGGCATTGCGTCCCGCGGGGCGGTGTTCGTTTGGGAAATGAAAGCGGAATTCGTTTTGATAATCCTCAATCGCCTTAAGCGCCGTCAGCTCCACATTTGTGTGCCCGGCAAAGCGGCGGGGGTCGATGCACCATGTGTCATAACACGCCTCGCCATGAACGATTTGCTGGGCGAGCATCCAGCCATGCCCGCCGCCCTCGCCTAGACCTGCACGCAGGCCAATGATGCAAAACGCATTGCGTTTGCCCGGGATCGGACCGACCAGCGGTGCGCCGTCGATGGTGTAGGTAATCGGCCCGTTCACCACGTTCTTGATGCCGACGTCCATCAGGGCAGGCATCCGGTCAAACGCCCCCTCAAGCACATCTGTAATACGGTCCAGATCATTAGGACACAGGTCGTTTGTAAATTTCGGATCAATCCCGTCCATGCCCCAAGTACGGCAATCTTGTTCGTAAAACCCCAGCAAGAGACCTTGTTTTTCCTGCCGGCAGTAATAGTCACTGATGGGGCAACGCAGCAGTGGCATCCGGTGGCCTGCGTCCACGATGCCCTTGATGTCTTCGGTCACGAAATACTGGTGCTCCATCGACATGACGGGATGGTGCACACCCATCATCGCGCCCACCTCGTTCACGCGGTAACCGCAGGCGTTGATCACGACCTCACAATCAATGTCACCGTGTTCGGTATGCACGGTCCAAGTGTCATCCTTATGCTGTGTTAGACCCGTTACGGGCGTGTTGCGATAAACCTCCGCGCCAGCTTTGCGCGCACGGCGGGCCAGCGCCTGACAAAGCGAAGCGGGATCGATGTCACCATCGTTGCCATCCCATAGACCGCCAACCAGATTGTCGGTGGAAATTAGCGGATGGCGGCGGGCGCATTCGGCCGCATCAATGACTTCAAACTCCACATCCATGCCCCGCGCCATGGATGAAAAATGGCGGTAGCCATCCATCTGTGCCTCCGTATTGGCAAGTCGGATACCCCCGTCACCATGGTTATACTGCACCGGATAATCAGGATCATCGCGCAGCTCTTGGTATAGTTTGATCGAGTGGGATTTTAAACCGACCATCGTCTGGTTCATGCCAAAGTTGGTGACCTGCGCCGCCGAATGCCAAGTGGTCCCCGATGTCAGCTCATCACGTTCGACCAACACGATATCGGTCCAGCCTTCTTGGGTCAGATGATACAGCGTGGAACATCCGGCAATGCCGCCGCCGATAACGACAGCACGTGTTTGGGTTTTCATGGTGAGCCTCCGTTTTGCGGTATCCGAGCAGATCGGGAGCCTTCAGGCAATCCACCCAAACTATACGAAATCATAGTTTCACAAATTCTGAATGATCTGCATGTCGTCGCCGAGAAACCCCAGCCTATCTTGTGCCTGAGGAATAATCCGGTCCGCGATACAGCCGCGTAAATCACCCGCAATGATCCTTGGCAGGTCACCCAATGCTCCGGCGCGTGCGTGCAGTTCCAACTGCCGCGAGAACCGGGGGATTTGCAGAGGTCGCGCCGTAACCAGCTCACGCGCAAGCGGCGTCCCGAGATAGGCCAGCGCAGTGGTAATCGCCCAACCGCCCAGTTCCGCCGTCATCGCAAACAGGGCTTGGTTGGTGGAAAACGCAAACCCACGGGCGGGCGCTGGACCGGCGCGGCGCAGATGTGCCTCAATCTGGCGACCAATTGGCAGATCAAGTTGATAACGGATCATTGGGCTTTCGAGATCAAACTCACCCGCAGACACAAGGATAAACGGATCGCGCAAAATTGGATGCCGTTCAACCCAATCGACCTTGGCCACCGTATCCACGGCCAACGTCATATCCACCGCCCGCGATGATAACGCATCGTGATTTTCGTGGCTCGCCCCACTGATCAGGGATAGCGCCGCCTTGGGGAACCGATCTGTCAGCTTCACCAGCCAGGGAGAGGTGACTGTTGCGTCCAACTCTTCCAACGATGCGATGCGCAGGGACAATGGCGGCGCTTGGTCCGCCAAAACCAACCGCGCCTTGGCGGCACCGACATCATCAAGCAATACCTTGGCCGGTTCCAAGAACAACGCCCCTGCGCGGGTCAGGCGAAACTGGCGCGCGGACCGCTCAATCAGGCGGGTGCCCAAAGCAGTCTCTAACGCAGACAATTGTTGCGAAACTGAGGATGGGCTTGTGCCAAGTCTATGCGCCGCGCGGGTGACCGATTGTGCCTCAACTGCGGCAACGAAGTTCTGCACCGCGCGAAATGTGAATGGGGGATCATTTTGGTCCATATTCAAATCTATCATTTAGATTTTGTGTATGTCAGTAACTTTCCTTGCCAGACGCCCCTGCGCCGCCGACGATGGCAGTATGACAGATGCACCCAAACGACCCGGCGGCAGGCGCGCGCGCGTCGCCATGCGCACAGCACCGCCCAGAACCAACCCTGCACCCGCCGGACAAATTGGCGGGCAATACCGGCCGCTATCAGACACTGCTATGCAACAAATCTATGATACTGCGCTGCGGCTGTTGTCCAATCTTGGGATGGGAGAAGTGCCGGACAGGCTTTGGCGCGATCTGATTGCTGTCGGGGCGACGGACCTTGGACAAGGGCGCATCGGATTTCCTAAATCACTGGTCGAAGATATGATCGACAAGGCGGCCAAAACCTTCCCCCTGCATGGCCGGGATCCCAACCGCACCATCGAAATTGGTACTAATAGGGTCTATTTTGGCACAGGTGGTGCAGCAGTCAACACGCTCGATATCGACAGCGGGCTGTATCGCCCCAGCACCCTAACCGACCTGCATGATTTCACGCGACTACAAGACACGCTTGATAATGTGGCGTGGTTCACCCGCTGCTGTATCGCCACCAATGTACCAAAGATTATCGATCTGGATGTGAACACCGCCTATGCGCTCATGAAAAACACGACCAAACCTGTGGCGACTGCGTTCACTTTGGCCGAGACTGTCGAACCGATTGTGCAGATGTTCGATATTGCCGCCGGTGGCGCGGGCAAATTTGCACAGCGCCCCTTTGTCAAAACCCACATCAGCCCTGTGATTTCACCGATGCGGTTTGGCGAGGATGCGGTTGATGTTGTCTACAAATGTATTCAACACAACATCCCGATGTCTTGCATCACAGCCGCCCAAGCCGGGGCGACGGCGCCTGCCACGCTGGCAGGTTTCCTTGCGCAATCCTTAGCCGAAACGCTCGCTAGTCTTGTCATGGTCAACGCAATTGCCACCGGTTTTCCGATGGTGTTTTCCAACTGGCCGCTGGTGATCGACTTGCGCAGCGGGGCCTTTGCGGGCGGCGGTGGGGAAACCACGCTGATGAACGCGGCCTCTGCGCAATTGTCCAACTGGCTGGGCCTGCCGTCCGGCGTTGCGGCATCTATGACAGACGCTAAGGCAATCGATGCGCAATACGGCGTGGAAAAGGGGATGACGTCGCTGGCCGCTGCGCTTGCGGGGGGCAATTTGATCTACGAAAGTTCCGGGATGATGGCGGCCCTGCTTGGCGTCAGCTTTGAGGCGTTCATTCTGGACAACGACATGCACGCGATGACCTATCGCACCCTGCGCGGGGTTGAGGTGACGGATGACAATCTTGGCTATGAATCAATCGTTGCAAGCGTGCTGGGCGACGGACATTTCCTTGGGTCGGATCAGACGTTGGCCGCGATGGAACGTGATTATTACTATCCCGAGATGGCCGACCGCGAACAACCACGCTCGTGGGAGGAAGCCGGATCAAAGACCGCATGGAATCGTGCAAATGTGAAGGCGAAATCGGTGCTGGCGTCACATCATCCCGACTATCTGTCATCGGATCAGGATCGCCGGATCAGGGATATATTTAATATCTTGTAGTCGTCGGGCGGCGCATGACACGCCGCCCATCTGTTATTTAATTTAGGTCGAAACGATCAAGCTCCATGACCTTTGTCCATGCGGCGACAAAGTCGTTCACGAACTTGCCGCCAGCATCATCAGCCGCGTAAACCTCGGCCAAACCGCGCAGGACAGAGTTGGAGCCAAAGATCAGGTCCACCTCGGTCGCGGTCCATTTAACCTGACCATCCGCATCGCGACCCTCAAACGTATCACCGTTCCTGGACCACTTGGTGCCCATATCCAGCAGGTTCACGAAAAAATCGTTGGACAGCACGCCCACACGATCCGTGAACTGACCCGCATCCGTCGCACCAGCACCCAGCACACGCATCCCACCGACCAATACGGTCATTTCTGGCGCAGTCAGAGTCATCAGCTGCGCACGGTCCACCATCATTTCAGATGTGGAACGCACCAGACCGGATTGCGCATAGTTGCGGAATGGATCAGCCTTTAGTTCCAACGCTGCGACGGATGTCACATCGGTCTGGTCTTGCGTCGCGTCCATACGGCCCGCGTTAAACGGCACGGTCACGGCGTGACCCGCATCCGCGGCTGCCTTTTCAACTGCAGCCAAACCACCCAGAACGATTGTGTCAGCCAATGAGATCCGCGCACCACCTGCATCGTTGAACGCAGCACGTACCGCACCAAGCTTGCCCAGCGCATCAGCGAGGGCGGCAGGTTGGTTCACGGCCCAATCCTTTTGCGGGGCCAAGGCGACGCGTGCGCCATTGGCACCACCGCGCTTGTCGGACCCACGAAATGTAGACGCGGACGCCCATGCGGTGTTGACCAATTCGGACAGCGACAGACCGCAATCCAGCAACTTGCCCTTAAGGTCGGCAACATCAGCGTCAGATACCAGTTCATGATCAACCGCAGGGATCGGATCCTGCCATAGCTGCGCTTGCGCCGGAATATCCTTGCCTAGGCCTAGCTCATACGGACCCATGTCGCGGTGGGTTAGCTTGTGCCATGCACGGGCGAATGCATCGGCGAACTGATCAGGGTTCTTGTGGAAACGCTCTGAAATTTCGCGGTAGGCTGGATCAGCTTTTAGCGCGATATCAGCTGTGAACATGGTTGGCAGGTGTTTCTTGCCCGCGACATGCGCGTCAGGAACGGATGGATCAACACCCTTTGGATACCACTGATGCGCGCCGCCAGCGCCTGTACCCAGCTCCCATTCGTGGTTCATCAGGTTATCGAAATAGCCCATGTCCCACTGGATCGGGTTGTTGGTCCATGCACCTTCGAGGCCCGACGTGATCGTATGCTCACCCTTGCCAGATTCGTAGGAATTGGCCCAGCCAAAGCCCTGCTCTTCGATGCTTGCACCCTCTGGTTCGGCACCGACATAATCGTCAGCGGACGCCGCACCATGGCCCTTACCAAAGGTGTGACCACCCGCAGCCAATGCAACGGTTTCTTCGTCGTTCATCGCCATACGCGCGAATGTTTCGCGAATGTCGCGGGCAGAGGCGAGCGGATCAGGCGTGCCGTTCGGCCCCTCTGGGTTCACATAGATCAGGCCCATCTGCACGGCACCCAAATCGCCCTCAAGCTCACGATCGCCGGTATAACGCTCATCGGCCAGCCATTCAGTTTCCGGACCCCAATAGATGTCTTCTTCAGGCTCGAAAATATCGGCGCGGCCACCAGCGAAACCAAAGGTTTTAAAGCCCATGGATTCAAGTGCTACGTTACCTGTCAGGATCATCAAATCAGCCCATGACAGTGCAGCACCATATTTCGCCTTGATCGGCCACAGCAGACGGCGGGCTTTATCAAGGTTGCCATTGTCGGGCCAGGAATTCAGTGGCGCAAACCGTAGGTTGCCTGCACCCGCACCACCACGGCCATCGCCCACACGGTAGGTTCCGGCAGAGTGCCACGCCATACGGATAAAAAACGGGCCATAGTGACCATAATCCGCTGGCCACCAATCTTGGCTATCGGTCATCAGCGCGTGCAGGTCGGCCTTAACCGCGTCCAGATCAAGCGTCTTGAATGCCTCGGCGTAATCGAAATCAGAGCCCATCGGGGAGGTGTCAGGCGTGTTAGTCGACAGCATCTTGAGGCTAAGCTGGTTCGGCCACCAATGCTGGTTCGCTGTCGTCCCCTTGGCGCTATGCTTGTGCGCACCGCCTAGAACTGGGCATTTCTTTGGGGCGTCTTCGTTGTTTTCCCAAGCACCATCCATGTCGTTTCTCCCGATAAAAATGTGAATCTGGAATGTTCCTAACAAACCCGTCCGATAGATTTAAGTTGAATCTACTGATAGTCACGATAAGAATTTCTTATGGCAGAATTCACCCTAAAACAGTTGCGCTATTTTGAGGCGGTGGCAAAAGCAGGCCATTTCGGGCGGGCCGCAGACATCTGCGCGATCAGCCAACCAGCCCTGTCAATGCAGATCAAGGAACTGGAACTGATCTTAGGCACCGCGGTATTTGAACGCGGACCGCGCGGGGTAAGTCTGACGCAATTCGGGCATAGCTTTGGGGCGCGGGCGCGGGACATCTTGCAAGCTGCGGATGATCTGGCCGATCTGGCACGCGCATCGCATGACCAGATGAACGGGCGGTTGCGGCTTGGGGTAATCCCGACGGTTGCGCCCTATCTGCTGCCCAAAATGATCAATCAATTGGGGCAAAGCCACCCTGACCTTGACCTGCAAATCCGCGAATCCATGACGCCGCGCCTGACCCAAGACCTGCGCGATGGGCATCTTGATGCGGCGATCCTTGCGCTGCCTGCGGATGATCCCGCCTTGGTTGAGGTCCCGTTGATGACAGAAGATTTCGTTCTGATCCGTCCGCAATCGGAGGCCAATGATCCCGTACCAGATGCCCACAGCTTGCGGGAATTGCGGCTGTTGCTGCTAGAAGAAGGGCATTGTTTTCGCGATCAGGCGCTGTCGTTTTGCAACATCCAATCCACGCGCCCTTGGGATGGGTTGGATGGCAGTTCACTATCCACCTTGGTGCAAATGGTTGGTGCGGGTATGGGCGTTACCTTCCTGCCTGAAATGGCTGTCGCAGTCGAAACAAGATCCGCCGCCGTTAGCCTTGCGCGGTTCGAGAGCACAGCGCCGTCGCGCACCATCGGGATGGTTTGGCGGCGGTCCAACCCGTTGCAAAAACAGTTCAAGTTCGTTGCGCAGGCGTTGCGTGACCCCCTGCGGGATTAGTGAACGGTTAACCCTTTTTCATCAAATCAAGTGGATGATGCGCGGTGATATTTAGCTCTTGTTAGGGCGGAATATCTAAGCTGCGCTAAGGCCATGAGATGATGCAATGAATATGCAATCCCCCATGACGTCCCCGAACCTGTTGGTTTCGGTATTGGACGCGCTAGATGCGCTGACCATCTTGGTCGACGTCGGGGGATTCGTCACCCTCATGAATGATGCCTGCCGCAAGCGGCTGCCTGACGGCGGTATAGACCACATCGGCCATCCGTTTTCGGATCTTTGCCATGCCGGTGTTGGCGCACAGCGACGCAAATCCCAACGCATGATCCAGCTTGGCCCCTACCCGACGACGGGCGTGCCGCAACCGTTGTTCAATAGCGATGGCACACTGATTGACCGCGCCTTGATCGCCCCAATCACCAAATCCAAATCACAGCGCAAGATCGTGGCGACGATTGTTGAAATTGCCAAACTGTCAAATGCCGAGGTCATTGCAAAAGGCATCGGAACCGAAGAACACGCGCGGATCGCGACAGCAATCGGCTGCGATATTCTACAAGGTTACGGGCTCGCGCACCCCATGGACGCGCGCGCCTTGCAAACCTTACTGACCGTGCAGGGAAATTAGTCGTCAGTCTTTTCGATGACTTCCGCTTCGACCACGTCGGCAACTTCTTCGGATTGATCCGCGATTTGTCCCACAATCAGTGGCAGCATCTCGGTTCCGGCTGGTATAGCCACATCCGACGCGGGTGGCGTGGTCCATGACAGCGTATCAAATGAAGCGCAGTTATCGCAGGTCGGCGACCAAGCAGGATGGATATGCTGACAATTACCACATAGCCATTGCGGCCCACGTGGCGCAGTCAACGCACGCGCCAGCCATCCGCGCACAACAACATCATCAGCACCCTGTCCACGTTCAACCGCGGCCATCAATGTCAAGCTACGGGCGGTTGGATCGGTTTCCACCAAATCACCCAGCGCACGTTTCGCAGCTGGGAAATCCTCAGCCGCGATATTCAATTCGGCCAGCAGCATTTTGGTTTCTGGATGATCCGGCAGCTGTTTTGTCAGCGCCTTGAACCGCTTTAGCCGTGCAGTCGCATCCTCATTCGGGGCGATTTCCGCAAAGGCGGCGGCCAGATCTGGATGCGGTTTAGCCGTCCAGGTTTTTGTCAGAACACGGGCCGCGTAGCGCGCATTATCCTGCGCGATGTAGCTTTGCGCAGCCATAATCGCAGCAGGGATCAGATCAGGTGACAGACGGTTTGCTTCGATCGCGGCCTCGCGGGCTTCGATGTTCTTACCGTCAGCCATGACATCACGCGCCTCTGACAGGGCAAGCACGGCATCGCGGCGTTTGTGCACATCACGCGGCAGGCTGCCCGACTTTAGCTTTGCACCCAGCGTGGCGCGGGCACCTTTCCAGTCTTCTTTTTCGGCTTGCAGTTTCAGCAGCACATCTTGGGTTTCTTCATGCTTTGGTTTCAGCGCGAACGCCTTTTCCGCCAGCTTGATCGCCGTGTCCGTATCGCCGGATTCCAGCTTTTGCTTCATGATCCCACGCACACCAACAAAACGGGTTTTGTCATCTTCGAGCAACTTTTTATATGTCGCCTCGGCAGTGCGTTTGTCGCCGGTCATCTCAGCGGCCTGCGCGGTCAAAAGGTTGGTCAACTGCGGTTGCTTGAGCAGTTTTTCAGCGCGCTGTGCCTTTGTCATGGCAAGGTGTCCCTCGCCCGATGCCAATGCCATCATCCCCTCGGACAGGGCCTCATACCCTTTGCGTTCGCGATTACGGTCAAAGTAACGCGAGATCGCCGTTTCATCCCCGTTGAGGAAATGAAACGCGGCCACAAGGAACTTCATCAACTTCAGGCCAAGCCAGACCAACACCACAAGCGCAATAAACGCGAATGTCAGTTGAAGCGGTGACAACGTCAATTCGATGCCCGCGATGGCGATGGTCGCCCCGCCAGACACATCCATCAACAAGGTCGCACCAAAGGTGAGCGCCACAATGACAGCCACAAACAAGAGAACTTTGATCAATGACAAAAGCATCAGCGGGCGCCTTTAATTTTCGTTAAGGGATGAGGATAGTGTTGCAGCAGCAGCCAGCGCATCCGCGCGGGTTTCAGCCATTGCAACCCAATCCGACAATTCAGCACGCGCCACTTCTGGCAACGCCACGATTTCAGACAATGTTTCGGTCAAACGACCATTGCGCAGGTTCGATTCTGCACGCGAAAGAATGGCGTCCGTGGTGTCGCCTTCCTGCGGGACCACGGACCGCACGTCAAATTGGTTTCGCAAGAAGCTGGCAAAACCACCCTCTGCCTCGCCTGACACACCCTCTGATCGGGCCGTGTTCAGCGCGTTGCGTGCAAGATCAGGAAATTCCGCCTGAAGCGAAGCCAATGTCGGCGTACCATCACGCACCGCCGCAAGGCCCGCAGGAACATCGCCTTGCAATACGGCTGCCAGATCATCCAGCGCCTCACCCAAGGGTGCGCCCGTTTCCAAACCGCCCTGCACGCGGGCGAGGGCCGCACGACCAGCGGCAGCACGTGCTGCGGCTTCGGCATTTTCTTCGATAGATGCGGCTTGTGCGCGTGCCTCTTCCAGTTCGGCGACAGCGGTGCCCCGCAGATTTTCTATCTCAGATTTAAGCGCGTCCAGCTCAGCCTCATAGGCGGCAGTGGCAATCGACCCACCATTACCCGCACGCGAGCTAAGATCATCAAGGCGTGTTTCCAGACCTGTGATCCGTTCGGCAAGTGCGGCGTAAGCATCTGCAATCGCCGTTTCAATGGCCGTAAAATCAGGCGCGGGGATCGCCGCGATTTGATCACGCAGGCCCGCAATTTCGGATTCTTGTGCGCTAATCTTAGCTGGCAAAGTTGTGTCCGCCTGGGGCAACACAAGATAGGCCGCACCAAAACCGATAGCGCCTGCGACCAATCCACCAAAAATTAGGGGCATCGCAGAACCGGATTTTGCTGGTGCTGCGGCAGGTTCGGGCGTTGTGACGGCAGCGGGTTCTTCGACCTGCGGCGCCTCTTCCTCTACCACGGGTTCCGTGACGATTGGTTCCTCAACAGGGGCATCGACAATCGGGGCATCAACCACAGTTTCGACAACCTCGGCTTCGGACACTTTCGAGTCCGTCTTTGGCTTCGACTTGGGGGATGACTTGCGTCCCTTGGCTGGTTGTTTTGCCACGTGCAAACCCTTTCATACGTCGTCGCCCCTAACTGGGGATGGTTGATCGTATATCGCGGGTTCGCAAGCCTCAAGCAGCGTTCCGCAATGTCATAACGTCGCAATGACCGAAGTTACGGCTGTTTTCATCGCTTCGGCGTTGGGTTGACCGACCGTAACAACCGAAACACCCCCAAGCACATCCGCGACCGCCGTACTGATTGCCACACATGTAATATGTGGCCCAAGGACCGCATTTTCCAACAGTAGAACAGCAGCACGAGGCGAAAACAGGGGAATGATCACCGGATCGGCCCCGTTAATCGCTGCAATCGCATCCGGATGCAGCGGAACAGGGGTCTGCACATATGCGATACAATCAGCGCAAGCTACACCCGCTGCATTCAAGCGCGGCGCAACATCCCCACGTGCGTCCTTTCCACGGATATGGGCCAGCCGCATACGGGGCGGGTCAGATAGAATCAGCCGCAACAGATCCTCAACATTGCCTTGCGCCGATACCGCGTCGAAACCCGCGTCCCGCGCCATTTGCGCCGTGCGATCACCAACGCACCATGCACGTCCGGTGTTCAACCCCAGCCGCGCGGCCTCCAACACACCGTTGGTCGAGGTGAAAATGACCTCATCCGCATCACATGTAGCGGGAACCGGATCAATCCGCTGCAAGGGCGACAAGATCACAGGCACATCACCAAACGCGGCTGCAAAGCGCGCACCATCAGGGGCCGGTCGTGTGATGATCAGCGTGGGTTTCATGCGCCCGCCATTGTTTGAAGCTAGCGCAAGTGTTACCTGCCTTCTAACAAACCGCAACCGGAACCGCCCATGACCCTCACGATCCTTGGCATAGAAAGCAGCTGCGACGATACCGCAGCCGCCGTCGTGCGCCAGGCCGCCGATAAGCCTGAAATTTTGGCATCTATTGTGCATGGTCAGACCGATCTGCATGCTGATTTCGGCGGGGTCGTGCCCGAAATTGCCGCACGCGCGCATGTCGAAAAACTGGACAGTTGCGTGACCCAGGCGCTCAACACGGCGGGGCTAACGCTTGCGGATATTGACGCTATTGCTGTGACCGCCGGACCGGGGTTGATCGGTGGCGTGGTGTCAGGCGTGATGTTGGCCAAAGGGATATGTGCCGCGACAGGCAAACCGTTAGTTGGGGTAAATCATCTGGCAGGTCACGCGCTGACGCCGCGCCTGACCGATGATGTCGCCTATCCGTTTTTGATGTTGTTAGTGTCAGGCGGGCATTGCCAGTTTTTGCTGGTCAAAGGTCACGATGATTACACCCGCATTGGCGGCACAATTGATGATGCCCCGGGCGAGGCGTTTGACAAAACCGCCCGTATCCTAGGTCTGTCGCAACCCGGTGGACCGGCTGTTCAAAAGGCGGCCGAAACAGGTGATCCCAAGCGGTTCAAACTGCCCCGTCCGCTGCTACGCGAACAAGGTGCCAACATGTCATTCTCTGGCTTGAAAACCGCGATGATCCACGCGCGCGGCGCCGTTATTGCAGAACAGGGCGGGCTGACGCGACGGGATCAATCCGACCTTGCCGCTGGGTTCCAAGCCGCAGTCGCCGACATCATCGACCACAAATCGCGTGTCGCCTTGGACGGCTATCTGGCGTTAAACCCCACGACACCGACGCTGGCCGTTGCCGGTGGGGTGGCGGCCAATACCGCAATCCGTGCGCGTCTGACAGATATGTGCGCCGCACTTGGCGTCGCCTTTGTCGCCCCGCCCCTTGCGCTATGCACAGATAACGCGGCGATGATCGCCTATGCGGGGTTGGAACGGTTCGCGGCGGGAATGGTGGACGACATGACATTGTCAGCGCGCCCGCGCTGGCCATTGGACCAGTCCGCTGCACCTATGCTGGGCTCCGGCAAAAAGGGGGCAAAGGCATGAGGATCGCGGTCGCAGGTGGCGGCGCATTTGGCACAGCACTGGCTATCGCAATGGCGCTGGATGGCAAAGACGTCACGCTGTGGGCGCGCAATGCGGATGCGGTGACGCAGATGAACTCCAGCCGTCTGAACCCACGTCTACCAGATGGGACATTGCCCGACGAGTTGATGATTACCGATGATCTGCAACAGCTGTTTGCCGCCGACATTATCCTGCTTGCGACCCCTGCGCAGACATTGCGCGGATTTCTGGAACACCACACGGCATCCTTGGCGGGCAAGACGCTTGTTGCGTGCTGCAAGGGCATTGATCTGACCAGCATGACCGGCCCTGTTGATACGATCCGACGTGCCGTGCCCAGCGCAAACGCAGCGATCCTGACAGGCCCCAGCTTTGCCGCTGATATCGCACGCGGACTGCCCACCGCGCTAACGCTTGCCGCGGATCAGGACAGTGATGATCTACAAAAGGCGCTGTCAACAAACACCCTGCGGCTTTACCGGACCACAGACACCATCGGCGCAGAGTTGGGTGGCGCGTTAAAGAATGTCATGGCGATTGCCTGCGGTGTTTGCATGGGCGCGGGGTTGGGTGAAAGTGCGCGCGCGGCGCTTATTACCCGCGGTTTTGCGGAAATGCAGCGGCTTGCCACAACGCTTGGCGCACAGCCCGACACATTGAACGGGCTGTCGGGTTTCGGTGATTTGACGCTAACCTGCACATCCGACCAATCACGCAACTATCGGTTCGGGCTGGCGATTGGGGCAGGCAAAACCTTTGACCAAACCACCACGGTAGAGGGTGCGGCCACGGCCCAAGCTATCGTCCAGCTTGCGAAAATTCACGATATTGAATTGCCGATCTGCACAGTCACTGCCAAACTGATCACAAATGAAATTGACGCGCAAACGGCCCTATCCGCGCTGTTATCGCGTCCCTTAAAGGAAGAATAATATGCGCATTGCATTGATGGCCCACGACAAACCCGGCGCGCTTCAAACCCGCATTGATAACCGCGACGCGCATCTGGCCTATATCGCCGACACTGGCGTTGTCGAAATGGCGGGTCCACTGCTGAATGCGGATGAGGCGATGTGCGGCAGCCTGATCATTCTGGATGTGGCCGACATGGCCGCCGCGCAAAACTGGGCGGACAATGATCCCTATAACAAGGCGGGGCTGTTCGCATCTGTCACACTAACCGCATGGAAAAAGGTAATCGGCTGATGGCAAAATGGCTGTTCAAATCGGAACCTGATGTCTTTGGCTGGGATGATCTGGTGGCCAAGGGCGATGCTGGCGAAGAATGGGACGGCGTGCGCAATTATCAGGCCCGCAACTTCATGCGTGACATGGCAGTCGGTGATCTGGGGTTCTTTTACCATTCCCGATCCGGGTTAGAGATCGTCGGGATTGTTGAGGTCATCGCCGCCGCCCATCCCGATAGCACAACAGATGATGCCCGCTGGGAATGCGTGGATGTGCGGGCCGTGCGGCCGTTTGAAACGCCGGTAACCTTGCAGCAGATCAAAGCAACCGATGCGCTGTCCGAAATGGCGCTGGTCAAATCCATGCGCCTGTCTGTGCAGCCCGTCACCGACCCCGAATGGAATCTTGTCTGCACGATGGGCAACACAAAACCCTAGGTTAATCAGGCAAACGCGCCCATACTCCCCCTTGCAAAATATACCCAAAGGGAGGGGAAAACATGGGACTTGTATCCGTCATCGTCGCCGCAATCGCGGCATTCGCAGCAGGGGCTGCCTATTACATGGCGCTATCAAAACCGTGGATGGAGGCTGCCAACATCGCGGTTGGGCCCGACGGCAAACCCGTGAACGATGGCCCCCTACCCTATATCGTGTCGTTCGTTATGATCATTTTAGTCGCCGGCATGATGCGCCACACATTCGCACTGTCGGGGATTGAGGGGCTAAGCAAGGGCCTGACATCCGGCTTTGGCGTGGGTGCATTTTTCATCAGCCCGTGGATTTTCGTGAACACCGGCTATTCAAACCGCCCTTGGAAGCTGGCTGTGATCGACAGTGGCTATGCTATCATCGCGGCCACGATTATTGGCGGCGTTCTGACCGTTCTATAAACGCAAAACGCGCGCCCTGATGGTCAGGACGCGCGTTCAAATTCTGTAATCCGCGCGGCTTAGCCGTAAACGGATTCTTTGCCGAAGTGCTTACACAGCATGTAATATACAACGGCGCGATACTTGTTACGCTCTGACTTGCCATAAACTTCGATGACTTTGTTGATGGCGTCCATCGGCTCAGGACCGTCGGACAGGCCCAACTTTTTCATCAGATAGTTGTTTTTAACAGTCTCAAGCTCGGATGCTTGACCGCCTGCAACTGCCTGCGCGTCTTTATTATAGATCGCAGGACCACAGCCGATTGTGACTTTTGTCAACGGATCCATATCTGGCGTCATGTTGCACTTTGTCTTCAGATCTTCAGCTTATTTCGCGATCCTTTCGTCTCTCTTACCCATGTTCGGTCCCCATCATTTTGTCGGTTTTTATGGCCAAGATAGCCAGTATGCACGAACCTCACGATCGCGCTTAGCGAGAACCGAATGTGCAAAACGCGCGGGCAAAGAAAAAATATGGGGGAAAATCCCAAGTTTCAGTCAGCTATGACTAACGACACAATCCCCAACCGCGTGATTGGACGTGGAAATGATCGGCGTGAAGCCGGTTGTAATCGGGCGAAAGGGTCAGCTGGAACCAGTCACACGCACCGTTGCGTGCCGCACGTTGGAACCGCGCACGTGCATCATTTGCATCCCAGTCGTCCAGCAGACGTGATCGCGTGCCATCGGCAAATTGGAACCCTGCGATATCAATTGCCTCAGCTGTGGCATGGGTGCTCCAACGGTTGCTGCTGCCCGATGCGCTACGGATTCTGCGACAGTTGTAGCTACCGATATGGTCGATGCCTGTAACGGTCGTGTCCAGAATTTCAGTTGCTGCGGGTTGCAGGCTATGCTGTTCCCACATCGCCATCCGCAACGCGATAGCACAGGTTGTTTCCACCGGATTGATCAGCACCTGACCGACGCCCGCCAGATCAACGCGGGTTCGAATGTGACAGGTGTTCGACGCCTCAAAATCATCCATGACATCGAAACGGCCCGCGGTATTCAGTGCGGCCAAACACGCCGCGGGTGTGGCCAACGCCCGATCCAATCGCCAGTTGGTGAACAAGGTCACAGGCTCGGTCACGTTAAGCGGCGCAAGCGGGTTCCATTCTGGCGGGATCACGCGGTCGGCCTTGATCACGACCAAGACCGCTCCCCAGATCACAGTCACCATGCACAAACGAAAAAGCACGCCCAAGATGCGGGCGCGCTTTGATGGTTTGATCGGATCGTCCGCCAATTTAGTAGCGGTAATGCTCTGGCTTGAACGGGCCTTCGACGGTGACGCCGATGTAGTCCGCCTGTTCTTTGTCCAGTGTCGACAGCTTTACGCCGATACGGTCAAGGTGCAGGCGCGCAACCTTTTCATCCAGATGCTTGGGCAGGATGTAAACGCCAGGCTGGTATTCGTCGCCCTTGGTCCACAACTCAATCTGCGCGAGCACTTGGTTGGTGAAGGATGCGGACATCACAAACGACGGGTGGCCTGTTGCGTTACCAAGGTTCAGCAAACGCCCCTCGGACAGCAGGATCAAGCGGTTGCCGTTTGGCATCTCGATCATATCGACCTGTTCTTTGATGTTGGTCCACTTGTGGTTCTTCAGGCTCGCCACCTGAATTTCATTGTCAAAGTGGCCGATGTTACCAACGATCGCCATATCCTTCATCTCGCGCATATGCTCGATGCGGATCACGTCCTTGTTGCCTGTAGTGGTAACAAAGATATCGGCAGTTGCGACAACGTCTTCGAGCGTCGTCACCTGAAAACCGTCCATCGCCGCCTGCAATGCGCAGATCGGGTCAACCTCGGTCACGATCACACGTGCGCCCGCGCCCGACAGGGACGCAGCCGAGCCTTTGCCAACATCGCCGTAGCCCATGACCACTGCGACCTTGCCGGCCATCATCGTGTCAGTCGCGCGGCGAATGCCGTCGACGAGGCTTTCCTTACAACCGTATTTATTGTCGAATTTCGACTTGGTCACACTGTCGTTCACGTTGATCGCGGGGAATGGCAGCTGGCCGTTCTTATGCAGATCATACAGACGGTGCACGCCGGTTGTTGTTTCCTCGGATACACCCAAGATCGCCGCTCTGGTTTTCGCAAACCAACCGGGTGTTTCGGCAATGCGTTTCTGGATCTGCGCCTTGATGACTGTTTCTTCCTCGGAAGATGGCACAGACAATACGTCTTCGCCTGCTTCCATGCGTGCGCCAAGCAGCACGTACAATGTCGCGTCACCGCCATCGTCGAGGATCAGGTTCGCGCCCTCGGGGAACATGAACGATTTGTCCAAGTAATCCCAATGCTCTTCCAGTGACTGGCCCTTGATCGCGAACACGGGCACACCGGATTCGGCAATCGCCGCCGCCGCGTGGTCTTGGGTCGAGAAGATGTTGCAAGACGCCCAACGCACATCGGCACCCAAAGCGACCAGCGTTTCAATCAGAACAGCCGTCTGGATCGTCATATGCAATGATCCGACGATGCGCGCGCCGGCCAGCGGCTTGCTCACGCCAAATTCGCTGCGTAGCGCCATCAGCCCCGGCATTTCAGTTTCGGCAATATCCAGCTCCTTGCGGCCAAAGCCTGCGAGTGCGATATCTTTTACAATATAATCAGTTGCCATGTTCGGCACATCCTTTTCATCTGGTTGAGGGGCATTTAGCACCGCAACCCGCATCCGACAATGGTCACGAGGTCACAGTTGAAACAACCACGCGCATGGCAACGGATGTTATCGGGCCGCAGGCTTGATCTGCTGGACCCAACCCCGATGGATATCGAGGTGGCCGACATCGCACATGGGCTTGCGTTTGTGGCGCGTTGGAATGGGCAGACAATTGGTGATTATGCCTATTCGGTGGCCGAACATTCGCTACTTGTCACTGATATCTATACGGCCATGAACCCTAGCGCGCCGATCAAATGGCAGCTGGCAGCACTGCTGCATGACGCCCCCGAATATGTGATCGGGGATATGATCAGCCCTGTGAAAAACGCTGTGGGTCCGGGATATGAGGTGCTGGATGACCGGCTAATGGCCGCGATCCACATCCGCTTTGGCCTGCCCGCGCAAATTCCTGTCGCTGTTAAAAAGCAGATCAAAAAGGCAGATAAGATTTCCGCGTGGCTTGAAGCAGTGCAAATCGCCGGATTCACTGAGGCCGAAGCGGACAGGTTCTTTGGCAAAATAGCCCCTGTTATGGCCAAATCGCTTGAAATTCGCTTGCGTCCGCCCGTCGAGGTCCGACATGATTTCACCGCCCGCCATGCCGCATTGATGGAACGCCTATGATTATGCTTAACACCCGTGTGCGCCCCGCCGTGTCAGGCGACGCCGCGCAGATAACCCGCCTTTTAAATACGATCATCGATGCGGGTGGGACGACAGCGTATCAGACGCCCTTTGATGTCGATAAGATGCGGCATCACTGCATCAACCGTCCCGATCTTGTCTGCTCACACGTCGCCATTTCAAATGGGCAACTGTCGGGCTTTCAATACGTTGGGTGGGCCACAAGCGCCGATACGATGCCGGACGGCTGGGCCATGATCGCCACATTCGTCGGGCTGGACCGTGGCAAAATGGGAATCGGGCAAAAACTGTTTTCCGCTACGAGATTTGCGGCCAAAGCAGCGGGGGTTCAGGTGCTGGACGCCACAATCCGCGGCGATAACGTGGGCGGGCTAAAGTATTACGGCGGGCTTGGGTTCACCGATTACGCGGAAATCCCAAACCTGCCGCTGGCCGACGGAACGCCAGTGACCCGCATCCGTAAAAAGCTGATGCTGACTTAAAGAAGCCCGACATCACGCAATGCGCGGCGGCGCCATTCATCAGCCTCGCGTTGTTGCCACGGTGCGGTCAGGCGCGGGTGCATCGGTTGTGTCCCGCGCCCTTGTGCAGGACGATCTGGATCGTGGGCGACTGATCGCACTGCATCAAGGAAAACGCGATGGGTTAGGGTACTACATCAAAACGCTTGGCGGCGCGCCCAGCGCCAAGGTCAAAGCATTTCAAAGCTAGCTGTTACAGCAGACCTAGCGCGGGCTGCGTTTGGCCAAGATGCGTTGCAGCGTCCGGCGGTGCATGTTCAGACGGCGGGCTGTTTCTGATACGTTGCGGTCGCACATTTCAAACACACGTTGGATATGTTCCCACCGCACGCGGTCCGCGCTCATGGGGTTTTCTGGTGGTGGGGGCAGCTCACCCTCGTGATCCAGCAGGGCGTTGGTAATGTCGGTCGCGTCCGCAGGTTTCGCCAGATAGTCTGTCGCGCCGATTTTCACCGCAGCAACCGCTGTTGCAATCGCACCATAGCCGGTCAGTACCACGATCCGCGCATCTGGGCGCCGTTCGCGCAACAGCTCAACCACATCAAGCCCGTTGCCATCACCCAACCGCAAATCACAAACCGCGTAGGCGGGCGGGCGAGCAGTCGCAATCGCCTTGCCAGCCGCAACAGAGCTAGCGGTTTCAACCGAAAACCCGCGTTTTTCCATTGCCTTCGCAAGGCGTTTCACAAACGCCTCATCATCATCAACAAGAAGCAGTGAAGGATCGTCACCGATTTTCAGATCAATCATGTCCATCTCGCTATATCTCCTGCCTCGGTTAGTTTAGAAATAGCTTTGCGGTGTCTGTGGTCAACTGATTACGTCGCAGCGGCGAAACAGGCAACCGTATCAGCAACCTGTTCGGGCGTGGTATCCTGACGGAAAAATTCCACAAAGCCGACGTCGGGCAGTGTCAGATAACTGAATGTCGAATGGTTCATCAGATAATATTCGGGATCGTCACCCGATTTCGAATAAACAGTGCGGTAGGCCTTTGATGCTGCAGCAGTCTGCGCTTGTGAACCGGTCAGGCCAATTGCCTTAGGGTGAAATAGATCGGCATAATCTGCCACAACCTCTGCCGTATCGCGGGCTGGATCGATGGTAATGAAAACGGGCGTCGCGTCGATTCCGCGTTCCTCTAGGATATCGACCGCGGCGGCGTTGCGCGCCATATCAATGGGGCAGACATCGGGGCAAAATGTGTATCCAAAATACAGGATCGTCGGTTCGGTAATGATGTCCTGGTCAGTGACGGTTTCGCCCGCTGCATTGATCAGCTCAAACGGGCCGCCGATCGCACCGCCGCCGACGGCCGTTGATCCGCAATCCGCCAAGGTCGGCGTGGTCAGCTGCGTCACCGCAAACGTTCCACCGACAACAGCCACCATCGTCACCGCGGCCCCGATCGCAATAATCTTTGACATGACGCACCCTTATATTTCGTCGCATTGATGAACCATCGCACAGGGTTTACCAATAGCCCAGCGTGTCGCAGTCAAGGGTCCGTGATGTCTGATATCGAATTCGAAATGTTTGAAGAACGCCGCAGAAGCGATTGGATCAGGCTGCGTACGCTTGTCACCCTTCGGTGGGTTGCGCTGTTGGGGCAAACCATTGCCTTGGTGGTGGCAGTGCAATTGTTCGGGCTGCAACTTCAGACCGGATTGGCGGCGATGACCGTCGGCGTATCTGTCATCGTTAATCTGGTGATCAGCTTTATCTATCCAGACAACAAACGCCTGCGCGAGCGTGAAGCATTCTATATGATCGTGTTCGACATCGTGCAGCTTAGCGTCATGCTGTATCTGACGGGTGGCCTGAATAACCCGTTTGCGATGCTTTTGCTTGCGCCTGTGACGATTGCCGCTGCGGTTTTGCATTTGTCGAGCACTGTCATGCTGGGTGCCGCTGCGATCATTGTGACCACGTTGCTTAGTCAGTTTAACCTGCCGTTGATATCCGCCACGGGTCAAGAACTTGCCCTGCCGGGATTGTTCCAATTCGGGTTCTGGATCGCACTTGTGATCGCAGTCTTATTCCTTGCGATCTATGCACGGCAGGTCACCACCGAAATGCACAACATGGGTGAGGCCCTTTTGGCGACGCAGTTGGCATTGTCACGCGAACAAAAACTGACCGATCTTGGTGGCGTTGTGGCAGCAACCGCGCATGAACTTGGCACACCACTTGCCACCATTATGCTTGTCAGCGGCGAGATGCGTGATGAGCTGGGCGATGATCCCGATCTTGTCGAAGACATTGATCTGATCCATGCCCAAGCGACCCGCTGTCGCGAGATTTTGCAATCCATGGGGCAGGCCGGCAAAGACGACCTTCAAATCCGAGAGGCCCTGATTGAGGCGCTTGTGCAAGAAGCCGCCGAACCGCACGCAGGGCGCGGCAAAACCATTACCTACGATGTTGGCCCCGCAGGACCCGACTGTCTGGACCACCCGATCATGCCACGCCGACCAGAGATTGTGCACGGGCTGCGCAACCTGATCCAAAACGCCGTGGATTTCGCGGAAACGACCGTGGACATTACAATCAGCTGGACAAAAACAGAGCTCCGCGTGCAGATCAGCGACGATGGCGCGGGTTTTCCCAGCAGCGTGCTAGGGCGAATCGGCGACCCGTTTGTTAGTCAGCGAAGTGCGATGGTCGATGTGCAAAAGCGCCCCGGCTATTCCGGTATGGGTCTGGGGATGTTTATCGCCAAGACTTTGTTGGAACGTTCTGGTGCGCGGCTGTTGTTTCGCAATAGCCCGCGGCAGGTCTATGGATCGGGCGGTGCCGTGATCGACGTTATCTGGCCACGGCAGGTTTTGCACACTAAGGGACGTGTTGCATTGGGCGAAAACCAGAAAAACGTCACCACGTAAATCGCGCTTAACCCGACATTAACCTTCATGCGTCAGTTTCGTTTACGGGGCATTAAGGGACAAAACGCGATGTCATTGGGACTGATTGAACTTATCGTGGCCATCGGCTGCGCAGCTATTTTAACATCTATGGTATGGATCCGCCTATGGGCGCTGCTGCCACATAGGATGCGACGACGCGAAAACGGCGCAAACGACGCGATTGTATTTCTGCTTGGGGACGACACCGTCACCGATATGTCCACCTCTGCCGAAGTGATGGCGAAACGGTTGGACAAGATAGATCCAGACCGCGACGCATTGATCTGCATGATCACTGGTATCTTCCCCGATCTTGACCCGCTCCTTGCGGGGGATGGGGTGCTTTGCAAAACGCTGGATGCACCGGAATTCACTGGCGTAAAACTGGACGCTGACCGCAACGAAACGCGCCTGATCCTTTCCATTTATAGCCAGACTGACAGCGCCCTGATAGATGACTTTTGTGCCCGCACCGATAACGACGGCAATCTGGCTTGGGCCAACGATGCGTTTTTGGGGTTTTCAGATGCTTGTACCGACGACGATCATGGGCTGCCCCGCCTCTCTCCAGAAACATTGTTCAGCGACTGCGATCTTGCATCTGCCCGACCTGATCAACCGGTGCGCTGTTCCCTCAAAACCCGCGAAAGCGACGCACCCCATTGGTTCGACATTACAACGATCAAAACTGAATCCGGCGCGTTCCACTATGCGTCTAATGCAAACGGTATTGTCCGCGCGGAACTGGCACAGCGCAAATTCATGCAAACGCTAAGCCAGACATTTGCCCAACTCTCGATCGGACTTGCGATCTTTGACCGCAAACGACAACTGGCCACGTTCAATCCGGCGCCGCTGGATATGACTGATCTAAATTTCGAGTTCTTATCTGGACGTCCGACTCTGGATGCCCTGCTAGATCGGCTGCGGGATATGCGCATGCTGCCCGAGCCAAAGGATTATGCATCCTGGCGCGAACAGTACAGCGCCATGGAAAAAGCCGCCAAAGCCGGATCATATTCCGAACACTGGAACCTTCCCGACGGCCAGACATTTCGCGTCACAGGTTAGCCGCATCCTGATGGTGCCTTCGCGCTGCTGTTCGAAGATATCAGCGCAGAGGTATCCCTGACGCGCCGCTTCCAGTCGGAAATCAAAACAAGCCAGGCTGTTTTGGACAACCTCAACGATGCCATCGCCTTCTTTTCAAACAGCGGAAATCTGGTGCTGGCGAACGCGGCCTATTGCGACCTGTGTGGCACTGATCTGACCAATGGGCTGATGCAATATGACCTGCGCGTCGAATTGCGCAAATGGCAGGACCGTTGCACCCCAACCCGCATCTGGACAAACCTGCGCGAATTTTCAAAAGAGCTGGGCCGCCGCCAAACATGGACCGACACCACAAATATGTGGTGACGGGCGTCAGATCACCTGTCAAGCCGAACCTATCGCTGGCGGTATGACGATGATGCACTTCCGGTTCGAGGCGCCCCTGCGGCCAACGCTCCAGAAACTGACCCAACGCGATGACGCGTTACTGGCGATCAAAGGTTGAATTGACTTGCAGGTGACAGCCCAAGGCATAATCTTGGAGCATGGTGAAATTCGACCTCTTTCTGCGCGACAATAACGCAACAACCGCCTTTGGTGCGGCGATTGCACCGGTTCTTATTGGTGGCGACTGCATTCTTTTGACTGGCGACATCGGCGCTGGGAAAACGGCCTTTGCCCGCGCTGTAATACAAACGCGTCTTGGCCGCCAAGAGGACGTCCCCTCACCGACATTTACGATTGTTCAGACCTATGAGACCAAAACTGTCGATATCTGGCATTGCGATCTTTACCGACTAACCAGCCCCGATGAAGCGTTTGAACTAGGCTTAGACGATGCATTCGAAACGGCGATCTGCCTGATTGAATGGCCTGATCGCCTTGGTGATACAGCGCCCAAAAACGCTGTTCACATGATGTTTGAAACCCGCGATGATGGTCGGCAAGTGACCGTGACAATGCCTGATGGGTTGCGATCCGATTTGCGACAGGGTCTGCAAAATGTTTGATATTTTGCGCGACACGCGTTGGGCCAACAGCGCATGTGCACCGATCGCGGGCGACGCATCTGCGCGCCGTTATTTTCGGATCGGACCGCCCGACGCGATCCTGATGGATGACCCGACCCATAGCACGCAACGCTTTGCAGACGTCGCTAACGCATTGCTTGCAATTGGCCTGAGCGCACCGGAAATTCATGCCCATAATCCCGATAGTGGCACGATGATTATTGCCGATCTGGGGCAGACCGAATTTGCAAAACATCTAACGCATCATCCATCAGACGCCGCCGAACTATACAAAGCGGCAACAGACGTCCTATTGCAAATCACCCAACGGAAACCTGCGCTTAAACTATCCGAAATGACGCATCAGGTCGCCGTGGAAATGATTGATTTGGCTGCTTTGCATTATGCGGATAATGCGGCGGCAAATGACGATATTGCCAGTGGATTGCGCGACGCGTTTGATGCCTATGTCGCACATGATCTTCACTTCGCACTTCGGGATTTTCACGCTGAGAATTTGATCTGGCGCCCCGACCGATTTGGCTTGGATCAGGTCGGCTTGCTTGATTTTCAGGACGCCTGTTTTGCGCCCATTGGTTATGACATGATGTCGTTGATCCGCGATGCGCGGCGCGATGTCCCGTCCGCGTTGGCCGACAAAGTCATGGCAGATTTTTGTCATGGCATCGGGGAAACCCAAGAGGATTTGTCTGCGCATCTCGCCTGCGTGGGGGTTCAACGGAATCTGCGCATATTGGGAATATTTGCTCGCCTCGCCCACCAAGAAAACAAGCCGCAATACCTTACCCTATTGCCACGTGTCTGGCGGTGTCTGATGATTGATCTGGATCATCCAGCATTGGGAAAATTACGCGGCATTGTCCTTGGCGCGCTGCCCCCACCCGACAACGCCACACTACAAAGGTTAACGCCATGAGCTATCCGATCCTTATGTTCGGCGCCGGGCTTGGAACCCGCATGGGAGAGCTGACAGCCACGCGGCCAAAGCCATTGGTGAACTTAGCTGGGATGCCGCTGATTGACCATGCAATCGCACTGACCGATGGACAGAATGTCGGGCCAAAGGTTGTGAACGTACATGCATTCGCCGATCAAATGCGCGCGCATTTAGCCAATCGCGATATCGCTATTTCCGATGAAACCGGAATGTTGCTGGAAACAGGCGGCGGGCTGCGCAAGGCGATGCCACTGCTTGATGGGTCGCCGGTGGTGACGCTGAATACCGATGCGGTCTGGCATGGCGCCAACCCGATTGCGACACTGCTTGACGCTTGGGACCCGAAGATGGAGGCGCTTTTGCTGACCATCCCAAAAGCAAATGCCGTTGGCCATCGCGGACAGGGTGATTTCAAAATCGACCCAGACGGACGTATAAGCCGATCCCCCGATCAGATTTATACAGGGCTGCAAATGATCCGCACCGACGATCTGATGAACATCGCCGAGGACCATTTTTCAATGAATGTTCTGTGGGACAGGATCGCAGCGCGTGGTGGTTTATACGGAGTGTCATATGCAGGTCAGTGGTGTGACGTTGGCCAACCCCAAAGCATCCCTTTGGCACAAGACATGATAGGGTTTCAGCATGTTTGACCATAGCGACAAACCCCGCGTTTTCGGCATGCCGCCAGGTGCCGATTTCGCCACCACGCTTGTTGCCGGACTACAGGAATTCGATGCGAATGCGACGCCGATGGATTGGGCGCGGATCGAGATTTACGTCAACACCAACCGCATGCAGCGACGCGTCCGCGAGGTGTTTGATACCGGCCCTACGCGGCTATTGCCACGTGTGCGCCTTGTCACCGATCTTGCCAGTGATCCGCTAACCGACGCGGGCCCACCAGCGGCGTCACCACTGCGCAGACGGCTTGAGTTGTCACAGTTTGTGGCCGCCCTAATGACCAATGATCCTGATCTTGCGCCGCGGTCAGCGCTTTATGATTTGTCCGATAGCCTTGCCACCTTGATGGAGGAAATGCATGGCGAGGGGGTGTCCCCCGACATATTCGACACCCTGAACATCACGGATGAATCGGGTCATTGGGACCGTGCCTTGCGGTTTCTAAAAATCGTCGGCCCGTTCTTTGATGATGGTGAAGCACCGGACAAAGACCTGCGTTTGCGCCGTGTCATCATGCAGCGCGCTGAACAATGGGCCATAGATCCGCCAAACCATCCGATCATTGTTGCGGGGTCCACCGGATCGCGCGGGGCCACATCATTGCTGATGCAGGCGGTGACCAAGCTACCGCAGGGTGCTGTGATCCTGCCCGGTTTTGATTTTGATATGCCCGCAGACGTTTGGTCCGGCATGTCCGACCCAATGGTGTCGCAGGATCACCCGCAATATCGGTTCTATCAATTCCTATCCCAGCTTGACCTAACCCCAGACGATGTGGTCCCGTGGAAAGGGGCAGAAATTCTCGCGCCCGCACGCAATAAATTGGTGTCACTTTCGCTTCGGCCTGCGCCTGTCACGGACCAGTGGTTGCGCGACGGACCCGCGCTTGGCGATTTAACCGCCGCCACGCAGAACGTGACGCTGTTAGAGGCATCATCACCCCGCGCAGAGGCCGAGGCGATCGCGTTACGGCTTCGCATGGCAGCCCAAGACGGGATAACAGCCGCGCTTATCTCCCCTGATCGGATGCTGACACGTCAGGTGACTGCGGCCCTGGATCGTTGGGATTTGATCCCTGATGACAGTGCGGGCATGCCGCTTGCCTTGTCGCCGCCGGGACGGATGTTGCGACATGTGGCCGACCTAATCGGCGTCACCTTAACAGGTGAGGATTTGCTGGTCTTGCTCAAGCACCCCTTGACCCATTCCATGCGCGACGATCGTGGTGATCACCTGCGCCACACCCGTGATCTGGAACTGCGGTTGCGCCGCAAGGGCCCGCCATTTCCAACGTCTGAAACACTGGCAAAATGGGCCAATGATGACGCAGGGCGCATGGCGTGGGCCGCTTGGATCGGCGGCCTGATCGACCGGCTGGATGCAGCGCCGGAACGATCACTAACCCAACACCTTAGCGATCATTTAGCCTTGGCCGAACTGATATGCGCGGGGCCAGATGCCGTTGGATCCGGCGGACTATGGGATCAAGGTGCGGGGCGCGAGGCGCGACGCATTTGCGATAACCTTGCGGCCAATTCTGATGCTGGCGGCATCCTGACAACCCGCGAATATGCCGCGCTTTTCGGGGCGGTTTTATCCGAGGGCACCGTGCGTGATCGCGATGCCGCCCACCCCAATATTCTGATTTGGGGGACGCTAGAGGCGCGCGTGCAGGGTGCCGATCTTGTAATTCTTGGCGGCATGAACGAAGGCGTCTGGCCAGAGGCCGCGTCACCCGATCCGTGGCTGAACCGCAAAATGCGCAAGGATGCTGGGCTGTTGTTGCCAGAACGGCGCATCGGGCTTTCAGCCCATGATTATCAACAGGCCGTTGCCGCGCATGAGGTGTGGATCAGCCGCGCAAAACGATCCGCCGACGCGGAAACCGTGCCTTCGCGCTGGATCAATCGCTTGGTCAATTTGCTGGGGGGGTTGCCCGCGCAAAACGGCGATACGGCGCTGGAACAGATGCGGGCGCGCGGCAACCTTTGGCTTGCGCAAGCGGCGGCATTGTCATCGCCAAAAACGACCGTGCCATCCACCAACCGCCCGTCGCCACGCCCACCCGTCGACGCCCGCCCAAAATCTATTTCGGTTACGCAGGTCAAAACCCTGATCCGCGATCCATATGCGATCTATGCCCGCAAGGTGCTTGGGCTGAACGCGCTTGACCCGCTGACACCGCGCCAAAACGCATCGCTACGCGGTATGATCGTGCATGAGATTTTAGAAAATTTTGTGGACCAAGGGATTGATCCAACAGCACCCGGTGCCCGCGATCAGTTGATGCAAATTGCAGAGCGAATTTTCACCCGTGATTGCCCGTGGCCCACTATCCGTGCACAATGGATTTCGCGGCTGGATCGGGTCGCGGATATCTTCATCGACGGAGAGGTGAAACGCCGCGCCATTGCCCCCAATTCCCTGCTCGAAAAAGAAGGGAAAATCGCCGTTGGTACGACGGGTGTTTATCTGACTTGTAAGGCGGACCGCATTGATCTGACGCTGGACGGGCTGGCCTATGTTTACGACTATAAAACCGGTGCCGTGCCGTCGAAGGATCAGCAGATTACGTTCGACAAGCAACTACTGCTTGAGACCGCGATGATCGAGCTTGGCGCGTTCCCTGACGTCGGTGCAAAACCCGTGGAAGGTGCAACATTCGTTGCCGTGAACACAAATATGCGCAACGTCGACGCCCCGCTAAAGGATCATCCAGCCATGAAGGTGTGGGAGGATTTCCAGAAACTTTTGACCCGCTACCAGACACGTTCACGCGGCTATAGCGCCCGCATCGCGATGTTTTCCGAAAAGGATTTCAGCGACTATGATCAGCTGTCGCGATTTGGCGAATGGGACACCAGCAATGATGCCGTGCCGGAGGATTTGACATGATCCGCAATGACGCGACCCAAGCACAGGTTGATGCCGCTGATCCACGCGCCTCAACTTGGCTGTCAGCCAATGCGGGGTCGGGCAAAACGCGGGTGCTGACGGACCGCGTAGCGCGCCTGTTGTTTGACGGGGTTGAGCCACAGAATATCCTGTGTCTGACCTATACGACTGCCGCCGCCGCAGAAATGCAGAACCGCCTGTTTGAACGTTTGGGCGCATGGGCGATGATGGAAAATGCCGCCTTGCGTCAGGATCTGGTTGAGCTTGGCGTTGACGATGTGATCGACGCCCAGCGCCTGCGCGATGCCCGACAGCTGTTCGCCCGCGCGATTGAAACGCCTGGTGGTCTGAAAATTCAAACCATCCACTCTTTCTGTTCGGGTGTGTTGCGGCGGTTTCCGCTTGAGGCGGGGGTCAGCCCCCAGTTCAAAGAGATTGAAGACACAACCGCCCGCGAACTACGCGCCCAAGTTGTCGACGATATGATCACTGGCGATCACGGTGATATCGTGCGCGGGTTGCTGGACCATTTCACAGGTGCCGATCTGGCAGATTTCACCGCTGAAATTGCCAAGAACAAGGCCCGCTTTGCCACACTACTGACGGATGAAATGCTGTCGACCACGCTGGACTATCCCAAGAACCTGACGCGTACTGACCTGCCCCATCTTGCGATCGACGGGTCAGAGGACGGGTTGATCGAAGAGATCGCGCAAGGGTTCGCGGGACAGTCCAAAACCTATCAGAATTTTGCCGCTGATCTAAAGGCACTGAACCTGAAAGCCCCCAGTTGGGAAGATTACGATACGGTGACGCGGTTGTTCCTTTACGCCAATTCCGCGAACCCAAAATCCGTGAATTTCCCGCAAAGCAACCACAAAAAAGCAGTTGAAGCAGCAGAACCTTTTGCCACCGATTTGCATGATTGGATGGACCGCGTCGCGACAGTAAAATCCTATGAATGGGCGTTGGCAGCGGCCGCAAAAACACGTGCGCTGTATGGTTTTGCGACCGTTTTTGTCCCGCTTTATGAGGCACAGAAACTTAGCCTTGGGATGCTGGATTTTGATGATCTGATCGGCAAGACAAACACGCTTTTGACGGATCGGGCGGTTGCGCAGTGGGTGCTGTTCCGTCTGGATGGCGGGATCGACCACGTGCTTGTGGACGAGGCCCAAGACACCAGCCCAACACAGTGGTCGGTGATCCGTCAGCTCACCCAAGAATTCACCGCGGGCGACGGGGCCAAAACGGATACACCACGCACGATTTTCGTGGTCGGCGACCGCAAGCAATCGATCTATTCCTTCCAAGGTGCAGCACCTGAGGCGTTCAACGAAATGCGCGATCACTTTGCCGCGGAAATGGCGAATGTGGATCAACGATTGATGTCACGATCGCTGGATTATTCGTTCCGGTCGTCATTCGCCATTTTGCGAATCGTGGACGAAACATTCAGCAACACCGACATGCGATCAGAGGCAGGCCACCTTGCATTCAAGGAAAAGATGCCTGGACGCGTTGATTTGTGGCAAGTTGAAGAAAAGGCCAATGACGAAGGCACACGCGAATGGTTTGAACCCGTCGATATGCGCACGTCCAAGAACGAAAAGGTGGTGCTGGCTGATCGCGTCGCCAAACAGATCAGACATATGATTGATCACGAAACCCTTCCACAAGAGATTGGGCGCACGGGCACATATAACCACCGCCCCATCACCGAAGGCGATATCCTGATCCTTGTGCGAGGACGCAAGACGGGCCTGTTCGATGAGATTATCCGCGCGTGTAAGGCCGCTGATTTGCAAATCGCAGGTGCGGACCGGTTGCGCGTTGGGGCCGAATTAGCGGTGCGCGATCTGACCGCGCTTTTGTCATTTGTCGCCTTGCCAGAGGATGATCTGTCGCTTGCCGCCGCGCTGCGGTCCCCGCTTTTCGGATGGACGGAACAGCAGCTTTATACGTTGGCGCATCACCGCGATGATAAGCAGTATCTTTGGGCCGCGATGCGCGACACAACGTCAGATGCGAAAACGGTCCTTGATGATCTGCGCGATCAGGCCGATTTTCTACGCCCCTATGATCTGATCGAACGCATCCTGACCCGCCACGACGGGCGGCGCAATCTGCTCGCGCGGTTGGGGCGCGAGGCGGAGGATGGGATCGATGCATTGCTATCGCAAGCTTTGAATTACGAAAGCGGTGGCGTGCCTAGCCTAACCGGTTTTCTATCCGCGATGGCCGCCGACGACCTAGAGGTGAAGCGCCAGATGGACAGCCAGGGCGATCGCATCCGCGTGATGACCGTGCATGGTGCAAAGGGGCTAGAGGCCCCGATTGTATTCCTGCCCGACGCGGCCAAACGCGAAAACAAGATCCGCGATGATTTGCTACCAACCGATGATCACCTAACCTGGAAAACGGGGTCCAAAACATCGGCAGAGGGGGTCACAATCCTGACCGACCGTATCGCCACCGCGCAATTAGCCGAGGACAAACGCCTGCTTTACGTGGCGATGACGCGCGCGGAAAAATGGCTGATCGTCGGCGCGGCGGGGGATGTCGGCGAAGAGGTGGACGCAAGCTGGTACAACTTGATCGCCGATGCCATAGGCCATGTTGGCGGTGCGCAGGCGAAATCAGGGGCAGAGATCGTTCAGCGCCACACACACATGCACTGGCAGCCAGGTGATATGATCGCCAAGGCTGTTGCGACGCAACCCACCGTCACGCCCCCTGTCTTTCGCGATCTGCCCGAAACAATAGCAACGAAAACGCTATCGCCTTCGAACTTGGGTGGTGCAAAAATCCTAGCCGGTGATCACACCGAGCTGCCGGAAGACGATGCAAAGCTGCGCGGCACCGCGATCCATCTACTGCTAGAGCATTTGCCAAACATCCCTGTCGCGGATCGCCCGCACGCCGCGCAAACCCTGATCAAAAGCATGGATGCTGGCACAATCGTTGATGACGTCCCCGCCCATGTGGACCGGATTTTGACCGCACCGCATCTGTCGCATTTGTGGACCGCCGATGCGCTGGCCGAAGTGGATATCACAGCCACAATCGGGCCGCATCGATTCCACGGCACCATCGACCGTTTGTTGGTTACAGATACCCGTATTCTGGCGATTGATTACAAATCCAACAAGATCGTGCCATCTGATCCAGCCAAAACACCCGAAGGATTGCTGCGCCAAATGGGGGCATATCACGCGGGCCTGACGGCCGTGTTTCCAGATCACGAGATCAAGGTCGCGATTTTATGGACCGAAACCGCGAATTTGATGCCCTTGGAAAATGATCTTGTTTCAGCTGCTCTCAACCGCATAACCGTGCCTTGACCATTTAGTCGCCGATTCATAGGTTCAGCACCTAATCATTTACGCCAAGGAGACACCCCAATGGCAACAGTAGCCGTCACAGACGCCACATTCGACGCTGAAGTCCGCAATTCCGATATCCCCGTTGTGGTGGATTTCTGGGCCGAATGGTGTGGCCCATGCAAACAGATCGGCCCAGCGCTTGAAGAATTGTCCGCCGAAATGGAAGGCAAGGTAAAGATCGTAAAGGTCGACGTTGACGCCAACCCAAACTCTCCTGCACAGATGGGCGTGCGTGGTATTCCCGCACTGTTCCTGTTCAAAAACGGTGAAGTTGTTTCCAACCAAGCAGGCGCCGCACCTAAGGCATCGTTGGAAAAGTGGATCAACGATTCACTCTAAGTGAAATGCCAGACTGATATTGGGGCGTCCCACCATGGGGCGCCCTTTTTCGTGCAAACCTTGTTCATTCATGTCCACGTTGCCATATAGGTTTCAGCAATCGAAAGGGCGGACAATGGCAGACAACGAATTCCCCGGCTGGCACGGCACCACAATCATCGGCGTGCGCAAAGATGGCCGCGTGGTCATCGCAGGTGACGGTCAGGTCAGCCTTGGCCAAACCGTAGTCAAGGGCACCGCCCGCAAGGTCCGCCGCCTGACCGCAGGTGGTAAGGACGTGATCTGCGGCTTTGCCGGATCGACAGCCGACGCATTTACCCTGCTCGAACGGCTGGAAAAAAAGCTGGAGGCGACACCAGGTCAACTGGCCCGCGCATCCGTGGAACTGGCAAAGGACTGGCGCACCGACAAATACCTCCAAAAGCTAGAGGCGATGTTGATCGTGTCCGATGGGTCCGACCTTTATGTCATCACGGGCGCTGGCGATGTTCTGGAACCCGAGCATGATATCGCGGCTATTGGATCGGGAGGTAACTTTGCCCTCGCCGCTGGTCGCGCCCTGATGGACAGCGATCTGGATGCAGAGGCCGTCGCCCGCAAGGCCATGGCGATCGCGTCCGACATTTGTGTCTATACCAACGGCAAACTGACGGTTGAGGCGATCGACGCATGATCGACCGCGACGACCTAAAGGCCGCTGTTGGCGCTGGTATCGTAAGCGAGGCGCAGGCCGCATCGCTTGCCGGTCTGGCCAACCAGCGCCATGGGGCGCGCAGCGATCTGGATGTTGGCGATGAACCGTTTGAACTGTTCAAAGGCTTCAATGAGATTTTTATCATGGTCGGTTTGCTAATCCTCGCGATGGGTTGGGCTGGTGTTGTCGGCATCGCCTATGCATCCGAGATTTCAAACCCGCAGCAGTCCGCCGTTCTTTACGGTGGGATCGGGACCGCAATCATCTGGGCGTTGTCGGAGTACTTCATTCGCCGTCGCCGTATGGTTGGCCCTGCAATTGCCCTGTCGATCCTCTTTGCGGGCAACACAGCGCTGGCACTAACAATCTATTTCGCGCAGCCATTCATGGTCGCACAACAGGACTACACATCACTACCGCTACCCATGATTTTGGGGACACTCGCGCTGGGTGTCTATTGGTGGCGGTTCCGCGTGCCATTCGCGATGGCGATGATTGCGGTCGGCTGTTTCATCGTCGCGATTCTGTTTGCAGCGACGTCCCAAGGCACCCCCACCAACCCCAGCGACCTATTTCTGCTGTCCGCAGGCGGGCCGTTTGCATGGATCACATTAGTACTGGGCGTGCTGGTCTTTGCCGCCGCGATGGCGTTTGACATGTCCGATCCACACCGCGTGACGCGCCGTGCGGCAAACGGGTTCTGGCTACATGTTGTGGCAGCACCCGCGCTGGTGAACACGCTCGCGCTTAGCCTGCTGGACCGCGACGCACATTGGCTGTTGCTGGCTGTGATGCTGGTGTTCGCGCTGGTGGCGATCATCATTGACCGACGGTCGTTTTTGATTGCCGCGATTGGTTACATCGTCGCGCTGGCTGGCACTGTGTTCGACGGCGAAACCACAGCGCTGACCGTCCTGATCCTTGGTATCATCCTGCTGCTTCTTGGCGCGTTCTGGGAAAGGATTCGCGCCCGTCTTTTACGTGTGATGGGTGGCGTGCTGCCACTGCATCGCCTTCCCCCTTCCAACATCTAAAGGTGTGATATGACAGACCTGACCCCACGCGAGATTGTGTCCGAACTGGACCGTTTCATCATTGGCCAGAACGACGCCAAACGCGCCGTCGCCGTGGCCCTGCGTAATCGCTGGCGGCGCAAGCAACTTGGCGATGACCTGCGCGATGAGGTGTATCCAAAGAACATCCTAATGATCGGGCCAACAGGTGTCGGCAAAACCGAAATTTCCCGCCGCTTGGCAAAACTCGCGCGTGCGCCATTCATCAAAATCGAAGCGACTAAATTTACCGAGGTCGGCTATGTCGGACGTGATGTCGAACAGATCATCCGCGACCTGATTGAAACAGCGATCAACGACACCCGAGAACATATGCGCGAAGACGTGAAAACCCACGCCCGCGAGGCCGCAGAGGAACGCGTGATCACCGCTGTTGCTGGCGAGGATGCCCGCGACAGCACCCGTGAGATGTTCCGCAAAAAACTGCGGGCTGGTGAACTGGATGACACCATGATTGATCTGGAACTGGCCGATAATTCCAACCCGCTTGGCGGGTTTGAGGTGCCGGGACAACCCGGCACTGGCATGGGCGGCATGATGAATTTGAGCGAGCTGTTTGGCAAAATGGGCGGGCGCACCACGCGCAAAACCATGACTGTCGCCGACAGCTATGACGCGCTGATCGCGGATGAGGCGGACAAACTGCTCGACGACGAAAGCGTGACCAAAGTGGCACTTGAAGCGGTTGAACAAAACGGCATCGTGTTCTTGGATGAAATCGACAAGGTTTGCGCCAATGCCGATGCCCGCGGTGCCGATGTGTCCCGCGAAGGTGTGCAGCGCGACCTGCTGCCATTGATCGAAGGTACGACAGTTTCCACGAAACACGGGCCGATCAAAACCGACCACATCCTGTTCATCGCATCCGGCGCGTTTCACGTGGCCAAGCCGTCTGATCTGTTACCGGAACTTCAGGGCCGCCTGCCGATCCGCGTGGAATTGCGCGCGCTGACAGAAGACGACTTTGTCCGCATCCTAACGGAAACCGATAACGCGCTGACGTTGCAATACACCGCGCTGATGGCCACCGAAGAGGTCACCGTGACCTTCGCCGATGACGGGATCGCGGCCTTAGCGAAAATCGCGGCAGAGGTGAACGAAAGCGTCGAAAACATCGGTGCGCGCCGCCTTTATACAGTGATCGAACGGGTGTTTGAGGACCTGTCATTCAACGCGCCAGACCAAGCGGGCCAGTCCGTCACGATTGATGCAGCTTTTGTCGATGAACATCTTGGCGCATTGTCAAAATCCACCGATCTGTCCCGCTACGTGCTTTAGGGGTTTTCCAAGTCCAAGTTCTACCGCACAAAGGTGGGCATGGACGCAGGATACATCACCTTCATCCGCAACAACGCGCCCTTCCTTTTGGCGGGCGCGTTGTTGTCATTTCTATCCAGCTTTGGCCAGACGTTTTTCATCGCAATCTTTGGTGGTGAAATCCGCACGGCTTATGGGCTGACGAATGGCGATTGGGGTCTGCTTTACATGATCGCCACCGGCGCTTCCGCCGTGACGATGGTTTTCTCTGGCGGTTTGGCCGACCTGTTTCGGGTTCGGACATTGGGCATCTGGGTGATTCTTGCGCTGGGTCTGGCGTGTATCGCGATGTCCGTGAACACGGCGACAGCGGGGCTGGTGTTCGTGATCTTTGCGCTGCGGTTCTTTGGACAAGGCATGGCGTCACATATGTCGGTCGTAGCGATGACGCGCTGGTTCGTGGCCACACGCGGACGGGCGCTCGCCGTTGCTGGCATCGGGTTTATGATTGGCGAGGCGACGCTGCCGTTGATCATGGTCTGGCTCAAATCATTCACCGATTGGCGGACCCTTTGGCTGTGGTTCGCGCTTGCCTGTGTGGTTCTGTCGATTGTGATCTACAACCTGCTACGGCTGGAACGCACCCCACAGGCCGAGGCGAACGCAACCGCCACCACCGGACTTGGCGACAAACATTGGACGCGGGCCATGGCGCTGTCGCATCCGCTGTTCTGGCTCACGGTGCCGGGCATCGTGTTCTTTTCCGCATTTGGCACTGCGTTCTGGTTTCACCAAGTCCACTTTGCCGAGATAAAAGGTTTCGCGCACCTGTCGCTGGTCGCAGTATTTCCGTTAGGCACTATAGCGCTTGCAATCTCGACCATCATTTACGGTTGGGCGATTGACCGGTTCGGCGTCGTGCGGTTGATGCCGCTGTACATCCTGCCCTATGTCGCAGCCTTTGTGATCCATTGGTATGCGCCCAACCTGATCTGGACCGCTGTTGCTGTTGTCTTGATGGGCATCGCTGGTGGTGGAAATGGCACAATTCTGTCGGCGTGTTGGGCCACATTTTATGGCACACGTTTCATCGGGTCGATCAAGGCAGCGGCGGCAGCCCTGATGGTTTTAGGATCAGCGATTGGACCAGGACTAAGCGGTTATCTGATCGACGCAGGCGTCGGAATTGAGGTGCAGATGCTAGGATATGCCGGCTGTTTCGCCTTTGCTGCGGCAATGATGACGGCAGCGGCGCGATTAGCGAAGGCGACGTAAATAGACGTAATATGCCCCGTGTCCACCGTGGGTCAGATGGGCCGGCGTCACTTGCAAAATCGCAGATGACAATGGCGGCAACGCCATCCACTGTGGCACCTGATGACGTAGGATACCCTGACGCGCAGGCATGGGGCCGCCATCATCGCGCAGCTTTCCCTTGCCCGTGATCACCAGAACAAGGCGACGACCAATCGCTTGCGAATTAAGGATAAAACCCACCAATTCGGGATGCGCCTGATCCATGGTCATGCCGTGCAAATCAATCCGCGCCTCTGGCTTTAGCTTACCGCGCTTCATGCGGGTATAGGCCTTGTTATCCATGTTCAGCCGGGCGCGGGACAGCCGCTCCGCAATACCGGGCAGCACATCATTGGGACGGCGCGGGTCAACCTTTTGACCGACGGAAAACCGTGGCAAAGGATCTGGGGCGATCTTTGGTTTTGGCTTGGACGCAATCACCTCTGGCAGGGGCGCTGGCCCAGCTGGATCAAGCGGCTGCGCCGTATCCGCGACGCGATCCCAAAGGGCGCGTTCCTCATTTGACAGGTGGCGGGGGCTTCTCATTTGATTGTTTCGGGGAGCAATGCGTGGGCCATCTGGATTGGCAGCAGACGGATCATACGGCCACCGTCCTTGATCCGGCCAGCGGCGCGACCAGAGGCATCACCCGTTCCATAGAAAATGTCCGCGCGTTGTGCGCCCTTGATCGCGGAACCAGTATCTTGGGCGACCATCAAACGATGCATCGGCGCGGCGCCCTCTTTTTCGATCCAGACAGGGGTGCCCAGCTCGGTGAATTTAGGATCAACAGCAATTGACCGACCCGTCGTGATTGACCGGTTCATCGCACCAAGTGGCCCCTTGTCGGCGGGAATTTCGCTCACTTCCCGAAAAAACACGTAGGATTCGTTTACCCACAGCAATTCGCGCCCGTCATTGGGATTATCACGCACCCAGTTGCGGATCACTTGGGCGGAAACCTGATGCGACGCGTGTGTGCCACGGCGGACCAATTCCTTCCCAACAGAGGAATATTCACGCCCGTTTTTGCCGCCATACCCCACGCGCATACCGTCGCCATCTGGCAGACGAATACGACCCGAACCCTGCACCTGTAGAAAGAACAGATCGACGGGATCAGCCAACCAAGCCAGTTCCAAACCCTTACCTGCGAGGTGACGGTTTTCCTCGATCTGCTTGCGGGTCAGATAAGGTTGGCCCGTGACATGGTCAGGGGGCAGCTTGTAAATCGGGTATTGATAAGGTCCCTCTTGGGACCGCGCACCGCGCAACTCGGGTTCAAAGTAACCGGTGAACAACATCGGCTCTCCGTCCTCGATCAAGACAGGCTGAAAAAATGCCTCAAAAAATGCACGGGCATCAGGGGCTGTTTTGGCAAACGCACAAATGGCATCCCATTCAGGATCTTTCAGATCAGCACATGTATCGGTGAATGTGGTCAGGGCCGCGGCGTGATCATCGTCGGCCCAATCGGCCAGATCATCAAATGGCACCAAAGTGTATGTTGGTTCCGCCATCGCCGCCCCCGCAAGAGATAGGCCAAGGGCTGCAGCCCCCAGCCAATTTTTCGTCATTCGCCCGTGGCGACAAGCCGCCAGTTGGGGTCATTCGCATCCATATCGCGAGCAAATGTCCAGACGTCGACCTGACGTTTGACTTCGCTATCGCTGCCTTCGATGACATCACCACCAGCGTCGCGCACCTGATATGTCATCTCGCTTTTGAAGCGCATGGTCATCTCGGCCTCTTTGGTGGTTTCGTCGAATGTCGCCTCTTTCAGGGTCATGTCACTGATCCCGATAAAGTTCGATTCAATCTTCAGGCCCTGCTTTTCGCGGTCATCAACTACGGATGCAAATGCCTCATATACGTCCTCGGAAATGAATGGCAGCACGTCGGCCAGATCACCCTTTTCAAAGGCGGTCAGGATCATTTCATAGGCACCACGGGCACCGCCCATAAATTCGGAAACGTTGAACGATGGATCAACACGCTTCATCGCGGCAAGCGCAATGGCGATGTCGGACCCTTCGTCAGCGTGATCCATGATATCTGGGTCAGGCCCGCCTTCGATCACTTCAAAATCATCGCTGCGGCGCTGGCTTTGTTCAGCTACACGGTCGATCTGCGGTTTTTCATAACCTTCGCGGGTGCCAAGCACAGACCGCAGCTTGAGGATCAAGAAAACAGCAATGCCAGCAAGAACCAGCAGTTGGATCATCGGAGAATTCATCAGGGGCTCTTTCGATAAGGGCATGGAAAACGCGTTTACTTTTCTTATGTAGGTGTTGGGTCGGGCCAAGTCCACTGTCGGCGCCTGACAAGAAATGAAAGGGCCAAGTTATGTGGCTGTTAATTGCATTTGTCGCGGTTCCGTTGATCGAAATCGCACTGTTTATCCAAGTCGGGGGGTTCATCGGGCTTTGGCCAACCCTTGGCATCGTCCTTGTGACGGCGATTTTGGGGTCTTGGCTGGTCCGTAGCCAAGGTGCGCGGGAAATTTCACGACTACAGGGCGCGTTTTCCGATCTGCGCGATCCGACAGAGCCATTGGCCAACGGCGCGATGATCCTGTTTGCGGGTGCGCTACTTTTGACGCCAGGGTTTTTCACCGATGCGTTCGGCTTCGCGCTGTTGTTTCCGCCGTTTCGTGCGGCCGCGTTCAAATGGGCGAAATCCAAGGTCAAAGTGCAACAATTTTCCATGGGCCCCGGCCCTACGCGACCAGCTGGCCCCGATGACCGCGTGATTGACGGAGAGTTCGAGGACCTTGATCACCCCAAACGCCCCACCCAAAAACCATCGGAATGGACAAAACACTAAACCCGATTGAGGGCGGGCCTGACGTCTGATAACAACGCCCGAACCTATTTTTAGCCGGAGCATATAAAATGGCCGATACCCCAGAAACAGGCGCAGAAACCGCTGCACCCAAAGTGTCCAATCGCGTGCTTGCGCAATACGTGCGTGACATGTCGTTTGAAAACATCCTTGCCCAAAAAGGCATCACTGGCGACACACAACCAGAGATCAAAGTTCAAGTGAACCTTGATGCCCGCAAGCGCGGCGTTGATGGCCAGTTCGAAGTGATTACCAAGCTAAATGTCGAAAGCAACGCCAAGAAATCCGGCGATCCGATGTTCGTGATCGAGTTGGAATATGCTGGCGTCTTTGAGGTCAAAGGTGTGCCAGACGAACAGATGCACCCTTACCTGCTGGTCGAATGCCCGCGCATCACATTCCCGTTTGTGCGCCGGATCGTTAGTGACGTGACACGCGATGGTGGCTTCCCGCCGCTGAACCTTGAGACGATTGATTTTGTAGCACTGTACCGCAATGAGATTTCGCGTCGCCTTGAGGCCGAAAAAGCCAAAGCAACCGAAAACTAGACCTTAGTCACGGTTCCAAAGCACGCCGTCGCCCAAGCTTTCGATGAAAGCATGATGGGCGGCGGCTTCTTCTTTTGTGATGCGTGGTGACAGCGGAGTTGGACGCTGTTGTGGGCGCCAATCATCCGACGCGATTGCCGTCGAAGATGATTTTGATACCGCTGCCCCAAGACCAAAGTCGGGCTGCCGCCCCCCAATCAGTTCCAGATACACTTCGGCCAGGATTTCACTGTCCAATAGCGCGCCGTGCAGGGTCCGGTTGCTGTTATCAATCGCGAACCGGCGGCAAAGCGCATCAAGCGATGCGGGCGAGCCCGGAAATTTGCGCCGCGCTATCGCAAGCGTATCTAGCGATTGATCCATGGGCAGATGCGGGCGGTTCAGCCACCCCAGCTCTGCGTTCAGGAACTTCATATCGAAGGCTGCGTTGTGGATCACCATCTTGGCGTCACCAACGAAATCTAGGAAACTTTGGGCGATATCCGCAAACACCGGCTTATCGCGCAGCGTGACCTCACCATTCTCGGCCGCGCGGGGTGGTTCCAACAGATCTGGGCCAATGCCATGCACACCAAACGCCCCTTCGGGCATTGATCGCATCGGATTGATATATTGATGGTAGGTGCGGCCGGTTGGAACGTGACCGATCAGTTCAACCGCACCAATTTCAACGATCCGGTCCCCTTCATGGGGTTCAAAGCCGGTCGTTTCTGTATCCAGCACGATTTCACGCATGTGTCGTATCCCTAAGTTCCGCGATCAATTTATGCACTGCGGCGCGGGTGCCGTCCATTGTCACGGTCTCGATAATATAATTAGCACGGGCACGTTTTTCTGCATCGGGCATCTGTTTGGACAAGATCATCCCAAACTGCTCTTCGGACATGGTGCCGCGATCCAAGACGCGGGCGCGTTGGATGGCCGCTGGGGCGGTGACGACAACCACCTTATCCAGCCAAGCATCTGCCCGTGTTTCAAACAATAGTGGAATATCAAACACAACCAATCCAATTGGGTGGACCTCTAAGAATTTAGCACGGCTTGCTGCGACAAGCGGGTGCACAATTGCCTCGATTTTGGTCAAAATTGTAGGGTCCGCTGTGATCCGTGCCTTCAGCACGTCACGTGAAACCGCGCCATCAATAATTGCATCGGGGAGCAGGTCCTCAATCGCGCCAACAGCACCACCACCGTTGTAAAGATCATGAACCGTGGCATCCGCATCCCAGACCGGTACACCCGCATCGGCAAACATTTGGGCCGTTGTAGATTTCCCCATCCCGATAGAGCCAGTAAGGCCAAGCAGACGTGTCATCCCAAGACGACCTGACGCGTCGCATCATCCACCTCTGGCCGTTTGCCAAACCAGCGTTCAAACCCTGGAACACCTTGGTGTAGCAACATGCCAAGGCCATCGATGGTCCGGCAGCCAGCCGCCTGTGCTTGTGCCAAAAGCGGTGTTTGCAAAGGGGAATAGACAATGTCTGTGACCAATGTATCGGGCCGCAACCCATCCAATGGAACGCGCAGTTCAGGCTGACCTGTCATGCCAAGGGATGTCGTGTTGATTAGCGTCGCCGCATCCTCAACAACATTGCCAGCCTGCACCCAATCAACAACTTGAATACGCGCCCCAAATTCAGCACGCAGGGCGTCCGCCTTGGCGCGCGTGCGATTGGTCAGAAAAATCTCGGTCACGCCGGCATCGGCAAGCGCCACGATAATCGCACGACAGGCACCCCCTGCCCCTAGAACCATGGCGGGGCCGGATTTCGGATCCCAATCAGGTGCGCCTTGGCGCAAGTTGGCCATAAATCCGTAGCCATCCGTATTGTCCGCGTAAATTTTGCCGTCATCTTTGAAGATCAACGTATTGGCAGCACCGACAAGGATTGCACGATCACTGATCTGATCGGCAAATTGCATCACATCAACCTTATGCGGGATCGTGACGTTGGCGCCGACAAAACCCATCTTCGGCATAGACCGAATAACAGATTCAAGGTTTTCGCTTTCGACATGAAGCGGGACATATTCGCCTCGGATACCATAACGCCGCAACCAATGCTGGTGGAGCTTGGGCGATTTGGAATGGCTAATCGAGTTTCCGATCACACCGGCGATGGGGACATTCTGTTTCATGCAGGTAATGTTCCGCGAAGTGTCAGATATGACAAGAGTTCAAGTAATGGCAGACCCAGAACATTGAAATAATCACCCTCTATCCGTGAAAAAAGGCGTGAACCTTCCTCTTCCAGTTTATAACTGCCGACGGAATGACGAATGCTGTCCCAGTTTCGGTCAACATAATCGGCGATGAACCCATCGGATGCGTCACGCATATATAGGCGTGTTTGACCGACATGGCGCCACACAGGTTTCCCGTTTTCATAAATGACAGCAGCGGACAAAAGCTGATGCGGTTGACCGCGTAACGACGTGAGCTGGGCAATCGCATCGGCGGGTGTTTCCGGTTTTGACAAAATTTCACGCCCGCGGGCCAACACCTGATCACAACCGATAACCAGCGCATCGGGGTGCTTGGACGCCACGCGCAATGATTTCAACTCAGCCAAGGCATCAGCAATATCGCGGGGGGATGCTTGCTCGGCTTGTAATGACATCTTAACTGTTTGTTCATCAACACGGGGCACGATGATTTCGAACGGCACACTGGCATTGCGCAGCAACGTCGCCCGAATTTCGGAACCGGATGCGAGGATGATAGGTTCTGGCATGGGGATAACCCTTGGGACAAATGCGGTGTGAAACGGTGCAGGATTCTGTGGATCATACAGACCAAGCAACATCAGTGTATTAATCCCGAGTTATGCGAGGAAATGGGCGTAAATGTCCACTGTGCACAAGGATAAGTCGCCTTTGTGGACGAATCTTATCAGTTGGCAGAGTCAATAGTCTCGACCACAAACTTCCGCCACGCCATATCGTATATAAGTCATTGATAATAATATATTTTGTTGATTTGACGAAAATTAATTTGAATGTCCTCGTACCCAGCATGTAGTGGATAAACTTGCAGATAAAATGACAATCCACAGAAAACGATGCCTCTACACACAACATCATCTTTTTTATCTTTATATATCTATTAAGAGTGGGTTAGATCTGAGAAGGTAAACAAGATGGCTGAGATATTAGGAATTTTGTATCCTTGGATTAAGGCACTGCACATTATGGCGGTGATATCCTGGATGGCAGGCATGTTTTATCTGCCAAGATTGTTTGTCTACCATGCTGAGCGTGCAGAAGTTGGATCAGAGCTTGACCAAACGTTTCAGGTGATGGAGCAAAAGTTGTTAAAGCTGATCATGAATCCAGCGATGATTGTTGCGTGGATTTGTGGGCTTATTCTGATTGGTATGGGCGCGATGGATTTAGGGTCAGCATGGAGCTGGATCAAGATCGCAGCAGTCATTGGGATGACGATGGCGCATATGTGGCTGGGTGGACGGCGCAAAGAGTTTGCGAATGGAACCAACACACGCTCTGGGCGGACCTACAGGCTGGTGAATGAGGTGCCGACGATCCTTATGCTGGTGATTGTCGTGATGGTCGTTGTACGGCCGTTCTGATTGACTTTGCGCAGATTTGGGCCTAGGGATTAGAGGCTTCCCGTCCGGGATAGTTGTTTCCATTCCCGTTCTAGACTGATCCCGCCCGCTGGGCTGGCTATTGGATATTGATATGCACCAAGACCGTTTGAACCTTGCTGATCTAAAGGCGCAGAGCCCAAAGGACCTTTTGGCGCTGGCTGAAGAGCTTGAGATCGAAAATGCATCAACGATGCGCAAGGGCGACATGATGTTCGCCATTCTCAAAGAGCGCGCGGATGAGGAATGGGTGATTGGTGGCGATGGTGTGCTAGAAGTTGTCAAGGACGGGTTTGGTTTCCTACGGTCACCAGAGGCCAACTATCTACCGGGTCCAGATGATATTTACGTGTCGCCTGATATGATCCGGAAACATTCCCTGCGGACGGGTGACACCGTACAAGGCGTGATCAAGGAGCCGAACGATAATGAGCGGTATTTCGCGCTGAAAAGTGTTGAGAGCATCAATTTTGAGGATCCTGAAAAGGCAAAGCATAAGGTTGCGTTTGACAACCTAACCCCGCTTTACCCCGATGAGCGTCTGAATATGGAGGTCGCTGATCCGACAGTAAAAGATCGATCTGCTCGCATTATTGATCTAGTATCGCCAATCGGTAAAGGCCAGCGTTCATTGATCGTGGCACCGCCGCGGACGGGTAAAACCGTTCTGCTGCAAAATATCGCCAACTCGATCGAAAAGAACCATCCTGAATGCTATCTGATCGTGTTGTTGATTGATGAGCGGCCCGAGGAAGTGACGGACATGCAGCGCTCTGTGAAGGGTGAGGTTGTGTCGTCGACGTTTGATGAGCCTGCGGATCGGCACGTCGCGGTATCTGAAATGGTCATTGAGAAAGCAAAGCGGCTTGTTGAACATAAGCGTGATGTTGTGATCTTGCTGGATTCTATCACGCGTCTGGGGCGTGCGTTTAACACGACGGTTCCATCATCAGGCAAGGTTCTGACGGGTGGTGTGGATGCAAACGCGCTTCAACGGCCAAAGCGTTTCTTTGGTGCGGCACGGAATATCGAAGAAGGTGGATCGCTGACGATTATTGCAACTGCGTTGATTGATACAGGGTCACGGATGGATGAGGTAATCTTTGAAGAATTCAAAGGGACGGGTAACTCTGAAATCGTGCTGGATCGTAAGGTTGCGGATAAGCGCGTGTTCCCTGCGATGGATATTCTGAAATCCGGCACTCGCAAAGAAGAGCTGTTGGTTGATAAGGTTGATCTGCAGAAAACTTACGTGTTGCGACGCATTTTGAACCCGATGGGGACGACAGATGCTATCGAATTCCTGATTGGGAAATTGAAGCAAACGAAAACTAATTCGGATTTCTTTGATTCAATGAACACGTAAATTATTGTTATAAAACAATGGTTTAAATGAATGGATACGATTTTTGCCTTGGCAACAGCCCAAGGGCGCGCTGGTGTGGCGATCGTCCGGATTTCGGGTGAACATGCGTTTGTTGCGGCGTCGCGTCTGACCAATGACCTTCCGAAAAATCGGGGTGTTCGGCGTCTTGTTGATCGGGATGGCGTGCATCTGGATGATGCGTTGGTTCTTATTTTTCAAGACGGGCAGAGCTTCACCGGTGAACCTGTTGTCGAGCTTCATTTGCATGGGTCGATTGCAGTTGTCGGGGCCGTGTTGCGTGTGCTGGGCGATGATGGTGATCTAAGGCCAGCGGAAGCTGGTGAATTCACACGGCGCGCATTGGAGAACGGTAAACTTGATCTTGCGCAAGTCGAGGGGTTGGCTGATCTTATCGACGCCGAGACCGAAGTGCAGCGTCGGCAAGCATTGCGGGTTCTGGACGGTGCGCTTGGCGATCTTGCAGGGGAATGGCGGGCAAAGCTTTTGCGTGCTGCGGCGCTGATTGAGGCGACAATTGATTTCGCAGACGAAGATGTTCCTGTCGATGTGCGGCCAGAGGTCATGACCCTTTTGAACGAAGTGCGCGTTGGGCTTGCGCACGAGGTTGAGGGTGTCGCTGTCGCAGAGCGATTACGGCACGGGTTTGAGATCGCAATTGTTGGCCCCCCGAATGCAGGGAAATCAACGCTTCTAAACCGGCTGGCTGGGCGGGATGCAGCGATTACGTCTGAAATTGCTGGGACGACACGCGATATTATTGAGGTGCGTATGGATCTTGATGGTATTCCAGTGACGATCTTGGACACAGCTGGGCTTCGGGAAAGTACTGATATTGTTGAAACGCTCGGTATTGAAAAAGCGGTGATGCGTGCGGAACGCGCAGACTTGCGGGTATTTCTGAAAATGGGTGATGAGCAACCGATATTGTCCATCGAGAAAGACGATATTGTGCTCATCGCGAAATCAGATGTTTTTGTGGCTGGCGGTGTTTCTGGTAAAACGGGCGCTGGTGTGGATGCCCTAGTTTATCAAATGACAACTCTGTTGCGCGCACGGGTTGCAACAGTTGGCGTCGCCATGCGAGAACGTCATCGATTGGCGATGCTGCGGTCTATTGATTTCATTGATGTTGCATATTCTTCATTGGAGATGGGCGATTTTATGGAAGATCTCGTTGCTGAAGAAATGCGTTCAGCGACCCGAGCTATTGATAGTTTGCTGGGCCGTGTGGATGTTGAAGACATTCTGGGTGAGATTTTTTCGAGCTTTTGTATTGGAAAGTAGGAGTGTTTCACGTGAAACATTTTGATGTGGTTGTCATTGGCGGTGGCCATGCTGGATCAGAGGCGGCCCTTGCGGCTGCACGGATGGGCGTTCAAACCGCTCTTGTAACGCTATCGGCCGAAACAATTGGCGTGATGTCGTGTAACCCAGCGATCGGTGGCCTTGGTAAAGGCCATCTCGTAAGGGAAATTGATGCGTTAGACGGTGCAATGGGGCGTGTCGCTGATACGGCGGGCATTCAATTTCGTCTGTTAAATCGTAAAAAGGGGCCTGCTGTTCAAGGGCCGAGGGCCCAAGCAGACCGGGCGCTCTATCGACAAGCGATGCAGAGTGAGGTCACTCAGTGTCCCAATCTAACCGTTGTTGTTGGTGAAGCAGTCGATCTGATTATGGATGCTGGAGCTGTTGTTGGCGTAATTCTTGCTGATGGATCAGAAATTCGTAGTGAAGCAGTTATCTTAACAACGGGAACCTTTCTGCGCGGTATCATCCACATTGGTAATGTCTCGCGGCCAGGGGGTCGTATGGGTGAAGACCCGTCGGTTCGCATGGCTGAACGTATGGATAGTTTTGGGCTAAATCTCGGTCGCTTGAAAACTGGAACACCGCCACGGTTAGATGGTCGGACAATCGATTGGGCAAAGCTTGAACGCCAGCCGGGTGATGAAGATCCAACTTTGTTCTCTTTCCTCTCAAAGTCCGTGGTTGCACCTCAGGTTGATTGTGGAATTACCCACACAAATCCACAAACTCATGAAATTATTGAGAAGAACCTATCACGTTCTGCCATGTATGGCGGACAGATTGACGGTGTCGGCCCGCGGTATTGCCCTTCGATTGAAGATAAAGTGGTCAGGTTCGCTGACAAATCAGCGCATCAGATATTTCTAGAGCCAGAAGGCGTTTATGATCATACAGTCTATCCAAACGGGATTTCAACGTCTCTGCCGATCGATGTTCAAGAGGCGTATGTGAAATCGATTGTTGGGCTTGAGCAGACCGAAATTCTTCAACCTGGCTATGCAATTGAGTATGACTACATCGATCCGCGTAGTTTGAAATCGAATCTTGAGCTGCGGGATGTTGCTGGCCTATTTCTAGCTGGTCAAATCAATGGGACAACTGGCTATGAAGAGGCTGCCGCGCAGGGTCTTGTGGCTGGTATCAATGCGGCGCGACGTGTTTTGTCGCTTGCTCCGATTTATTTTGAGCGGCGCCATTCCTATATTGGTGTTATGATTGACGATCTGATCACGCGCGGTGTTTCTGAACCTTATAGGATGTTTACGTCTCGAGCCGAATTCCGGCTGTCGCTTCGCGCTGATAACGCTGATCAGCGGCTCACGTCTTTAGGCCGAGAAATTGGATGTGTTTCAGACTCACGCTGGGAAGCTTACTCAACTAAGATGGAAGGCATTTCATCTGCAAAGGCTGTTATGGCTGAGATCAATTTTTCTGCAAAGGACATTGCTGGTCTTGGAATAAAGCTCTCCCCTGATGGTCCAAAGCGGACTGCACTCGATGCATTGTCACTTGCCGATTTTGAGATGCCGCACATCGCTAAATTGACAGATACAGCGATACCGGGCGATGCTGCGATCCACCAACAGATCAAGAATGATGCGCTTTATGCGAATTATATTGCGCGGCAGGCCAAAGATATTGCCGCGATGGAACGAGATGAAAAATTGCTCATTCCATCGACAATCGACTATGAGGTTATTTCGGGACTTTCCAATGAGCTTGTTGCGAAACTAATGCGCGTTCGGCCTAAAGATATCGCCCAGGCGGGTAGAATTGAGGGGATGACTCCCGCTGGGCTTTTGCTTCTTGTTGCTTGGATTAAGCAACAATCTGTCAAGAAAACAGGCACTTAACACATGGAGCAGCTTGGAAATGTCTATGTTTCACGTGAAACACTTGCTGATCTAAAGGTCTTTAAGCAGCTTGTTCGAAAATGGAATCCAGCGATTAACCTTGTGGCAAAGTCTTCATTACCGGAAGTTTGGGAACGTCATATCGTCGACTCGACCCAAATTTTTCCACTTGTAACAGGGGAACCTGATCTGTGGCTCGATATTGGTAGCGGTGGCGGTTTTCCAGGGATCGTCGTTGCGATTTTAGCGAAAGGGCTTGGTTGGTCGACTAAATTTCATCTGGTCGAAAGCGATAACCGTAAATCAGTTTTTCTGCGCACAGCTGCGCGTGACCTCAAATTGAATGTCGAGGTGTCATCTGATCGGATAGAAGCGGTTGAACGCCAAAATGCTGATATTCTCACGGCAAGAGCCCTCAAATCTCTTAATGAACTACTCATTTTCACCGAGCGCCACCTCGCGCAGGGTGGAACTGCAATTTTTCCGAAAGGGAAAAAGTGGCAGGAAGAAATCACGCTAGCGCAGGCCAATTGGCGCTTTGAAGTTGAACCGCATCAAAGTATCACTGACGCAGACGCAAAAATCCTAGTTCTGAGAGAGATTGTACGTGATTGATCATAGCCGACCGACAAAGCTAAAAATTTTGGCGCTCGCTAACCAAAAAGGTGGTGTTGGCAAAACAACGACGACGATCAATTTGGGTGCTGCGCTTGCAGAACTGGGCAAAAAAATCTTGCTGATTGATCTCGACCCGCAAGGTAACGCGTCAACTGGGCTCGGTGTCGGCTACGACAAAAGAGAAACGACAACCTATGAACTGATTGCTGGTGATGCATCCCCGGCCGATGCTATTCTGCCGACAGATGTTCAGAACCTTTGGATTGTTCCGGCGACTACGGATCTGAGTTCTGCCGATATCGAACTGATTTCAAATGAAAAACGCAGCTTTCTGTTGCGTGATGCATTGAGTCAAACCGCGATGGACCCATTTGGTTTTGATTTCATCCTTATCGACTGCCCACCGTCACTTAACATTCTGACTGTGAATGCCATGGTCGCGGCTGACAACGTGATCGTTCCTCTCCAGAGCGAATTTTTCGCTCTCGAAGGACTCTCTCAGCTGATGCTCACTGTTCGTGAGATCCGCGATACAGCAAATGCAAAATTACGGATCGGTGGCATTGTCCTCACGATGTACGACAAACGTAATAATTTGTCGCAACAGGTAGAGGCAGACGCACGCGATAACCTTGGTGATCTGGTTTTCAAAACTGTAATTCCACGGAACGTTCGCCTAAGTGAGGCACCATCATTTGCAATGCCAGTGTTAAGCTACGATTCAACATCCAAAGGCAGTATCGCCTATCGCGACTTGGCAAAAGAAGTCATCAAAACGACAGCGCAACAAAAGTAAGGACCACGGAAATGGCTGATAAAAAAGGTAAAAATCGCGGTTTAGGGCGTGGTCTGTCTGCACTCATGGCGGACGTAAACCAAGATATTGCACCGCAGCCGGAACAAGCACCCCGTCGCGCTGATATGCGTATTCCGGTTGAGCGTATTTTTCCCAACCCTGATCAGCCTCGCCGCGCTTTCAATGACGATGCCTTGCAAGAACTTGCCGCCTCAATCGCGGAAAAAGGGATCATTCAGCCGCTTATCGTTCGCAGTCATCCAAAGTCTGACGGCACATATGAGATTGTTGCAGGTGAACGTCGTTGGCGCGCCTCACAGATCGCCAAGCTGCACGAAATTCCTGTTATTGTTCGTGAATACTCCGATACAGAAGTTCTTGAGGTTGCGATCATTGAGAACATTCAACGTGCTGACCTCAACCCGATTGATGAAGGCACTGGTTACCGGCAGCTCATGCAGAAATTCGGGCACACACAAGAACAGTTGTCGACCGTTCTTGGCAAAAGCCGCAGTCATATCGCCAACGCTATGCGCCTGCTGAACTTGCCTGAAACCGTTCACAAGCTTCTAATCGACGGGCGCCTATCTGCGGGCCATGCTCGCGCCTTGGTCGGGAATGATGATGCCACGAAACTGGCCGATCATATCGTGCGCAACGGTCTGTCCGTTCGTGACGCTGAACGTCTTGCAAAGTCGGGCATCAAGCCGAAAGGCAAAGCAAGCGCTGGGAAAAAGACAGCGATCAAAGATGCGGACACAGCCCAGATCGAGGCTGAACTGTCCGCTGCATTGGGCATGAAGGTTTCAATTGATCATAGCGCTGGCTCTGAGAGTGGGCGCTTGTCGGTGAATTACCGCAATCTTGATCAATTGGATGATCTGTTGCGTGCGCTTTTCCGCGGTTAATCTGCGAGAAGCTGCCGTAATACGCCATTCAGAAGCGGCTGACCTTTGGGTGTCACACTCAGCGTATTATCAGTCAAAGTAATGAGGCCAAGATCGCTCAAGTCATTGATATTATTACGCAAAGATAGAGAACTTGGGTTTGAAAGACGATTTAAATCAACACCTTCGTGCAGCCGCAGACCCATTAACAAAAACTCTGTATCTTGATCATGCAATAACAACGCCGTGCGGCTCCCTTCACCCGACCCCGTCTTGTTTACCTGCGCTAGCCAAGCCCCGGGGGCGAGCGGCGTTTCCGTTGCATATCGGCTGCCATTCACCGTAAGCCGTCCATGTGCGCCGGGTCCAATCCCCGCGTAGTCCCCATACTGCCAGTAAATTCTGTTATGAATACTTTCCGAACCCGCACGCGCATGGTTAGAAACCTCATAACTTGGAAACCCCGCGTCGTTGCAAATCACCTGAGTTGCCTCAAACATATCCGCGGCGCGATCTTCATCAGGAAGCCCGGCCAGCTTTCCAGCTTCATAGCGATCACCAAAGGCTGTGCCGCCTTCGATGGTTAATTGATACAACGAAAGATGATCAATCGCGAGTGATAGAGCCTGTTTTAGCTCCGCCTCCCATTCTTTCAGCGATTGGTTTTGGCGCGCATAAATCAGATCAAAACTGACCCTATCAAACGCATTTCGCGCAATTTCAAATGCGCGCATCGCTTCATCTGCTGAATGTAGCCGCCCAAGCAATTTCAGGTCTGTGTCGTTCAACGCCTGAATGCCCATCGACACCCGGTTAACGCCAGCGGCGCGATAGTCGACGAACCGGCCCGCCTCAACCGATGTGGGATTGGCCTCTAGCGTAATCTCGATGTCATTTGCTGTCGGCCACGTCGCGCGGATCTTTGTGATGATTTGATCAACGATCTTCGGGTCCATCAGGCTCGGTGTTCCGCCACCAAAGAACACCGATCGCAGGACACGCCCCTGTGTTTCGGCCCCCACCCGTTCAATTTCACCCAGATACGCTTTGGCCCAAGCCTGCTGGTCAATTTTTGCGACAACGTGACTATTGAAATCGCAGTAGGGGCATTTTGCCTGACAAAACGGCCAATGGATATAAAGCCCAAAGCCCGCATTTTCCCAATCCTCAGGCAAAGCAACCTGCCACCAGTTTTTGGAACGCCACGCCACGGTGGCTGATCTTGTTCTTTTCCCAACGGTCCATTTCACCGCAGGTAATTTCAAATCCATCAGGTTGGAAAACCGGATCGTATCCGTGCCCTTGGTTACCTCGCATTGGCCAGACAACTTGGCCTTCCATCACGCCCTCAAATACCTCGTCATGTCCATCGGGCCACGCAAGGACGAGTGTCGAACAAAACCGTGCTTTGCGCGGAAACGGTGCATTGACTGCTTCCAGCTCATTCCAGCTTCGCGTCATGGCCATCACAAAATCGCGCCCGTTTTCGGTTTCCGCCCAGTCTGCAGTGTAAACGCCTGGTGCCCCATTCAGCGCATCAATCGCAATGCCGCTATCGTCAGCAAGGGCAGGTAAACTCGTCGCTTTCGCGGCCGCATGGGCCTTGATCCGCGCATTGCCAACGAATGTTGGTTCGGTTTCTTCAGGCTCGGGAAGTCCGTGATCCGCGTTTGATGTTAGCACCACATCATAGGGCCTTAGCAGATCGGCGATCTCTTCCAGCTTCCCGATGTTATGCGTCGCAACAACTAGTTGCGGACCAGTAAACTTGCGCATTTACGCTACCGCCGCCAGTTGCTTTTCAACCAACTCGCCCACACCTTTTTCAGCCAGATCTAGCAGGCCATTCATCTGGTCCCGTGTATAGGTCGACCCCTCGGCTGACATCTGTATCTCGATCAGCTTCCCGCCGGTCATGACAAAGTTCCCGTCAACGCCAGCCTCGGAATCCTCTGGGTAATCCAGATCAAGCACCTCTTGCCCTGCGTAAATCCCACAGGAAATAGCAGCGACAGGATCAATAAGTGGATCGGACGTCACCAGCCCTGCTTTCATCAACTGGTTCACCGCCAATTTCAGCGCGACCCAACCGCCGGTGATAGATGCACAGCGCGTCCCACCATCCGCTTGGATCACATCGCAATCCACAACGATCTGGCGTTCGCCCAAGGCCACGCGATCAACGCCCGCACGCAGCGAACGCCCGATCAAACGCTGAATTTCTTGCGTGCGACCCGACTGCGATGTTTTCGCCTCGCGCCGCATCCGCGTGTTTGTCGCACGTGGCAGCATCCCGTATTCTGCTGTCACCCACCCAAGGCCCGATCCCTTCAGAAACGAAGGCACGCGGCTGTCAATTGATGCGGTGCACAGCACATGGGTGTTCCCACATTTAATCATGCACGACCCTTCGGCATGCATCGTCACGCCTGTCTCAATCACAATATCACGCATTTCGTTGGTCTGACGGCCGGATGGGCGCATGGGGTCTCTCCTCAAAATCGGTTTCACAATGTCGATACGCCGCCCGTCTGGTCTAGGCAATCCCCTGGCCTCACGCTAGTTTGTCGTCATGACTGAGCAGCAACCTCCATTTGCCGATATGAACGATCGCTCGCGCGAGGTTTTTCGCCGCGTGGTCGAGGGGTATTTGGAAACCGGTGACCCCGTCGGGTCACGCACCCTAACGCGCACGTTGTCCGAAAATGTCAGTGCCGCGACCGTGCGCAATGTCATGTCTGATTTGGAACACCTCGGTTTGCTCGATAGTCCGCATACCAGCGCAGGGCGGATGCCCACACAGCTGGGTTTGCGCATGTTTGTCGATGGCATTCTGGAAATGGGCGACGTCGGCGGTGATGATCGTCGTCAGATTGACCAGACATTCGGGAACACGGGCCAGGATGTCACGGCCCTGCTCGACAACGTCGGCACCGCGCTTTCGTCGATGACCCAAGGCGCAAGCCTTGTTTTGACACCCAAACACGAGGCGCCGATCAAACACATCGACTTTGTGTCCCTGTCCCGTGATCGTGCGCTTGTCGTTTTGGTCTTCGCCGATGGGCGCGTCGAAAACCGCCTGTTCACCCCACCCTCCGGTCAAACGCCATCATCGATGCGCGAGGCGGCAAATTTCCTCAATGCCATCGCCGAGGGGCATACACTGTCCGACCTTGGTGCCGTGATTGATCGTGAAATCAAATCCCGCCGCCAACAGATTGACACCCTCGCCGCTGAACTGGTCGAAAGCGGCTTTGCCACATGGGAAAATGAAGGCCAGACAACCGAACGCCTGATCGTGCGTGGACGCGGCAACCTGTTGTCTGATCATGAATCAGAGGCTGATTTGGACCGCATTCGCACCCTGTTTGACGATCTGGAACGCAAACAGGACATCGCCAATTTCCTTGATTTGGCCGAAGGCGGTGATGGTGTGCGCATTTTTATCGGGTCCGAGAACAAATTATTCTCACTTTCGGGTTCATCTTTGGTCGTTTCCCCTTATATGAACGCCGACCAACAGATAATCGGCGCGGTGGGTGTCATTGGCCCCACACGTCTTAACTATGGGCGCATCGTGCCCATCGTGAATTACACCGCACAGCTGGTGGGCAAAATGATTGCCGACCGCTCATGACAGGACGAACAGATGACTGACGACAACGTCGAACCACAAAGCCTTGATGACCTCGCCGCCGAAGGTGACGCGCAGGATGATCTGATCGGAAAGCTCGCCGATGCCGAGGCAGAGCGCGATGAGATGCGCGACCGTTTCATGCGCGCACTCGCCGATACCGAAAACATGCGTAAACGGTCGGAGCGTGATCGCCGTGAGGCTGAAAACTACGGTGGGTCCAAACTCGCCCGCGATATGCTGCCTGTTTACGACAATATGCGCCGCGCCCTTCAGTCCGCTGAGGAAGCGGATAAAGAGGTGAATTCTGCCCTGCTCGAAGGTGTTGAATTGACGATGCGGGAACTGATCTCCGTGTTCAAGAAACACGGCATTGATCCGATTGTCCCAGAGGTCGGTGACAAATTCGACCCCAAGCTGCACCAAGCCATGTTCGAGGCACCCCTGCCCGGTACCAAAGCTGGCGACATCATTCAGGTCGCTGCCGAAGGTTTCATGCTGCACGACCGTTTGCTACGTGCAGCACAGGTCGGTGTGTCATCTACGCCCGCGTCCTAATCGCGGATCATATCGCGTAATTTATAGACTAACGCCAACGCATCCTTTGGCGTTAGTTCATCAGGCAAAACGTCGCGCAATGCGTCCTCGACCTGACTGGCCTCTGGCGTTTTGGCAATCGGTGCGGGTGTCGCAGAAAACAGGGGCAGATCATCGATCACCGCCTTTTGACTTCCATCACGTTCACCTTTTTCCAACGCTTCCAGCACAACCGTTGCGCGGTCGACAACGACCTGCGGTAGCCCTGCCAATCGCGCGACCTGCACACCGTAACTGCGGTCTGCGGTGCCTTTTTTGACCTCGTGCAGGAACACGATGTCGTCGTCCCATTCCTTGACTGACACGGTGGCGTTATCCACCCCGTCCAGCTTGGCCGACAGCTGTGCCATCTCGTGATAGTGCGTGGCAAACAATGCGCGGCAACGGTTTACGTCGTGCAAATGTTCCAACGTCGCCCAAGCGATCGACAGCCCGTCATAGGTCGCAGTGCCGCGCCCGATTTCATCCAAGATCACCAGCGCACGGTCGTCTGCTTGGTTCAAAATTGCCGCAGTTTCGACCATTTCCACCATGAATGTTGATCGCCCCTTGGCTAGGTCGTCGGACGCACCAACACGGCTGAAAATCTGGCTGATCACACCGATATGGGCCGATTTCGCGGGCACATAGCTACCCATCTGCGCCAAAATTCCGATTACTGCGTTTTGGCGTAAGAACGTGGATTTACCTGCCATGTTTGGACCGGTCAAAAGCCAGACTGGCGTCTCGGATAACCCACAGTCGTTGGCGACAAACGGCGCGCCTGTCTTTTGTAGCGCCGCCTCGACCACCGGATGCCGTCCGCCCAAGATATCAAACGCGCGACTGTCGTCGATCACAGGTTTGCACCAGTTTTCGGTGCCCGCCAGATGGGCCAAAGCAGTGGCGCAGTCTAATTCCGACAGACCTTTTGCCAGAACACCCAAAGGCCCAGATTGATCAATAATTGCCTTTGTTAGTGTCTGAAATAGACGCTTTTCAATCTCAAGCGCCCGTCCACCTGCATTCAAAATCCGCGTCTCGATTTCTGACAGTTCTAACGTCGTAAACCGTACTTGGTTCGCGGTGGTCTGGCGGTGGATGAACGTCTCGTTCAGCGGCGCAGCTAGCATCTTTTCCGCGTGTGTCGCTGTGGTTTCGATGAAATAGCCTAGCACATTGTTGTGCTTGATCTTCAGTGATGAAATCCCGCTTAGTTCCGCAAATTCGGCCTGCATGGCGGCAATCACACCGCGCCCTTCGTCCCGTAGTGTTCGTGCTTCATCAAGTTCGTCGTCATAGCCGGGCGCGATAAATCCGCCATCCCGTGCCAAAAGCGGTGCTTCAGCAACAAGTGCCTCGTCCAGCAGCGCCAACAGATCATCATGACCCAAAAGCGCAGTGCGCGCTGGCGATAGTGCACCGGGCATATCATCGGGCAGCATCGTGCCCAAAGTAACCGCCTGCGCGATCGTGTTCCGGATCGCCGCCATGTCACGCGGACCACCGCGTTCCAGCACGAGCCGCGACAATGCGCGGTCCAAGTCATGCACACCGCGCAAGATGTCGCGTAAATCCCCCGCGACGCGAGAGTTATTGGCGAAATAGGTCACGCTGTCTTGACGCTGCGCGATTGTCGACAATGTGCACGACGGGCTTGATAACCGCCGTTCCAGTAACCGTGCTCCACCCGCCGTCACTGTTCGGTCGATGGTGGCCAAAAGCGATCCCGCCTTGCCTCCGTCCGCCCCCTGGGCCAATTCCAGCGACCGACGTGTGGCCGTGTCAATCTGCATGACCGACGCCTGCCCCTCAATCACGGGTGGTCGCACCAATGGCATTGCGTTTTTCTGGGTAATCGTCAGGTATTCCGCCACGGCTGACATGGCCGATATTTGGGCGCGGTCAAAGCTGCCGAAAGCGTCTAGTGAACCGACATTGAATAGGGATAGCAGGCGTTTTTCACCCGCTGTACTATCAAATGCCGCCCCACCCAATGTTGTCAGCGTTGCACCGGAATCAGACACTAACTCGGCGAAATCACCCTCTGATCCGTCCACGACGATCACCTCGCGCGGGGTTAAGCGGGCAAGCTCGGGGCTGAGCGTCACCAATGGGCAAGTCATGACATAAAACGCCCCTGTTGAGATATCGATCCATGCAATCGCGCCACTATCGCGCACCTGCGCATAGGCGGCCAAATAGTTATGTCGCCGCGCATCCAGCAGTGAATCCTCGGTTAGTGTGCCAGGTGTGACCAGCCGAACAACATCGCGTTTCACAACGGATTTATAACCGCGCTTTTTCGCCTCGGTAGGGCTTTCCATCTGTTCGCAAACCGCGACGCGGAACCCCTTACGGATGAGGGTCAGAAAATACCCCTCGGCCGCGTGATGTGGCACGCCGCACATGGGGATATCGGCGCCGTCGTGTTTGCCACGTTTCGTCAGCGCGATGTCGAGCGCACCAGCGGCGGCCACAGCATCATCAAAGAACATCTCGTAAAAATCGCCCATGCGATAGAACAGCAGTGCATCGGGATATCCGGCCTTCAGTTCTAGATATTGGGCCATCATGGGCGTGACGTTTGCAGACATGAAATCCCCCGAATTCAATCGCAGACACATTACCTGTCAGATGTTAGCGGCGAAAGTGCTAAAGTCCGGCGTTGCGACCCCTTGCGACCCCATCTAGGTTGGCGTGACCAGATCAAAGGACGCGCACATGGCCAAGACGAAACTGACCCGGGAAGACGCGCTTGCGTTTCACATGCAACCCACCCCTGGCAAATGGGAGGTGCAGGCCACCGTTCCCATGACCACACAACGTGATTTGTCGTTGGCCTATTCCCCCGGCGTCGCTGTTCCGTGCGAGGATATCGCGGCGAACCCTGAACTGGCCTATGACTATACGAACAAGGGCAACTTAGTCGCGGTCATCTCCAACGGTACGGCTGTGCTGGGTCTGGGCAACCTTGGTGCGCTGGGCAGCAAGCCGGTCATGGAGGGGAAATCGGTTCTGTTCAAACGCTTTGCCGACGTGAACTCCATCGATATTGAACTGGATACCGAGGACCCCGATGCGTTCTGCAATGCTGTGCGCCTGATGGCGCCGACCTTTGGCGGGATCAACCTTGAGGACATCAAAGCCCCTGAATGTTTCATCATTGAACAGCGCCTGAAAGAGGAAATGGACATCCCCGTGTTCCATGATGACCAGCACGGCACGGCGGTGATCTGTGCCGCGGGTCTGCTGAACGCGCTGCAAATTTCTGGCAAAAAGATTGAGGATGTTAAGATCGTCCTCAACGGTGCAGGTGCTGCTGGCATCGCTTGTTTGGAACTGCTCAAGGCGATGGGCGCCAAGCATAACAATTGCATCATGTGCGACACCAAAGGTGTGATTTACCAAGGCCGGACCGAAGGGATGAACCAATGGAAATCGGCCCATGCCGCCACCACTGACGCCCGTAGTCTCGCCGATGCAATGAACGGGTGCGACGTGTTCCTAGGTGTGTCGGCCAAGGGTGCCGTGACGCAGGCGATGGTCGAAAGCATGGCGGAAAACGCCGTTATCTTTGCCATGGCCAACCCCGATCCAGAGATCACGCCAGAAGAGGTGCACGCAGTGCGCGAGGATGTGATCGTCGCCACGGGTCGGTCGGATTATCCAAACCAAGTCAATAATGTGCTTGGTTTCCCCTATCTGTTCCGCGGTGCGCTGGATATTCACGCCCGTGCGATCAACGACGAGATGAAGATCGCTTGTGCCCGTGCCCTTGCTGATTTAGCGAGAGAGGACGTGCCGGATGAGGTCGCGATGGCCTATGGCAAAAAGCTGAAATTCGGCCGCGATTACATCATCCCGACGCCGTTTGATCCGCGCCTGATCCACCGCATCCCCACCGCTGTTGCGCGTGCTGGTATGGACACTGGTGTTGCCCGCCGTCTCATCGTGGACATGGAGGGGTATGAAAACACGCTTAAGGCGAGGATGGACCCAACGGCTAGCATTTTGCGTGGCCTCAACAACCGTGCTCGCGCCGCGCAATCGCGCATCGTTTTTGCCGAAGGCGACGACATCCGCGTACTGCGTGCCGCTGTACAATACACCCGTTCTGGTCTGGGACAGGCTGTTGTTGTCGGCCGTGACGATGACGTGAAATCCAAGCTAGAGGCAGAGGGTTCGGGTGATGCATTTCCTGAGCTTGAGGTTATCAATGCGGCCAAAACCCCTCATTTAGACACGTATAAATCGTTCCTCTATGACCGCCTGAACCGCAAAGGGTTTGATGCCCATGACATTCACCGCATGGCCGCGCGTGACCGTCATGTCTTTGCGTCCTTGATGGTGGCCCATGGTCATGCTGATGGGATGGTCACAGGTGCGACCCGCAAATCCGCGCATGTGCTTGAGCTGATTAACCACGTGTTTGATGCAGGCCCCCATGACGGTGCTGTTGGTGTGACGGCCGTGCTGCACAAAGGGCGCATCGTGCTGATCACCGATACGTTGGTGCATGAATGGCCCGATGAAAACGACCTTGCCGATATCGCTGAACGCGGTGCTGCCGTGGCGCGTGATCTGGGGCTTGATCCGCGCGTGGCCTTTGTGTCGTTCTCGACCTTTGGTTATCCTGTGTCCGAGCGGGCTGAAAAAATGCATATCGCGCCAGATATCCTCGACGCCCGGGGCGTGGATTTCGAATTCGAAGGGGAAATGGCAGTGGACGTTGCCCTCAACGCCACCGCGATGGAGGCTTATCCGTTCTCGCGTCTGACAGCGCCAGCCAACGTGCTTGTGGTGCCTGCACGCCATTCCGCATCCATCAGTGTGAAACTGATGCAGGAAATGGCAGGGGCCACGGTGATTGGCCCGATCCTGTCGGGGGTCGGTAAGCCTGTGCAAATCTGCTCCACCGGATCCACGGTAAATGACATCATGAATATGGCTGTGATCGCGGCCTGTCGGGTGGGCTAAATGGCGGTTTGGAACCTTGGGTCGATCAACATCGACGTCGTCTATTCCGTCCCGCATATTCCCGCACTCGGTGAAACGCTGGCTGCGACGGATCGCCAGATGTTTCTGGGCGGGAAGGGGGCCAATATGTCGGTCGCGATCGCGCGGTCAGGTAGCCGTGTGAACCATATCGGTGCTATTGGCGCCGACGGGATTTGGACGGGTGAACGGCTGTTGGAATACGGTGTTGATACGCAGTTCATCAAAGTCATTGCGCCGCAAACATCCCAAGCGGTGATCGCTGTGGATGCGAAGGGTGAAAACGCAATTATCCTTGCGCCTGGTGCTAGTGTCGAAATCCCGCAGCATCTGTTGCAAAACGCACTGTCAGAGGCATCAACGGGCGATTGGTTCATCACGCAAAATGAAACTAACCTGCAACGCACAGGTGTCACGCTTGCCAAAAAGATGGGTTTGAAGGTCGGTTATGCCGCTGCCCCGTTCGATGCGGATCGGGTTGCCGCCGTGTTAGAGCATCTTGATTTTCTGATTTTGAACGCGGTCGAGGCACAGCAGCTGACCGACGCCACTGGTAAGACGCCAGATGCGCTGGGCGTGGCGGATGTGATTGTGACCTTGGGCGGTGACGGTGCCGATTGGTACGGCGCGGACGGTAAACAGCATTTTGATGCGCTGCCTGTGACCCCCGTTGATACAACAGGTGCAGGGGACACGTTCACTGGCTACGTTCTAGGCGGCCTTGATCAAGGGATGCCGATGGCACAAGCCATCGCGATGGCGATCAAGGCGGGTGCGTTAATGGTCACCCGCCAAGGCACTGCTGATGTGATCCCCGATCTGGCTGAGGTGCGCGATTTTAGTGGCTGATGAACGGGGCGTTTGGACCCCATAGCGCCTCAACCCGCTGATCACGGCCACACGCATTGCGATAGAACTTGTAGGAATCCGCCGGTGTTTTTGGACCACGACGGGTCAGCACCATGTTCGGACCTTTGTGGTAATCCTGATGGTAGTCTTCGGCAGGATAGAACGTGGATTCAGCGATGATTGGCGTGACGATCTTTTGCTCCAACTCTGTTTGCGCGCGGTTCAGCGCCTCGCGGGCTTGGGTCGCTTCACGGCTGGAACCAGTGAAAACAGCCGTGCGGTAAGCTGCGCCGCGGTCGCAGCACTGGCCGCCTGCATCCGTAGGGTCGACCGACCGGAAGAATAGGTTCAGTAGTTGCGGATGGCTAATGCGATCGGCGTCATATGTGATTTCGACCGCTTCATAGTGGCCTGTGTTTTTTAACGTTTTGTACGTCGGGTTTTCGGTTGTGCCGCCGGTATAGCCTGACACGGCCTCGATCACGCCGGGAACGCGTTCGAAAATCACTTTCGACGCACCAGAAACACCCGCCAGCAACAACCATTTTTCGATGTCGCGTGCCTCGGCTGTTTTGCCCTGAAGGATCGCGCCAAACCTGATGGTAAGCGCAAGAACCGCAGTTTTGATGAATTGGATGGTAAAGGTAATGATCGTATCTCCTGTGGTTGGCACGACATGACCCCGAATGCAGGCACCGATCAATTCACGGGCTGGTGATATCACGCGCTCTTTACCACTTGGAACATTTCGGCGCTGGGCCTAGCGTGGTGCAAAAGGGGACCCCAATGACCGAACATGTAACCACACACCAAGCACAGGATGATATCCGTAACCAATCCATTCTGATCTATGTGGACGGGAGGATCGTGCCGCGTGATCAGGCCGTGGTCAGTGTATATGACAGCGGCTTTATGTTGGGTGACGGCGTCTGGGAAGGGATGCGCTTGTATAATGGAAAATGGGCATTCTTAGATGAACACATGGACCGCTTGTTCGAGGCCGCGAAAGCCATTGATCTTGATATCGGGATGGATCGAAAGGGGGTCATTTCCGCCTTGTTAGAGACACAAAAAGCAAACGGTATGACCGAGAATGCCCATGCGCGTTTGATGATTACACGCGGGGTTAAGGTGCTGCCGTTCCAGCATCCGTCGCTGTCCCAATCCGGCCCGACATTTGTGATTATTATGGAGCATTCGCAGCCGAAAATCCCACGACCCATAACCCTTGCCACTGTGCCGCATTTGCGCGGCTTGCCGATGACCCAAGATCCGAAACTGAACAGCCATTCCAAGCTGAATTGCATCCTTGCCTGTATCGCCGCGCAAAAGGCGGGCGCGGATGAGGCGCTGATGCTGGATATCAATGGGTTCGTGAACACGACCAACGCCTGTAACTTTTTCATTGTGCGCAAAGGGGCCGTTTGGACCAGCACGGGCGACTATTGCATGAACGGGATCACCCGCCAAAAGGTCATCGACCTATGCCGCGCCAACGACATTCCGGTGTTTGAACGCAACTTTAGTCTGGTCGATATCTACGGCGCGGATGAGGCGTTTTTGACTGGCACATTCGGGGCGCAAACGCCTGTTGGTTCCTTGGACGGCCGCGTGATCGGCACGGGCGAGCTGGGGCCGATTACCACCAAGCTGCGCGCACTTTACAAGGACCTGATTGCTAGGGAAGTTGCCTGATGCGTATCGCGATGTGGTCTGGTCCGCGGAACCTATCAACTGCGATGATGTATGCGTTTGGAAATCGTGGTGCTGGTTGCACGGCGATCGATGAACCGTTCTATGCCGCCTATCTCAAGGCCACTGGTCTGGATCATCCGCTGCGCAACGACATCCTGCGCAGCCAGCCGAACGATAGCGACGCCGTGATTGCGGATTTGGCCGACTATGACGGTCTCCAATACGAAAAGCATATGACGCATCACATGCTGCCTGAATTTTCGCGCGATTGGATTGCGGATGTAACCAACGTATTTCTGATCCGCCACCCCGCCCGCGTTATCGCGAGCTATGAGGCCAAGCGCGAAAACCCGACACTGTCTGACCTTGGATTTGAACAGCAGCTTCATCTGTATGAGACCTATGGCGGTCGCGTTGTGGACAGCGCGGATATTCGCAAAGACCCCAAAACTGCGACCCAAATCATTTGTGAAGAGATTGGGATCTGCTGGGATCCGGGCATGTTGGAATGGCCTAAAGGGCCCAAGCCGTTTGACGGCGTTTGGGCGTCCCATTGGTATGGCGCAGTCCACAACAGCACGGGCATTGCGGGCCAAGAGGGGCCGTTGCCCGAGGTATCAAAAGAGAACGCGTCCTTGCTGGCGCGCGCTTTGGAAATTTATGATGCGATGCGTGAACATCGCTGTTTTTCATTTGATTAGGGTCTATTTCGTGCGCTTATCGCGCGCTGCCAGCAATTTCAAACGCAGCGCGTTTAGCTGGATGAACCCTTGGGCGTCGGTCTGGTCATAGGCACCGGCGTCTTCTTCGAACGTCACGTGCGCTTCGGAATACAAGGAATGATCGGACCAGCGGGCGACGGTCGTGGCCGACCCTTTGTAAAGCTTAATTTTGACGGTGCCTGTCACGTGCTCTTGGGACTTGTCGATCAGGGCTTGCAGCATCTCGCGTTCGGGCGAGAACCAGAAACCGTTATAGATCAGTTCAGCATATTTGGGCATGATGCTGTCCTTGAGATGCCCAGCGCCACTATCGAGAGTGATCTGTTCGATGCCGCGGTGCGCCTCTAGCAGAACGGTGCCGCCTGGGGTTTCATAGACGCCGCGGGACTTCATGCCGACGAAACGGTTTTCAACCAGATCAAGACGACCAACGCCATGCTTGCCGCCCAGCTCGTTCAGTTTGGTCAGGATCGTGGCGGGGGTCATCAACTCGCCGTTGATGGACACGGCATCGCCGCGCTCAAACCCGATTTCAATGAACTCTGGCTCGTTCGGGGCATCCTCAGGGGATACGGTGCGCTGATAAACGTATTCGGGCGCCTCGACAGCAGGGTCCTCAAGAACCTTACCTTCGGAAGAGGTGTGCAACAGGTTGGCGTCAACGCTAAACGGTGCCTCGCCGCGCTTATCCTTGGCCACAGGGATCTGGTGCTGTTCGGCAAATTCGATCAGTTTGGTGCGGCTTGTCAGGTCCCATTCGCGCCATGGCGCGATGACCTTTATGTCGGGGTCGAGGGCGTATGCGGCAACCTCAAACCGGACCTGATCGTTGCCTTTGCCGGTCGCACCGTGGGACACGGCGTCAGCCCCTTCAAGCGCTGCGATTTCAACCAGACGTTTGGAAATCAGCGGACGGGCGATGGATGTGCCCAGTAGATACAGCCCCTCGTACAGCGCGTTGGCGCGGAACATCGGGAATACGAAATCACGCACGAATTCTTCGCGTAGGTCCTCGATATAGATCGCCTTTGCCCCCATATCCTCGGCCTTTTTGCGCGCTGGCTCTAGCTCTTCGCCCTGACCCAGATCAGCGGTAAATGTGACCACCTCGCAGTTATATTCCGTCTGCAACCATTTCAGAATGATCGATGTATCCAGACCACCAGAATACGCGAGGACAACTTTTTTTGGAGCGGACATAAGTGCGGGCCTTTTCGTCATTGGGATTTCAAGGCGAGGTAACGGGTTTTGCCCAGTGACGCAAGGATAGGGCGTTGACGGGGCAGGGGGCAGGGTGCGACCAAAGGACAACCGTTTAAAAAAGGATATTATCCGATGGCTTGGAATATTGTGCGGCACGCGTTTGTGATTGTGTTTGGTAACCTTAGTAATGCGATTAAGGCGTCGTTGGTGCCGACCTTGTTGTTGGCTGGGGCGTTTGTTGGATTTGGATCCATCATGGATATTCAGATAGTTGAAGGTAATATGGATTTAGAAGACCTTAGCCAGTCAGGAGTGACGGTTCTTGCCGGTTTGGGACTGCTTGTTTTTGCAATGTTTGTGTTCGCATGGGTCGCGGTAACCTGGCACAGGTTTATCCTCAAAGAGGAATATCCGGATGTTGTTCCTTCAATTTCTGGGCGTCCGATCTGGCCCTATGTTGCACGCACATTGATGATTACCTTGCAGTTCATGTTGCTTTTGATCCCGCTGTTTATCTTGATCATGGCGCTAGCGAATATCCTTTTTTCGAATATCGTGACGGCTGCGATTTTCGGGGTCGCGTTGAACGTGCTTTATGCGTTCGTTTGGTTTCGCGTCGCCATTTCGCTGCCGTCTGTCGCCGTGGGTGAACACATGGGCAGCATGGATGCGTGGGAAATCACGTCAGAACATAGTCGTGATATTCTGATGATGAGCGTGGTTATCATCGTGCTGAACTCTGTAATGTCGATGGGTGTTGCAACGCTATTTGGTGGGCTGCCGCTTGTTGCATTTATCCTAAGAATTATTGTTCAATGGACCACGATGATGGTCGGGATCAGTGTTCTGACCACGCTATACGGTCACATCGTCGAAGGGCGTTCGTTGTCCGGCAGCTAGAACGACAGGTTCGCCACGAACGACGCGTCGCCGTCGTTTGCTAATTCCTGAATGGCGTCGCTTGGGTACATCCAGACCGGTTCATGTCCGGCCTCGCGCGGGGGGCCGTGGCGGCGGACGGGTAGGGCGGTGTAGATGTGGCAGATTTTTTCCGCATGGATCCTGTATTCTGGCATCCAGACAAAACGCCGGAACGCGCCAAGGCGACGGGGTTTTGTAATGCTCCAACCGGTTTCTTCGAATACCTCACGGTGTAGCGCCTGTATCGGGCTTTCGCCTGGATCAATCCCGCCGCCGGGCAGTTGAAATTCATAGTGCGGCGCGGCCTGAAACGTCAGCAAAAGCTGACCGGCATTGGGTAAAATTGCATAGGCACCGGGCCGCGTTTGATAGCGTTTCCCTGCTTTTGGCGCGTTTCCATAGCGTTTGATCATCGTTGTCCCCTTGGCGTGCGGCTTGTCCTGCCTATATAGGCGCGGTATGCCAATACCGTACATGTAAGGAAATCCGATGACCCAAGGCAAGATCGCTTGGGACGATACCGTCCTGCCGTTTCAACTCGACCGTTCTGACATCCGTGGCCGTGTGGCCCGTTTGGATACCGCGTTCGAGGAAATTTTGGCCCAGCACGACTACCCCCCTATGATCGAGGGGCTGGTGGCCGAGATGGCGTTGCTGACCGCATTGATAGGCCAGTCGATGAAGCTACGGTGGAAGCTGTCGTTGCAGGTGCGTGGCGATGGCCCCGCCCGTCTGATCGCGACAGATTATTATGCGCCCGTTGGTGATGATCAGCCCGCCCGCATCCGTGCCTATGCATCCTATGATGCCGACCGCTTGGATGAGACGGCCAATCCGTTCAGCCAGATTGGCAAAGGGTACTTTGCGATCCTGATTGATCAGGGTGAGGATATGACACCTTACCAAGGCATCACCCCAATTGCGGGTGGGTCATTGGCCGCATGTGCGCAGACTTATTTTTCGCAGTCCGAGCAGTTGCCAACACGGTTTGAACTGTCATTCGGTCGTAGCCAGCTCGCTGGCGAGGGTGAACATTGGCGCGCTGGTGGCATGATGTTGCAACATATGCCCAAGGCATCTCCGCATGTGTCGGGCGAAGGTGGGTCCGGCCACGAAGGCTTGCTAGAGGCAGAGGATATCCTGACCGATAATGAGGCTGAAAACTGGACTCGCGCCAACACGTTGCTGGATACTGTCGATGAGCTGGAATTGATCGGCCCGTCCGTGACGCCGTCCGACCTGTTGGTCCGCCTGTTCCACGAAGAAGAGCCGCGCGTTTACGACCCGCAGCCTGTCAAATTCGGCTGCACGTGTTCCGAGGATCGTGTGCGTCAATCCCTGTCAATTTATTCGGCCAAGGATCTGACCCACATGACCAAGGATGACGGTACGCTGACCGCGGACTGTCAGTTCTGTGGTGCGCATTACGTGTTCGATCCCGCGACTGTCGGGTTCGAGGCGAAAAGTGACGGCTGATCTACGCCAGACATTAATGGATGCGCTGTCCAAAACGGGCCGCGCATCCTCTGACTATGACTTGAACAAAGATGTGGATTTGCCGCAGGGGCGCAAGCTGACGCCTGCGTCTGTGTTGATCGCTGTGCGTGTCGAAACGGGCGCTGTCATCCTGACCAAACGGTCGGCCAAGCTGAAACATCATCCGGGTCAGATCGCCTTTGCTGGTGGGAAACAGGATGCGGATGATGCCGATGCCATCGCCGCTGCCCTGCGCGAGGCGCGCGAGGAAATTGACCTGATGCCCGATATGGTCGAGGTGTTGGGCACATTGCCACCCCATGAAACTGTCACCGGATATTCTGTCACCCCCGTGATCGCGCTGGTCCACGGTGATTTCGCGCCTGTGCCAGAAGCGGGCGAAGTGTCCGAGGTGTTTGAGGTGCCGTTCACCCATGTCATAACCCCCGCCAATTTCCGTATAGAGGGCCGCCGCTGGCAAGGCCGCCGCCGCCAGTATTACGTCGTCCCGTTCGGCCCCTATTACATCTGGGGTGCGACCGCACGTATCCTGCGCGCACTGGCGGATCGGGTCGTATGACCATGCTAACCGCCCCTTGGCTAACCGGCCCTGCCCGCGCTGTGTGTCAGATGCTTGAAGATGGGGGTTATCAGGCGTGGTTCGTCGGCGGTTGCGTGCGCAATGCGCTGATGGATGCACCCGTGTCTGATCTGGATGTCTGCACGGATGCCCACCCCGAGACTGTGATCAACTTGGCCAAAGCCGCTGGGCTGAAACCCGTTCCCACAGGCATTGATCATGGCACCATCACGGTTGTGTTGGACGGTGAGCCGATCGAGGTCACGACCTTTCGCCGTGATGTCGCGACCGACGGGCGGCGGGCAGTTGTCGCTTTTGCTGATACGATGGACGACGATGCGCTGCGCCGTGATTTCACGATGAACGCGATCTATTGCGATATTCGTGGACAGGTGGCTGACCCGTTGGGTGGGCTGCCCGACCTGCACGCACGGCATGTCCGGTTTATCGAAGACCCCGCAACGCGGATCAAAGAAGACTACTTGCGTATCCTGCGGTTTTTCCGGTTTTACGCGTGGTATGGCGACCCTGACGGCGGCATTGACGCCGATGGTTTGGCCGCCTGTGCGATGTATGCTGACGGGATCGACGGGCTTTCGTCTGAGCGGATAACATCCGAGATGATCAAGCTGTTGTCCGCCCCCGATCCATCGCTTGCGGTGGCATCAATGGGACGGTCAGGTGTCTTGATGCATATCGCGGCGGGGGCCGCGCTGGATGTGATTTCTACGCTGGTGCATCTGGAACAATCGGTCGGGATCACCCCTGATCCTGTGCGCCGTATTGCGGCCCTTGGTGGTGATCGTGATCGGTGGCGCATGTCCAACGCGATGCAAGCTGCACTTGATGCGCGTATGGCGGATTTGCCACTGGCCGAGATTGCCTATCGCCACGGTGCTGATGCCGCGACAGACCGCTATCTGATCGAACAGGCCAGCATGACACAGCCCGCTGATCCAGATCGGATCGCCAGCTTTGCGCACGCTGCCGTACAGGTTTTTCCGCTCAAGGCCGCCGACCTGATGCCTGATCTGCAAGGGGTCGCGCTGGGCCAAGCGCTTAAGTCTGCGCAAGCGCGGTGGATCGCGTCCAGCTTTACCCTGACCAAGGATGACCTGCTGTGATTACGGCGCCAGAGGCGATTTTGGTTCTGGTCACCTATGTGTTCGTCGGGTTGTTTTCGCCGGGTCCGAATGTGGTTTTACTGACCGCGTCTGGTGCGCGTTTCGGGTTTCGGGCGACGGTGCCGCATATCCTTGGCGTGGCGCTGGGCGTCGGGTTGATTGCGGGGCTGACGGGTATCGGGGTCGGGGTCGTGTTGCTGGCGTTTCCTTGGCTGACCCTTATTCTGAAATTCATCGCAAGCGCGTGGATTTTGTGGATGGCGTGGGGGCTGTGGCAGGCAAACCCCATCACCAAGCGTGAAACTGGCGGGCGACCATTCACATTCCCTGAGGCGGTGTTGTTCCAAGCCGTGAACCCGAAAATCTGGGTCGTGGCGCTGGTGGCAAGCACGTATGTCGCCGCACTTCCGCCGCTATCGCAGGCCATGTGGTTGGCCGCCGCTTTTTCTGGGATCAATCTGTTGGTCTGTCTATTCTGGACATGGGCAGGGACGTTGTTGGCGTTTTTGCTGAATAGCCCGCGGGCCTGGCTGGTGTTCATGCGGATCATGGCCGTCGCATTGGCAGGTTTCTCGCTAGCGGTTTTCCTCTGATAGCATCCGCGCTATGTTCTTGGGATAATCACCAAAAGCAGTAGCCCAATGTTTCGATTTTTCGAAAACCTTGTTGATCCATACGCCACCTATCCACAAAACGACACGCCGCCGACGCGGTTGTTTCCGTTTCTGATCGACTACATGCGTCCGTTTCGGCGCGTGTTTTGGATCACTGGCGCACTGTCCGTCATTGTCGCTGTGGTTGAGATTTGGTTGCTTGGCTATCTCGGCCGGTTGGTGAACATCCTGTCCGAAGGGACCCCTGCGCAGGTGTGGATCCAATCCGGGACCGAGCTGGTGTTGGTTGCGATTTTTCTACTGACCCTGCGGCCAATGACCCAAGCTCTCCATACCATGCTGCTGAACCAGACGATCATGCCCAACATCGGGACGATTGCGCGGTGGCGTGGGCATCGGCACGTGCTGCGTCAATCAGTTGGTTGGTTCGAGGATGATTTTGCTGGACGCATCGCCAACCGGATCGTGCAAACACCCCCCGCCGTGGGCGAAGTGGTATTTCAGGTGTTTGACGCGCTGACATTTTCCTTTGCTTATATCATTGGCGCGCTCATCTTACTGGGCGACGCTGACCCGCGGTTGATCTTGCCGCTGTTGATCTGGGGCGTGCTCTACGGGTTCCTGATCCATTGGGTCGTGCGTAAAATCACCCCCGCGTCAGAGGCATCATCAGATGCCCGCAGTCAGTTCACCGGCCGTGTTGTCGATAGCTATACGAACATTCATTCGGTCAAGATGTTCGCCCATCACGACCGAGAGGTGGACTACGCCAAAGACGCTATCGAATACGCCCGCCGCACGTTCCAGCATGAGATGCGGCTTTATACGATTATGGATGTTTCGCTGTCGCTGCTGAACGGTTTTCTGATCGTCGGCGTTGTCGCTTGGGCAATTTCCCTTTGGGTTGGCGGCACGGCGGACGTGGGTGTTGTCGCGGTGGCCACGGCGCTGACATTGCGGATGAATGGCATGTCCGGCTGGATAATGTGGGCAGTGTCGAATTTCTATCGCAACCTTGGTGTTGTGGCCGAAGGGATGCAGACAATTGCTCAGCCCGTCACATTGGTCGACGATGCAGATGCCAAGCCACTTGTGATGCAGAATGGTGTCGTCACGCTGCGCGATTTGTCCCATCATTATGGCAAGCAATCAGGCGGTCTTGATCATATCAACCTGTCGATTGAGGCGGGCCAAAAGGTGGGTCTTGTCGGGCAATCGGGTGCCGGGAAATCGACCCTCGTTAAGTTGATTTTGCGGTTTTATGATGCCGAACAGGGCGCGATTGTGATTGACGGACAGCCGATCCAAAACGTGACCCAAGATAGTCTGCGGTCCGCCATCGGCATGGTCCAACAGGACAGTGCATTGCTTCACCGGTCCGTGCGCGAGAACATCATGTATGGTGACCCGACCGCGACCGAGGATCAGACGATTGCTGCTGCCCAAAAGGCCGAAGCCCATGATTTCATCCTCGACCTGGAGGATAGTGAGGGCAACATAGGTTACGACGCCCGCGTCGGTGAACGCGGTGTCAAATTGTCCGGCGGCCAACGGCAACGTATCGCGCTAGCGCGTGTTATCCTAAAGGATCCGCCAATCTTGATCTTGGACGAGGCGACAAGCGCGCTGGATTCCGAGGTAGAGGCCGCGATCCAGCAGACACTGCACAAGATGATGGAAGGCAAGACCGTGATCGCGATCGCCCACCGTCTGTCGACCATCGCGCAGATGGACCGGATTATCGTCATGGAACAAGGCCGCGTGATCGAGGATGGCACCCACGACAGTCTGTTGGCTGAGGGTGGGAAATACGCACAGTTTTGGGCGCGCCAATCAGGCGGGTTTTTGGGGCAAGACGGATGAGCCTGCTGAACTGGATTTCGCCATTTGCACCGGCCGACGGGGCGCCGCCCAAGACGATTGTGTCGTTCATGCGTTGGGCGCTGCGCGGCAGCTATCCCGCCATTGTTGGTGGATCGGCTGTATCGGTAATCTCGGGCCTGATTGAGGTCGCATCGGCGCTGATGCTGGGCATGGTCATCGACGCCGCGCTAGAGGGATCAACAACAGGGTTCTTTGCGGAAAATGCGGGTCTAATAATTGGCGTTAGCGTCTTTTTCCTACTATTCCGCCCCATTTGGCTGGGCCTATCTGGCGTCATGCAATCGGTCATCATTGGCCCCGCAATTTCGACGCTAATTCTGTCGCGATTGCACCGTTATACGTTGGGCCAATCGGTCACGTTCTTTGATGATGATTTTGCCGGTCGCATATCTCAGAAACAGATGCAGGCCGCGTCGGCGTTGACCAACCTTGTCGTCGAATTTGTACACACGGTTGTGTTCGCATTTTCATCCGTGATGGGGTCGCTGATCCTTGTGCTGACGCTGGATTGGCGGGCGGGGCTGGCGCTTGGCCTATGGTTCGCGGGCTACGTGATATTCCTGCGGTTCTTTATGCCGCGGATTCGCGCCGCGTCGCGGGAACGAGCAGGGGCTGCGGCGACAGTGTCAGGTCAGATTGTGGATACGATTGGCAACATCAAGACGGTCAAGCTATTCGCCCACGACAAGCACGAAGATCAGGCCGCGATCACGGCGCTAGAGAACGCGCGCCTTGCGGGGATCAAATGGGGCTGGGTATCGGCCAGCTTCCGCGGGTCGCTGATGGTGTTGTCGGGTATCCTGCCGCTATTGCTCCTGGGTGTGACCTTGATGGTCTGGCAGGATGGCGGCGCCTCGGCGGGTGACATCGCGGTTGCAGGCACCATCGGGCTGCGGTTGGCGCAGATGACGGGTTGGGTCAGTTTCACGTTGATGGGCATGTACGGCAACGTCGGCGTGTTAGAGGACACGATCACCACGCTGTCGGGCGAACAAACGCTGACCGACGCAGCCGATGCCGCGACCTTGCAGGTGACGGATGGTGCAATCACGCTGGACGGTGTCACATTCGCCTACGACGGCAGCCGCAACGGATTGCATGACCTGAACCTGACGCTGCACGCGGGGGAACGTATTGGCATCGTCGGCGGATCTGGTGCGGGGAAATCGACCCTCGTGGCGTTGCTGCTGCGGCTTTATGATGTCAACGCTGGCCGTATTTTGATCGATGGTCAGGATATCGCTGGCGTCACTCAAGAAAGCCTGCGCCGTCAGATCAGCATGGTCACCCAAGAAACGGCGATGTTTAACCGCTCCGCATTTGAGAACATCGGCTATGGGTCGCCGGACGCGAGCCGTGATGACGTGATCGCCGCCGCCAAACAAGCCGAGGCGCATGAATTCATTTCTGAGCTACAGGATTTTAAGGATCGCAGTGGGTATGATGCGCATCTGGGTGAGCGCGGGGTCAAACTGTCGGGTGGCCAGCGCCAGCGCATTGCAATTGCCCGCGCCATTCTAAAAGACGCCCCCATTTTGGTGCTGGATGAGGCGACAAGCGCGCTTGATTCCGAGGTAGAAGCATCAATTCAATTTGCGTTAGAAACTGTGATGGACGGCAAGACGGTTATCGCCATCGCGCACCGTTTGTCGACGTTGGCACGCATGGACCGTATCATTGTGCTTGACGACGGGCGGATCAAGGAACAAGGAACGCACGCCGACCTGCTGGCGATGGATGGGCTATATGCCCGCTATTGGAACAGGCAGTCGGGTGGATTTATTAATGTCAAAGACGCGGCGGAATAGAACATGGCGATGATCGAAGGGTTGACCCATCTGGGTCTGGGCAAGGTTGACGACGGGCGCACATTGTTGCCGCGTGTCCTGCCGGGCGAAGAGATTTCGGTGACCCAAGACGGCACCGTGCGTATTGTCACGCCCAGCGCGGATCGTGTCGCGGCGCCCTGTCGGCATTTCAAAACCTGCGGCGGCTGTGCCATGCAACATGCCAATGATGAATTCGTCGCCAATTGGAAATTGGAGATAGTGCAAAAGGCGTTGACCGCTCAACGTATCACCACGACATATCGTGACGTGCTGACGTCGCCTGCACGGTCGCGGCGGCGTGCCAAGATCGCGGGCAAGCGCACCAAATCGGGCGCGATGTTGGGGTTTCATGCCAAGGGCACCCATAACCTGATTGCCACGCCAGATTGTCAGCTTTTGGCACCGGGGATCATGGATGCATTTCCCGCGCTGGAAAAACTGGTTGTGATCGCCGCATCGCGCAAGGCCGAGATCGCGCTGACCGTCACAGAAACTGCCGCTGGTCTGGATGTGTTTGTGGATACCGAAACACCGCTGACGCCAGAGCTGCGCCAGACACTTGCGGTTTTCGCCCAAGACAATGGTATTGCGCGGTTGGTCTGGCCTGATGAGCCAGTTGTCACGATGAACTCGCCCGAACAGGCATTTGGCAACACCCGTGTCACGCCGCCCGCTGGCGCGTTTTTGCAGGCGACCAAACATGGTGAGGCATCGCTGCTAGGCGCTGTTGATGAAATTACCAAAGGTGCCAATCGCATCATTGATCTGTTCGCGGGTTGCGGCACGTTTACACTACCGCTGGCCGAACGGGCTGAAGTGCACGCCGTAGAGGGTGAGGCCGATATGATCGCCGCCCTTGATCGTGGCTGGCGCGGTGGTCACAACCTGAAGCGTGTGACGTCAGAGGTGCGCGATCTGTTCCGCCGTCCGCTAGAACCTGATGAGCTACGCAAGTTTGACGCCGCTGTGATCGACCCGCCCCGCGCAGGTGCGGAGGCGCAGATCGCCACGCTGGCCACATCTGACATCAACACGATTGCGATGGTTTCGTGCAATCCGATCACCTTTGCCCGCGACGCGGTGCAGTTGGAAAAGGCGGGCTTTACCCTCAATTGGGTGCAGGTTGTCGATCAGTTCCGCTGGTCCCCGCATGTTGAGGTTGTCGGCAGTTTCACGCGCGCGTGAAGGCAGTTGTAAAAATACTCTCCCTTTAGGGATTTCTTGTGTATTATTGTTGAAAATCGGCAAAAGACCGGGATTGAGGCGATGATTACACGACGTTCACTAATGGCAGGTGCTGCTTGTGGTATGGCTGCGGGCTGTACTGTATATGACCCTAAGTTTATCAAATATGACGGCCCGAGGGTCGATACGATTCAGGTTCTGAAATCGAAACGTAAAATGCAGCTGTTCCACGGCTCTACTGTTTTGCGGACATATGATATTGAGCTTGGGTTTGGCCCCGAAGGGCACAAAACGATCGAAGGTGACGGGCGCACGCCCGAAGGTGCCTATCTGATCAATCGCAAAAACCCCAATAGCCGGTTCCATCTGTCGATCGGGATTTCGTATCCCAATATCAATGACGTGCGCAAAGCACGATCCATGGGCAAATCACCCGGTGGAGAGATTTTCATCCACGGCACACCCAAGCTGTATGTCAGTGATAAGGACTGGACATGGGGCTGCATCGCCGTGACGGACGCTGAGATGGAAGAGATTTATGCCATGATCGACGTCGGAACGCAGATCAACATTTATCCCTAAAGCGTACCAAGCTGGAAACCGGCAGGCGTCGGTGACGGCGCGGGAATGTTGGCGGCAGGTGCGGCAACCGGATCTGTGCCTAGGTTTATCGTCCACCACAGTTTGCCAGCGGGTTCCTGAAACCATGCAAGGCCCATGCGGCGCGCCTTTGCATCAAGGATCACGCTGCGCGTATCAGGCTGGTTCATCCAAGCGGCGAGTGTTTCCAGCTCTGTCTCGTAGGATTCTGAAATATTCTCGCCCACGATCTGCCCTTGGAAACCTGCGCGGCGGGCACGGTCCAGCGGGGATGACCCGTCTGATCCGAACAACCACGGACGGTTCTGCACCGACATATCGCGTGAATGGGTTGCGGCGGCGGCATTCAGTTCCGCATCAAGCGCAACAGGTGGCACACCGGCGGCTTGGCGCAGTGCGTTCACACTGTCGAGCATCCGAAACTGGATGTCATCAACGTCATTTGGTCCGATCTGATAGACCTGCGGCAGGGGCAAGCCATCGGCCCCGATCCGTGCGGCACTGTTTCCCGAACATGCGGCCAAGCCGGTCAATGTCAGTCCAATCAAAACGGCGCGACGATGCATTCTACTATCTAATCCAAACTTTTACGGTCTCGTAGAGTCTCTTTAGACACACATCAAACCCCCCTCGGCAAGGGTTTGCTGGTCTGAAGTTTGTTTGATTTGCAAGGATTCGCCAAGTTACATAAATAAGTCACAACTCAATTGACCGCATTTGACGGAGAAGATGATGACAAAATTCAATGCAAAGCCGCTGTCACGCCGTGGTTTTCTGGCAGCGACTGCCGCAACCGTTGGCACATCGGCCTTGGCCCAGACAAACAACAGCACCGAAGTTGAAAAAGACGTTGAAGGTACCGTGTCGCGCAATATCTCCAGCTTTCGTTCGTTGGAATGGCAGCCGTATTTCTTGGATTTGACGAATGGCGCGATCCTTGTCGATCTGCAAAGCCGCGCGCTGCATTTCTGGTCCGAGGATCAGTCGATCTATAAACTATACCCGACGTCGGTTCCATTGACCGAGGATCTGACGCGCAAAGGCCGCACATCCATTGTCCGCAAGGTCGAAGGCCCCAGCTGGCGTCCGACTCCGTCGATGCGCGAACGCAATCCTGAATGGCCGGAGTTTATTGGCCCCGGTCCAGATAATCCGCTTGGGTCACATGCGCTGTATCTGACATGGCAGTATTACCGTATTCACGGCACCCACGACACGCGCAAGATCGGGCGTCGGTCGTCGAACGGGTGCATCGGCCTGTACAACGAACATATCGCCGAGCTGTACGGTATGACCAAAAATGGCACGCAGGTTTTGTTGATTTAACAACCTACCCTTTGTTTACCCAGCCCAGCAGATTTTCATCAATCACACCGCACAATGCTGCGATGTGTTCTGGGTTGTCGTTCAGACACGGCACATAGAGGAATTCTTCTCCGCCGGCTTCTTCAAAGCTTTCTTTGATTTCTTCGTTGATCTCTTCGAGCGTCTCGATGCAATCAGCGGAGAATGCTGGCGCGCAGACGGCGATATTCTTGATACCGTCCTCTTCCGCAAGGCGTGCGACCTCTTCGACTGTGTAAGGGCGCAGCCATTCTTCTGGTCCGAACTTTGACTGGAACGTTGTTTTGATCTGGGTGTTGTCCCAGCCCAAACGTTCCTTAAGCAAGCGCGTGGTTTTCTGACATTGGCAGTGGTACGGATCGCCCTCGCGCAGATACCGTTCCGGCACGCCGTGGTAGGAACAGATCAGTATCTCGGGTTTTTTGTCCGCGGCGGCGTAGGCTGTTTCAATCGACTGGGCCAGCGCGTCAATATAGGCGGGGTCTTCGAAATACGGCTCAACGACGCGAGCGATTGGCTGCCATTTTTCTTCCATCAATGCGCGGAAAAACTGATCGTTCGCGGTTGCGGATGTTGCGCCAGCGTAGTGCGGATACAGCGGGAAAAACAGGATTTTGGTGCAGCCAGCATCGACCATTTCACGCACTTTGGATTTTGTGGACGGATTGCCATATCGCATACAGAAATCAACCATCACATCGTCGCCGTAACGCGCGGCAAGTGTTTCGCGGATCGCAGATGTCTGGTCACGTGTGATTGTCAAAAGCGGGCTTTCATCCGCCTCTGTATTCCAGATGGACCGGTAGGCCGCTCCAGATGCAAACGGGCGTTTGGTCAGGATGATCAGCTGCAACAACGGCTGCCATAGCCAAGCGGAGTAATCGACAACCCGTTTGTCGGACAGAAATTCATTCAGATATCGGCGCATTGACCAATAATCAGTGCCGTCCGGTGTGCCCAGATTGGCCACCAAGACACCCACCTTGGCAGGCATAATCTTGGGGTGGTCCGCGTCCGCGTGGACGGGGCATTTTGCGGCGGTTTTATCTGTCATATTACTGTCCTTTTCGCCCTAGTTAGCTGGGCGGGGGCGTTGGTCAATCGTTGCCGGGGTCTAGTGGCGTTTCTTTTGTGCCCAGCGCATCGGCAAGTCGTGCCGTCGCAGAGCCGGGGCGAAGCGGTTTGGGCTGTGCATCATCAGGCGCCCAGCCAGTCAATGTGATGATTTCAAACGTGGCGTCCACGCGCCGATCAGCATTCGAAAAATGTTCTGCGTATAGCGTCGCAGCCTCTGTCAGGATGTTGCGCATCGTGAACCCGCGTGGCCGGTGCGCCAGCGCGTTATTCTCGCCCATCTTGCGCAGATCATGCATGACGTGAAACGCATTGGCATAGCTGACGGTTAGTGGTGTGCCATCTGCGACAGGCAAAGCAAAGCCCGCACGTTGCAGCAAGGCACCCAAGTCGCGGATTTCACCCATCGGCGCGATGCGTGGCGATAGGCCACCGGCCACCACGGCCTCTGCCTCCGCCAAGGCAGAACGTAGTTCATGCAACGTCTGCCCACCAAGGCAAGACGCCAGCAACAGCCCGTCAGGTTGCAGCGCACGGCGACATTGCACCAGCTGCCCTACGGGATCATTGGCCCAGTGCAGCGCCATCATATGCAACACAAGATCAAACGCCCCTTGGTCAAGGTCGAGCGTCTCTGCATCCTCGACAACCACGGCGCCGGGGAACTTTGCCTGCCAAAACGCAGGTTGCCCCGTCACAATCGCCACTTTCGCAAAGGTTCTGTTAACCTCTTTCAGTCTTTCTGAAATCTCGTCTGCGACCAAGTCGTGCAGGAACAGCGCCTCTGGCAGGGCGCGGTTGCGGTTGCGTGTCAGTGCGCGGCGGTCGGTTAAGGTGGGCGAATATTCCATTTCAGACACTTAGGATGCTATGACCCAGTTGCAAAGTCTCATTCGGGCGATTTATCCGACGCAATGCGTCGCATGCGATGCCGCGACGACAGATGATTTTGGCCTCTGCGGTAGTTGTTGGCGTTACACGGCGTTCATTCAGGGCACGATCTGTGATGCCTGCGGTGCGCCATTGCCCGGGGATAGTGACGAAGATGATGCTGCGCTGCGCTGTGACGACTGTTTGCGCACCGCCCGTCCTTGGAATCGCGGGCGTGCGGTCATGGGGTATTCGGGTGTCGGGCGTAAGCTGGTGCTGGCGCTGAAACATGGGGATCGCACCGATCTTGCGCAACCGGCTGCCCGTTGGATGGTGCGCAAGGCGCAAGAGGTTGCCGCGCCAAACTCCCTCATTGTGCCGTTGCACCGCTTTCGGTTGTTGCGACGGCGTTATAATCAGGCGGCGGTGCTGGCCAATATCATGGGTGCGCGGATGCTTTTGTCTGTCTGTCCCGATGCGTTTTTGCGGCCCAAGGCAACCCGCCCGTTGGATCGTCATTCCAAGGCAGACCGTTTTGCCGCGCTGCAAGACGCGATTAGTTTGAACACCAAACACGCAGACACCATCAAGGATCGACCGATCATTCTGCTGGATGATGTGATGACATCGGGTGCCACGCTCGCCGCCTGTTCAGAGGTGTGTCTGACCGCGGACGCAAGCTGTGTTGACATCGTGACCCTAGCAAGGGTGATCAAAGACGCCTAAATAGGGTTCAAACCGATATTTAGGAAACACACCATGCAAACTGTCGAATTGTACACCACCAACACTTGTGGGTTCTGTCACGCGGCCAAACGTCTGCTGACCGCCAAAGGCGTTAGCTTTGCCGAAGTCAGCCTGAACGCGCAGCCCGAACGCCGCGCAGAGATGATGCAGCGCGCAAACGGCGGCCGGACCGTACCACAGATTTTCATCGGGACGACCCATGTGGGTGGCTATGACGATCTTCATGCGCTTGAGGCGGCTGGCAATTTGGATGCCCTTCTCGCTGGATGAGGGTTGGCCTGCTTCAACTGACGTCTGGCGATGATCCCGCAAGCAACCTGAACGCCACGCTTTCGGCGATCCGTGACGCGGCTGGACAGGGCGCCACGTTTATCCTGACGCCAGAGGTCACGAATTGCGTGTCCACCAGCCGGACGCATCAGCAGGCCGTTTTGCAGCACGAAGCCGATGATCAGACCCTTGCCGCCCTACGGTCAGAGGCCGCTACGCTGGGCGTCTGGGTGTCCGTTGGGTCACTTGCGTTGAAAACCGATGATCCTGATGGGCGGTTTGCCAATCGGTCATTTCTGATTGAAACGACCGGCGCGATTGCTGCCCGCTATGACAAGATGCACATGTTTGATGTGACCGTGTCAGCTACTGAGACCTACCGCGAATCTGCGCGCTACAGGCCGGGTGATCGCGCCGTTGTCGCGCAGACGCCGTTTGGTCGCGTGGGCCTTTCTGTCTGTTACGATTTGCGGTTTGCCTATCTTTACCGCGCATTAGCGCAGGCGGGTGCTGACATTTTGTTGATCCCGTCCGCATTTTCCCCTGTCACTGGCGCCGCCCATTGGGAACCGTTGTTGCGCGCCCGTGCAATTGAAACGGGGTGCTTTGTTCTGGCTGCCGCCCAAACAGGCGACCACAGCGGGCGCCAAACCTATGGGCACAGCATGGCAATTTCGCCATGGGGCGAGGTTTTATTGGATATGGGCACCCAAAATGGTGTGGGCGTTGTTGATATCGACATGCAGGCAGTGTCAGATGCACGCATAAGTATCGCGGCCCTGACACATGACCGCACATTCGAAGGCCCGTAATGTCTGATCAGACGCAAAACCTTGCTGTGACGCTGTTTAGCGAAATTCTGGCTGTTGATCAGCTGGCCCGCAGTAGTGTTGCCCGCGCCTTGCCCAAGGGAATGGAGCTGTCGCATTTTTCGGTGCTGAACCATCTTGCGCATACGAATGCAGAACGCTCGCCCGCCCAACTGGCTAAGACGTTTCACCTGACCCGTGGTGCGATGACAAATACGCTTAGCAAACTGGAATGGGCGGGCTGGGTGCATATCCGTCCCGATTGGGAAGACGCGCGGCGCAAGATGGTCGCGATTAGCCCGTCGGGCATTGCCGCCCGCGATGCCGCTGTTGCCGCGATTGCCCCTGTGATTGCCCAAGTTGTTGATACGGTTGGCGCGGATAAGGTGCGGATCGCCCTGCCTGTTTTACGTGAAATGCGGGTGCAATTGTCCAAGGTCGAAT
>JAQXEG010000045.1 GCA_029250945.1 Yoonia sp.
TGCAGCCCTTTGGTTGGTGGCGGCCAATGTGATGGCGATGATCCCGTCCAAGGATAACCTGTGGCAGCGGGCGTATTTGCTGATCGCGGTGGGCATTCCGCTGTTGGGCTGGCTGACCTATCAAAACGGGCCGTGGGTGGGGCTGCTGGCGTTGGCAGTGGGTATGTCGGTGTTGCGCTGGCCGGTGATTTACCTGACACGCTGGGCCAAGCGGGTGGTAGGGTGTTATGGCTGATCTAAGCGTTATTGCTGTGATGTTCGCCTCTGCCATGGTGCCATTTGCGATGATGGCGCGGCTGATGCTGGCGCAAAAATCCGGTTTGGCGCTAAGCGTGATTTCCCTTATTGCTGCGGCACTGGCGATATGTGTATTCGCATCCTCGCGGCCCATGGGGATTGACCCGCTGCGTGCGATCGGGATTGCGATGGTGTGTTTGCTACCGGCGCTGATCGGCGCGGGGGCGGGGGCGCTGTTGGGGCATATGATCTTGCGCAGACGATTGAAGGATTAAGATATGTTAAACACCTTGCCTCATGTGCGCGGCACGCTGACCCCTGATCGCCCTTTGGCGGATCTGACGTGGATGCGTGTGGGCGGCCCTGCGGATGTATTGTTCCAGCCTGCGGATGTGGATGATCTGTCGGCGTTTCTGGCGGCACTTGATCCCGGTATTCCGGTGTTTCCGATGGGTGTCGGGTCCAACCTGATCGTACGTGATGGTGGTGTGAAAGGCGTTGTGATCCGGCTTGGACGCGGGTTCAACGGGATCAGCTTTGACGGCCAAACGGTCACTGCGGGGGCTGCGGCGCTGGACGCGCATGTGGCGCGCAAGGCGGCGTCAGAGGGGCTGGACCTGACATTTCTACGCACCATTCCGGGCACTATTGGCGGGGCCGTGCGGATGAACGCGGGCTGCTACGGCAGCTATATGGCGGATGTTTTGAAGACGGTGACGGTGGTGCTGCGCGACGGGACCGTTGTGGATATGCCTGCTGCGGACTTGGCTATGGCCTATCGCAGTTCGACCTTGCCGGAGGGTGCGGTGATCGTGGGGGGCACTCTGCTTGCGCCGACGGGTGATGCGGATGCATTGAACGCACGCATGGACGACCAGTTGAAGAAGCGCGACGAAACCCAGCCAACCAAGGACCGCACGGCAGGGTCGACATTTTGCAATCCGGCAGGTTTTTCGTCCACGGGCAAGGCCGACGATATGCACGACCTCAAGGCGTGGAAGGTGATTGACGACGCAGGGATGCGCGGTGCGACTATCGGCGGGGCCGTGATGAACATCAAACATTCCAATTTTCTGACCAACGCAGGGGGTGCCACTGCCGCCGATCTCGAAGATTTGGGCGAGCAGGTGAGGAAAAAGGTTTACGATTCCAGTGGGATCACGCTAGAATGGGAAATTATGCGGGTAGGGCAGCGTTCGGCTGACTGATACCGCATCAAGATGCCCCAAAATCGGGGCGCGGTCCAAGGCAGGGCCAAAACATAAATGACGGGTCGCCAAAGGCCCGCGTGTAAGGTGGTAGGGTATGTCGAGCAGGGCAAACCCGAAAGTGGTTGTTTTGATGGGTGGTCCATCAGCGGAGCGTGACGTTTCGTTGAGTTCGGGCGCCGAATGTGCAGTCGCTTTGCGGGAAACGGGATGTGATGTGATCGAGGTAGATGCTGGCCCCGATCTCGTGTCGCGTTTGACCGAGATTTCCCCCGATGTTGTCTTTAACGCGCTCCATGGTCGCTGCGGCGAGGATGGCTGCGTGCAGGGTCTGCTTGAATGGTTGCGCATTCCTTATACGCATTCTGGTGTCATGGCCTCGGCGATCACGATGGATAAGCAGCGGACCAAGGATGTTTACGCAGCCCACGGATTGCCGTTCATGCAGTCGGTCATCGCGGACGCCGACGACGTGCGCGCCGCCCATGTCATGCAGCCGCCTTATGTGGTTAAACCCTATAACGAAGGGTCCAGCGTCGGGATTTATATCGTTGATAAGGATGCTAATAGCCCGCCCAAGCTGGCCGCGGATATGCCCCAGCAGGTGATGGTTGAAACCTATGCGCCGGGCCGTGAATTGACGACTGCTGTGATGGGGGATCGGGCGCTGACGGTCACGGATATCATCGTGGACGGCTGGTATGACTACCACGCCAAATATGCCGACGGCGGCTCGCGCCATGTCATTCCCGCCAGCATTCCAACGCCTATTTTCGATGCTTGCATGGATTATGCGTTGCGCGCCCATCAGGTTTTGGGGTGTCGCGGCATGTCGCGCACGGATTTCCGCTGGGACGAAAGCCGCGGGATTGATGGGCTTATCCTTTTGGAAACGAACACACAGCCGGGCATGACGCCAACGTCGCTGGCGCCTGAGCAGGCTGAAAAGATGGGGATCACATTCCCCGAACTATGCCGCTGGATGGTGGAGGACGCATCATGCGACCGTTAACCGCTATGGCCCGCCACCGCGCCTTGCCGCGCGATCCGGCCCCGTCCAAATGGAAATATCGCTATCAGCGCATGATGCTGACACCGGGGTTCCGTAGTCTGATGCGTGTCGGTGTGCCGCTTGCGCTGATTACAATCATCGCCGTAAGCTGGTACAGCCACGATGAAAACCGCGCCCTTGCCATTGCAAAATGGGAAGGCATGAAGCGCGACGTGCAACAACGCCCCGAATTTATGGTTGGTGCGTTGGATGTCACGGGCGCGGATGACGCGCTGACGCGAAATGTACTGGCTCAACTGCCGGTCGCCTTTCCGGTTTCGTCGTTTGATCTTGATCTTGAACAGATGCGCAAAACGGTTGAAGCGCTTGATGCGGTGCGTTCTGCGCGGGTGCGTGTCGGGACAGCAGGCGTGTTGAACGTGGATATCACACCGCGCACGTCGGTTGCTGTCTGGCGTGACGGTGGTGTGCTGCGCCTTTTGGATGAAGAAGGCACATTTGCCGGCTTTGTTGAGACCCGCGCCGACAGGCTCGATCTGCCGTTGATTGCAGGGCAGGGCGCGCAGGCGCATATCGCCGAGGCGCTTGCATTGTTCCGTGACGCCAAGCCGATTGGTAGCCGTCTGCGGGGTCTTGTGCGCATGGGCGAACGCCGGTGGGATGTAGTGCTGGACCGTGACCAGCGCATCCTGTTGCCAGGCGAAAATCCTGTTGCCGCATTGGACCGCGTGATCGTTTTGCATCAAGCCCGCGACATGCTGGACCGCGATGTGGCCGTTGTGGATATGCGCAACGGCAACCGACCAACCCTAAGAATGAATAAAGAAGCCGCCGACGCATTTCGTCGCGTGAGCTATAATGAGGCAGATGAGTAATGGGTGATTTATACGACAGCCAGCGGGCGATGCGCGCGATGCGCAAGGCCGCGATGCAGCGTGGCGTCATTGCGATTTTGGACATCGGCACCAGCAAAATTGCCTGTCTTGTGCTGCGCTTCGATGGCCCCGAAACGTTCCGTGATGCCGACGGGATCGGGTCACTGGCCGGACAATCATCTTTTCGCGTGATCGGTGCGGCGACCACCCGTTCACGCGGCGTGAAATTTGGTGAAGTCGACGCCATGCAAGAAACCGAACGCGCCATTCGCACCGCTGTGCAAGCTGCGCAAAAAATGGCCAACGTGCGTGTCGATCACGTGATTGCGTGTATTTCTGGCGGGCGGCCACGGTCTTATGGGCTTGACGGGGCGATTGATATTGAAAACGGTCTGGTTGGTGATGGTGACATTGGCCGCGTGATGGCCGCATGTGACGTGCCAGACTACGGCGAAGAGCGCGACGTGCTGCATGCGCAACCTGTGAACTTTGCGCTGGATCACCGGTCTGGTATGGCCGATCCGCGCGGTCAGATCGGCAACCAGCTGACCTGCGACATGCATATGCTGACGGTGGATAGCATCGCGTTGCAGAACATCTTTTTCTGTATCAAACGCTGCGATCTGGAACTTGCAGGGATTGCATCCAGCGCCTATGCGTCTGGCATTTCGTCACTGGTCGAGGATGAACAGGAACTGGGGTCGGCGTGTATCGACCTTGGTGGCGGCTCAACCGGCATCTCGGTGTTTATGAAAAAACACATGATCTATGCGGATACCGTCCGTATGGGCGGGGACCACGTGACGGGCGATATCTCGATGGGATTGTCGGTGCCGATGGCCACGGCAGAGCGGATCAAGACATTTTATGGCGGTGTTGTCGCCACAGGCATGGACGACCGCGAAATGATCGAAATCGGTGGTGATACGGGCGATTATGAACATGATCGCCGCACCGTTAGCCGCGCTGAGCTGATCGGGATCATGCGCCCACGGGTCGAGGAAATTCTAGAAGAGGTCCGCGTGCGTCTGGATGCGGCAGGGTTTGAATATTTGCCATCCCAGCAGATCGTGCTGACAGGCGGCGCAAGCCAGATACCCGGCCTTGATGGGCTGGCGTCCAAGATCCTTGGCCAGCAGGTGCGCCTTGGGCGTCCGTTGCGTGTGCAGGGCCTTCCTCAGGCAGCAATCGGGCCAGCGTTTTCCGGCGCAGTCGGGCTGACATTGTTCGCCGCACACCCCCAAGACGAATGGTGGGACTTTGAAATTCCAGCGGAGAAATATCCGGCACGGTCGCTGAAGCGGGCTGTGAAATGGTTCAAGGACAACTGGTAGTACGCAATATCTTGCCGATTTGTCCAAATACGGCGGAAATTCGCATCATTTTCCCCATATTTGGTGGCAATTTCGCGATTTCTGCGTGACGCGCAGCCGTGATACCGCTAGAATTGTTTCAATTTACAGGAAAAGCCCGGGTGGGACGGGCCATCATAACAGGCGGACAGAGCAATGACATTGAACCTCTCCATTCCCGGTCAGGAAGAACTGAAACCACGGATCACTGTATTTGGTGTGGGTGGTGCTGGCGGCAACGCGGTCAACAACATGATCGAGCAAGAATTGGACGGGGTTGAGTTTGTTGTTGCAAACACCGACGCCCAAGCGCTTCAGCATGCTAAGGCACAGGCGCGCATCCAGATGGGTGTCAAGGTGACAGAAGGTTTGGGGGCAGGTGCCCGCGCAACCGTTGGCGCCGCAGCTGCCGAAGAAAGCATTGAACAGATCGTTGATCATCTCGCGGGTGCGCACATGTGCTTTATCACCGCGGGCATGGGTGGCGGCACCGGTACTGGTGCAGCTCCGATCATCGCACAAGCAGCGCGTGAACTTGGTGTGCTGACCGTTGGTGTTGTGACCAAGCCGTTCCAGTTTGAAGGCGGCAAGCGTATGAAGCAAGCCGATGAAGGCATCGACGCACTGCAAAAGGTTGTCGACACGCTGATCATCATTCCCAACCAGAACCTGTTCCGTCTGGCCAATGAAAACACCACCTTCACTGAGGCGTTCCAGCTGGCTGATGACGTGCTGTATCAAGGCGTCAAAGGTGTGACCGACCTGATGGTCCGTCCTGGCCTGATCAACCTCGACTTTGCTGATGTTCGCGCCGTGATGGACGAAATGGGTAAGGCGATGATGGGCACTGGCGAAGCAGAGGGCGAAAACCGCGCTGTTGAAGCCGCTGAAAAGGCGATTGCGAACCCACTGCTCGACGAAATCTCGCTCGAAGGTGCGCGTGGCGTGCTGATCAACATCACCGGCAGCTACGACCTGACACTGTTCGAACTGGACGAAGCGGCCAACAAAATCCGCGAAAAGGTCGATCCAGAGGCGAACATCATCGTTGGTTCCACATTAGATACCGGCATGGACGGCAAAATGCGCGTGTCTGTTGTGGCCACTGGTATTGATGCGGCTGTAAAATCATCCGATCTGCCATTGCCGCGTCGGTCTATGGCCGCCCCGCTGAAGCCGCAAGCACAGGTTGAAGCCGCACCAGAGCCAACACCAGCACCCGTTGCTGCACCGATTGCCGCGACTGTTGTGGCGGCTGCACCTGTTGCTGCACCGGCACCCGTTGCCGCCGCTGCGCCAGAGCAGACATTGTTCGACAGCATGGATGACGCCCGCGCGGTTGAGCCAATCGAAGACGATTTCGCTGATATCCACGAAGCGCTGGCCGAAACTGATGATCTGCCACCGCCGGCCTACACGCCGCGTGCAGAACCACAGTTTGACGACGCCGAGGCATTCGTTGCACCACGCGCACCTGCCGCTGGCACCCCGTCACCAGAGGCGATGGCCCGCTTGCAAGCCGCTGTTTCCAAGGCGCCAGGTTACGCGCCGCAGCCCGCAGCAGCACCCGCCGCAGCCGAGGAAGATCGCCCGCGTTTTGGCATCAACAGCCTAATCAACCGCATGACTGGCGCCGCCGCTGAGGCACAACCGCAGCGCGAACAGCCACAGGTGACACCGATTCACGAAGAACCAGCCGCAGAGGCTGATCCAGAGCAGGAACGCATCGAAATCCCGGCATTCCTGCGTCGTCAGGCAAACTAAGCCAAAATCGGAAGTGACGTCAGAATTTGAAAGTCGCCCCTAGTGGGCGGCTTTTCGCATTGTTAGCAATGGCTTAACCGAATGTGTCAGTCATGTTTCAGACCGTTGCAAAGAGTGAGTTGAGCAATGGCCATACCGCGCTTAGTTAAAATGCAACCAGGTTAGCCGAGCAAAGAGGTTCTGTGTGCAGACCACATTAAAGTCAGTCGTTACATTCGAGGGGATCGGTTTGCATACCGGTGCCGCCGTGACGCTTGTCTTGCGGCCGGCCCCTGCAAATACAGGCATCGTATTTCGCCGTGTTGATCTGCCTGATCAGCCGATGTTGCCCGCGATCTGGGACCAGATCGTTGTGTCCCCGCTGAATACCCGTCTGATGAACGCGGACGGTGTGATCGTGTCGACGGTTGAACATCTGATGGCGGCATTTGCGGGCACGGGTTTGCACAATGTGATTGTCGATATTGACGGGCCAGAAGTGCCAATCATGGATGGCAGCGCGGCTGCGTTCGTGCGCACGATTGTTGATACGGGCCTCACACGTCTGTCTGCCCCGCTTTATGCGATTGAAATTCTGCGGGATGTTTTGGTTGTTGATGGTGCATCCTCGGCAAAGCTGTCGCCAGCAACCAGCCTGCAAATCGCGTTTGATATTGATTTCGCCGATGCCGCGATTGGACATCAGGCAAAGACGTTGAATATGGCAAACGGGGCATTCGTGCGCGAACTTTGCGATAGCCGCACGTTCTGTCGGTCGGCGGATGTTGATGTGATGCGTGCCAACGGTTTGGCATTGGGTGGCACATTGGAAAACGCGGTTGTCGTTGATGGTGACCAAGTCCTCAGCCCCGGTGGCCTGCGCCACGCGGATGAGGCTGTGCGCCACAAGATGCTGGACGCTTTGGGCGATCTTTATACCGCAGGTGCGCCGATCTTTGGCCGTTACGACGGGGTGCGCGCGGGCCACGCGATGACAAACCGTCTGTTGCAGGCGTTATTTGCGCAGCCCGATGCATGGCGCCGTGTGCGTTGTGACGCCAAAATTGCCGCCCGTTTGCCTGGTGTTGGCGTGACAAAGGCCGATCTATACGCGGTTGCGTGATCGGAGTTTCGCGCAGCATGTCAAAAGGCATTTTGCACCAGATTTTTCTATGCTAGACCAGATCATAAGAAGCCTGCGGGATACGCCGCAGCGCTGCGTTTGAGGTGCGGGAGTGGTGATGTCAAAAGCCATGTTTCAAAGTGGGTTAATCACACGGCGGATTGCCGCGGCTGTCGGGCTGATTGCTCTGACGGCTTGTGGATCGTTTGACCCCGGTAAAATTGGAGCGCTTGACCAATACACCGCCGCCGAAATCTTTGAGCGTGGCGAATATGAACTGGAACGCGGTCAACCTGATGATGCGGCGGAATATTTCGGCGAAATTGAGCGGCTTTACCCTTATTCGGACTTTGCCAAACGTGCGCTGATCATGCAGGCATTCGCGTTCCACAAGGATGGCGATTACCCCAACAGCCGCGCGTCGGCGCAGCGGTATGTCGATTTCTACCCAACATCCGAAGATGCCGCTTATGCGCAATATCTTCTGGCAATGTCGTATTACGATCAGATTGACGAAATCGGCCGTGATCAGGGGCTGACGTTTCAGGCGTTGCAAGCACTGCGCGCCGTGATCGAGATATATCCCGATACCGAATATGCACGATCGTCGATCCTGAAATTTGATCTGGCGTTTGACCATCTGGCAGCCAAGGAAATGGAAATTGGCCGCTATTACCTCAAGCGCAAGCATTTTGCAGCCGCTGCCAACCGGTTCCGCATCGTGGTCGAGGATTTCCAAACCACCACCCACACAGCCGAGGCGCTACACCGTTTGGTCGAAAGCTATCTGTCGCTGGGTTTGACGGATGAGGCGCAGACAGCGGGCGCGATTTTGGGCCATAACTACCGATCAACCGAATGGTATCAGGATAGTTTCGCGCTTTTGACCGGGCAGGGGCTTTCGATGACGTCATCGGGGGACAATTGGTTGTCATCGGTTTACCGTCAGGTGATCCGTGGCGAATGGCTATAGGGTGATGGGTTAAAACCCATCCTGCGCTGGTATGCTCCGACACATAGATATTCGCGATATGCTGATCATCGACCGGCTGGAGCTTGCGTTCCAACCGGGGTTGAATGTGCTGACTGGTGAAACGGGTGCGGGTAAGTCGATTTTGCTGGATAGTCTTGGGTTTGTGCTGGGCTGGCGCGGGCGTGCAGAACTGGTCCGCGCAGGCGCCGATCAGGGTGAGGTTACGGCGGCATTTGATCTGGCAGACGGGCATCCGGGGCGGGCTGTGCTGGCCGAGGCTGGGATCGAAGTCGAAGACAATGAGGTCATTCTGCGCCGCATCAATTCCCGCGACGGGCGCAAGACCGCGTGGATCAACGATCGACGTGTCAGCGGCGAAGTGCTACGTAACCTATCCGAAACGCTGGTGGAATTGCACGGGCAACACGATGATCGCGGGCTTTTGAACCCCAAGGGCCATCGCGATATGCTTGATACCTTTGCCGGACTTGCCCCCGATCTGGAAAAATCGCGCCATGCTTGGCGGGCGCTGTCATCGGCCCGCAAGGCGTTGGTCGCGGCACAGGCCCGTGTTGAGGATGTCCGCGCCGAGGAAGATTTCCTGCGTCACGCCTTTGCCGAGCTGGACAAACTGATGCCAGAGCCGGGCGAGGAAGCGACCCTAGATACCCAGCGCCGCATGATGCAAGCCGCCGAGAAAATCCGCGACGACATCAAACGCGGGGCCGATGCCATTGGCCTGCACGGGGCCGAAGGGCAGGTATCGGACGCGATCCGCTGGCTGGGCGGTGTGACAGATCAAGCAGAGGGGGCGCTCGATGCGCCATTGGCAGCACTGGAACGCGCGGCTTTAGCATTGGATGAGGCAGGGCAAGGTGTGTCCCATTGCCTCGATCAGCTGTCATTCAACCCGTCCGATCTAGAGGATATCGAGGAACGCTTGTTCGCCATTCGTGGCCTTGCGCGCAAACATAATGTGCTACCCGATGAGCTGGGTGATTTCGCCAATGGTCTGCGCGACCGCTTGTCCATGCTGGACGGAAGTGCCAATGACCTAAAGGTACTAGAGGGCGACGTTGAGACCGCGCAAGCCGCCTATGACACAGGTGTCGACCGCTTGCGTGCCCGCCGTGTGAAGGCGGCAAAAGCACTGGATAAGGCGATGGCAGCAGAGCTTGGGCCGCTGAAAATGGAACGTGCGGTTTTCGTGACAGAGGTGACGGATGCGGATGCAGGGCCGGACGGGGCCGATGCGGTGGCGTTCACCGTGGCCACGAACCCCGGCGCGCCCGCAGGTCCGATCAACAAGATCGCATCGGGCGGTGAGCTGTCCCGTTTCCTGTTGGCTCTCAAGGTGTGTTTGACCGGTGCTGATGCTGGTCTGACCATGATCTTTGATGAAATCGACCGTGGCGTTGGCGGTGCAACAGCCGATGCCGTGGGCCGTCGTTTGGCCGAGCTGGCGTCTGGGGGGCAGATCTTGGTTGTCACCCACTCCCCCCAAGTGGCCGCCCTGGGCGCGCATCACTGGCGGGTGGAAAAACACCAGACCAAGGATCAGACATTGTCGACCGTCGTGCCATTGGCACAAGACGCACGTGTGGATGAAATTGCGCGCATGTTGTCGGGCGATACGATCACAGATGCCGCCCGCGAAGCGGCCCGCGCCTTGATGCCTTAGTTCGCAGGTGGCACCAGTTTGCCGGGGTTCATGATCCCATCGGGATCAAAGGCCGCTTTGATCGCCCCCATGACCGCCCACGCGTCGCCATGTTCAGCGGTCATTTTGTCCAGCTTGCCCATGCCGACCCCATGTTCGCCCGTAATGGTGCCGCCCATGTCCAGCGCACGGGTCGCCATGCGTGATGCAAGCGCCTTGGCGGTGTCCATTTCGGATGGGCTATCTGGGTCGATTAACAGGATCGCGTGGAAATTCCCGTCGCCCACATGCCCAAGGATCGGACCGGGGATGCCGGATGACGCAATGTCATTTTGTGTCGCCAATAGCGCATCGGCCAGCCGCGAAATCGGAACGCAGACGTCTGTGACAATCGCCGTCGTCCCCTTGCGTGACGCAAGGATCGCGTAATAGGCGTCGTGGCGCATTTTCCATAAACGGTTGCGGTCTTCGGCCTTGGCGGACCATTCAAACCCGTGGCCGCCGTGATCTGTGGCAATCTCTCCGAATGATGCGGCATCTTCGACTACGGCAGTGTCAGAGCCGTGGAATTCCAGCAATAGGTGCGGACACGCGGGGAAATCCGCGCCGGAATAGGCATTCACGGCTAAGGCGCTGGCGGTATCAACCAGTTCAATCCGCGCGACTTGGATACCCATCTGGATCGCGTCCATCACCGCATCGACGGCCCCCGCAACGGTGTCAAAACCGCAGATCGCGGACGATATGGCCTGTGGTTGACCGTGCAGCCGCAGGGTAATTTCGGTAATGATCCCAAGCGTGCCTTCGGATCCCACGAAGAGGCCAGTCAGGTCATAACCAGCGGATGATTTGCGCGCGCGGGTCCCAGTTTGGACTACGCGCCCATCAGCCATCACGACCGTCAGCCCCAGCACATTGTCGCGCATCGTGCCGTAACGCACGGCGGTCGTCCCAGACGCACGCGTGGCCGTCATACCGCCAAGCGATGCATTCGCACCAGGATCGACGGGAAAGAACAGGCCCGTATCGCGCAGATGTGTATTCAGCGCCTCGCGCGTGACACCCGGCTGCACGGTGACATCCATATCGGGCGCGTTCGTCGTCAGCACGGCGTCCATCCGGCTTAGGTTAATCGTGATCCCGCCCTGCGGCGCAAGGCTATGCCCCTCAAGCGAGGTGCCCGTGCCCCATGGAATCACAGGACAGTTATGTTCGGCGCAGGTTCTGACAACTGCCGCGACCTCGGTCGTGGTCAGCGGATAGGCGACCGCATCAGGGGGCATCGGGGCAAAGTGGGTCTCTGATCGGCCATGAATGTCCAAATCAGACTTGGACCGCGACAAACGATCCCCTAGAACAGATGTTAACGCATCAATTGCGGAAGAAATACTCATGCGTGGAACCTAGCGGAGGCCTGCGCACAAGACCAGAGCGAGGACGCGCCATGGCGGGGCCGGTGGGCACATTGATCGGACAGGGGGTAAAGGACCTCGGGGCGTCCTGTGGCCATGCATTCGCGATCATGAAATCACGCGGGCCATCGCAGTTCCAGTTCTGGTTTATCGCCTTGGCAATCGGGATCGCGGCGGGGTTTGCCGCGCTGTTTTTCCGACTTGGGATCAATGCATTACAGGGCTTTCTTTATGGCACGGATGATGTGGCGCGTCTGCATTCCTTTGTCGCCAGTCTGGCGTGGTATCAGATTTTGCTGCTGCCCATTGTGGGCGGGTTGCTGGTTGGATTGATCTTGCACGACTTCACGGATGACGGACGCGTCCGCTCGGTCAGCGATGTCATCGAAGGGGCCGCCTTGAACGAAGGGCGCGTGACCGTGCGGCAGGGGCTCGCCTCAGCGCTGGCAAGCCTAATTACCCTATCCACAGGTGGATCGTCGGGGCGCGAGGGGCCGGTGGTGCATTTGTCTGCTGTGCTATCGACCATCGTTAGCCGCTGGTTGCGGGCCAACGGCATAACGGGGCGCGACTTGTTGGGCTGCGCCGTCGCCGCCGGTGTGTCGGCCAGTTTCAACGCGCCGCTTGCCGGTGCGCTTTTCGCGCTCGAGGTGGTGTTGCGCCACTTTGCTGTGCACGCCTTTGCCCCCATTGTGATTGCGTCCGTGGCGGGGACGGTGATCAACCGCTTGGCATTTGGCGATGTGACCGAATTTGTCCTGCCCGTGCAAAACGCGTTGGCGTTCTACGTGGAATTGCCCGCGTTTCTAATCCTTGGCTTGATCTGCGGGCTGGTGTCCGTCGTGCTGATGCGCGCAATTTTTTGGGCCGAGGATATGGCCACAGGGTTGCAAGCCGCTACAGGCATCCCGCGCTATCTACGCCCTGCGATTGCGGGTGCGATGTTGGGGGGCTTGGCGATTTTCTGGCCCCATATCATCGGGGTCGGATATGAAACGACATCCGCCGCACTGACTGGACAGCTCGTTCTGCACGAGGCGATTGTTTTCGCGATCCTCAAGGTTGTCGCAGTTGCGATCACCATCGGAGGCCGTATGGGCGGCGGGGTTTTTTCACCATCTCTGATGGTCGGCGCGCTCACGGGGCTTGCGTTCGGGATCATCGCGACAAGCGTGCTGCCGCAGGTTTCGGGCGAGGGGACGTTATACGCATTGGCGGGCATGGGCGCGGTGGCCGCCGCCGTGCTGGGCGCGCCGATCTCAACCACGTTGATTGTGTTTGAACTGACCGGTGATTGGCAGACCGCCATGGCGGTGATGGTCTCGGTGTCGCTGTCCACGGCGCTGGCGTCATCATTGGTGGACAGGTCATTTTTCCTGACCCAATTAGAACGCCGCAACGTGCATTTGGCGGCAGGGCCACAGGCCTATTTGCTGGCAACATTCCGCGTGGCCACAATTATGCGGCCGATGGACGCCAAACGTGCCGCACCCGAGGATACTTGTTGGGAACTGATCGCGGATGGCGTGTACATCGACGGGAATGCGACGCTGGAACAGGCGATGCCGATGTTTGAGCAGGGCAACCACGGGTTTATTCCCGTTGTCAGCCTTGGCGGCGACGATAGCCCGCCCGAGCTATGGGGTGCCTTGTTTCAGGTCGACGCGCTGCGCAAGATGAACACGGCCTTGGCCGACACCGCCCGCGAAGAACATTCCTAAAGCTGTTCAACCGCGACCTTGCTGGTGTCAAACGCAAGGTAATCTTTGATTGCGGCCACCGCATCCTTGGGATCCTCGTAGGACCAGACGCTATCGGTCAACGCGCCGCTTTTGGCGATGATGGAATAATAGGTCGCGGCCCCCTTATGCGGGCAGCTGGATGTGGTGTTAGATGCATCAATGAACGCCATCGCGATATCGGCGCGTGGAAAATAGACGACGGGTGGATAATCCCCCTCGATCAATTCCAGTGCATCCTTGCTTTCGCCCAACACAGCACCGGCCGCGCGCACAACCCAAGTGCCACCAGCGGGGCGAATTTTGATATGGTCAGTCATGGCGTGGCTCCTGTTGGTTGATCAAAGCGGTGCACAGGCAGAGGTTAGCCATTCGGCCACGTCCCCGTCCACATCCGCACCTAAGAGATCCAACGTATCGCGATGATAGCGATCAATCCAGTCCCGTTCGTCGCCCGACAGCAGGCTTGCGTGAATCAGCCGCCTGTCGAAAGGTACCAACGTCAGCGTCTCGAACGCGCGCATGTCGCGATCGTCGACCCCTTGGGGGGCATGGATCACGGTGATCAGGTTCTCGATCCGGATGCCAAACGCACCCTCGCGGTAATAGCCGGGTTCATTGCTGACGATCATCCCCACCTCAAGCGGGATGTTGGACCGGCGTGAAATGCTTTGCGGGCCTTCGTGAACGCTTAGGTAGCTGCCGATGCCGTGGCCGGTGCCGTGGTCATAATCCATGCCTTGCGACCAAAGCGGAAACCGCGCAAGCGCATCTAGATGCTGACCCGCGACACCCTTGGGGAACTGCGCACGCGACAGGGCGATGACGCCTTGCAGCACGCGGGTATAACACATTTTGTGGTCATCCGACGGCGTGCCGACGATCACAGTGCGGGTGATATCTGTCGTGCCGTCGACATATTGCCCACCGCTATCGACCAACAGCAGGTTGTCCAGCTCAACGGGCGCATTGGTTTCTTCGGTCACGCGGTAATGCACGACAGCGCCATGGGCACCCGCGCCGCATATCGTCTCAAAGCTGATGTCGCGCAGCGCGTTTGTGTCACGGCGAAACGATTCCAACTGTTTGACCACGTCAATTTCAGTCAGCTTGCCCTTAGGGGCCTCTGCATCCAGCCAAGCAAGAAAGCGAACCATCGCCACCCCATCACGCCGTGCAGCAGCGCGCGCGCCGTCGATCTCGGCCACGTTCTTTATCGCCTTGGGCAACATGCAGGGATCGGGTGCTTGGACAATGGTTGCTGTTAGCGTCGCGTTGATAATGTCGGGCGCTGATTTTGGGTCAATCTGCACGCTGCCAGTTAGGGCGGCAACGGCATCCAGAAACGCCGTTTGCGGATGGACCGTAACGTCTGTGCCAAGGTGGTCCTTGATCCCGTCCGCCTTTGCGCCAGCCACGAATAGATCAACGCGGCCTGTTTTGTGAAAGATCGCAAAACACTGTGGCACAGGGTTGCGTTCAATATCCGCGCCGCGAATATTCAAAAGCCACGCGATGCTGTCGGGCAGGGTGATGATCGCGGCGTCCGTAGATAAATCAGCGGCCAGACGGTGACGTTTGGACTGGCTTGTTTCACCTGCCAATGCTGGGTCTTGGGCAAAGAATGCGGCGGCAGGTGGCGCAGGCTGATCATCCCAAATCTGATCGACCAGATTATCGCTTGGCACCAATGCAATCGGATCAATAGCGGCGCGCAAGTCCTTGATTTCCTGAACACTATGCAGCCATGGATCAAATGCCACCTTGGTCGTCGTGGGTAGGTTCGCCTTAATCCAATTGCCTGCGGATGTTTCGGGCCAATGCACAGGGGCAAAGACATCGGCGACCTGATCGCGCACCTGCACGCGGTAGCGCCCGTCGATGAACACGCCTGCATCTTTGGCCGTCGCAATGCAAAAACCGGCCGATCCTGTGAACCCCGTCAGCCACGCCAATCGCGCGTCATGATCGGATACATATTCACCTTGATGGGCATCAGCACGGGGGATCAGAAACGCGTCAAGGCCCGCATCCGCCATCACATCGCGCAGGGCGGCCAAGCGGGGGGGTGCTTGTTGGGGTGACGTGCTGCTTTCAAAGGTTTGGAACATGGGTCACCCTTTCAATCTGATTTGTCGCGTGGATTATCCCAGTTTTTTCATGCCCAGAACGCGGGCACGTTTTCGGGGGTCTTCGTCGAATAGGCTTGCCAGCTGTTCGGTCATCGCGCCAGCCAGTTGTTCAACGTCCGTGATGGTCACAGCCCGATCGTAATAGCGGGTGACATCGTGGCCGATCCCGATCGCCACCAGTTCAACGGCTTTGCGTTTCTCGACCATGGCGATCACGTCGCGCAGGTGCTTTTCCAGATAATTGGCGGGGTTCACCGACAAGGTGCTGTCATCCACCGGCGCACCATCCGAAATCACCATCAGAACCTTGCGCTGTTCTTGACGCATCGCAACACGGCGGTGCGCCCATTCAAGCGCCTCGCCGTCGATGTTTTCCTTCAGCAAGCCCTCTTTCATCATCAGGCCAAGGTTGTCACGGGTCCGGCGCCATGGTGCATCTGCTGATTTATAGACAATGTGGCGCAGATCATTCAGACGGCCCGGCGTGGCGTCACGCCCGTTGGCCAGCCATTTTTCGCGGCTCTGCCCACCTTTCCACGCCTTTGTGGTAAAGCCGAGGATCTCGACCTTGACCGCGCAGCGTTCCAGTGTGCGGGCCATCACATCGGCACAGATCGCCGCGATGGAAATCGGACGTCCGCGCATGGAACCGGAATTATCAAGCAGCAATGTCACCACAGTATCGCGGAAATCAGTATCTTTTTCGCGCTTGAATGACAGCGGCGTGGTTGGCGATGCGACGATACGGGCCAGACGCCCGGCATCCAGAATACCCTCTTCAAGGTCAAATTCCCACGACCGGTTCTGCTGGGCTTGCAAACGGCGTTGCAGCTTATTGGCCAGACGAGACACTGCGCCCTTAAGCGGTTCGAGCTGTTGATCCAGATAGGCGCGTAGGCGTTCTAGTTCGGCAGGTTCTGCCAATTCTTCGGCCAAAATCTCTTCGTCGAAATCGGTGGTGAACACATTGTAGTTCGGGTCAGCATCCGAAATCGGCATCGGGGCAGGGGGCTCTAGCGGGGCCTCGCCGTCGGGCATTTCGGTTTCTTCGCCCATCTCGGTATCGGCCTGATCATCCATGCTGACTTCGGCTTGGGATGCGTCTTGGCTGTCCTCTTGGGTCTGCTCTGGTGCGGCTTCGGCCTCTTCGCCGTCGTCATCATCACCAGTGCTATCGGGCTGTTCTTCTTCATCGTCGCCGGCTTCGGCTTCGGTGTCGTCGTCGTCGTCAACGCCGTCGGGATCATCGCCCAACTGGTCGCCATAGCCGAGGTCGGAAATCATCTGGCGGGCGAATTTCGCAAACGCTTGCTGATCATCCAGAAGGTCGGACACACTGTCCAGCGTGTCGCCCGCGTGATCCTCAATAAATCCGCGCCACAGCTCCATTACGTTTTCCGCGCCTTTGGGCAGATCGCGACCCGTGGTAAGGTGCCGGATCAGATAGCCAGCGGCTGTCGCCAGCGGCGCATTGGCGGCATCGGTGATGCTGTCATAGCCTTTGCGCAGGGCTTCATTGCCGATTTTGGCGTCGATATTGCCAGCGGTGCCGGGCATATGCTGTGCGCCCACGGCCTCGATCCGCGCGGTTTCCATCGCCTCATACAGGTCCTTGGCCATCTGGCCTTGGGGCATATATTTGGCCGCTGTTTTCGCGTCGTGGAATTTATGACGCAAGGCAAATGCATCCGCCGTGCCACGCGCCAGCAACACCTCTTCACGGGTCATGCGGCGGCTGACTTGTGGCAGCCGGATGCTGTCATATGTCTGGCCCGCCGGATCAACCGAATAGCTGACGGCCAAGTCAGGATCATTGGCCATGACTTTGGTCGCCTCGGCGAGTGCCTTTTTGAACGGATCAGCTGGGTTGTCCGACGGAGCGCTCATATGGGTTACCCCAAGCTCAGGCTGGCTGCGCTTTCGGGCAGTTCGATGTCAAAACAACGCTGGAAGAATTCAGCGACTGTCTGGCGCTCAAGTTCGTCACATTTGTTGAGGAAGCTCAGGCGGAATGCATAGCCCACATCGTTAAAGATGCGCGCGTTTTCGGCCCATGCCAGCACGGTCCTTGGCGACATCACAGTCGACAGATCGCCGTTCATGAACGCGGTGCGGGTCAGCTCGGCCACGGTGACCATCTGGGAAATCGTCTTGCGACCGGCTTCGGTGTTGAAATGCGGGGACTTGGACAGAACGATCGCCGCTTCGGCGTCGTGGGACAAATAGTTCAGCGTAGCGACCAGCGACCAACGATCCATCTGGGCTTGGTTGATCTGCTGTGTGCCGTGGTACAGGCCAGTTGTATCGCCAAGGCCCACGGTGTTGGCTGTCGCAAACAGACGGAAGAACGGGTTAGGCGTGATGATCTCGTTCTGGTCCATCAGCGTCAGTTTACCGTCCGCTTCCAGAACGCGCTGGATCACAAACATCACGTCCGCACGGCCCGCATCATATTCATCAAACACGATGGCTACAGGGTTGCGCAGCGCCCATGGCAGGATGCCTTCGTGGAATTCGGTTACCTGCACGCCGTCGCGCAGTTTGATTGCATCCTTACCGATGAGGTCGATCCGGCTGATGTGGCTGTCTAGATTGACACGCACAGAGGGCCAGTTCAGGCGGGCGGCAACCTGTTCGATGTGGGTCGATTTGCCCGTACCGTGGTAACCTTGCACCATCACGCGGCGGTTGTAGCCAAAACCGGCCAAAATCGCGAGGGTCGTGTCAGGGTCAAACTTATAGGTGCTGTCAATCTCGGGCACGCGGTCTGTCCGCTCTGCAAAACCCTTGATTTTCATGTCACTATCGATGCCGAAAACCTCGCGGACAGAGATATCCTCGGTTGGTTTCGCGTCTGTTTGGGTCATCCCGTCGGCCATGATCAATGCCTTCCCTTTTCGCATCGTGTGTTGGTGAATTCGTTGTCTTCGGGATGCAACATAACGCGCGACACTGCAAGGGGAAGGGGGGCGCAATTCAGTCTTGTTGCGTTTCGTCCCGACCGTGTCAGACTATGCAAAGATGTCAGGGCGGGACGTAACGATGACCGAACGTGCAGATATTGAACAATACATCGCGCACTGCGGCCTTGGGGATCGTGATGCGTTTGTGGCGCTATATTCCGCGACGTCCGCGAAATTCTTTGGGTTTGCCTGCGTGTGTTGGGTAATCAGGCCGAAGCTGAGGATGCGTTGCAAGACGTATTTGTCAAAATCTGGCGCAATGCGGATCGCTATCAGGTCAACGGGTTAAGCCCGATGACGTGGCTGATCACCATTGCGCGCAATCTGTCGATTGACCGGTTGCGTGCGCGCAAGACCGCGACAGGTGCCGGACTGGATGAGGCATCAGAGCTGCCAAGCGCGGCACCGGGGCCTGAAACACTGGGGATTGCGGCCTCTGATCAGGTGCAGATCGTCGGCTGTATGCAAGAACTCGACCCTGATAAGGCCGACGCGGTCTGCCGCGCCGACCTTGAAGGTGAAACATATCAAGAGCTGGCAACGCGTTACGACGTGCCGCTTAATTCGATCCGGACGTGGCTGCGCCGCAGTCTGATCAAACTCAGAGAATGTTTATCGCGATTACCGATGACATCGACAACGAAGACGAAATGGCGCTGGCCGCGGAATACACGCTCGGCCTGCTCAGCCCAGAAGAGGTGGACGCATTTGAGGGCGTGATGGCTGTCGACCCTGATCTGCGTGACCAGTTCGCCCATTGGGCTGAACATTTCGCGCAGCTGACAGATGATATCGCCCCCGTTGATCCGCCCGCTGATATGTAATCGCGCATCACGACTATGCTGTTTGGTCCGCCTGAGAAAAAGAAGGGGCTGATCGCCCGC
>JAQXEG010000001.1 GCA_029250945.1 Yoonia sp.
GCATATGTCATGTAGTTGGGGTAGGATTCTGATTTACAGAGAGTTTCGCGCGTGACTAACTTTACCGCCCGCCGCACCATGATGGTCGACACCCAAGTTCGCCCGTCAGACGTGACAAAATTCCCGATTATCGACGCGATGCTTTCCGTCCCGCGCGAAGTGTATGTACCCGCGACGATGCAAGAGGCCGCTTATATCGGTGAAAACCTTGATATTGCCGCTGGCCGCGTGGTGCTAGAGCCGCGCACATTTGGCAAAATGCTGGATGCACTGATGATCGACGTGGATGACGTAGTACTCGATATTGCGTGCGGGCTTGGGTATTCCACGGCTGTGCTGGCACAGATGTGCGATTTTGTTGTGGCCGTCGAAGATGACGATGCACGCGCTGCACAGGCACAGGAAACACTGTCGGCACAGGGCGTTGATAATGCGGCTGTGATGACGGGGCCTTTGGCCGAAGGATCAGCAAAATCAGGCCCTTATGATATTATTATGGTGCACGGTGCTGTGCACACTGTGCCTGACGCTTTGTTAGATCAACTGCGTGAAGGCGGGCGGATCGCCTGTATTTTTGCCGAGGGCGCACTAGGTGTTGTTCGGATCGGGCTTAAGATTGATGGCACCGTGAATTGGCGCTTTGCGTTCAATGCGGGTGCGCCGGTTTTGACCGGATTTGAAAAACAAGCTGCCTTCTCTCTTTAGGATACGGGCGTTGCGTGTCTGCCAAGTCGATGAATGCAAGCCGTTGGGGGACGTGCGATGACAATGCGTAAATATTTTGGTGCCGCGCTAACGGCTGTGACACTTGTGATTTCGGCGCCTGCGCAGGCGGATACCCTTGCGGATGCACTGACGCACGCTTACAACCACTCGGGTCTTTTGGACCAAAATCGCGCTTTGTTGCGTGCTGCAGATGAGGATGTGGCGCAGGCTGTTGCAGCCACCCTGCCAGTTATTTCATGGGCGGCGAATGCGTCGGTGTCTGCGCCCCGCGCACCCAGTGCTGATTTGATCCAGGCGACGGCAAGCATCTCTGGCTCTTTGGCAATTTACGACAGCGGCGCTGGGCAGCTTGCGGTTGAGGCACAAAAAGAAATCGTGCTGGGCACCCGTCAGTCATTGCGTGACGTTGAACAGAACGTTCTCCTTAACACCGTCAGCGCCTATATGCAGGTGCGTGCCGATAGCGAATTCATGGCGCTGCGTCAAAGCAACGTGCGTGTGATTACCCAAGAATTGCGTGCCGCAGAGGACCGTTTTGACGTGGGCGAAGTGACCCGCACCGACGTTGCACTGGCCGAAGCGCGGCTTGCCTCCGCCAAAAGCCTGCTGGCGGCCGCGCAGGGAAGCCTCGCACGCTCGGCAGAGGCGTATCGCAACGCCGTTGGTCGTGCGCCGCGCAGCTTGCAACCCGCAAGTGCCGCACCTGTGTTGAAGACGATCGCGGATGCAAAGGCATTTGCCGTGCGCAATCACCCCTCAATCTTGCAGGTCCAGCATTCTGTCAGCGCCGCAGAGCTAAGCATCAAGCGCGGCGAGGCTGCGATGAACCCGACGGCATCGTTGAACATGCAGTTTGGCGTGAATCAGGATGGCACCATTGGCCAGCAGGTTGGGATCGGTGTTGGTGGCACGATTTACGCGGGCGGGCGGTTGTCATCCCAAGTGCGGCAGCTGATGGCACGCCGAGATGCGACACGTGCGCAGCTGCACGTCGTACGTCTCGGCTTGGAACAGCAGGTCGGCAATGCATACAGTTTTCTTGAGGTTGCACGCGCATCCCGTCAGGCTATTGGCCAGCAAATTCGCGCAGCACGCGTTGCATTCCGCGGCGTCCGCGAAGAGGGGACATTGGGCGCCCGCACCACAATCGACGTACTGAACGCTGAGCAAGAGTTGTTGAACGCACAGGCCAATTTGATTGCCGCGCAAGCCGACGAGGTGATTGCCAGCTATCAGGTGCTTGCCGCGATGGGGCTGCTCACTGCGGAGCATCTGCGTTTGCCAGTGCAAAATTATGACCCTGCGGCGTATTATAACCTTGTGAAAGACGCGCCGCTGATCACGTCCGATCAGGGTCAGGCGCTTGATCGTGTTCTGCGGTCCATCGGTCAATAATTCAAACCTTAATGGACTGGTTGTTTGAAAGCCCAACTCGGTTTACGTTAACGCCGAGGCAAAAAGCAGGTTCAAGAATGTCTGATCCGGTCACAAACGTCGAAATCGAAGATGTGTTGTCATCCATCCGCCGTTTGGTGGCGGAAGGTGATAAATCTGAGCCAAAGCCTGCGGAACATAGCGATTCGGCAGCAAGCCGCTTTGTCCTGACGCCTGCATTGCGCGTCGCTGATCCGGTTGCGCCTGAAGGCGATGCAGAAGACGACATCGCATTGTCCCCCGAATCAGAAGAGCTGGCCGCGCAATTTGTGGCCCCTGCGCCCGCGCCGCTCGTCCTGCAACCTGCTGAAATTGCAGATGAACCGCTTGTCCACGATGACATGTCCGATGCTGACCGTGCCAGCCTTGAGGAAACCATTGCCGAGCTTGAGGCAGCGGTGACCGATCAGGACGACGAATGGGAACTCGACGGGAGCGAAACCGCCCCAACGGCCACATCCGCGACCTTGACCGCCATTTTTGCCGATGCCGTTGATCATACCGGCGATCTGGTCGAACACGATGAGGATGATATCGTCTTACAGGCCGAGCCTGAGGCAGAGGTTGTGCCATTGCACACTGCTGACACCGCTTTCCGCCATGCAACCCCCGATGATGCAGACGCTGATTTTGGTGATGAACCGGCTGCGGATGACGACGATGGTATCCCGATTCCCGATGATCTGGAGGAAAACATCGCGGCCTATCTGGCGGGTGGCGGCACGTCTGCGATTGACCACGACATCTTGCGCGAAATGATCGCCGAAGTCGTCCGTGAAGAGCTTCAGGGCGAGATGGGTGAGCGGATCACCCGCAACATCCGCAAGCTTGTGCGCCGCGAGATTAACAACGAGCTGTCATCGCGGTCTGTCTAACCGACGGTGCCGGCAAGATTAAGCAACTGATCAATATCCATATGCGTTTCTAGGTGCGTGGCCAGTTGGTCGAGCGTGTCTTCAACCCCTTGCGCATAATTTATCACGGGCAGGGGCGCGCCTAGCTGCGCCAGAAACGCTGCGCGGAACTGGTCGGCGGTGAACAATCCATGCAGATAACATCCCATTATCTTGCCATCTGGTGACGCTGCCCCCTCGCCACGGCCGTCCAGCGACAGCCATGCGCGGTCGCAATCCGGCCCCGATGTCTCCCCGATGTGAATCTCGTATCCCGTCACCTGATCACCCGTCGGCAAATAGGTGGAGGTTGAGCGCGCCAGCCGTTTTTGCGGCTTCATGACCGTCGTGATGTCCAATAGGCCAAGACCGTCGACACGGGACGGCGCGCCCTCGATCCCGTCGTCATCAATGATCTTTTGCCCCAGCATTTGATACCCGCCACAAATGCCCAGCACACGCCCGCCACGCCGCATATGGGCGGCCAGATCAATGTCCCATCCCTGGGCGCGGAAATGGGCGAGATCGGCGATGGTGGATTTGGATCCCGGGATCAGGATCAGATCGGCGTCGCCGGGCAGGGGGCGGCCTGCCTCAATAATCTCAACACTGACCTCTGGCGTGGCCGAAAGCGGGTCAAGATCGTCGAAATTCGCAATACGGTTCAGGCGCGGCACAGCGATTTTGATTGGCCCGCCCTTTCGGCTGGTGACATCCATCACATCCTCTGCCGGTAACTTCCACGCATCCGCAAACCAAGGCACGATGCCCAGCGGCGTCCAGCCTGTCGCGTCCTCAATGATTGTCATACCGTCAGCGAACAAGGTGGGATCGCCGCGAAACTTGTTGATGCCAAAGCCACGGATCAGGGCACGGTCATCGGCGGGCAGGACGGCATGGGTGCCTACCAGCTGCGCGATCACGCCGCCGCGATCAATGTCCCCAATCAGCACGACAGGCACGTTCGCAGCACTGGCAAAGCCCATGTTGGCGATATCGCCGGCACGGAGGTTCACCTCTGCGGGGCTGCCAGCACCTTCGATGATGATCAGGTCATGGGCGGCTGACATGCGGTAAAAGCTGTCTAACACTGCAGGCAGCAGTTTTTCCTTTTGTTTGCCGTAGTCGCGCGCCTTCATGGTGGCAAAGCGCTTGCCATGCACGACGACTTGCGCGCCGACCTCGGATTCGGGTTTCAGCAGGACGGGGTTCATATCGACAATCGGCTCAAGCCCGCAGGCCAAGGCTTGCAATGCCTGTGCGCGGCCAATTTCACCGCCGTCTGTGGTGACCGCGGCGTTGTTGGACATGTTCTGGGGCTTGAACGGGGCGACGGATAGGCCGCGCCGTACGCAGGCCCGCGCAATGCCAGCCACCAACATGGATTTACCAACGTTTGAGCCGGCCCCTTGGATCATGATCGCCTTGGTCATCGCGTCCTCCTGCGATAGATGTTTAGGGCGCACGGCGGCACAAGGAAAGATCATGAATACACCCGCACACCTGATTTTTGGGATGGCTGCATTCGGGAACCCGATGCGGCGCGCCGTGACGGCTGCGGCCTTTGCGGGGGCCGTGATCCCTGATCTGTCGCTTTATCTGTTGGCAGGATGGGAATTGCTGATCAAAGGCACCGATCCGAATATTGTTTTCGGTCAGATGTATTATTCGGAAAGCTGGCAAGCTGTGTTCCGGATGGACAACTCATTCGTCCTGTGGGGACTGGTGTTGGTAATCGGGCTAATGTGGCGCAGCCCTGTGATGATTGCATTGTGCGGGGCAGCGTTGTTGCATCTGGCGTTGGATTTTCCGCTGCACAATGACGACGCGCGGGCGCATTTCTGGCCCCTGACGAATTGGAAATTCATCAGCCCCGTCAGCTATTGGGATCCGAAATACTATGGCTATATCGCCGGCCCGATCGAGGTCGGTTTGGTGATCGCTGTGACCATCTATGCATGGCGCAAGTTCACATCATGGGTGATGCGGTCGGCGTTTACGGTGCTTGCAATGTTGCAGGTCGTGCCCTTCATCGCATTTGCGCTGATGTTCGACGGGGCATAAAAAAACGCAGCCCTGCTGGACTGCGTTTTCTGAAATCTGAATAGGTTGGAATGCTTACGCGGCGCGTGCTTCTTGCTCGGCTGCGTTGCGGCGTTCGCTTTCTTCGCGTGACAGGGCCACAGATGTACGGACACCTTTGCCAACGAAATCCATCAGGCCGCCCACAACGCGTTCGTTGGGGTCGATACCAGCGCATGACAGCACCTCGCGCCCATCGCGGGAGCGTGCCCAGCGGGCGATCTGTTCGGGGCCGTTGCCGTATTTCTTGTCATCTGCAATGGCGTCATCCAATGCAGCCAGCACAACAGCGGCGAACAGTTTACGAGCACGGTTGCCCTGTTCGTTATTGAAGGCAGATCCGTCGACGAAATCTCTCATCTTGCTTCCTTTATTGCTCTTGTCTTTCTGGCATGACCGGCAATATGCAACATCCTATCCGATTCGGGGGTTCTCTTTTGGAATGGCAGCCATGCGTCATGTGCATAGCTTGTGATCCTTCAGAGGCGATTTAGTTGCATTGTCAGCCTTAACTATCCCAGATATAGGTCTCGTCAACTTTCTATCAACCTTTCGCCATAATTCTGACACGAAGTGAAACATGCCAAAAATCAACGGAAACGAGATTCGCCCCGGAAATACGCTTGAACATGAAGGCGGGCTTTGGGCCGCTGTGAAAGTGGACCATGTGAAACCCGGCAAGGGGGGGGCATTCGCGCAGGTCGAGCTGAAGAACCTGCGCGACGGGCGCAAGCTGAACGAACGCTTTCGGTCTGCCGATAAGGTGGAGCGCGTGCGCCTTGACCAAAAAGATCAGCAGTTCCTGTTTGAAGCTGACGATATGCTGACGTTCATGGACACCGACACCTATGAACAGATCGCATTGCCAGCGGATATTCTAGGGGATCGTCGCCCGTTTTTGCAGGACGGTATGATCGTTAAGATTGAGTATTTTGGCGATGAGGCGCTGAACGTGTCCGTCCCGCAAAAGGTTGTCTGCAAGGTTGCTGAGACAGAGCCTGTTGTCAAAGGTCAGACCGCCGCCAACAGCTTTAAGCCCGCTACGCTCGACAACGGCGTGCGCGTCATGATCCCGCCGTTTGTGGGGCAGGACGAAGACATCGTGGTGAATACCGAGGTGTTTGAATACGTCGAACGCGCCTGATCATATCCCCGTTGGGGATCTGATGCCTCCGGCGGGCATATTTATTCTCAGAAGAAACGAAAGTCAGTCCGCAAGTTGCAGGCTGGCCTTTTGCGTTGTCATGTCGCCGATCCGGTCGAAACGCAGATAGGCGATCCCTTGGGTGCCGTGGACCGTGTGTAGGGTGCCCGCCGGTTTTTCGCCCGACATGATCGCATCGCCGGGGGTGGCATCACCGGTAATTACGACACGGCGCAGGCCTTTTTTCAGCTCTGTTTTGTGTTTCATACGGGCGACGATTTCTTGGCCGACGAAACAGCCTTTCTTGAAATCAACACCATTGAGCGCCTCAAAATTCGCCTCAAGAATATAGGTGTCAGGGGTCAGGTCGCGGCCTGTCGTCGGGATCAGATTGGCCACTTTGATGGCGTCCCAGTCCGTGTTGTCCGCAGCTATTTCAGTGCCATAAAGCCGCCAGCCCATCGCTGGATGTCGCGGATCAGGCAAGGCCCCGTTGGGCGCATCGCCGGTGCCACGGCTGACGTGCAGGTCGGTTTCGGCAATGGTGACATCAGCGCGCAGTTTGTACATCGTCAAACGTTGGAACAGCATGGGGGCTGCCACGCTGTCCACGTCGACCAACAGCGCATCATCTTGGCCGATGACAAAGAAATCCGCGAGATATTTTCCCTGCGGTGTCAGCAGCGCAGCGTAGATGATCCCGCTTGTGGCGCGGGTGACGTCGTTCGTGATCAGACCTTGCAAGAATGCGATCCGGTCATCGCCGGTGACGCGCAGGATGGTGCGGTTGGTCATGATGTCTGGGCCTTTTGTTGGCTGAACTGCAAAGCATGAAGATCGGCATAGATGCCACCATTTTCAAGGAGTGTATCATGCGTGCCGTGATCCACGACGCGGCCCTGATCCATCACAACGATCTGGTCTGCGTTGCGAACGGTCGACAGGCGGTGCGCGATGACAAGTGTGGTCCGGCCTGCCGACAGCTTTTCAAGGGCGGATTGCACGATGGCCTCTGACTTGGTGTCGAGCGCGCTTGTCGCCTCGTCCAGTAGCAAGATGGGGGTGTCGCGCAAAAGGGCACGCGCAATCGCGACCCGTTGACGTTGGCCGCCAGACAGGTTGGACCCCCGCGGCCCCGCTGGGCTATCGAGGCCATTAGGCAACTGCCCTAGGAAGTCGGTCACATGGGCGGCATCAAGTGCCGCATGCAGCGCCGCATCGCTGATGTCTGTGCGCCCAAGCAGGATGTTTTCGCGCAGGGTTTCATCAAACAATGCAGAGTCTTGGGAAACGACCGAAATCAGTCCGCGCAGATCTGCCAGCGCGAGGGATGTGGTGTCGGTGCCATCAATCGTGACGTGGCCGCCCGCGGGGTCGATCAGGCGGGTCAACACGTTGAAGACCGTCGATTTACCCGCGCCAGACGCGCCAACAAGGGCTGTGGTTTGCCCAGCCTTAGCGGTGAAACTTGTGCCTTTCAGCACTGGTAAATCGCCATAGCCGAGCGTGACGTCAGCTAGGGTGATCGTCGGTGCGGCCATTGGCGCAGGCTGTGGGTGCGCGGGCGAGGTCAGCGCTGGCACCTCGTGCAGGATACCTTGCAACCGTTCGATGCTGGCGGCGGCCATTTGCCATTGCCCCGACATCAGCCCCAGACGGCGTAGCGGTTCGAACGCCAGCGACATCGCGGTAAAGAACGACATGAATTGGCCTACGGTTTTTTCGCCTGCGATAATCTCTGAACCGCCAAAGATGACGACGCCCAGAAACCCGACGCCCGTCATGAAATCAATCAGCGCAGGCACAGCGGCCTGACCTGATGCGGCACGCACCTCGGCGCGGACGCGACTATCAGACAGCGCATCATAACGGGCGGATTGATACGCTTCGAGTCCGTTAAGCTTAACCGCGTTGATGCCGTGGAACACCTCATCCAGACGCGTGGCCATGCGACCCGCAAATTCACGGGCGTGGCCTGCGCGTTTGCGCACGTAAGCCTGTGCAAGCAACGACGGCAGCACCAGAAACGGGATGCCGACAAGGGCGACAGTGGTCCAGCGCCAATCAACCGAGAGGGCCACAGAAAACAGGACGATCACCGCAATCAGATCACGGCCAAAACCGACGATAATCGCGGCCCACGTTTGGTTGACGACTGTGACATCGCCCTGCACACGTTCAATCAGTTGTCCCGGTGGGTTGATCTGGAAATAGCCGCCATCCAGCGTCATCACATGCCGCAAAAGATGGCTGCGCATACCTGCCGCCGTCAGTTCGCTGACCTTCTTCATCAGGATTTTTTGACCTGCCGCACTGACCGCGCGCACACAGAAAATCGCCAGAATACCAAAGCCGACCCATAACAACATGTCGGCCTGCCCTTGGACAAAGACATTGTCGAACATCGGCTGGATGATCCACGACAAAAAGCCGAGCATGGACCCTTCGATCGCCATGAACATCACGGCAAGCGCCAGCACACGGCGATGCGGGCGCAAATAATCGCGCCAAAGCCAGCTAAAAAGTTGGTGGGCGTTTTGATTGGGGTTCGTGGTCTGTGGGTCAGTTGTCATGATGGAACGGGTGTATCGGCAAATCGGGGCGGGGGGCAAGGTTGACCCTGCAATTCGCGCCGCTAGTGTCTGTGGCAGAAACCTTCATGAAAGTTCCCGCAGATGTCGCTTGCCAATGGTCGTTCTTATCTTGCTATTCCTGGTCCATCGGTGATGCCCGACGCGGTGTTGCGCGCAATGCACCGCGCATCCCCCAATATCTATGAGGGGGAGCTGCACGACCTGACCAACAGCCTGATCCCTGATCTAAAGGCGGTGGCGCAGACAGACCAGAACGTCGCGATCTATATCGGCAACGGCCACGCCGCGTGGGAGGCCGCACTCGCCAATACCGTGTCCGAAGGCGATACCGTTCTAGTGCTAGCAACAGGCCGGTTTTGCATTGGTTGGGGCGAGATGGCCGAGGGGCTAGGCGTGAAGGTGCAAACCCTTGATTACGGCGATGCCGCACCGATTGACCTCGCACAGGTTGAGGATGCTTTGCGTGCTGACAAGGCGGGTGCGATCAAGGCGATTTTGGCCGTGCATGTGGACACATCCACCAGCGTCAAGAATGACATCGCTGGGCTGCGGCAGGTTTTGGATACCACAGGGCATGACGCGCTGTTGATGGCGGATTGCATTGCCTCGCTTGGCTGCGACCGATTTGAAATGGACGCGTGGGGCGTCGACGTAATGGTGTCCGCCTGCCAAAAGGGGTTGATGACACCCGCTGGCATCAGCTTTGTCTGGTATAACGCCAAGGCAGATGCCGTGCGCCGCAAAACCGTCAGCCGCTATTGGGATTGGCGCCCGCGCACCGAGCCGGATTATTATTTCGAATACTTCGACGGCACTGCGCCGACCCATCACCTTTACGGTCTGCGGACCGCCCTTGATATGATCAAGGCCGAGGGGCTGGATGCTGCATTTGCCCGCCACGAAACGCTCGCCCGCGCCATCTGGGCTGCGTTTGAATGTTGGGGGGCGGAGGGGCCTATGCATCTGAACATCGCTGATCCGGCCCATCGGTCTCACGCCGTGACATCCGTGGTGGTAGGGTCACCAAACGGGGACAAACTGCGCCACTGGTGCGAGAATGAGGCAGGTCTGACACTGGGCATCGGCCTTGGGCGCAGCCCGGCCGATGCCTATTTCCGTGTCGGTCACATGGGGCATGTGAACGCGCAGATGATCATGGGTGTCGTCGGCACGATCCAAGCGGGGTTGATCGCGACAGGTATTCCCCATGGGGGCGGGGCCGTTGACGCCGCCGCAAGGGTTATCGCCGCAGGCGTCGGTCCAACCAGCTAATCCCAGCGTGCATCGCCCAAACGGCCACGGCCAACCAAAGATAACCAAGAACCGCCGTTATCATGCAAAGCGTCATGAAAACGATCAGACAGAGCGTCCAAAGAAACGCTTGTGTGAAATCCGGGGCGGCTTGGCGGTGATCACGTGTCTGCATCGCATCAGCTTAGACGAAGTCTGGTAAATGTCGCGTCAATTATCCGTGGGCTGCGGCTATGGCGTTTGGCAACGCGGCAGCCAGCAATTGCATCTCGGAGTGCGGGCCACAACTGATGCGGATACAGCGGTTTTGTGGGGCGACAAACGGCATGCGAACGAAAATACCCCGCTTGCCCAACTCATCGACGACCTTGCGGGCAAACGCGGCGTCATGGCCGCAGTCAACCGCGACAAAATTGGTGGCAGACGGGATCGGGGTCAGCCTGCAATCCAGCGCGATCTTGGCGATCTGGTCGCGCGATTTCTGTGCCGCTGATACAACGTTGTTCATGTGCTCGATATCCGCCAAAGCGGCCAATGCCCCCAGCTGGCTGGTGCGGTTCATGCCAAAGTGATTGCGCACCTTGTTGAATGCCGCGATCAAAGGTGCGGCCCCCACGGCATAGCCGACACGCGCGCCAGCCATGCCGTAAGCCTTCGAAAACGTGCGCATACGAATGACGCGCGGATCGGCTGGTGACAGGGCTGGCACCGCAGCATCAGGGGCAAGCTCGATATACGCCTCATCCAGAATAAGCAGGCAATCGTCGGGAATTTCGGCAACCATCCGTTCAATCACATGACCCTTGTGGTAGGTGCCCATCGGGTTATCCGGATTGGCGATATAGATCAGCTTTGCGTCCGTTTCGCGGGCCTTTGCCACCAGCCGCGACGGATCCTCATGGTCGCCAGTGTAGGGAACGGTGTGCAGCGTCCCACCAAAGCCCGCGACGTGATAATTGAACGTCGGATAGGCCCCAGCAGAGGTCACGACGCTATCGCCTTGGGCAATCAACAGGCGGACCAGCAGTCCGAGCAGCGTGTCGATCCCTTCGCCGATCATGATATTCTCAGCAGCGATATTATGGTGCGCGGCAAGCGCCTGACGTAGATCGTGGCTTTCGGGGTCGGCATACATCCAGGCTTGGGCCGCTGCATCCTGCATGACTTTAATCGCAAAGGGCGACGGGCCGAAACCGGATTCGTTGGCCCCGAGGCGGGCGGCGAATGTGGTTCCCGACAGCCTTTGCAACGCCTCTGGCCCGACGAAGGGGACAGAACTTGGCAAAGTGGCGGCAAGGCGGGTCAGGCGTGGATCATCAGTCATGGCGTCAGATAAGCCGCCACCGCGCAAACTTGCAATATGGCAAATTGTACATATATGCGAATCGTTCGCAATTGTCCGTCGGAGGGTAAGATGGAACTTAGCAGATGTAGATTTTTTGCCGCAACCGGTACCGCCGCCGTGGTGCGTGTGGCCCCAACAGTGGCCCGCCCGGGTGGTCGGCGCATTCTGACGCTGGTCTATGACAAGGCGCTTGGCATGATGCGTGCCGTGGAACGCGTGGTTCCATAGGATCGAGGGCCCCGCCTAAGGCAGGGCCGCCGATCAGCTTATCCCAACTCTGCAAGGCGGGCGATTGCCGCCTTGAGCTGTGCCTCTTCCTCTTCGCGCAGACGCAGGTTTTCTTGCGTCTCTGCCAGCACCTCTGGCGGGGCGGAGGCCGCGAATTTCGGGTTGTTCAAACGGCCACGTAAGCCGCCGAGTTCCTTGCCCAATTTCTGCATGGATTTTTCGAGGCGCGCGATCTCGGACGGGACGTCGATCAAACCTTCGAGTGGGAGGCCAAATGTGCCACCCGGCATCGGGATTGTGACGCAGCCTTTGGGCAGTGCGTCGACCTTTTTCAGGCTCTCAATCCGCGCGAGGCGTTGGATCAGCACATGGTTGTTGTCCCATGCGGCCTGACCCTTGGCCTCCAGTTCGGTGAACACGAGCGGCACTTTGGCACCCGCGGGCACGTGGACTTGGGCGCGGTTGGACCGCACTGTTTCGATCAGGTTGATCGTCCAGTTCATTTCCGCATCGGCGTCTGCGTCCACCAGTTCGGCCCCGTAAGTCGGCCAATCGGCGTGGACCAGCATTTTGGCGCGTGTATCGGCGGTGCCCCACAGCTCCTCGGTGATGAAGGGCATGATTGGGTGCAGCATGATCAATGCTTGGTCGAGGACCCAGCGCAGGGTGGCTTGGGTTTCCATTTTCGCCACCTCATCCTCGCCTTGAAGGATCGGTTTGGAGAATTCCAGATACCAGTCGCAGACCTTGCCCCATGTGAAGGCATAGAGAGTGTTGGCCGCATCGTTAAAGCGGTAGGTTTCTAAGGCTGCGTCCACAGCGACGCGGGTCTTGCCGACCTCGCCGATGATCCATTTGTTCAGCGTCTGCGTGGCTTGCGGCATCGCCGTGTCGCCCGCATTCGGGATCTCGTAGTGATCGGCAAAGCTAAACGCGTTCCAGAGTTTCGTGCCGAAGTTCCGGTATCCTTTGATCCGGTCCTCGGAGATTTTCAGTACACCACCGAGGGCTGCCATTTGCGCGTTTGAGAACCGCAATGCGTCCGCGCCATAAGCGTCGATCATGTCGAGCGGGTCGATCACGTTACCTTTGGTCTTCGACATCTTCTCGCCCTTGGCGTCGCGGACAAGCTGGTGCAGATAGATGGTGTGGAACGGGTTTTCATCCAAAACCGCGTTGGACATCATCATCATGCGTGCAACCCAGAAGAACAGGATGTCTTGGCCTGTGATCAGCACGTCACCGGGGAAGTATTTCATCGCTTCGTTTTCGGCAGGCCAGCCCAGCGTGCCGAATGGCCAAAGGCCGGAGGAGAACCATGTGTCGAGGACGTCGGGATCGCGGTACAAGTTAACTGAATAGTGGTCGCCAGCATCGGCGACCGTTTGGTTGTCAAAGCCGCTGCTTTCGCAAATTGAAATAGTTACAGGCTTGTTTAGTTTCGACTCATAGTAGGCTCGGGCATTCTTGATCGCCTCTTCTTCAGTTAATTCACAAAAAGAAGGTCTTGATGTTGGAACGGCGCTCGTCTCGTCGGGCGGCCCGTCAAGGAAAGTAATTCCGCCGAAGTTAGGAACTACATCCGGCCCATACCAAACCGGAATCTGATGTCCCCACCACAGTTGGCGCGAGATGCACCATGGTTCGATATTGTCGAGCCAGTGGTAGTACACTTTTTCGCCGCTCTCGGGCATGATCTTGGTCTCGCCGTTGCGCACGGCGTCCAATGCGGGTTGCACGATTTGGGCGGTGTCGACGAACCATTGGTCGGTCAGCGCAGGCTCGATCACCACGTTGGAACGGTCGCCGAACGGCTGCATGATCTTCTTGTTCTCGACCATTGGGACGGTCTCGGTCACTTCCACTTTTTCGCCGTCGTCGTTTTTGACGGTGCGGGTGACGTCATGCATCACGGCGAGGCCTTCGGCGGTGATGTCGGCAATCACCTTGGCGCGGGCATCAAAACGGTCGAGGCCACGGTATTCCTCGGGCACCATATTCATCGCGGCGATCATCGCCTCGTCGAATGTCTGCTCGCCGTTGGCGATGGCTTGGGCCACGGCGGCCTCTTCGGCATATGGCTTACCATCGGCGCGCATCGTGCCCTTGGTGTCCATCAGCGCATACATCGGCAGGTTGCCGCGTTTGGCGACCTCGTAGTCGTTGAAATCATGCGCGCCAGTGATTTTCACCGCGCCTGAGCCGAAGGTCATATCGGGGTAGGGGTCGGTGATGATCGGGATCAGGCGGCGCTGCGCCTTGGGGCCAACAGGAATTTCGCACAGCTGGCCCACGATTGGGTTGTAGCGTTCGTCGTCCTTGTGCACGGCAACCGCGCCATCACCGAGCATGGTTTCAGGGCGGGTTGTGGCGATGGAAATGTAGTCGCGGGTCTCGCGCAGGGTCTCGTTCCCGTCCTCGTCCTTTTCGACGTATTCATAGGTCGCGCCATTCGCCAGCGGGTATTTGAAGTGCCACATATGGCCGTCAACTTCACGGTTCTCAACCTCAAGATCGGAAATCGCGGTTTCAAAATGCGGGTCCCAGTTGACCAAGCGCTTGCCGCGGTAAATTTTGCCATCGTTGTATAGCTTGACGAACACCTGCAAAACCGCGTCGTGGAAATTGCCGGACTTTTCTGTGTCAGGGGCAGAGGACGCACCCGACATGGTGAAGGCCGAGCGCGAGAAATCCATGCTGTCGCCAAGACGGCGGGCCTGCTGTTCGATCATGCCGCCCTTGGCCGCCTTCCATTCCCAGACTTTTTCCAGGAATTTTTCGCGGCCCAATTCGGTACGTTTTGGCTGACCTGTTGCGGCCAGATCCTTTTCAACCATCAGCTGGGTGGCGATACCCGCGTGGTCCAGACCGGGTTGCCACAGGGTGTCGAACCCCTGCATACGTTTCCACCGGATCAGAATATCCATCAGCGTGTGGTTAAACGCGTGGCCGACATGCAGGTGGCCCGTCACATTGGGCGGTGGCAACATGATGCAATAGGTGGATGCGCCGTCACGGGCGTTTGCGCCTGCTTTGAATGCGCCTGCATCCTCCCACATCTGGTAGATGCGGGGTTCAGCGGTATTTGCGTCGAATGTCTTGTCCATCGCCATAGTTATGCCGTCCTTATCTGGTTAGGTTGCGTTTAAACAAAGCGATGCACGGGGAAAAGGGGCAATGCAGCGTGATCAAGCCAAGACATAGCCGAAAGAGCCCGCATCCGTGGATCGAGATTTTGATGGCGCTGAAGGGGTATTTTGCCGTGATTGCGGGCGTTGTCGCGGTCTTTTTGACAATTCAAAGCGTGATTGGCTACCGCGACGCACAGCGGCTAGCGAATGATGGCGCCTGGACGCGCGCACAAATCCTGGCACAACGGGCCATACAAGACGACGATAAGACCACATACTATGTCACCCTCCGGTTTGATGTTGCATCGCAATCTGTGCGCAAAGAACGCTCGGTTGGGTCATCCTATTACAGGGCGCACCCGGTGGGGTCGCAGGTGCAGGTGAAATATTGGACGGGTGGTCCAAAACTGTTCGAGTTGCGCGAAGGCCAAACAAAAGGCGGTGCCGTTGGCACGCAATGGCTGGCGCTTGCTGTTGGTATTGCTGCCCTCGCCGCGATTTGGTTTCCGGGGCGCAAGACCAATGCCGCCGTGCTTTCGCGGCGTTACGGCCACCGCGACGATCACGAATATCGTAGAACGCAAGAAAAGTTATCGGCCCACTGGGCGCGGCTATATGCAGTTTCGCACGGTGGACGGGCTGACAGGCGAGAGTCTTGATGCATCCATTCGGACATTTCAGGCACTGGGACGTGGCACGCAGATCGTGGTGTTTGTCCGTGGGCAAGATGTCTGGTGGGAAGGCGACGTCGGCCCGCGTGCGCGTGTGCCTAGCCAGCTACCAAAGGTGACCTTGCCCCCGGACGCGTGACCGCCGGATCATAGGGGGTGCGCGCAAACACCTCACGTACGCGATTGGCGAAATGCGACAGCGGCATGGTGTCGTAGGCGGGGTCAAATGATGACTGGTCCCAGCGTTCACAGAATGTCGCGCAATCGTCGAAATAGGCGTGGCCTGCGTAGGCATCGCGCTTGTCAGGGTTCGCGCCAATATGTTCCCCGTAATACACTAGCTGGAAATCTCCGTGTTTTTCCACGACCCACGCGACCTGTTCACGTACAAATGGGCGCAGGATCGCAGCTGCATATTCGTCGTGGTTATAGGGCGCGTAGATATCGCCGATGTCATGCAACAAGGCCGCGACGATCCAGTCGGTATCCGCGCCGTCACGCTCTGCCCGCGTGGCCGATTGCAGCGAATGGGCCAGCCGCGTGACCTGATAGCCGGACAATCCTTCGTCCAGATCAACTAGCGCCTGTAGCAGACGATCAGCCGTGCCTTTTGTATATTCAACCTCGTGGTGGGTCAGGAAATCATAGTCTTCCTTGTCGCCATCTTTCATGGCGGTGAATTTGACGCGATCCATCAATCTGCCTTTTCATAAAAGCTGCTGGCCTTCTTGGCGCCGCGCATCATGACGGCGGTTTGAAGTTTTCGGATATCTTCATAAACGGCCAATGCGGCGAGATCAAACGGCGCCGCTGGGATTGGGGAAGGTTCCCAATGGCCATGCGCATCCTCGCCACGGGCCAAATGGGCATAATCACGCTCGCCGCCCGACTTGCTGATCTTCGGCGTCAGATACCGCAAGACCACGCCGATCCGCCGATCATTGGACACATTGGGGCCGGACCCGTGGATCGTTAACCCGTGATGTAGGCTGATTTCACCGGGTTGCAGTTCCATGGAAACCTTGTCCTTTTCAGCCACATCCACGCGGATTTCCTGACCGCGTGACAATAGATTGTCACCGTCGAATGTATCCTCATGTGGCAGGATCGGATTTTTATGGCTGGCACGCACGACATCCATGCAGCCGCTTTCGCGGGTGGCGGGCGATAGGGCAAGCCACGCGGTTGTGAGCCCGTCAATCTCGCCCATGCCCCAATATGTGAGATCCTGATGCATGGTGACCACCGCCTTGGTGCGCGGTTCCTTAATCAAAAATTCAACGGAATACAGCATGACGTCCGGGCCGAGCACCCCCTCGATTGCGTCCAAAATGGCGGGGTGCGTCCCAATTTCATGGGCAAGTGGCATTACGACCTGTGCATTCACCCGTTTATAGGTGTTCAAAGGTTGCGGCAGATCGGCGGGCAGCCATTCGGCCTCCAGCGCTTCCAGCTTGGCTCGCCATTCTGCGGCCTCTGCGGGGCTAAGGGCTGGGATGGGGTAAAGATATCCGTCGTCCCAATAGGATTGCGACTGGGCTGGGGTCAGTGAATTTGGCATGGCGCACCTGTTTGTTGTCCTGCATCACGGTTGCGTGCCAATCCCGTCACGTCTTGTCTGTTTGCGACCCGATTTGGCGGTGGACAGTGCTACGCCGCAGGTTAGTTTATCCAACATCAAACACGGAGCAGCACCTTGGAAAAATTCGGCAAAAGCCAATCGACCGTCCGGTTGGAAGATCAGCGTTTTCTGACTGGTGGTGGCCGCTACGTGGATGATATTACGCCGGAAGGTGCGCTGTTTGCCTACTTCCTCCGCTCGGCCGTTGCCCACGGCGACATTGCAGAGCTGGAGCTGGATGATGCCCGGGACATGCCTGGTGTGGCTTTGGTTGTGGCTGCTGATGATTTGGTGGCGGCAGGCGTGAAAATGGGGCTGAAGGGTGTGCAGCTCCCGCATGTTGACGGTTCCAAACGCAAGGGGCCGCTGCGTCCGCTATTGGCGCAATCGCGTGTACGCCACGTGGGCGAGGCGATTGCAATGATTGTGGCCGAAACCATGGATCAGGCCCGCGATGCGGCCGAGGTGATCGGGCTAGAGATTGATGACCTGCCACCCCATGTGGCCCCTGTGATCGGCGGCGAGGCCATCCACCCCGAGGCCCCACAAAACGAAGCGTTTGAATGGCATAAAGGCGACTGTGCTGCCGTGGATGCGGCGATTGCCGCCGCCGCCCATGTGATCCGCGTGAATGTCCCTGACAACCGCATCATCTGTAACGCAATGGAGCCGCGCGGCTGCTACGCAGAGATCGCGGATGGCCGTCTGCATGTGGCTGTGAACGGGCAGGGTGTCTGGGTGCCTAAGGCCGATTTGATGTATCACTTTGGGCTGGGCAAGGACGAATTGCGCGTCACCAACTCTGATGTGGGCGGTGGTTTCGGGATGAAGGCCATGCGCTATCCCGAAACATTCTGTGTCGCCCATGCTGCCCGTACCTTGGGCCGCCCCGTGCGCTGGATGTCGGAACGGACAGAGGCGATGTTGACCGATAACGCAGGCCGCGATCTGGTAACAGAGGCGACGCTGGCCTTTGACGCCGATCATAAGCTGATCGGCTATCACGTTGATACGATTGCCAATATGGGGGCCTATAATTCCCAATTTGCCCAAGGCATCCAGACCGACCTATTCGCAAAGGTGCTGATGGGTGTCTATGACGTGCAAGCCGCCACTATGTCTGTGCGCGGTGTGTTTACCAACACCACACCCGTTGACGCCTATCGCGGTGCGGGCCGGCCAGAGGCGATTTTTGTGCTAGAACGGGCCATGGACCAGGCGGCGCGTGAATTGGGCGTTGATACGCTGGAGCTGCGGCGCAAAAACTTTATCGCACCCGACCAATTTCCCTATACCACAGCCACCGATGTGACCTACGACGTTGGTGAATTTTCCGCGCTGCTGGATGCCGCTGTCGAAGCCGCTGACATGCCCGGATATGCCGCCCGCCGTGCGGCCGATACCGACAAGCTGCGCGGGCTTGGGCTGTGTTACTATATCGAAAGCATCCTTGGCGCCCCGTCTGAGACAACCCGCGTTGTGTTCGAGGATGATCATGCCGCGATCTATGTCGGCACACAGTCGAACGGGCAGGGGCATGAAACGGTCTATACCCAATTTCTGTCTGATCAGACCGGCATCCCCATGGATCACATCCGTGTCGTGCAAGGCGACAGCGACCTGATCCCGACGGGTGGCGGCACGGGCGGGTCCCGTTCGGTCACTGTGCAAAACACGGCGACGCTGGCGGCGGTTGATGTGACTATCACAGGTTTCAGCGCATTTCTGGCCGAGGTTGAGGGCGTCGCGGTTGAAGATGTGCAATTCGATGATGAACGGTTCCGTATTGCAGGATCAAACCTGACCCCAACGATGGTTGAGGTGGCAGACATGGCGCGTGATGCGGGGCGGTCCGACCTTTTGGATCAATCGGCATCCATCACGCTGGACAATCGCAGTTTTCCCAACGGCGCCCATGTGGCTGAGGTGCTGATTGACCCCGATACGGGCGTGGTTGAAATTGTGAAATACACGGTCGTTGATGATTTCGGCAATCTGATCAATCCCATGCTGGTCGAGGGGCAAGTGCATGGCGGCGTTGTGCAGGGGCTGGGGCAGGCGCTGACCGAACGTGTCGTTTATGACGAGGATGGCCAATTGCTGACCGCGACGTTCATGGATTACGCAATGCCCCGCGCCGATGACATGCCAATGATCGATTTTTCCACGCGGGGCACCCCGTCGCGTTATAACCCCATGGGCATGAAGGGCTGCGGCGAGGCGGGGACAGTTGGCGCCTTGGCCGCGATCACCAACGCGGTGACAGATGCGCTTTGGGATATGGGCGTGCGGGATGCCCATATGCCGTTCACCCCCCACCGTGTGTGGCAAATGATGCAGGATGCCCGTGCCGGTTCGTGATTGGTTATTTGGCCTATTTGGCAGACGCGCCCGCACAGAAGAGGGCGCGCACCGCAGGCGCGGCAAGGCGACACATGTCATCGTCATCCTTGATGGCACGATGTCGTCGCTGCGCTCTGGCCATGAGACGAACGCAGGGCTGGACTTCCGGCTTTTGCAGTCGGACGGTGCGCGGGCCAACATGGCCGTTTACTATGAGGCCGGTATCCAATGGTGCGATTGGTCCGGTACATGGGGCGTGATGACGGACAAGGGAATCAATCGCCAGATCGAACGGGTCTACGGTGTGCTTGCCTCCCGTTACCGGCCAGGGGATGAGGTGATCCTGATCGGCTATTCGCGCGGTTCCTGTGCGGTGAGGTCGCTTGCCGGTGTTGTGGATTATGTCGGGTTGGTGCGTGCCGAACATGCCACCGTGCGCACAATCCGCGAAGCCTACCGGCACTATAAAACCGGTGCGCGCACCAAGGCTGCCATCGCCTTTCGCGATCGGTATTGCCACGCTGATACGACGATCGAGGCTGTTGCGGTGTGGGATACGGTCAAGGCGCTGGGCCTGCGGTTGCCAGTCATCTGGCGCTGTGCACAGGCGCAACATGCCTATCACAATCACCGGTTGGGGGCGCATGTGCGCAATGGTTTCCATGCCCTCGCCCTGCACGAAACACGCGACGCTTACGCGCCAGTGCTGTGGGATGCTCCGCCGGATTGACAAGGCCACATCGAGCAGGTCTGGTTTCGCGGATCACATGCCAATGTGGGCGGGCAGGTCGCCGATATCAAGGCGGCGCGCCCGCTGGCGAACATCCCGCTGGTGTGGATGCTGACCAAGCTTGAGGCATGTGGCCTTGTGCTGCCGCCCGATTGGGAAACGCGGTTTCCGCAAGATGTCACCGCGCCGTCGGTCGGGACATGGCGCAAATGGGGCAAGGTGTTTTGGTCGCGGCGCCGCCGGATCGTGCTGGCCAACCCGTCCGAAACGATCCATCCGTCAGTGTCAGACGACTAGCCCTTCATGATCAGGCAGGTAGTTGAACCTGTGGCGTAGAGCTTACCATCATCCTTGCCGCGAATTTCGCCGTGGGCGACGGCGGTCGTCCGGCCCGCGTGGTCCACTGTTCCTGTGGCGACGATCGCTATGCCAAGCGGGATGCTGCGGGTCAAATTCACCTTATATTCCAATGTGGTATAGATTGATCCCTTGGGCACCATCGTCATAACTGCGCAGGCCATGCAGCTATCAAGCAGCGTGCCATACCAGCCGCCATGCACGCCACCCATCGGATTGGTATGGGCGAATTCAGGGGCGCCGTGAAACGCAACCTGCCCGGCGAATACTTCGGCGATTTGATAGTTCAGTAGGCCGGAAATTGGCGGGCGGGCGATCTCACCGCGTAGCATGGCTTGCATGAACTCTAGACCTGACAGGCCCAAAACAGTGTCAATGCTTGGCAGATCGGCGGGGGATTTTGCGGTAAACATGCGCCCGAAATTGCGCCTCTATGCCACGTTTTGCAAGCGCCGTTTTCCGCCCAAGCCCAACGCGTGACAGACATCCCGTGTCAGCGCGGCACGGTTGAGCGTATAAAAATGCAGATGATCCACACCGCCACTGATCAGCTCATCGCATAGCTCTGTGGCGATGGCGGTCGCGAATAGGTCGGTCGTGCCGTCGCGCTGGGCATTCGTGAACCCGTCACGGATCACTTGGGGGATCGCCGTGCCGCATTTCGCGGCAAAGGATTGCACGCCAGTCCAGTTTTCCACTGGCAGGATGCCCGGAATGATCGGCGTGGTGATACCTGCATCGGCACAGGCATCGCGGAACCGGAAAAACGTGTCAGCTTCAAAAAAGAATTGGGTGATCGCGCTATCCGCACCTGCATCGCACTTGCGTTTGAGATAGGCGATGTTGTCGGCCTGCGACGCGGCCTCTGGGTGGACCTCGGGGTAGGCGCCGACGTGAATGTTGAACTGGCCCGTGTCCTTGAGTGCGCCGATCAAATCGATTGACGACTGGAACCCTTGCGGATGGGCGGTGAACGCTGTGGCCCCTTGGGGTGCGTCTCCGCGCAAGGCCACAATATCGCGCAACCCGGCATCGGCATAATCGCGCGCGATAGCCAGCGTTTCGGCTTTGGTCGCGTCAACGCACGTTAAATGCCCCGCCACATCCCATCCGGTCTGCCGGTGCAGCGTCTTGACCGCCTCTTGCGTCAAATTCCGCGTGGTCCCGCCTGCGCCATAGGTGACCGATGCAAACGTGGGGTCAAACGGCATCAGCGCATTCACCGCATCCCAAAGCCGGAAAGATCCGGACAAATCTTGGGGCGGGAAGAATTCAAACGAAACGCGGGGCTGTGCCATGATCAGTGTCCTTATGGGTTTCGCCCTTGTCCCATGAACATGGATGTGAAACAAATTCATATAATTCAGTTTTATTATGCGGACTATTCATATGCGGATCGAATTCCGGCACCTGCGCACGATCAAGGCGATCCATGACACTGGCGGCTTGGCCCGCGCCGCGGAGCAATTGAACATGACCCAATCGGCCCTGTCACATCAAATCAAAGGGATTGAGGATCAGGCTGGCGTGGCCCTGTTTGCACGGCGCACGAAGCCCTTGCGCTTGTCTGCGGCCGGGGAACGTATGCTGGCCGCTGCGGAAAAAATCCTGCCTCAAGTTGTCGCGTTAGAGGCTGATTTTGCGGGGCTGGTCGCGGGTAAATCGGGACGGATGCATATCGCGATTGAATGTCACGCCTGTTTCGAATGGCTATTTCCCGTGCTTGAACAGTTCCGCAAGGCTTGGCCTGATGTGGACGTCGACATCCGGCCCGGTCTGGCGTTTGACGCGCTGCCCGCCTTGCGGCGCGAGGATGTTGATCTGGTCATCTCTTCTGACCCCGAACAGGTCGACGGCACCGATTTCAGCCCACTTTTTGACTATGAACCGGTGTTTGTGGCAGCCGCCAATCATCCACTGGCAAGGCGCGATTTTATTGAGGCTGCGGATTTTTGCGACCAGACACTGATCACCTATCCGGTCGATCGGGTGCGATTGGATGTGTTTTCTCAGCTTTTGATCCCCGTCAAGGTGGAACCCGCCGCCGTCAGACAGGTCGAGTTGACAGCTGTCATCTTGATGCTGGTCGCCTCCAATCGCGGGGTCGCGGTGCTGCCCGATTGGGTTGTGAACCAAATCAAATATAGTGCTGATTACGTCACCCGCCCATTGACCAAGGGTGGCATGACGCGCCGCTTGTTCGCCGCCACGCGCACCGAGGATACGGCCCAGCCGTTCGTCTCCCATCTGATCCGGCTTGCGCGGCAAGAGGCGGTGCGCATGGGCCGCGCCTAAGCCCCCTTGTTTGCGGGTGCTGATCGGCCTATACGCCCGATCTAACCTTATTCCCTTCGGAGGCCCCGCAATGGCTGGCAGCGCAAATCTTAACGTGATGATGAAAACCGCCCGCAAGGCAGGGCGCGCGTTGCTCAAGGATTTCACCGAAGTTGAACAGCTTCAGGTGTCGACCAAAGGGCCGGGCGATTTTGTCAGCCGCGCCGACAAACAGGCCGAGGAAACCATCCGAGAGGACTTGATGGCCGCACGCCCGTCCTATGGTTTTCTGGGCGAAGAAGGCAAAGAGATTGACGGCGAGGACCCGACGCGCCGCTGGATCGTTGATCCGCTTGACGGCTCAACGAATTTCCTGCACTGGCTGCCCCACTGGGCGGTATCCATCGCGTTGGAACACAAGGGCCAGATCGTTGCTGGTGTCATCTATGATCCGGTCAAGGACGAGATGTTCTGGGCCGAAAAAGGCGGCGGCGCTTGGCTCAACGAAAGCCGTATCCGCGCATCTGCGCGGCATCGTTTGATCGAAAGCATCTTTGCAACGGGCCTACCGTTTGCGGGCCGTGCTGATCTGCCGGAAACACTACAGGATCTGGCGCGTTTGTTGCCAGCGACCGCAGGTGTGCGCCGGTTCGGTGCCGCGTCGCTTGACCTCGCGTATGTGGCAGCTGGCCGTTACGAAGGGTTCTGGGAACGCAAATTGCACAGCTGGGATATGGCCGCTGGCCTTATTATCGCACGCGAAGCGGGCTGCATGGTTGAGCCGATCAACCCTGCGGGCAACATCCTTGAGGACGGCGAGGTAATCATCGCCAACGAGCCGATCTTTGAAACCTTTGCCAAGGTGATCCGCAAGGGCGCTAACGCCGCTTAACCACCGGAATACGGGACGGGTATGTCGCCTCTGGGTGGTCGGGATGGTAATCCGTTTTGATCCACCAGCCCGCCGCCCCAAGCCGCAGCCACAGCGGGACCGTGAGCACAAACCCCACGATGAACCCGCCCGCATGCGCCCAATAGGCGACCCCGCCCGCGGGGGCATCGGCTGCGATTCCATTGAACAGTTGCAGGCCAAACCACAGCCCCAGCATGATCCACGCAGGGATTGGCAGGATGCGGATAAAGATGATTAAGAAGATGAAGATATCGACCTTGGCCTTTGGAAACAGCAACAGATAGCCACCCATGACCCCCGCAATCGCGCCCGACGCGCCAACTACGGGAATGGGCGAATAGGGGTCAGCCGCAAACTGTGCAATATCCGCGCCGATCCCGCTTACCAGATAGAAGATCAGGAACGGGATATGGCCCATCTTATCCTCTAGGTTGTCGCCAAATATCCACAAAAACAGCATGTTACCCGCTAGATGCATCATACCTGCGTGCAGGAACATCGACGTGATCAGCGCGCCGTAGTTTTCCCCCGCCGAGAACCGCGCAGGGATCAACGCATAGTCATAATAGAACTGGGAAATCGCCAGATCATTGGTCAATGTGGCAAGCCCGAACAGATAGACGGCAATATTGATCGCCATCAATGTGTAGGTCACATAAGGCAGGCGCTCGGACGGATTATGATCGCGAATAGGTAACATAGGGGCGACGTTGTCCTGTCGCCGCCCCCAATGTCAACCGATCAGATGTTGCCGACCTCGGCCAAGAGGGCCGCGTTTCCGCCTGCGGCTGTGGTGTCGATGCACACGTGACGTTCATGCAGCACGTGTGCGGCATCGGGATAGGTGGTGATCAACGCGGTAATCGGCCCATCGCGTTTCGCGAGCGCCTGGTCATAGGACCGGCCCGTCTCAATATCCCCCCACCACATCACGCCGCCCAGATGGGGCAGGGTGACCAGCGCCTCGGGTGGCACGCTGCCGTGCGGGTTCACGGGCACACCGCCCAAGGATTTGACGGCGGCAATTTGGGCCAGCGTCGCGTCCTGACCGGGGCCAAGACACAGGATCGGGCCGCGTGGTGCGGTGCTGTGCCTGTTGGATTCCCCTGTGGGGCCAGGCAGATCAGTGGGGGATGAACCTACGGGCATGTCCACCGCGAGCGCCTTATGCAGCCCGCGTGTGCTGGCAGATTTTGACCACTCCGTTACGGCGTCTGCGGCCATTGGCGCGGTGAAGCGGGGCAGATAATGCGGCCCGCCCGCCTTGGGCCCTGTGCCCGAAAGTCCTTCGCCACCAAAGGGTTGGCTGCCAACAACAGCGCCAATTTGGTCGCGGTTCACATAGATGTTGCCCGCGTCGATTTGCTCCACGATGTCCTGCACACGGTCATCAATCCGTGTGTGCAGCCCGAACGTTAGCCCGTAGCCCGTAGCGTTAATGTCCGCGATGACTTGGTCCAGTTCATGGGACCGGAACGTCGCAACGTGCAGCACGGGGCCGAAAATCTCTCGGGTCATGTCGGCGATGCCGCTGACTTTGATCACACTTGGCGCGATGAAGGTGCCATCGGTGGGCGCGGTGATTTCGAACAATAGCCGCCCGTCGCTTTTGGCCTCGGCGATGTGATCCGCGATTGTGTCGCGGGCGGCGGCGTCGATGACGGGGCCAAGATCGGTGGACAGATGCCACGGGTCGCCCACATGCAATTCCGACATCGCACCATACAGCATGTGCAGCAGTTTATCGGTGATATCTTCTTGCACATACAGGCAACGCAGGGCCGAACACCGCTGTCCGGCAGAGCGGAACGCGCCGTTGACGATATCGCGCACGGCATGTTCGGGTAGGGCGGTGCTGTCGACAATCATGGCGTTTAGCCCGCCCGTTTCCGCAATCAGCGGTGTGCCGGGCGCGCAGTGATCTGCCATGTTCGACTTGATCCGGAGCGCAGTGGTTGTGGAACCGGTGAAAGCCACGCCGCAGATCCGCGCATCCCCCGTGAGGGCCGCCCCAACCGCGCCGTCACCGGGCAACAGTTGCAAGACATCACATGGGACGCCAGCCGCGTGCATCAGCATGACGGCGCGGGTTGCAATGATCGGGGTTTGCTCGGCTGGTTTGGCCAGCACAGCGTTGCCCGCAGCCAATGCCGCCGCGATCTGGCCTGAGAAGATCGCCAGTGGAAAGTTCCACGGGCTGATGCAGGTCCAGACGCCACGTGCCGTGGCCGCTTGGTCGATTTGTGCCGCGTAATAGCGCAGAAAATCCACCGCCTCGCGCAATTCGGCGACGGCGTCAGGCAGGCCTTTGCCTGCTTCGCGCGCGAGGATGGCGAACAGCTCTGGCGCGTTGGCTTCATAGGCGTTGGCGATGGCGTTCAGGATCATGGCGCGGTCGTGCGGGGCCGCGGACCACGGGGTCGCGTCCGCGATGGCCGCGGAGATGACGTCTGGCGTGGCCGGGACGACCTGCCCGACGGTATCATCGGGGTTGGCGGGGTTGATGATGGCATGGGCTGTGGCGTGAGCATATTTATGCTCTGAAGAAACCAAAGGGTGCGCGTCCCACCGGTGGTCGGCAAAGGGGGCGCGGCCTGTGTCGATGGTGTCCAAGGTCGGGGTATGTGTCAGATCCCAGCCTTTGGAATTCGGGCGCTCTGGCGCGAAAAGCGCGGAACCTTTGTGCAAGGTGATCGGGGACAGAGGCGCATCGAACGGATCGGCGGCGACGGTTTCGGGGCTGACGTCCTCATCCACGATTTGATTGACGAAACTGGAATTCGCCCCGTTTTCCAATAGACGGCGGACAAGGTAGGCGAGCAAATCCTCATGCGCGCCCACGGGGGCATAGATGCGGCAACGGGTGCCTTCGCGGTCGAGGACGATTTTGTGCAACGCCTCGCCCATGCCGTGCAAGCGCTGGAACTCATAGGCATCGGCGCCGATATTATCGGTCTTTGCGATGTCGAGGATCGCGGCCACAGTATGCGCATTATGCGTGGCAAACTGTGGATAGATGCGGTCTGTCAGGCCAAGCAATTTGCGGGCGTTGCTGATATAGCTTATGTCGGTATGGGTTTTTTGGGTGAAGACGGGAAAGCCGGCCATGCCTTCGACTTGGGCGCGCTTGATCTCGGCGTCCCAATAGGCGCCTTTGACGAGGCGGACCATGATTTTGCGATCAAGGCTGGTTGCGATGGCGTGCAGATGGTCGATAACCAGACCGGCACGTTGCCCGTAAGCCTGCACCACGACGCCAAAACCGTCCCAACCGCTCAAGGCGGGTTCGGCCAAAACGGCCGCGATCACATCAAGCGACAGGGAGAGGCGGTCTGCCTCTTCCGCGTCGATATTGAACCCCATACCAGCGGATTTCGCGAGCATGGCAAGGGCGCGGACACGCGGCGCCAGCTCGGCCATGACGCGGTCCTTTTGCCCTTCTTCATAGCGGGCGTGCAGGGCGGATAGTTTGACCGAGATGCCGGGGTTTTCGGCAACGGACGCGTGGGTGCAATGCTGTGCAATCGTGGAAATCGCACGGCTGTAGGCCAGATGATAGGCGCGGGCGTCCGCATCGGTGCGCGCAGCCTCGCCCAGCATATCATAGGAATAGGTGAAGCCCTTGGCCTGCATTCCCTCGGCACGCTTCATCGCCTTGTGGATATCCTCGCCAAGCACGAATTGCCGCCCCATTTCGCGCATGGCACGGCCAACGGCGGTGCGGATCACAGGCTCACCCAGGCGTTTGATCGCCCCGCGCAAGGCGCCTGTTATGCCCGGCTTGTCGTCGTCTAGGACACGCCCCGTCAGCATCAGTGCCCATGTGGACGCGTTGACCAATGATGACGCCGAATGCCCAAGGTGCTTGCCCCAATCTGACGGCGCGATTTTATCATCGATCAGCGCGTCGATCGTGTCGGCATCCGGCACCCGCAAAAGCGCCTCGGCCAGACACATCAGTGCGATTCCTTCATCTGTGGACAGCCCGTATTCGGCCAAAAACACCTCCATCAGGCCCGGTTCGGCGCTATTGCGGATGTCGCGCACGAGGGTGGCACCTGCGGCGCAAATGCGCGCGCGGTCGTCAGGCGACAGGTTTGCTGCGGCCTTAAGGTCCGCAATTGCGGTTGCCTCATCCATGTAGATAGCAGCGTCGATTAGGGACCGAAGGGGAGTCTGTGTCATGTCAGTGATCCAAGCAAGGTGTGATGGCCTATGATAACGATTGTCAGCAGGAAATTTGACCTCTATTATGGTCATCAGTAGTCATAACTGATCGAATTGGGCGCTAAATATGGATAATACGTCTGTTTCCATTGACGGGTTCGACCGCAAGATCCTTGAGGTGTTGGCGGTTGAGGGCAGAATCAGCGTAACGGCCTTGGCCGACCGGATCGGCCTGTCAAAGTCCCCGACCCAAGCCCGTTTGCGCCGTTTGGAAGAGCGCGGCGTGATCCGTGGTTACCGCGCGCTCTATGATCCGATCCAGTTGGATCGCGACCATGTCGCCTTTGTCGAGGTCAAACTATCTGACACGCGAGAGGCCGCGCTGGCGGCATTCAATGCCGCTGTGATGAAAATTTCCGAGATTGAACAATGCCATCTGATCGCGGGCGATTTCGACTATCTGTTGAAAGTGCGCACAGCGGGCATGACAGGTTATCGCTCTGTTTTGGCAGAGAAAATATCGACGCTGCCGCATGTATCGCACACGTCAACCTATGTTGCGATGCAGGCCGTCAAAGAAGAGGGGCTATCGCCCAAGGCACCTGACACAGCCCTGTGATTTGACGTCGCGGCAATTCGGGCCATCATCCTGATTATGAAATGTATGATCCCTCTTGTTGTTATCGCAGCACCGCTGAGCGCCGTTGCCTGTCCTGCCGCCCCCGATCACACGGCGCGGTTGGCGCAAATCATTGATGATTTGGGGGCAAGCCGGACCCATCAAGCGTCCCGCCCTTTGACGCAAGAGCTGTGGGAACTGTGGTTGGACGCACCTGATCCAATTGCCCAAGAAATTCTGAATGAGGGGATGGCCAAGCGCGAGAGCTTTGACTTTTTGGGCGCACGCGACGCGCTTGATGCGTTGGTCGAATACTGCCCCCAGTATGCTGAAGGGTATAATCAAAGGGCCTTTGCCAGCTTTTTAAGCCGTGATTATGCGGTGGCCTTGGCTGATTTGGACAAGACGTTAGAGATCATGCCAAACCATATCGCGGCGATGTCGGGTCGTGGGCTCACCCTACTTGGAATGGGCCGCACGGAAGAGGGACAAGAGGCATTGCGCAACGCACTGCGACTGAACCCGTGGCTTGCAGAGCGGTCGTTGATCGACGATCCGATTGGCACGGACATCTAAATCTTGCACCCCTGCCCGTCGATGCGTAGATATGGCGGAGTGCCCCTGTGGTGGAATGGTAGACACTGGAGACTTAAAATCTCTTGGCCGTATGGCCGTGCCGGTTCGAGTCCGGCCGGGGGCACCACCGAATTGCCTTTAGATACCCTTCGGTCCTAGCGGATAGAACACAGGTCGTTCTCGACGATGCAGTCCCAAGGCAATATCAGATCGGTAGCTGCATCTTTTTAAAGGTCATTGAAAAAAGCGATATTGCTTTGGGCTAGCGTAAGAAGGTCAAGTTGAACCTTTTCGTGACCTCCGGCGTGGCCGGAATGCCGATGATGAACGTGGTGCGTGCGGCACTGCCACTCTTTGCCGTCTTAATCCTTGTGACCTATGTGCCGTGGATTTCGCCGTTCAAACGTGGTCAATTGTTTAAAGTCGTTGCGTTCGCGTCATATGCCTCGCGTGCGGCATCAATCGTGGCCAGATGGTCCAACGCCCGATATCCCAATGCGCTGACCGGTTCTCGAAACGACTGCCCCATCTCAGTCAGGTTGTACTCAACCTTTGGTGGTCTTGGACAATGCATGGAAGGCGGCGCAAAACGTGATCTGGTATAGTATCCGTAGGATGACCTACCGAACAAAGGGGCGGCCACAATGACAAAGAAAAAGCGGATGACGTTGGAAGAGCTAAAGCGCATCGCATCATGAGGCTATATTCAACTCCGACGGCCGAGCTTGTATGGTGGGCCGGATGAGGAGTTTCGGCGCCGCGAAACGGCAGACGGCAATGATGCCGATACACCACCCGCAAAGAAATCTGACGACTAAGAGGGGAGCGGGCGCAAGGTTCCGCGTTCGACCACGTGACACGCGAACAGCCGTGCCTCTGGCGTGCGCTGCGTGTCGGTCAGCATGTTTTCCACCAGCTCAACCGACGAGGCGACAATTTGTTTGAGCGGGTTACTGATCGTGGTCAGGTTGATGTTTTCCCAGCCCGCCATTTCCATATCGTTCAGCCCAAGCAAGCCGATGTCGTCTGGCACACGCAACCCGGCGGATTGAATCGCGGATAACGCGCCGATGGACAAAACATCGTCACCGCAAAAATACGCTTCGGCTGGGCGATCTTGCAGCAGGTTTTGCATTTGCGTGCGGCCAGCATCAAATGAATAAGCCGTCGCAAAGCTGCTGGTAAGGGTGATGCCGGGGTTTTTGCCGATCTCGTCCGTGAACCCCTTGTGGCGGTCCTGCGTTGAGGTGGCGGATGCCGGCCCACCCATGAACCCCAATGCCGTGTAGCTGCGTGCAATCAGGGTGCGGGCGGCGATGCGTCCGGCCTCGATGTTGTCGATGCCCAGCACGTTGACCTTGGGGCTGGCGACATGACGGCCAAAGGAATGCACCACAGGCACACCGGCATCACGGAACCCTTCCGCAAAGCTTTCGGGCAGGGTGGAGGACGCGACAATCACCGCGTCGACCGAATAGGCGCGCAACATACGCACCGAATTTTCGGGGTCCACCTCATCTGACAGATTCACCAGCAGGGGGCGCAATCCGCGTTCCTGCAACCCTTTGGTAAATTGATCAAAGACCTGCAAAAAGATTGGGTTGTGAAAGTTGTTGGACACAAGCCCGATCAGCTTTGTTCGCCCTGTGGTCAGCGAAGAGGCCAACACATTTGGGCTGTAGCCCAATTCCTTGGCGGCCTTTTCGATTTTGCGGCGGGTGTTTTTGGCCACCGATGCGCCACCGGTATAGGCGCGCGACACAGCAGAGCGGGAAACGCCCGCCCGTTCAGCCACATCCTTCAGTGTTACCGCCACTCACCCAGTCCTTATCTTACCGTTTTGCCGTGTCTTGCATTCCTGATTGCAAAATTCGAGTCTGAATTTACCGCCTTACGCGGCGCCTTCAAACTGCGCGCCCGTTTTTGCACCTGTGATGTAGGATACAACGTCTTCGCCGTTGGTTTCCTCGGTGCGCAAATCGGCCACCATACGGCCACGGCGGAACACGATGATCCGGTCCACAAGGTCCATGACCTGACGCATGTTGTGGCTGACCAGGATCAGCGGATCGCCATCAGCCTTGAGGGTGCGGATGATGTTTTCCACCTGCGCGGTTTCCTGCACACCCAATGCCGCTGTCGGCTCGTCCATAATAGTCAGCTTGGATTTGAACGTCGCGGCGCGGGCGATGGCCACACATTGACGCTGACCACCGGACATGCGTTCAATCGTGTTGCGGATATTGGGGATTTTCACGCCTGTTTTATTCAGCCCCTCAATCGTCTCTTCGCGCATGGCCTTATAGTCGAGCAACCGGAACGGGCCGAGCCAGTTGAATTTGGTGATCTCACGCCCCAGAAACAGGTTGTCGGGCACGTCCAAATGGTCGGCAAGGGCGAGCGTTTGGAACACCGCCTCAATACCGGCCTCGCGTGCCTCTAACGGACCCGAGAAATTCACCTCCTGGCCGTCGAACATCACGGTGCCACGGGTGCGTTGTTCAACACCTGTAATCTGACGCACGAACGTGGATTTCCCCGCGCCGTTGTCGCCCATGATGGCGATATGCTCGCCCTTGCGCATTTCGAAATTGGCACCCTCAAGCGCTTGCACGCCGCCATAGTGTTTGGTGAGGTCTATTGTCTTTAGAACAATATCATTCATGTCAGTTGCTCCTACGCCCGGTTTCGCTGGCGGTATTGGTCAAAGAGAATGGCCGCGATGATGATGCTGCCCATCGCCATCAGCTGATACGATCCGTCCAGCTTGATGTAGGTAAAGCCAGACCGGATCACGCCCAGCACCATGGCGCCCAGCACCGTGCCGATGATCGACCCGCGTCCGCCTTGCAAACTGATGCCGCCGATGACGGCCATGGCGATTGCGAACAATTCATAGAATTCACCCATGCCTGCTTGCGCGGTTTCGCTTTTGGCCGCAAGGATGACACCCGCGAAGGCAGCTAGCATGGATGCGATAACATAAACGGTCACCTTGTGGCGGTTCACGTTGATGCCGGACATCCGCGCGGCTTCCTCATTAGAGCCGATCGCATAGGTGTGTTTGCCGTAAACAGTGTAGCGCATGATCAGATGGAACACGACCGCAAGGGACAGGAACCAAACCACGGGCATCATGCCAGAGCCGATCCACTTGAAGCCCTCGGTCGGGAAGGAAATCGGGTTGCCGCCGGACCACCACAGCGCGATGCCGCGGCAGATCAAGAACATGCCCAACGTTGCAATAAACGGCGGGATGCGCATATAGGCGATAAACGTGCCGTTGATCGCACCAATGAACGCGCCAAAGGTCAGCCCGACAACGACCGGGATCAGCACGGGCAAATCCATTGCCCATGTGCCAAACAATGCCTTGGGGTTTGCAAAGCCGTTCACCAGCTCTGTCTGGCCAAAGCTCATGGCGATCATGGCTGTGGCGGCCACAAGGGGGCCGGAACTTAGGTCAATGCCCGCGGTAATAATCACCTGCGTCACGCCCAACGCGATGATGCCGATGATCGCCACCTGTAGGATGATGATCTTCAGGCGTGCCTCGTTAAAGATGCTGTCAAAACGGTCCTTGGTGTCGAACAGAAAGCTCTGATCGTTCATGTAGGGCAGGACTTGCCCCAGAATTTCGAAAATCGCGATAATCACGAAAAGCGCGAAGAGGATGTTCAACTCGTTGGGCCAAGACCGCTTTGTCTTATCAAAGGTGAGCCCGCCGGTGCCGTGGCTGGTATCTGTCATTGGTGCCATTCCCTATCTAGCGCCGTGAATATGAAAGGGCGGCACAATTGCGCCGCCCCCAATCGTGTCGTTTGACTTAGTTCTTGTCGAGGAAGTCACCCATGTTCGCAGGTGTAACCAGCTTGAACGGGATATAGACCTTTTGGTCGACATCTTCGCCGTTGATCAAACGGATCGCCGCGTCGATGGAACCGGTGCCCTGACCAACAGAGTCTTGGAACACTGTGACGTCATAGTCGCCAGCCGCCATGGACAGCAGCGCGTCTTGTGATGCGTCAACACCACCAACCTGCACGTCAGCCATATCCATGCCCGCAGCCTTCATCGCCTGAATGGCGCCGATGGCCATTTCGTCGTTGTTGGCCAGAACAAAATCAAACGGCTCGCCGGAAGACATCCAGTTTGTCATCAAATCCTGGGCCTCATCGCGGGACCAGTTTGCTGTCTGCTCATCGATGATGGTCATGAAGTTACACATGTCCATGCCGATTACGTCATACACGTCCTTGGAACGCTGAACCGCAGCTTGGTTGGACAGCTGACCGTTCATCAAGTAGCCAGTCGCGCCACCGGCTTTGCCGTCTGCACGCAGGTTCTTACAGATTTCAAACGCGGACAATGTGCCGGATTCGATTTCGTTGGATGCAACAAATGCCTGTGTCGCTGGCAGTTCGTTCACGTTGTCAGGCTCACGGTTAACGAACACCAATGGTGTGTCGCCCGCAGCGGCAGTGATCGCAGCACCAGCAGATGTATCAACGATGTTCACGATGATCGCATCAACGCCGGACGCAACAAAGTTCTTCACTTGGTCAATCTGCTTGGCCAGATCGTCAGTCGCATCTTCCTGCTGGTAGTTCAGGCCATCGATTGTCGCTGCATATTCAACCATGCCGTTGCGCAGAACTGTCAGCCAGTTGTCATCAAAACGCGAGAATGTCGCGCCGATGTCTTGTGCAGCTGCAGATGTGCCCATCAGGGCTACAAGGCTTGCTGTCATCATAGTCTTTTTCATTTTATTTCCTCCCAGAAAGCGTGCCCGGCGCACGCATGTGTTGAAAACCGGGTGCCCACATTGGGGCAATTATTTCACCTTAGACCGTCATGCCGCATGCGCCATGAACGTGTTTTCGATGAAGCGAATAGGTCGCGAAGGTGGCACCTTGGGACCAATGTCTGCGTGAACTTCGGGCGCAATTGCCTGCCGAGACAACGAACCGCAAAGGCCGCCGCGCAGACCGTCGTAATTTGGGTTGCGGTGACGGGTTGTGTGCCAGCCATTTCAGCAGTCTGGCCGTAGCCAAGCCGTGCAGTCGTCTTGTGATAATGCGCGAAATTCAACATGACACAACCGCGCCTCCCTCAAACGCGATAAAACGAGATTAGCGAGATTGGAATTTATTGCAACCGGTTGCATCAAGAAGTTGAAAATACTGCCTTTTGGAATTTTTTATTATTTAATATCAATGCTATGGGTCGCATTTTTGGGTGCAACCACTACTGTAACAACTGGCGCAGGACACCAGAAGGCGGCGTCAGAGCCGCGGTGAACCGCGACTCACTGCCGTGTTAAGCGACCGCGATCTTTTTCTTTGGATCGTAGAACGGGCGCGCAACCACTTTCGCCTGCACCGGACCGTGATCCGTCAAAACTTCGACGGTTTGGCCAAGATCGCCAAAGCCAGAATCAACCATCGCCAGTGCAATATTTTGCTCTAACCGAGGGGAGTAAACAGCTGACGTGACCTTACCGATAGGCGCACCGTTCATATTGATCGGCCAGAACGTTGTGTTTGGTCCCATCAGGGGGGCGCTATCGATCACAAGGCCGATTTGCTTGCGCTTGGGTCCCTCGGCATGGATGCGGGTCAAAGCGGCCTTGCCAATGAACGGCGCGGCCATGTCGAGGTTCACCAAACGGTCAAATCCCAACTCATACGGGTTGGTCGTGATGTCGGCATCAGCGTGATACGACAGCATCCCGCCCTCGATCCGCCTGATAGACGATGTGTGTCCGGGTTTCAGGCCAAACAGCCGACCTGCCGCCATGATCCGTTCCCAAAGCGCATTGCCGAACGCGCCGTCCCGCAAATAGATTTCATAGCCCAATTCGCTGGACCACCCGGTGCGGGACACGATCAATGGGATGCCATCCAATTCCACTTCGCGCAGCCAGTAGTATTTGAGGTCCATGATCGTGTCGCCAAACAGGGCCTTCATAATCTCTCCTGATTTTGGCCCCTGTAGCTGGAGCGGCGACACATCGGGTTCACATATGTGAACATCCATGTCGGCATGGACCGCGACGCCTTGCGCCCACAGCAGGATGTCACTGTCAGCCAGAGAAATCCAAAAATGGTTCTCGGCCAGTCGCAGCAGGATCGGATCGTTCAGAATACCGCCATCCGCGTTTGTGATCAGGATGTATTTACACTGCCCGACAGCCATTTTGGACAGATCGCGCGGCGTCAGCATTTGCACAAATGCGGCGGCATCAGGTCCGGTAATTTCCACCTGCCGTTCAACGGCGACGTCACACAAGATGGCGTCATTCACAAGGTTCCAGAAATTCTGTTCAGGATCGCCAAAATTGCGGGGGATATACATGTGATTATAGACAGAAAAATCCTTGGCACCCCAGCGCACTGTGGCGTCGAAATACGGGGATTTGCGGATTTGCGTGCCAAAGCCAAAATCGGATGTCTGTGTCATGCTGTGCGCCTTTCTTGTAAAACCTGGTGGACGGTAGCCCGAATACAACGTGCGAAAGCCCCAGTTACCGACATCTTGAGGCTGCGGCACGCCAGCGTAGACAAAAAAGACGGGCAGGGGATGGCGAAACGCGCTATATCGCTGCCGACGTAAATCAGCAGAAAGACATGAACATGAGCGCATTTGACGAGGATCTGTTTCTAAAAGGGTTGGAGCAACGCAAGGCGACATTGGGCGCGGCCTATGTGGAAAAGAACTTGGCTGCTGCCGATGATTTCACCCGCCCGTTCCAAGAGGCGATGACCGCATGGTGCTGGGGCTTTGGCTGGGGCGATGATGTGATCGACGCCAAAACGCGGTCCATGATGAACCTGTCGATGATCGGTGCTTTGGGCAAAATGTCGGAATGGGAATTGCACTGCCGCGGGGCAATCAACAATGGCGTCACCCAAGATGAAATCCGCGCCATCATCCACGTCATTGCGATCTACTGCGGTGTGCCGCAAGCGTTGGAATGTTTCCGCGCCGCCCGTAAGGTTTTGGAAGACAGTCCGCAATAGGACAGGCGGGTTGGTGGCCCGCCTGTCGCCACGATCAATCCCCGTCGGCGATCCCCGCCCGACGGGCCCGCGCGCGGTGCGCACGGTAGCTTGGCAGCACGATCAGGAACACCGCGATCGACAGCAGGCCCAGCGTCATGGGCCGTTCCCAGATAAACGAAATCCCGTCGTATAGCTGCATGGAACGGGCAAAGTTATCCTCCAGCATACCACCCAGAATGAAGCCGATCAGGAGCGGGGCTAACGGGTAATCAGCGAATTTCAACGCAGTCGCACAGATGCCAAAGCCCACAAGGATCAGTAGCTCGGTCGCGTTGTTCTGCCCGATATAGGCGCCCATCAGTGTAAAGAACATGATGAACGGGATCAGGTAATTGCGCGGCACCGACAGAATCTTGGCGATGTATGGGATCAACGGCAGGTTCAGGATCAAAAGCACCAGATTGCCGATATACATCGAAATGATCACCGACCAGAAAATCTGGGGCTCGTCGATCATCAGGCGCGGACCCGGGCTCACGTTCAAGGCAATGAGCGCACCCAGCAAAATCGCCGTGGTGCCAGAGCCGGGGATGCCCAGCGTCAGCAGCGGCACAAATGATCCGGTGCAGGCCGCGTTATTGGCCGTCTCGGGGGCGGCGAGCCCCTTGATTGACCCTTTGCCGAACTGGTCCTGTTCATCCTTCGTCGCGATATTGCGTTCAACGGCATAGCCCAGAAAACTGGCGATTGTGGCGCCCGCACCCGGAAGGACACCGATAAAGAACCCTTGGATTGACTGGCGGCCAATGACGGGGGCAATTGCGCGGGCCTCTTGCCGCGTGATCCGCAAATCCTTGATCTCCCCGTCCGAATTGGCCGACGTGCTGGGCGGGCGTAGCACAAGGAACAGCGCCTCAGGCAAGGCGAACATCGCCATGGCAAGGGTGATGAACCCGAAACCGGTTTGTAGGTCCATGATCCCCATGGTGAAGCGTGGCAGGCTGAACAATGTGCCTTCGCCCACCGTCGCCATGATCAACCCTAGGGTTGTCATCATGAACGCCTTGGCCACTTGGCCGGTGCCCGCAAAGGCCGCGATGGCCGACAGGCCGACAACCATCAGCGCGAAGTATTCCGCCGAATGGAACAGCAGGGCGACTGAGGACAGCATTGGCGCAAAGATCATCAGCAAGATGGCGCCAATGGTGCCGCCGCAAAAGCTGGCGATGGCTGCGATGGTCAGCGCCTTGCCCGCCTTGCCCTGTTTGGCCATCGGATAGCCGTCAAAGCTGGTGGCGACAGTGCCTGCAACACCTGGAGCGTTGAGCAGGATCGACGACGTGGATCCGCCAAAGATTGCGCCGTAATAGACGCCCGCGAGCAGGATCAAGGCCGCTGCCGGATCACCCAATGAAATGGCGACAGGGATCATGATCGCGATGATTGACATCGGACCAAGGCCGGGAAGCATCCCGATGAATGTGCCGATCAGACAGCCGCCAATCACCATGGCAAGCATCTGGACGGAAAGGGCCGTTTGCAGGCCGATAAGCAGTCCTTCGAGCATCAGTTTACCCCCCCAACAGGCTTGGCAGTGGGCGCATGTATATGCCCAGAACTTGTGAAACGAGATACCAGACGACGCCCGCTGCGATGGCGGACACAATGGTCATGACGACCCATTTACGTTCGCCAAGGATCGTGGAGCCAAGGAAAAGAAATCCGAACGTCGCACCGAGAAACCCCAGCGGGCGCAGACAGATCGCGTAAACGACCATCAGGCCCAAAAGGCCAATAGCCTGCCAGATGTGATAGTCGCCAAGGCGTCGATAATCGATGTCGCCGATTTTCTGTTCGTTCTTTTCTAGTCCGAACAGGATGATGCCTGATGCGACGATACCAAGGATAGACAATATCTTGGGGAACGTGCTCGGCCAAATCGGATTACGCCGCATGAACGGCGCCAACCCATCATCCATGGTGAACCAGGCGGCATAGCCGTAGGCGCAACACAGGCCCAAAAGTATCAAAGCGATCCAGCGATCTAATGTCATCGTTTTGTCCATCTCGAGAGAGAATCATGGGGGCCAGCTCCCAAACCCCCGAGGTATTTGCGGCAAATGGAAAACCAATTGTTAACCATCTTGGAGTAGGGTGAGGTCACGGTACAGGCTGAGGAGCCGATGACCGTGCAAGTGGAAGATTTTTCTTCGACGGAAGGGGAGGCGTGCGTCGCTTCCCCTTCCTCTTGCTTGAAATACCTCCGGGAGCGCGAGGGTGGAACCCTCGCACCTTTGGTCCTAGAGGAAGCCGAGCTTTGTCATCAGATCGCCGATCACTTTTTCCTGTGCTTCCAGGAAGGTGCGGAAATCATCGCCGGAGTTGTGGATGTTGACCCAGCCGTTGCGCGCGCGCACGGTTTCCCATTCGGGTGTGTCATACATCTTTTCCAGCGCGTCCTGATACATCGCCAACTTGTCTGCAGGCAGGCCTGGTGCGCCAAAGAAACCACGCCAGTTCACGAATGTGGTGTCGATCCCTTGTTCCATCATGGTCATGGCTTCGGGGGCTGCATCGACACGCTCTGGTGATGTGACGCCGATGATTTTGACTTCGCCCGCGTTGGCCAGATCAACCGCTTCGGAGAACCCCGTGGACAGTGCCGCGATTTCGCCGGACAGTAATGCTGCCATTGCGTTCCCGCCAGCGTCATAGGGGATGTATTTTACATCCAACGCGTCTTTGCCCGCAGCTTCCATCGCCATGGCCGCAACAAGGTGGTCCATACCGCCGGGGACAGAACCGCCGCCGATGGCTGTCGCCGCTGGATCGGCATCATAGGATGCGACAAGGTCGGCCATTGAATTCAGCGGGCTGTCTTTGCCCACAACGATGGCAGCGTAGTCGCCGATGGTGCCTGCAACCAGTGTCAGGTCGCGAAAGCTTTGAGGGAACACGCCCGTCAGGGAGCGGATCACGATGGGTGTTGAGTTAACCATCAGGGTGCCGTGGTTGCTGTCGGCGTTTTCAATCATGTAGCCGATCGCCTTGCCGCCGCCGCCGCCGGACATATTTTCATAAGACGCAGAGCCCACAAGGCCTGCGCGGGTCAAGGCTTCGCCTGTGCCGCGTGCTGTGCCGTCCCAGCCGCCGCCAGCGCCGCCCGGAATGATAAAGTGGATGCTGTCGACGACCTGATGCCCATCTGCGAATGCAGCCGGTGCGCCAAGTGTCATCGCGGCCACAGCCGCGCCCATCAGGGCCCGACGGCCCAGTTTCAAAGTTGTCATAATATTCCTCCCATTTGACAACTGCCCGCCTTTGCGGATCAGTTGGCGAAACTTAACCACGGCAACCTGACACAAACCTGTCATGTCTCATTCAAAGTAAAGCAGCCCATGAAATTTCTACTGGTCGAAGACAATCAGGACCTTGCCGATGCGATCTGTGTCCGGATGCAGATCGACGGCCATGTCGTTGATCATGCTGGCACAATTTTGGACGCAATGGGGTTCGCACAGACCGGTGAATACGATCTGATCTTGCTGGATATGATGTTGCCCGACGGGGATGGTCGGGATTTTCTGCGCGATCATCGGGGTCGCAAACGCGGCACACCAGTCATCGTTTTGACGGCGCGCAGTCAGGTTTCGGACAGAATCAGTTTGTTGGATCTGGGTGCTGATGACTACGTCACCAAGCCGTTTGATCATGCCGAGTTAGAGGCCCGCTGTCGTGCGGTTCTCCGCCGCAATGCGGGCACCGCGCAGACGGAAAAGCACCTTGGCGACGTCGGTTTTGACCCCGTGGCAGGTGTGCTGACCGTCAAGGGCGTGCCGATCAATCTGCGCAACAGAGAGCTGCGCCTGCTAGAGGTTTTGTTCAATGCACCGGGCCAGATTTTCGCAAAGCAAAAGTTATTTGACCGATTGTTTTCCTACGAAGAAGACGTGTCTGACAACGCGATTGAGGTCTATATCGGCCGCCTGCGCAAACATCTGGAGCCGTCGGAATTAAAGATCACGACCCATCGTGGCCTTGGCTATCGGTTGGATCATGACGGGTAAGGTCCGCAGCCTTGGGTCGTTGCGCAATAGGTTGGCGCTGACGCTGATTGGGGGGGCGGCGGTGTTGGCTGTGCTGCTGTATTTCGTCGTACGTAGCTATGCGGTGCAGATCGCGCAGCAGGGGCAGGACAGTATTTTGCGTGCCTCTGTGACGTCGATTTTGGATGCGGCGGTTCTGCGCGATGGGCAGCTTGAGGTGGATTTTCCCTATGCGTCATTGGCGATGCTTGGCACCGACAGCGATGACCGCGTGTTTTACGCCATCTATCAGGATGACGTGCTGGTGTCGGGCTATGATGGCCTGCCTGTTGCCGCGTCAGATAGCGGGATGGTCACGGTGACATTCGACGGCGTCGAGGTGCGCACAACGACGGCGTCGCGGTTGCTTGCGGGTGCGCAAAGCCGGACGCGTGTCACTGTTACCGTGGCCCAGACCCAAGATTTACTGGCCGTGACCCTATCGGCAATCTCGCGCAACATCGCATTGTTTGGCGCGGGGTTCTTTGTGCTGGTTATGCTGTTGGCGGTTTTGGCCACGTCATCTGCAATCGGCCCCTTGGCGCGGCTGACCACATCAGTCGCGCGCCGCGGGCCGCAGGATTTGCGCCCTGTCGTGAGCCCCGTGCCCAGCGAAATGGTGCCGCTAGTATCATCGCTGAATACGTTGATGGCGCGCTTGGGCCAATCGTTGAACCGGAGCGAGGATTTCATTGCAGAGGCGGCGCACCGCGTCCGCACGCCGTTGGCCACGGTGCGATCCCACGCAGAGACAACCTTGCAACGTGTCGACCGCGAAGAGAACCGCCAGGCCCTGCGGTCCATGATCCGCGCCATTGACGAAAGCAGCCGTGCGGCGGGGCAACTTTTGGATCATGCGATGATCACATTTCGTGCCGACCATCTGGACCAGCAGGATATCCCGCTGGCTGCTTTGGTAGAAAATTTGATCATGCGCCTTGGTCCTGTTGCGGATATGCGCGACGTGGAATTTCGGACCGCACTTGATCCTGATGTGACCCTCAAGGGTGATCCGATCCTCTTGCATAACGCCTTGCGCAATGTCGTGGACAATGCGTTGAAATACGCGCCGCGTGAAAGCGTGATCGAGATTGATATCACCGCAAACCCGCCGTGTGTGGTGATTCGTGACCACGGCCCTGGCTTTCCCGTGGATCAGATCAGTAACCTGTCGGATAGATTTACCCGCGGGCGCAATGCCGAAGGCATCATCGGCTCTGGCCTTGGCCTTACCATCGCCCAAGAGGTCGCGACAGCCCATGGCGGCCAAATGACCCTTGGGACCCATTCGAAAGGCGGCGCATGCGTTACGTTTTCCTTCTAATTATTTGTCTTTGGGCCGCTGTGGCAAATGCGCAAGACTGGGAGGACCGTCAACGCTTTGGCGATCCGCAAGCCGCGGCTGCCTTGCGTATTCTCTCCAACACCGACACGCGATTTTTCGCGCCGATTATTGATCGGTTCGTGGCCGGTAATGCGGGTGTTCAGGTGGATTACATGGTGACGGGATCTGCTGACCTTTATAATATCTACCGCGAAGATCCGCAGGGTTACGACGTGGTGATATCCAGCGCGATGGATTTGCAGATCAAGCTGGCCAATGACGGATATGCGTTGCAAGTGACTGGCACGGGACATCCGGCATGGGCGCAATGGCGCGAAAGCCTGTTTGCCTTTTCCACGGAACCTGCGGCGATTGTCATCAATAAGGCGGCGTTTGCGGGCCAGCCTATCCCTGCGTCGCGACAAGAGCTTATTCAAGCATTGCGCGCCCGCCCCGACGTGTTTGCGGACCGGATTGGAACCTATGATGTGCGCCAATCGGGTTTGGGCTATTTGTTCGCAACCCAAGATGCCCGCGCGTCCGAGACATACTGGCGCCTGACAGAGGTGATGGGCGGGCTTGGTGCCAAGCTGTATTGCTGTTCGGGTGCAATGATTGATGATCTGGTCAGCGGCAAGATTGCCGTGGCTTATAATGTGCTGGGCAGTTATGCGGCGGCGCGGTCCGATACGATTGATGAAATCGCGGTGATCCTGCCGTCGGATTTTCCAACCACAATGATGCGCAGCGCCTTTGCGTCGCGCGACACCAAGGTGCCGGCAGCCGCCGCTGGATTTATCCGGCACCTGACGACGCTGCGCTCAGACGCGGAACTGGCCGCCGCGTTCCCGTTGCCGCCCCTTGATCCAGCTTCCCAGGCATCCATCCCGTTGGAACCCGCGCTTATTACCTATCTTGACCGGCTCAAACGCCGGACGTTCATTCAAGAATGGGAAAATGCGATCATTCAATAGCCACTTGGTTTGACTGTGCTAGGTTGCGCTTTGAACGTGGAATAATTCAGGGGGTCAGCATGACCAAAATCGCATTTCTAGGGCTCGGCGTGATGGGCTATCCGATGGCGGGGCATTTGCAAGCCGCAGGTCACGATGTCACCGTCTATAACCGCACAGCGTCCAAGGCGCAGGCATGGGCCGACCAACATGGCGGCAGCAGCGCCGCGACACCTGCCCAAGCCGCAGCCGGGGCTGAAATGGTCATGGCCTGTGTGGGCAATGACGATGATCTGCGTAGTGTTTGCCTTGGCGATGACGGCGCCTTTGCGGGCATGGAGGCAGGTAGTATTTTTGTTGACCACACGACGGTTTCGGCTGCTGTGACGCGCGCGCTTTATGATGCGGCGGCGGTGCGCGACATTGCATTCGTCGACGCACCGATTTCGGGCGGGCAGGCAGGGGCGGAAAACGCGCAGCTGTCGGTGATGTGCGGCGGTGATCAGGCGGCCTATGACCGGGCCGAAGCCGTGATCGCGCATTACGCAAAACTGTGCCGCCGGATTGGTGACAGCGGGGCAGGGCAGATGACGAAAATGTGCAACCAGATCGCGATTGCCGGTCTGGTGCAGGGCCTGTCAGAGGCGCTTCATTTCGCGGATAAGGCGGGGCTAGATGGTGCCGCCGTGGTCGAGGTCATTAGCCAAGGTGCCGCCGGAAGCTGGCAGATGTCCAACCGTTACCAGACGATGATTGCCGATGAATTCGACCACGGGTTTGCCGTAGACTGGATGCGCAAGGACCTTGGCATTTGTCTGGATGCAGCGAATGAAAATGGCGCGAGCTTGCCAGTCACCGCGCTGGTCGATCAGTTCTATAAGGACCTGCAAAAACAGGGCGGCGGCCGCTGGGACACGTCATCCTTGTTCAAACGGCTTCAGGCGATGGGCTAAACCATTTCCGCAATTTCGCGCAGGGCATGGGAATACCCGTCCGTGCCCTCGCCCACGATCCCCTTATCGGCGCGCATGGCGATATAGGAATGGTGGCGGAACTGCTCTCGGGCGTAAATGTCGGTCACGTGAAGCTCAATCACGGGGCCGTCAAACGCATTCAGCGCATCCATTATCGCGACCGACGTATGGGTATAGCCGCCGGCATTGATGATGATCCCCGCGCAAGTGTCGCGGGCCGTGTGGATGTGGTCGATCAACGTGCCTTCGGAATTGGATTGAGCCATCCAGACCGTCACATCCAACGCAGGCGCAATCGCCGCAAGCTCGGACGCGACATCCGCAAGGGTCTTGGACCCGTATTTCTCGGGCTCTCGCTGACCAAGCAGGTTCAGGTTTGGCCCGTTCAGGACGAGGATCTGTTTGGTCATGTGCAAAACACCTTTTGTTACACCGGCTTTTAAATCTGATCACTTCGCTGCGGGCAATTCCTAATTTTTGGCGGGAAGACCAGGACGAATCTGGAAAATTGCAGCGGCGTAAATCGTTTCTTAGTTGGTAGCTGATTATCTGGCGGGGAATTTTACGACGAACGGGTATCAAACATGCCGCAGATGGCACGGTCCATACTGGTCGCTGTCTTGCCTGCAATCGTCATTTTGGTTGCAATACAAGGGCTCCATATCCTTGCCAAACAGGACGCCGCGAATGCGGAGCGTGCCAGGTACGAGGATGCGGCTGACCGCGCCACAGAGGTATTGGTTGACCGTACATCCCTGATTTTCGTAAATTTGCGCAATGTGGCAACGGTGGTCCATCACGCGAACAAATCCGGCGTATCGAGCACGCGGGCGTTCCATGACTTTATCAATGATACAGATATGTTTTCCGAATTCCCGTCATTACGGGCCATCGCTGTGATGGAAGATATCGCCAAGGCCGACTTGCCTAGTCGCGCCGCAGCCTATGACAATGATGCTGGCCGCGCGGCCCTTGGGTACGCCCCGCCAAGACCGACAGCAGTTTTGGATTCTGATGCTGGCCTCGCTTCGCGGCTACAAAGGTATTAACGAATTTATGGCGCTGGCCGAGGAGTTGCAGAAACGCACCGATATCTGGTTCGATCTGGTTTTAAACGCCGAGGCAGACGATGTGGCGGCCTTTGCGAGGCGACATAGCGATGCAGCAAACGTGAGCATCCACCCGAGCACAGACGATCCGGCGCAGTTCTATAGCGATGCGGACCTTGTGCTGAACCTTTCCCGGGTATCGCCGAAGTCGCTACCGGTTGATAACCCTATTCACCTTTTTTGCCAGCCAAATGGCGCTTTACCGGGCACTTTCGAGGGCCACTGACATCCCGTCTGATGCAGTTGTTTTCGTCAATACGCTGCTACCTTTTGCGGCCATGATCTGGGGACGGCGAACCGGGCGGCGCGTTATCGTGCATGTGCACGAGGTCTCCATAACGCCGGGCCCACTACGACGTTTCCTGACAAGATACGCGGGGCGCTCCGCGGACCTGCTGCTCTATGTGTCGAACGATCATCGGGCACGGTTGCCGATTGAGGGGCCGCTTGCGCTGATCGTACAAAACCCTGTCGGCGCGGCCTTGGTGGCCCGCGCGGATGGATATATGGCCCGCTAAAAGTGGTGATGGGATCAGACGGTCGCGCCACGGGTTGATCACAATGCTTAGCCCCCTGACACCGCAGACGCAGTCAGAAATTGGCGTCGATATTTTTTTGCGCCCCCGTCACGAGACGTTTACCAGCGCGATAGCTGAAGGTCGCTATAAGGTGACGGAACCCTTTGATTTTGTAATTGAATTACCGGGTGCAGCGTTGTTTTTTCCGTTCAAGATACGAGGTAGCGACAACGCCTCGAACGCCGTTGGAGAAACGCCGGTCATTTTCATCACCGCCTACCCAGAGATATTGCTAACCGGTGAGCAGCCGGAACCTGTGTTTCTGATCCCAAAACCGTATCAGGCGAAAAAGGTCATATCGGCGGTCAGTCAGGCGATGTTTTTCGCCACGACCGACGCGATTGAGGGCTAGTCGCGCGTCCCTGCGAATTTTTCGGCCCATGCGGCCCGCTCATCATCGGTGATTTTGCGGAATGTGATGTCTGACACCGTGAACGCGTGGCCTGCTTGCAATGTGTTCACTGCGGCTGCGATGTCATCGGGCCATGGGGCGTCGGATGCGTTCATCGCGGCCAAAATGTCGGCGCTGGCATCGGGGATAAACGGGGCGGATAGCACACCGTAAAGACGGCACAGGTTCAGCCCCATACGCACCTGCATCGCGGCTTGGTCAGGGTCGGTTTTGAACGTCGACCACGGGGCCACGGATTGCAGATATTCGTTGCCCAACACCCAAATAGCCCGCAGATCAGCGGCGGATTTGCGCACTTCCATTGTGTCCATGTGACCCTGATATTCGGCCAGCTTTGCGGTCAAATCAGCGATCAATTGGTTCTCGGTCGGGCCGTAGGTGGGGCCCTCTGGCACTGCTTCGGAGAATTTGGAGCGGCAGAATTTCGTGATCCGGCTGATAAAATTACCTAGCACATCGGCTAAGTCTTTGTTCACATCCGTTTGGAAGCTTTCCCAAGTGAATTCCGCGTCCGACGATTCAGGGGCATGCGACAAAAGCCACCAGCGCCAGTAATCGGCGGGCAAAATCTCTAACGCTTGGTCCATAAACACGCCGCGTCCGCGCGATGTGCTGAATTGTCCACCATCATAGTTGAGGTAGTTGAACGATTTGATGTAATCGACCAACTTCCAGTCTTCATCCATGCCCATTATTGTCGCGGGGAAGCTAAGGGTATGGAATGGAACGTTATCTTTGCCCATGAACTGTGTGTATGTGACGTCATCCGCGCCTGCGTCGGTGCGCCACCAGCGCTCCCATTCGTTGCCTTTGCCCGCGTCGACCCATTCTTGGGCGCAGGCGATGTATTCGATGGGGGCGTCGAACCAGACGTAGAAAACCTTGCCCTCCATGCTGGGCCAGTCGGCGTCACCGTTTTTCACAGGTACGCCCCACGCCAGATCACGGGTGATGCCGCGATCCTGAAGCCCGTCACCATCGGTCAGCCATTTTTTCGCAATGGATGTGGTCAGGATGGGCCAATCGGCCTTGCTGTCGATCCACTTGGCAATTTGGTCTTTGACCGCGGATTGCCGCAGATACAGATGCTTGGTTTCGCGCACCTCAAGATCGGTAGAGCCAGAAATGGTGGAGCGTGCATCAATCAGGTCGGTCGGGTCCAGCTGCTTGGTGCAATTGTCGCATTGGTCGCCGCGCGCGCTGTCGAAACCGCAGTTGGGGCAGGTGCCTTCGATGTAGCGATCGGGCAGGAACCGGCCATCGGCGTTGGAATAAACCTGTTCCTCGGTCACTTCGCGGATCAGGCCCTGATCTGACAGGCGTCCGGCAAAGGCTTGAGTTAGTTTATGGTTTTGCGGGCTGGATGAGCGGCCAAAGTGGTCGAACGACAGCTTGAACCCTGCCGCAATCTCGGCCTGAACATCGTGCATTTCGGCGCAGTAGTCCGCGACAGGTTTGCCGGCCTTGGCGGCGGCAAGTTCCGCTGGCGTACCGTGTTCATCGGTCGCACATAGAAACAGAACCTCATGTCCGCGCTGGCGCAAATACCGTGCATAAAGATCTGCCGGAAGCTGGCTGCCGACCAGGTTCCCAAGATGCTTGATCCCGTTGATATAGGGGATAGCGGATGTGATCAGGTGACGCGCCATGGTGAATTTCCTTACAGGTTTGTCCCGTTCTAGCGGGGGTTTCCGCCGGTTGCCAGATGTCGCGGCCCGACATGGCTAGAAAAGACGCGCCAGTTTGCGTATTCTGGATGCGAGCAGACAATAAATCAAAAGGCAAAAACGATGCGAATTTTTACAGCAGCACTGGCGCTTGCGCTGACGACAGGGGCCGCACACGCCCAAGATATGTACGTAGGCGTTGCATTCGATTACGGCAAACCACATGCGGGTGACGATCAGACCGCCGCCAGCCTGATGGCCGGTGTGGCGTTTGACGCAGGCACAATCGGTTACGGTGCGGAAATCGAATATGGTGCATCGTCAACGTTTGGCGGTGACTACAACATCGCGCGTATTCGCGCCGTCGGCAGCTACGACCTTGGGTCGATGTCGGCCTTGGCCAGCGTTGGGGCCACGCAATATGACACGGGTGCTGCAAAGTTCAGCGGCTACAACTTTGGCCTAGGCGTGCAGGTGCCTGTGAACGACGCGCTTGACGTGCGGGCCGAACTGATCCGCGATATGATGGATGACTTTGGCAACAACGTCACCACAACGCGCTTGGCCGCGGTTTATTCCTTCTAAGGCAATACCGCCCCGTTGATTTGGGGCAGACAAAGGCCCCCGCACCAGCATTGTTCATGGCTGATGCGGGGCCTCTTGCATGATAATAAGTTGCCTTTCTTCTTGTCATGTCCAGCCCGTGTCATAGGCTGCGTCCAACGTAGAATAAGGACGCATCCCGATGAAAATGATCCCGCTTGGCCGTACCGATATCATGGTTTCCGACTGGTGCCTTGGCACGATGACCTATGGCAACCAGACCCCGCAAAACGACGCGCATCGGCAAATCGACATGGCATTGGATGCGGGCATTAACTTTGTCGACACGGCCGAGATGTACCCTGTGAACCCAATTTCTGCGGAAACTGTCGGCAATTCAGAGCGTGTGATCGGGGAATGGATCAAAGCGACAGGGCGGCGCGACGATGTTGTTGTCGCGACCAAAGTGTCAGGCGACAATCCCGGTTGGGTGCGTGGCGGCGTGGGCTATAGCGGGGCAATGATGGCGGATGCGATTGATGCGTCGCTTGCCCGATTGCAGACGGATGTAATTGATCTTTACCAGATGCACTGGCCGCTACGTGGGTCGTATATGTTCCGCCAGAATTGGACCTATGATCCGTCCGGACAGGACCGCGCCGAAACGCTGGATCACATGGCAGATGTGCTGCGCGCGCTAGGCGACGCGGTGAAAGCGGGCAAAATTCGCGCGATTGGGATGTCGAACGAAAGCGCGTGGGGCATGACCAAATGGATGGACGTCGCCGCCGCCGAAGGGTTGCCGCGCATGGCGTCTGTTCAGAATGAATACTCGTTGCTGTGCCGCTTATATGACACAGATATGGCAGAGGTAGCGGTCAACGAAGACGTGACGCTTTTATCGTTTTCCCCGTTGGCGACCGGCCTTTTGACCGGGAAGTACCAAAATGGTGTCGTACCTGCGGGAAGCCGTCTGTCGATCAATGACGACCTTGGTGGGCGCATGACCCTGCGCACGTTGCCTGCTGTTCAGGCCTATATGGATGTCGCTGCGCGTCACGGGCTGGACCCCGCACATTTGGCAATGGCGTGGCAAGGCACGCGTCCGTTCCCCGTGTCAGCAATTTTTGGCGCGACGACGACAGAGCAGGTAGCGCATCTGCTTAAGGGGCGCGATGTGGCGTTGCCCGATGATGTGCTGGCCGAGATCGACACGGCACATCGCGCCCATCCCATGCCTTACTAAAAGGGGCGCGCAAGCGCGCATGACATTCTTGGCGCGTCGTCGCAGATGATTGTGCGGGCGGGCTGATGTCGGAGCCTCCGGCGGGCATATTTAGGCTCAAAAGAAGCGCAAGGTGGCTTGCGTCCGTTTCGGGAATCGCACAACGTCGCGGGAATTGGTGACGGGGGAGTAAAGCGATGCCATTGGAAATGAACCGCGAGGTTTTCATCACAGCAGCTGTGACAGGGTCAGGCAGCACGCAAGACCGCAGCCCGCATGTGCCACGGTCGCCCAAGCAAATCGCTGAAAGCGCGATTGACGCCGCCAAGGCCGGTGCTGCCATTGTGCACTGCCACGTGCGTGATCCTGAAAGTGGTGTGCCGTCACGTGATCTGGCGCTTTATCGTGAATTGACCGACCGCGTGCGCGATGCCGAGGTTGACGTTGTTTTAAACCTGACGGCTGGCATGGGGGGCGATATCGTCTTTGGCGGGGTTGAGGCCCCGTTTCCGACCATCGCGGGCACCGATATGATTGGCGCGACCGAACGGGTTGCCCACGTCGCCGAATGCCTGCCCGAAATTTGCACGCTAGATTGCGGCACAATGAATTTTGCTGAGGCCGACTACGTCATGACAAACACGCCGGGCATGCTGGTTGCGATGGGGCAGATGATGACAAAATTGGGCGTGAAGCCCGAGATTGAAGCGTTTGATACTGGCCATCTTTGGTATGCTAAGCAATTGGTTAAGGACGGTGTGCTGGACAGTCCTGCGCTGGTGCAATTGTGCATGGGTGTGCCATGGGGTGCGCCGGATGATCTGAATACATTTATGGCGATGGTGAATAATGTTCCTGACGACTGGACGTTCAGCGCCTTTGGCTTGGGCCGTTCGCAGATGCCTTATGTCGCGGCCTCCGTTCTGGCGGGGGGTAATGTGCGCGTCGGGCTGGAGGATAACCTGATGCTGGATCGCGGTGTGCTAGCCACCAATGCACAATTGGTAGAACGTGCCGCAGGGATTATCGAGAATCTTGGCGCGCGTGTCATCGGCCCTGATGATGTGCGCAAAAAGCTGGGCCTGACCAAACGCGCCCCTGTGTCCGCATGAGATCGCTTATTATATTCGCCCTGTTGGCGGCCTGTGCGACCCCGTTTGAGGGGGAAAAGCTTGGCGGGTTTGGTGAAGTTTACCGCGATCTGGATGTGCCGATTGCGTCCAAGGCCGTGTTCGACACAGACCGCTATTTGGGGACATGGTACGAGGTGGCGCGATATCCGGTGCTGTTTGAACGCGGTTGTGTTGGCGTGACTGCGACCTATGGCAAACGTGATGATGGGGCCATTTCTGTGCTGAACATCTGCCGCAACCCCGATGGCATGGTCAAAAGCCGGATTGAGGGTAAGGCCGAAATCGTTGGTCCCGGCCGGCTTGCGGTTAGCTTTCCCTCGGTGCCATTTGGCGCGTCGGATTACTGGGTTCTTTGGGTGGATGAGGGGTATCGCACGGCTGTTGTTGGCGCGCCCAACGGCAAATCGGGGTGGATTTTGAACCGTGATCCGCAGATTCCAGTCGATCGATTGAACGCAGCACGTAAAGTTCTTGATTTTAATGGCTATGATCTGGACAGACTGATGGAGGTACCGCAATGAAACGTATCGCTTTTGGATGTATCTTGGCCCTCGCCGCATGTGACGAGGCCGCAATGCAAGGCGCGAGTGGTGGCTCTGGCGGCGGCGGGTTCCAGGAATTTCTGGTGCTTGGATCATCCATGTCGTTTGAAAAATGCCGCGCACGCGGTGGCCTGATCATCCGCGATAGCGGCAGTCCGATGGTCGCCTGTGATCCCAATGTGATCCGGGCACCCGTGCCGGTGGATGAATTCGACAACCCTGCCAACGCTGCGGCGTCGGACGCCTAAACACCTAACACTTTCCGGGGGGAGATAAGATGAAAAAATCAGCGGCCATTATTGGTGGCGGGGTCATTGGCGGTGGCTGGGCTGCGCGTTTCTTGTTGATGGGCTGGGATGTGCGAGTGTTCGATCCGGACCCCGAAGCAGCCCGCAAAATTGGCGAAGTGCTTGATAACGCACGCCGATCCTTGCCGGGTTTGTCCGATGTCGGTTTGCCAAGCGAGGGCGTGTTGTCGTTTCATGATGCTATGTCGGACGCTGTTGATGGTGTCGCGTGGATTCAGGAAAGCGTGCCGGAACGCCTTGAGCTGAAGCGCAAAGTCTATCAGACCTTGCAGGAACATTGCCCAACGGACGCGATCATTGGGTCATCGACGTCGGGGTTCAAACCGTCCGAATTGCAGGGCTGCGCGACACGCCCCGAACAGATTGTGGTCACCCATCCGTTCAATCCCGTATATTTGTTGCCGCTGATTGAACTGGTTCCCACCGATCAAAACCCGCCGGAAATGGTGGAACGTGCCAAGGTGATCCTGACCGAAATCGGCATGTACCCCCTGCATGTGCGCGCCGAAATAGACGCCCACATTGCCGACCGCTTCCTAGAGGCCGTCTGGCGAGAGGCGCTTTGGCTGATCAAGGATGGGATCGCCACGACCGAAGAAATCGATAACGCGATCCGCTATGGCTTTGGCCTGCGCTGGGCGCAAATGGGGCTGTTTGAAACCTACCGCATTGCTGGTGGTGAGGCGGGGATGCGCCATTTCATTGAACAATTCGGGCCGTGCCTGTCGTGGCCGTGGACCAAGCTGATGGATGTGCCAGAGCTGACCGATGATCTGATCGACCAGATCGCGGACCAGTCTGACGGCCAGTCTGGTCACATGTCGATCCGCGAACTGGAACGCGCCCGCGACAACAATCTGGTCACGATTTTGCGCGGGCTTAAGGCGCAGGATTTCGGCGCAGGCGCGTTGCTGAATGCCCAAGACGCCCGCATCGGCACACCCGCCGCCATGCCCGCCGATCCCGCTGGTTTGGTCGAGACGGTGCGCCGTGCCGTGCCGCTCGATTGGACCGATTACAACGGCCACATGAACGAGGCGCGGTATCTTCAGGCGTTTGGGGATGCGACGGATCGGTTGATGGAAATCATCGGTTGTGACGCCGATTATATTGCGAATGGTGGCAGCTATTTCACCGCCGAAACCCACATCCGGCATCTGGATGAGGTCCACGCAGGCACACGCATTCACATCGACACCCAAGTCATCGCGGGTGCTGGCAAAAAGATGCATTTGTTCCACCGGATGATGGCCGATGACCGGCTGTTGGCCACGGGTGAACATATGTTGATCCACGTCAGCCTTGAGACACGGCGCGCATCTGAACCAGCAGCGCATATCGCCGCGAACCTTGCCACGATTGCGAACGCGCATGCCGCCTTGTCACTGCCCGAGGGCGCGGGCAAAGCCGTCGGTGTGCGCTGATGCGTGCGCTGATTACGGCGGGTGCATCTGGCATCGGGCGGGCCATGGCAGCGGGCTTCGATGCCAAAGGGTTTGAGGTCTGGGTCACAGATGTCGACACAGCCGCACTGGCGGATTTGCCCACCCACTGGAATGGCCACCACGTCGATGCGGCTGATGAGGCGGGCGTTGCCGCGTTGTTCGAAATGATCAAGGCGGCAGGCGGGCTAGATGTGTTATGCGCGAATGCGGGCATCGCAGGGCCCACGGCATTGGTTGAAGATGTCGCGCTAAGCGATTGGCAGAAATGCGTTTCTGTAAACCTAGAGGGTGCGTTCCTTGCGACGAAGTATGCCACCCCGATAATGAAGGCGGCTGGCGCAGGTGCGATTGTGTACACATCGTCGACGGCAGGCATCTATGGCTACCCCAACCGCGCACCCTATGCGGCGGCCAAATGGGCGATCATTGGGCTGATGAAAACCACAGCGATGGAACTAGGTCCGTTCGGCATTCGTGCCAACGCGATTTGTCCGGGAGCGGTTGAGGGACCACGCATGGAAGGCGTCTTGCAACGCGAAGCAACCGCCAAGGGCATGACCCGCGATCAAGTCTATGACGGCTATGCCGCGGGCACATCAATGCGCAGTTTTGTAGAGGCAGAGGACATCGCAAATATGGCCGTGTTCCTTGGATCAGACGTGGCGCGTATGGTGTCGGGGCAGGTGATTTCAGTGGACGGTCACACGGAAAATCCTGACCCTAAGGTTTAGGGCTGCTCGCTCAGTAATCGGTCAAAAACCCCTGTCACATCGCGCGACGAATGGGTCCCGGCACAGACAAGCGCGTCGAAATGATCGGTCAACGCGGCCACGCGGTCGCAGTCCCGAAACACGAGGTAGTTCTGACCAAGGTAGATCACCGCAAGCAACGGGCCGAACACTGTCACAGGCGCCGAAAACAGACGCCGCCGGTCAAATAGATGCAGCCGTAGCCGTGGATAAAGCTGGGCCGACAAATCCCGCAGGTGCATCAGCTGTGCGCGTCTGACATCGGGTGGTACATCTGCATAATATCCCTCCGCGCGGGCAAAGCTGGTGATTTCGCAGATCGAGAACGAGATTTCATAATCCGACGTTGATCCGCGCATCCACGCCAAACGGTCACGGCTGGCGCCAACCGCTTGATCAATCGTTTTCCCGATGGATGGCGCATATTCCCAGCGCAACATGTCCGCAGTCTTCAGCATATCGGGCAGGGCGGCTGGGACGTGTCGGATTTTGTATCCCGCCGCCTCTTGGTGCCAGTCAAAGATATGATCGTCGATCAATGCGCGCGGTGCTTCTGTCATGGAAATCGCGGCGGCAACCAGATCGGCGGCTTGTTCGGGACGGTCCGACAATCCCAAAAGCCAATCCGTGCTGACCCCAAGCGCCGCTGCACAGGACGCCACCAGGTGTGCATTTGGCAACCGCCCCCCGTCATCACGCAGTAGTTGCGATAATGTGGACCGGTCAACGCCAGTGTCGCGGGCCAACTTGCTTTGGTTGGAGTTCGCGAGCGCGATCGCCGCGACCAATCTGTCGCGAAACAGATCAGCACGGGCGAGTTTTGTAAGCTGTTGGATCATGTGTTGACAATTATCACCAATGTCGGAAAAAGTGAACAACTGTCTGAATGCCGCGATTAGCAATGGGGCAATAGGGTGACCCCATGGAACACCGCATAGAATGGCTGACACTTTCGCTGATGTTTGGGGCATATCTGCTTTGGGCGGTGTTGCTTTGGGCCGGAATTGGCTGGTGGGCGGTCGTGCCATTGGGCATTTTGATCGCCTTTCAGTCATCTCTCCAACATGAGGCGCTGCACGGGCATCCGTTTGCGTCCGCGCGATTGAATACTGCGCTGGCGTTTGTGTCGCTGATCGTTGTGGTTCCCTATACGCGGTTTCGCGACACCCATTTGGCGCACCATAATGATGCGCAACTGACCGACCCCTATGATGATCCCGAGACGAATTTCCTTGATCCGGACGTCTGGGCGCGGTTGCCGTGCATCGCACAGGGGTTGCTCGTGATCAACAATACATTGATCGGGCGCCTGTCCGTAGGGCCGCTGATCGGAACGGCGATGTTTCTGCATGGTGAATGGCAGCAACGCACGCCGGATATTGTTTGGCAATGGGCGGTGCATCTGATCGCTGTTGCGATCGTTGCGGGTGCCGTTTGGATCAGTCCAACGGCTGGCTGGCAATACGTGGTTGCGATCTACATCGGCACTGCGATTCTGAAACTGCGTACGTTTTTGGAACACCAAGCCGCCGCGCGCGCCTCTGCCCGCAGCGTTATCGTGGAACGTGGTGGCGGGTTTGGATTCTTGTTTCTGAACAACAACCTTCACGTCGTTCACCACATGCATCCTAAGGTGCCTTGGTACGCGCTGCCGCGGCTGTATGCGGACAATAGGGCGCATTATCAGCGACGCAATGGCGGCTATGTCTACCGGTCTTATTGGGCGGTGATGCGGGCGTACGGCGTGCGGTGCAAGGATCCAGTGTGCCATCCGCTCTGGCCTCGGGGGGAATAGTTCGGCATAGACCGAACATGGAACCTTGGATTTTCATCACAATCGGCGCGGCCTTGGCACAGTCGTTGCGGTTCATGCTGCAAAAGCAACTGAAGACCACGGCGTTGTCAATGGCTGGCACGACATTTGCGCGCTTCGTCTATTCCGCCCCGTTCGTGGCGATCGCCGCCACGCTTTACGCACGCGGGTCGGGGCAGGGCGCGCCGGATCTGCCGCCCGCATTCTTTGGCTACGCCGCCTTGGGTGGTCTGTCGCAGATTTTCGGGACCTTCTGCGTTGTCGCCTTATTCATGCACCGGAATTTCGCCGTCGGCATCACATTCAAAAAGACCGAGGTGTTACTAAGCGCGTTGATCGGCTTTACCATTCTGGGCGATGTCGTCAGCTTGCCCGCGTTAGCCGCGATTGTGTTGGGACTGGTCGGGGTGTTGGCGCTGTCTGATCCGCCGCAGGCCAGCGGGCCGCTTCTGACGCGGGTGTTGAACAAGGGCACTGTATTGGGGTTGATGTCGGGCTTCATGTTCGGGTTTTTAGGCAATGGATATCGTGGCGCGTCGCTGTCGATTGGCGACGGGGATGTCTTATACCGTACGATCATCACTTTCGCATTCGTGACCGCATTTCAGACGGCGGTTCTGGCGATGTGGCTGATCTAGAAAGAACGCGGAGAGATTTTGCACGTACTGCGGGCGTGGCGTGTCGCGGGGGCTGGTTGGGGTCACATCCATGATCGGATCGCTGTGCTGGTTCACGGCGTTCACGTTGCAAAACGTGGCCTATGTAAAGGCGCTGGGCCAGATAGAGCTGTTGTTTTCCCTGCTGATCGGGCGGTTTGTGTTTGGCGAGACCATCGGGCGACGGGAATGGCAGGGGCTGCTGATTCTTAGCTTTAGTATCTTGCTTTTGGTGCTTGTGACCTAACGCAGGGACGCGCCGCCAAGGCGATGCACCATGTGCAATTCGTCGTCATTTGCGAAAAACGGGACGGATATGGGCGGGCCATCTTGTTTAAGATGCGCGGTTAGTTCAGCAAGCACCACTTGTGTGATGAACGGCAGATCAAACGGGCAGGGCAGATGACACATAGCGGCGCGATGCGCGATTTCTTTTGTATGCGATTTCTTTGAGGCAAGCCCCAAGGATGATCTGGGCACGATGGAGCATCCGTTTTTCTCGCTGTCCACGCGGTCCAGCACGCCTGCATCGCGTACGTCGCTGCGTATCTGCGGGACGGGTTTGTTGGACAGGGCGCGCACGCGGTTCAGCACCTCGGGACTGGCATTGGAATAATCATCCAGCACCATCACATCGCGGCCTTGGGCCAAAATTTCCAGCAAGGTGTGGCTGCCGATCTAGCCGGGACCACCAGTCACAAGAGCACGTGTCAAAGCGGGTTCACACGGATAAAGCCGACACTGGGCGCCAAGACCTGCTGGGATTGCACGATGTTACCCCCGATAGCATCAAGCCAATAGTTGTTGGTGAATCGCAACGCGCTGCCATCACAGGTTTCATCCACTTTGATCGCCTCGCTTGGACCCGCCACGGTTGTGATGGTTTCGGGGCCGATTGTTGTGACCGTGCAGGTCAGGGCGCGGGCCTTGATCTGGTCCTCGCTATCCAGAAATGAATGCACCCTTTGGGTGGTGCCGGTGCCTGCACGGATCGCAGCGGCCACGCCGTCCACATCCGCGCCCATCAGGTCCTCGTTCAAGCCGCGTGACGCGGTCAGGATGTCATCTTGGAACGACAGGGTCACACCTTTGGCGGTGCGCCATGTGACGACCCCGTTGTTTTCACCCACGCGGGTCAGGGGGGCCACCGCGCCGCGCCGCAAAAGGGTGACCATCAAAACGTTACCGGGACCCGCCGCAAGCGCCGCTGTCGGGATCGCGGATGGGGCAGGTGGCGCCGCCTTGCGCAGGCCCGTCATCACGCCAACCGTTTCCAAAGCGCGCGCGGACATGCCGCCCTTGTTCAAAGGGCCGCAAGCGATCGTGCCGCCCAAAAAGGCCATACATATTGCAACGTTTCGGATCATCATCGCCAGACACGGCCCCATGTATCACCCATCGGGCCGCCCACATGACCATCGCGCACGATGTCATAAAGCCGCCCGTCCACCTCAAGCCGTGCGCCGCCATCACGCGACAGGGATGCCAAGCTGGTGCTGACCTCGCTGCGGCTGGCGTTGCCAAGGAAGAAATCGGTTGGCACGGTCACGCGGATGCCCTTGTCGAATGACCCTTCGCCGTACTCTTCAAACGGCATATCGGTCAGGGTGAAATAGGCACCGACCTTCCATCCGTTGTCGAATTCACGGTCCAGCGCGAACGTCGCCCCCCAGTCACCGGCCAGATAGCGCCCCGCGCTCACTTCGGTGTGGAACCCGTTGTCAAAGCTGTAATGCGCTGACAAATGCCCCGTCACAGTGTCGAAATCCTGAAACCCGAACCCCATGTCGAAATCGCGCTGGTGAGCATAGTTCAGCTCTGCGCCGATGGCCAAACGGCTGTCGACAGGTTTCCACAACAGCTCTGCCGAGATGCCGCCATACATCTGTTCCAGATAGCCAACGGTTACGCGGCTATAAATATCAGCACCGGAGCGGCCGTAATGGGACAGTGTCAGATCGGTGATCACAGGACCGCCATGCACCCCGTATTTTGGACCATCCGTGCGCACATCATAATAGTCGTTTGGCGCGTCGAATTCTTCGGCCAAGGTGCGCTTGCCCAAGGCCGATTGGCGTATTCCGCCCTTGATAAGCATATTGGGGCTGATCTGATACCGCGCCTTTAGCTCTAGCCCGATATCGACCTGTACCGGATCATTGCCGTTGAACATAATCAGGCTCGCATAGGGGCCGATCCCCCATGTAAAGGCCGGATGATCGGGATCGGTGATCGTGGCCAAGGGGCTGGTGCGCCCTGCATCACCAAAATCTGCGGCGGCGCGCAGATCGCTGGCGGCACGGGCGGTGTTTTCCAAACGCTCCAGATCGCCGCGTTGCAAGGTGGTGGACGACAGCGCGATGCCCGCTTGCATTGGTTCCAGCGTGAACCGGCTGATGCGGTCAGGCAGGGTCTGGGTCAGCACACGGGCCACGCGGCCCAATGCCTGCGCCTCGGACCGGAAACGGGTGTTAGTATAGCGAATGCGCGCGGTGTTGACGTCGATGGTCAGACCGTTTAGCGCGATTCCTTCGGGGCGCAGCCCAATGCGCACGGCATCCGATACGGTGGTGCCGCTTGTGATGCCCCAACTGGCCATGGCCGCCGTGTTTTGTCCACGCACGCGGACCGGCACAGGGGCGGTTTCAACACCGCTGACCACCGCGCGGTCCCGCGGGTTCAGATCAAACGTCGCGCCCACCGCAATCTGGGCCCCGTACAAATAGGCCGCGTCCAATGTTACCTCTGGTTTCCACCGGTAGCTGAGCCCGACATTGACGGGTGTTTTGACGTCAAACGTGCCAAGGTTCGCCTCTGTCGCATAGGCATCTGATGAATACTCTGCCTTGAACGTCAGCTTGTCAGAATACTGCCAGCTGATCCCGCCAAACAGGGCTGCATCGCCGGTAAAGAATTTGTTGAACGACGGCTTCCCGCCCAGTCCGACGCCGCTGGTGTCGCGTTCTGTGAAATGGTCACCGAGCACGGAAAACGGGTTCGCAAATCCATCTTGCGTACCCATCCGGCCCCAGCCGATCCCCGCGCTGGCAATCAGCGCCGGTGTGATGGATTTGGACGCGACAATATATTCCGACGACAATTTGCCGGTGCCCATGAAATCCTGCAACCCGATCGCCATGGCGGGTGTCCAGTCACCAAACTGCCCCTCGTCCAGGAACCGGTAGCGTAGATCAAAACTGCGGTCGAATGTGTCATCCGTGCCGGGGCCAGTGTTTTCGGCAATACCTGCATAACGGAATGTGCCCGACAAACGCGGGGTCAGCTGAAAGCTGAAGCTGCCGCGCTGTTGTTGTTTGAACAAACCAAGGCTGCCTGTGACCTGCCCGTCGGGTGCCGCTTGGGCCGTGGGCATTTCGATCAGGCCCGGCGTGCCATAAAGCGTATAGGTCAAATCCTGCGCGGCGGCATTGGTACCGGCCAAAAGGGCCGTCAGTATGGCGATCGATTTGGTCATATCGTGGTCCATCATGCCTAGTATGCGTCGGACCTATTATAGAGACAAAATAGACGGAAAAAACCTTTAATAGTAGTCCATGCGGGATTGTTGCAGGTTGGCATTATACCGATTTGCCGCATGTAAGGGATATCAAAGAGGTGCCATCATGTTGAATCCCGCTGATCCCGCGTTCGAGGCTGTCTTGTGCGATATTCTGCTCGCATCTGCGTTCCGCGATGCCGCCGTCTATGTGACCGAACCACGGGGCGAGTGGCGTGGGTAGGGGATCGTGGTCGCCCCGACAACAACACCCAAGTGGCGGCTGTGGTCAAGACATGTGCGGATGCGCATGTGTGCATCGTGCCTTATGGTGGTGGAACGGGTCTTGTAGGGGGGCAGACCATGCCCGAGGGACCCACGCCCGTGATCTTGTCGCTGGATCGTATGACCAAAATCCATGACGTCTATCCCACAGAAAATGTCCTGATCTGCGAGGCGGGCACGATCCTTGTGGATGTGCAGCAGGCGGCGGCCGATAATGACTGGCTGTTCCCGATGTCGCTGGCCACCAACGCAGGCGGGGTCAATGTGCTGCGCCATGGGAATATGCGCGCGCAATGTCTGGGCCTTGAGGTGGTGCGCCCTGACGGCACGATTTGGAACGGGCTGTCGAGGCTGCGCAAGGATAACACCGGATATGATCTGCGCGATCTGATGATCGGCTCTGAGGGGACGTTGGGAATTATCACCGCCACCGCCTTGCGGTTGATGCTGCGGCCACAGGCACAAGGCACGGCTATGATGGCGGTGCGCGATCCGGCGGCCGCGCTGGACTTGCTGGCGCTGGCAGGTGACATCGTGGGCGAGGGGCTGTCCGCATTTGAATTGATCCACCGGCAGGGGCTGGATTTTCTGGCCGCCGTCGGCCCCGACATCAAGACATCGTTTACAGACGTGACTGATTGGTGCGTGCTGGTCGATGTAGGTTTGGCCGCAGGCGGCGACCCCCAAGAGGTGTTGATGGCCTTGTTCGAGGCAGGTTTGACGGCTGATCTGGGGCACGACGGGGTCATCGCCCAGTCATCCGCACAGCGCCACGATCTATGGACCATCCGCGAAAGTATCCCCGAGGCGCACCGCCGGATCGGATCCATCAGCAGCCATGATATTGCGGTGCCGCTGTCGATGGTGCCGGAATTCATCACCAAAGGCGGGGCGGCCTTGGCGCAGATCGGGGATATGCGGGTCAATTGCTTTGGGCATCTTGGTGACCGCAATCTACACTATAGCATTTTCCCGCGTCAGGGCGCGAGGCCACGGATTACGCGGATGTGCGCGGCCCAATCAAAGCCTACGTGCATGATCTGGGCGGATCGGTCAGCGCAGAACACGGGATCGGACGGCTAAAGGTGGATGATCTGGTGCACTATGGCGACCCGGTGAAGCTGGCGATGATGCAAGCTATCAAAACCGCGCTGGACCCCAAGGGCATCATGAACCCGGGCGCTTTGTTCGCGCCCTGACGGGGGGGCGTAAAAACCGCAGCCGTCACAGAGCTGTATAATCTAGATTATGTTGAAATATCCGTAAAGCCACAGTTGGTTACGCTACGGATTTTGAATGTTGGCAGTTTTGAACCGTTCTTGATAAAGAACACTCAATAGCGCCCCAAACACCAGCGGCACCGATCGCGGCGCGGCAAGCTGCAACATGTACCTGCACACCACAGCCAGCACGACAAGGGCAACCGCCACCAGCCCGATCTGCGACATCGCCCGGCTTTCAAACGTATGCAGCTTGATATTCTGAAGCCGGAACACATAGATCAACGCGCAGCCCAAAACGGTCAGCAGCGTAAACAGGATCCATGATGTCGGCGCAAGCGTGATCGGCAACAGCGTGCCATACCGCAGGGCCATCGCCATATAAAACGTGACGGGAATTAAAGCTGT
>JAQXEG010000005.1 GCA_029250945.1 Yoonia sp.
CGTTTTAGGACTGGCCGCCGCGTACGACAGCACTGGTACAAATACAAATCCGTTTGATGACACGTCCACTGACACCACGAACACTGGCGGGGACACCACCGATACAGGCGATGCCGGCGATGTCGGCGGCGATGATGGGTCTGCTTCGGTTAAAACTGCGGCTATTTCTGACCTTTTTCCTGATCGCGCTCGCAAATTTTGCGGGCGCGCAATCTATTGAGGTCGGCCCAAAAGATGCACTTGTCATTGGTATTGCGATGGTACGCGATGGCAATGTGCAAGGCGCGATTGCAATCGCGGACGCGCTTATTGAACGGAATTCTGGCGATTTTTCCGCACTTCTTTTGCGGACAGATGCGGCACTTGTGGCACAGCAAAATGGCGATGCCATTGCGTTTGGCGCGCGGGCATTTGCGGCTGCTAGGACCGACGGGCAACGCACCCAATCCGCCTGCTTGGTTGCATTCGCGCATACGCGCCTCGAAAACTTTACCCGCGCCCAGCTTTGGCTACGGCGTGCGGCGCAATATGCACCAGATGATGCCACCAAGGCGGTTGTCGCAAAGGATTTCCGCACGGTGCGCGAGCGCAACCCATGGTCCAGCAGCCTGCGGTTCGGAATTTTTCCGCGCAGCAACATCAACAATGGCAGCACGGCAGAAATCTATTACCTGCCCGGACTGGATTTCCCCCTGACACTGCAACCAAGCAGCCGCGCCCTGTCGAGGTTCGAAATTTCAGGCGGATTTTCATCACAATACCGGCTTCATCTTGATGATGTCTCGGCCACCTTTTTGACCGCAACAGGGAGTTTTATCGACTACCGGCTGAGCAACACATCCGCAGCCCTTGTGCCTGACATCGACGGGTCGGATTACGCGACATCGGCGTTGGATTTCGGGATCACGCATCGCCGCATTTTGGCGGACGGATTTGGCCCGACGACCTTTACGCTCAAGTTCGGCCGTAATTGGAGCGGCAAGGCACTGGCCCTGTCAGACACCTATCTGACAACACAATATATTGACGCGCGCATCGCGCAATCCGTGCCGCTTGGCGATCGCGATACGCTGTCATTTTCTGCCGCCCGCCAACGTGCCGAGGAATTTGACGACGACAGCAGCCGCTTTGATTTCAAGACAACGCTGGGCGCATCTTGGGTGCATGTGCGCGACAATCAGGACCGGTTTACGTTTGGTGTTACGGGAACCCGCAAGACATCAGCCGCCGCCGATTCCGATTATACGTCCCTGAAATACCGCATCGGATATGACTTTGCCGAGCCGATCCTCAACACACGTTTCGGCATCAGCGCGGATTACGAAGAGCGGTCTTTTGACGAATCGTTCTATGTCGCCGGGCCGCGCAATGACACGAATGTCGGCGTCACGCTGCCAATGCAATTCCCCGAGTTGGCGTTCTACGGGTTTGAGCCTGTGGTCAACCTTGAGGCCCGCCGCAATCGCAGCAACCCGGACCTGTTTGACCGCGACTATCAATCCATCGGATTTGATCTCCGATCCTCGTTCTAAGCAATTGTGATCAGGCCACCGCGTGCTACGTTGTTGAAAACCACAAGTGGAGAAAAGCAATGAGCCTGAAGTATTTACACACGATGGTCCGTGTCAAAGACCTCGAAAAATCAATGGCGTTTTACGAATTATTGGGGCTGAAAGAAACCCATCGGCATGAAAATGAAGGCGGCCGATTTTCGTTGGTTTTCATGGCCCCTCCCGGTCAAGAGGATCGCCCGATTGAGCTGACGTATAACTGGGATGGCGATGATGAGCTACCGTCTGATAGTCGCCATTTTGGGCATTTGGCCTATGAAACACCCGACATTTACGTGCTATGCCAAAAGCTGATGGACAATGGCGTGGTGATCAATCGCCCGCCGCGTGAAGGGCGTATGGCCTTTGTCCGCTCGCCCGATAATATCTCGGTTGAGTTGCTGCAAGCGGGTGACAACCTTGCTGTGGCAGAGCCTTGGGCGAGCATGCCAAACATCGGCCATTGGTAAAGGCAGCCGCAATTTGCGCGGCACTATGGGCGGCACCAGTTGATGCGTGCCGCCTTGCGCTAATCCTGGCGATGGATGTGTCGTCATCGGTGGATGCCGCCGAGGACCAGTTGCAACGTGCCGGGGTAGCGCGGGCGTTGATTGACCCCGCTGTGGAGGCCGCATTTTTCATCAGCCCAGATCCTGTTTCGTTGTTTGTCTTCGAATGGTCTGGCCGCTATCGCCAGCAGGTTTTGCTGGATTGGCAGACCATTACCACGCCAGAGGATTTGTTCCGTGCCGCCCAAGCCATCGGGCGCAGCGCCCGCATGGGTGACGATTTTCCCACCGCGATGGGCTATGCGTTGGGGTATGCGTCCACGCAATTTGCCCGCGTTCCGGACTGCGAATCCCGCACAATTGACTTGGCAGGCGACGGGGTCAACAATGACGGGTTCGGCCCCGCATCTGCCTATGCCGCGTTTCCGTTTGACGGGGTAACGGTGAACGGCCTTGTGGTGCAAACCACGGATGATGAGGACGCAATCACCCTGCCCGCCTATTTCCGATCCGAGGTCATCCGGGGCCCCGGCGCGTTTACCGAGATCGCCAACGGATTTGCAGATTATGAAAATGCGATGCGGCGCAAATTGTTGCGGGAACTGACGTCTATGATGTTGGGTGGAGCACCACAATCAATGGCCCCGAAGGGATAAAATCGCAACGTCGCGTACACCTGCCGCGCACGGCTAAATTGACGTGATCACGTGCAAATTTCTTATATCAAAAATGCCGCGGTAGCGGCCCCTTTGGATCACGCCACGCTAGTAGATACAGCGGATTTATTCGGTCCAATAGCGTTCCACGCGCCGTAGGGCTGTTGTGATATCCTCGATCCCTTGATGATCGAGCACACCCCTACTCATCAGTCTGGCGGCATGGCTCGCGAACAGCTCGCCCACGATTTTGCGCACCTCGCTCCCCTTTTGCGTCAGGCTGTCCCGCACGGACCTTCGGTCAATCTCAGACCGTTGGTGGTGCATGAAACCGGTATCGACCAGTTTTTTAAGGTTATAGCTGACATTGGACCCTTGGTAATAGCCACGGGTTTTCAACTCCCCCGCCGTCACCTCATTATCGCCGACGTTGAACAGCAGCAACGCTTGCACCGCGTTGATTTCCAGCATGCCGACGCGTTCAAATTCATCTTTGATCACGTCCAGCAACAGCCGGTGAAGCCGTTCCACAAGGGTCAGCGAATCCAGATAGCTGTTCATAAAAGCGGCCGCATGGGCGGTCCCGCCACTGTCGTTTTCGGGGTTTACCTCAGCATGAATGCTCATTTTCACAATCTCCGGTCTTATCTGCTCAGACATCGTTCTGAACCACATAAGCAAAAATTGCGTTAAGCCGCGCCGGTTAATCCACGGTTGGCTTCGTCAGCCCCGTGGCCCCTGCCGCGATCTGTGCAACCAGCGCCGCAAAAGGTGCAGGTACTACGGCGTTCCCCCCGATCCATGCGTAAAGGTCGTGATCGTTTTCGGCCAGAAGCGCGTCAAACTGCGCCAATGCGTCCGCATCCATATCGTCCAGCGCCCGGCGGGCAAAGTCCGACAGGATCAGGTCCATTTCCTTGATCCCACGCCGCATGGACCGCATCCGCATCCGCTTAATCATGACTTCGCGTGTTTCGGTCATGGCTTAGGCCCGCAACATGAGGCGCAGCTTTTTCTCAAGCCGCCCCATGTCTTGTGCGGCCCGCAACATTTCTGCCCGCAGCACGCGCATCTGTTTGAGAACGCTGGCGATATCGGCGTCGTCGGTCAATACTTCTGTCGGTTCTTCTGGCCCTTCGCCTTCGCCCGTCAGCAGCCACACAAGCGACACGCCCAACATGCCCGACAGCATCTGCAACCGGTTTGCCCGTGGTTCACGCAGGTCGTTTTCCCATGCGTCCACAGACGTCACCTCGACACCCAACTGTTTGGCCAACGTGTCTTGGGTATGCCCCGCCGCCTCGCGCGCGCCTGCAAGCCGGTCGCCAAAGGTTGCTGCTTCGTCGCTAAACCAGTTTGTGTCATCTGTCGGGGTCATTTGGGTCGTCCTTTTACTTGCGTCAGGGTCGTGCACCACCCTATGACAGGTCTGAGTTCAATTAACCACCGGATGCCCCTTATGTCTTTTCTGTCTGCGACACTCGACCGCGTGAAACCATCCCCCACGATCGCCGTGACCACCAAGGCCCAAGAGCTAAAGGCCGCCGGTCGTGATGTGATTGGTCTAGGCGCAGGTGAGCCGGATTTCGACACCCCCCAGAACATCAAGGACGCGGCCGTGACCGCGATTGCCGACGGAAAGACGAAATACACAGCCGTCGATGGCATCCCCGAGTTGAAAGAGGCGATCTGCGCCAAATTCGCCCGCGACAATGAACTGACCTACACCCCGTCCCAAGTGACCGTGGGTACCGGCGGCAAGCAGGTGATCTATAATGCCTTCATGGCGACCCTGAACGCAGGTGACGAGGTGATCATTCCCGCGCCCTATTGGGTCAGCTACCCCGATATGGTCAAGCTGGGCGGCGGTGAACCTGTGTTCATCGAAGGCGTGATGGAACAGGGGTATAAGATCACTGCGGATCAGCTTGAGGCCGCGATCACACCGAACACCAAATGGTTCTTGTTCAATTCGCCGTCGAACCCCACAGGCGCAGGCTATAGCTGGTCAGAGCTGAAGGCATTGACCGATGTGCTGCTGCGCCATCCGCATGTGTGGGTGATGACCGATGACATGTATGAACATCTGGCTTACGGCAATTTCAAATTCTGTACGCCCGCGCAGGTGGAACCCCAGCTATACGACCGCACGCTGACCATGAACGGCGTGTCCAAAGCATACGCCATGACAGGCTGGCGCATCGGCTACGCGGCGGGGCCAGAGGTGTTGATCAAGGCGATCCGCAAAGTGCAGTCACAATCCACGTCCAACCCCTGTTCGATCAGTCAATGGGCGGCTGTCGAGGCGTTGAACGGCACCCAAGATTTCCTAGCGCCCAACAATGAATTGTTCGTCACCCGCCGCGATCTGGTGGTCGATATGCTCAACCAAGCACCAGGCATCAAATGCCCCCGCCCCGAAGGCGCGTTCTACGTCTATCCATCCATCGCGGGCTGCATCGGCAAGACATCCGCCGCGGGCACATTGATCGAAAACGACGAAGTATTCGCGACAGCGTTGCTCGAAGAAACCGGCGTGGCCGTGGTATTCGGCGCAGCCTTCGGCCTATCGCCCAACTTCCGCGTCAGCTATGCTACGTCAAATGAGGCGCTGGAAGAAGCGTGCAACCGGATTATTGGGTTTTGTAAGGGGTTGGGTTAGGGCCCAGCGAATATACACTTTTGCTAACTGATCGAGGACTTTGTTTCGCAACAGCGGTTCAATGTCTTCGTATCCTAAGAGACAAATATAGTTGGCAGTTTTCGTAAATCGTTGACCGGTGTTCATTGTATCGTGGAATTTCGCTACAGTCCAAAAATCCGAAGCGAAAAGGCCGCTCATCAAGGGCGGAACAGGTTCGAGCAATTCCCCCTCTTTCACATCTTGTACAGCGATACGTTCATTGTATTCGCGCCGCGCAGCTTCATCCCGCTCTTTCAAGTGCTCTTGTAGAGAGTTGTAGTCTGCCTCATTCACACAATAGCTGCCTGTTTCGTAAAACGCCCACTGCACGTATGATCCCAGATCAATGTCTTCGAGGCGTTCACGGTCATAGTTTCTTAGATTTTCTTCGGTATCTCTTCCGACGAACAAGACGGGCGCATCAAGGAAGGTTCGAAAGCTCATCGTTGGTTTGAATTCATTCGCATCCTCAACAAATACTGTGGATGCGACAAGTTGAGGGTTTCTGAAATCATCCAGCAGCGCATAAGACAGCCGACTATTGAAAAACGAACAATCTTCGCAGGTTAAGTTGCTGACAGGCGACCTACTTCCAGCCTGCTCATCCAACACCTCTGCGTTGTGGATTTTCCAATCACGTCCAAAGACATCGTTGACCCCCTGTCAACGATCAGCTCTTCCGCAGACAAATTGAGAAGGGCAGACGACCGGAAATTAACACTGCGGATGTAGGGTTTTGTAACCCAAAAATACTTGGGATGAACACGTTCAGGATCGTCCGACCAAAAGTAATCATCCCCGAAGACGACATTTGTGTATATTGGCGCCTTTAGGCACTGACCATCTTCGTACCTGCCAACTGCTTTGCACGACAAATCAGCCCCCAGCATTTGATTTGCCTCATTTACTATTGTGGTGATCGCGTTACCTTCGCCAATATCGCCACCAACTTTGGTCAACAGCAGCTCCCATGCGGTTGCGACTTGGGCGAGTTTGCGGAACTCGGCTTCTTGGGCACGGTCATCACGACCCAATGGGTGCAATCCAAGGCGGCAGAGGCGCAGTTGGAAGACGTCACCGATGCCCTGCTGCTGGCGATGCATGATCTGCGCACGGTGCTTGTCCGCAAAAAGGCCGACCGCCTGATCCGCGCCCGCGAGGCAGAAGCTGGCTAGGCCGCGTTGATAAACACCGCCTGCCGCCAAAACCGCCACATCATCAAGATGCCCGCGACCGTTAGCCCGACCACAAGCCCCAGCCAGATGCCCACACCGCCCATGCCCAGCGGGAACGCTAGCACATAGCTGATCGGCAGCCCCACGATCCAATAGCTGATCGTCGCCATGATCATCGGCACGGTTGTGTCCTGCACCCCGCGCAACAGGCCAAGCGCCAGCACCTGTGCGGCGTCAACCACTTGGAACAGCGCCGCCATCGCCAAAAGCGAGACACCGATTTGCAACAGCGTGTCCTTTGCGGGCTCTGCGGGGTCGATGAACAGCTTGATCAGCAGCTCTGGCATCAGCAGGAACACCGCCATTGTCGCAATTGCAAAGCACGCCGACATCGCGATCGCCATGGTCGCTCCGCGTCGCAGGCTGATCTCATCCGAGCGACCCAAGGCCCGCCCAGCCCGCACGGTGGCGGCTTGGGAAAACCCGATGTGGACCATGAATGTCAGGCTGGCCAATTGGATTGCGATGCCATGCGCGGCCAGGTCCAGCGGGCCGATCCAGCCCATCATGACGGCGCTGGCGCTGAACAACCCGCCCTCGGCCAAGGACGTCAGCCCGATGGGCCAGCCAAGTTTGAACACACGGGCCAAAATCTCAGTATCGGGTTTCCAGACGTTTTGCAGCAGCTTGTATTGCGGCAAGGTCCGCAAGCCATATGCAAACAGAATCACCATCGTCGCGATGGTCACGATCAGCGATGCAATGGCCGCGCCCTGAATGCCAAGTTCGGGCGCCCCAAGATTGCCAAAGATCAGCGCATAATTGATCCCTGCGTTCAGCACTGCCGTCCCAATGGTGGCCCACAGAATGATCGCCGTATGCTCCAATGCGGCCAGATAAGATTTCAGCGTCATCACCATTAGCGCGGGCACCATTTGCCAGCCCGCAATGACCAGATAATCCTGCGCCAGCGCTGCGACCTGCGCGTCTTGGCCCATAGCCAGCAGGATCGGTTCGGCCAGCAGCATCGGCACCGTGAACACCAGCCCATAGGCGATTGATAGCCACAACCCCATGCGGGTGACGCGGCGGACTTGTACATCGTCGCCCTCTTCCGCCGCTGCGGCGACCATGGGCGTGACAGCAAAGGCAAAACCCGCCCCCATGATAAAGGTCACGAAATACATCGTTGTGGCGATTGTGGCGGCGGCAAGTGCGGTCACGTCATACCAGCCCAGCATGATCGTGTCGGTCATATGGATCGCGAACTGCGCCAGATGCGACGCAATCAGCGGCCCGCCCAACGTCAAGATCGCCCGCCGGTGTTCAGAATAGGTTTGTGCGATGGCTTCCATATCCTTAGGCTTAGGCCTGTTCATCCCCCCCGTCCAGAGAGTTTGCAATGACCCAAGATCTGATCACCGCTGCGCAAGCGTTCTATGCCCAGCTTGCCGCCAATAACGCCAAGGCATGGTGGGATGATCATCGCGGAACGTATGACAGCGTGCTTAAGCCCGCTGCGCTTGGGCTGCTCGACACGCTGACCGATCCTCTATCCGCGCTTGTGGATACGCCGGTGAAGCCCAAGCTGTTTCGCCCGCACCGCGATGTGCGGTTTTCCAAGGATAAAACGCCCTATAAAACCCACCTGCATATGATTTGGACGCTGGACAGCGATGCCCGTCAGAACCCTGTGTTCTTCTTCGGGATCGGGGTGGGTTATGTGACCGTTGGCACGGGCATGATGGGGTTCGACAAACCCGTTCTGGAAGATTGGCGCAAGTTTGTGGACCTCGACACAAAACGGATCACAGGGATCATGGACCAGATTGGCAAGGCCGGTTTCACCTTGCGTGAACCCGCGTTGAAACGGGTGCCACCCGCCTATCCCGCCGACCATCCGGCAGGGCATCTTTTGCGTATGAAGGGCTGCGTGGCGACCACGGATATTGGCACGCCCGCTGATCTGCCACAGTCGATTGTGGCCGCCTGCACCGCCGCCAGCCCGCTGACCAGCCTGCTGCTACAGGTCGCTGAAGCGTAGGATGGGTTTTAACCCATCATGGTTGCAACACATCGCGCCATGAATGGGTCGGCGCAAAGCCGAGCATTTGTTTGGCTTTGGTGTTGTCATAAAACGTCTCAAACGCGCCCATCTCGCGGGCCAATGGCACGTCGGGATAGAACCGCGCCCGCACCTCTGCGCTGGGGATGCCCACGGAACAATCGTCGTTGGAGACGTTGAATACCTCGTACCCCAACCCGTCAACCATCAGGCAGCGTTCGACCATCTGCCCCAGATCGCGCGCGTCGATATAGGCAAAGATATTGCGCCGCCTGCTGGCAGGATCATCCATGAATGCTGGGAAATTTTTTGCGTATTCATGGGGTTCAATCACGTTGTTCAGCCGAAGCCCGTAAATGTCGCTGCCTGTGCGCGCCTGAAACGACCGCGCCGTCGCCTCGTTACAGACCTTGGACATCGCATAGCTGTCATGCGGCACGGTGGGGTGGTTTTCATCGATGGGCACATAATCGGGGTCCATATGTCCATCGGCAAAGCACACGGCATATGTTGTCTCGGAACTGGCGAAGATCACCTTGGGGATGCCGAGTTTCGCCGCCGCCTCGATTACATTATATGTAGACATGGTGTTGATGCGAAAACACTCTGCATCGGTGCCAATCATCACGCGGGGCATGGCGGCGAAATGCACAACCGCATCGTATTTCGGCACGCCTGTACCAGCATCAAGTTCATCAAAATCCACAAACTGAGACATGGCCCCGATGACCTGCCCGCTGTCGGTCAGATCAAGCAGCAGTTCCGGCCCGTCATTGCCCGATGGCACCTGATCGGCATTCACCACGTGATGCCCCAGCCCGCGCAAATGCGCCACGCTGTATTTACCCGCCTTGCCGCTGCCGCCTGTAAAGAAAATCCGCATCAATAATCCCATCTGATTTGGCATCAGTTTAGCCGCCCCTTGACGCACCGCAAGCAATCGCTTGACTTGGAGTTACTCCAATAGCCTAGCAAGACCAAACACACATCGGAGACAGACCATGCCCATCGCACCAGCCGCCGCCCACGCGGGCCTTAGCCAAGCCACCATACGGTTTTATGAAAAATCCGGCATGCTGCCGAAAATCGCCCACAATGCCCAAGGCTGGCGCGACGTTCACGGCGATACGCTGACGTGGCTTGTGACCTTGGGGCATTTGCGCAGCACAGGCATGCCGCTGGCAAACGTGAAACGCTTTGCCCAGTCGGCCCATGCGCCTGATTGCGACAGTGAGCCCCAAGCGCGCATGCGGCTGGCTCAAAGACGCGCTGATCTGGCCGCTTGTGAAACCTATCTGACCCATAAAATCGGTATCTACACCGCGCTATTAGGAGAGACATCATGACATCATATCTGGACACAAAGACGCCAACACTTGGCCTTGGCTGTAGGGCCATTGGCGGGCCGTTCACGGCGGATGGCCGTGCGGTTGGATAGGGCGTTGTTGATGACACTGTCTCGACCCGCGCCATTCACACGGCCATTGACCACGGCGTGCGCCTGTTCGACAGCGCGTAAGCCTACGGCGCGGGCCATTCAGAGGTGGTGCTGGGCAAGGCCCTGACATCCCACCCCGATGTGACCGTCGTGACCAAGTTTGGCTGGGCGATTGATACGCAGGTCAAGACGTTGGGCGATATGGTCACCGACCCTGCGATGGTGCGGGTGTCACTGGATGCGTCGCGCAAACGGTTCGGGCGCGACCATATTGATCTGTTGCTGATGCATCCCAACGACATGGACATCGCCACCGCCACCCCGATCTTTGATGAACTTGACCGGATGCCAGCCGAGGGGGCGATTGGTGGATAGGGCTGGTCCACGGATTTCCCCGACCGGCTGGCCGCCTTTGCGGATCGTGACGGGTTTAGGGCCCTCGAACATGCGATGAACGTGTTTTTTCGCGCCGAACATATGGTCCCTGCGATCCAAGCTGCGGGTGTGACGGGGCTGGTGCGGTCCCCGCTGGCCATGGGCATTTTTGGCGGCAAATATGATGCGGGTACACAGTTCAAGGCAGACGATGTGCGCGGCACCGACGAGGGCTGGATGGCCTATTTCCAAGACGGCAAGATTAAAGACACCCATCTGGCGCAACTGAACGGTGTGCGTGATGTGCTGACCAGCGGTGGGCGCAACCTTGCGCAGGGTGCGTTTCCGTGGCTTTGGGCGCGCAGCCCCAGCGCCCTGCCGATCCCGGGGTTTCGCACGCCAGAACAGGTGACCGACCTGTGCGGTGCACTAGATCACGGCCCGCTGACGCCCCAGCAGATGGCAGAGATTGAAACCATCCTTAATCGCCCACCCGAAGGCCCACCAACTGCGCGTTAGCATGGGAAACCCGATTGCCCTGCGCGGTGGACCCTGACACAATGGGCCAACACCAAAAAACACAGAGCAGCGCACCCATGTCCGACGATCTTTTGTCATCCAATGGCCCCGACGATTATAACGCCGACAGCATCGAGGTGCTTGAGGGGCTGGAGCCTGTGCGCAAACGCCCCGGTATGTATATCGGCGGCACGGATGAACGTGCGCTGCATCACCTTGTGGCCGAGGTGCTTGATAACTCTATGGATGAGGCGGTCGCGGGCCACGCCAATCGGATCGAGGTGGAATTGCACGCCGATTATTCGGTCACGGTACGCGACAACGGCCGTGGTATCCCGATTGATCCGCACCCCAAATTCCCCGATAAATCCGCACTAGAGGTGATCCTATGCACCTTGCACGCAGGCGGGAAATTCAGCGGCAAGGCCTATCAGACATCGGGTGGTTTGCACGGTGTGGGGGCGTCCGTTGTGAACGCATTGTCCGACAGCATGGTCGTGCAAGTGGCCCGCAACAAAGAGCTGTTTGAACAGCGGTTTTCACGCGGCATCCCGCAAGGGCCGGTAGAAAAGGTCGGTGCCGCCCCCAACCGGCGCGGCACAACCGTGACCTTTCACGCTGATGACCAGATTTTTGGATCGCACCGTTTCAAACCTGCGCGATTGTTCAAATCGATCCGGTCCAAGGCCTATCTGTTTTCGGGCGTTGAAATTCGCTGGAAAACGGCAATCGACGACAAGGAAACCCCGCTAGAGGCCACGTTCCACTTTCCCGGTGGCTTGGCCGATTATCTGGGCGAAACGCTGGGATCATCCACGACCTATTCGGAAAAACCATTCGCTGGCACCGTCGATTTTCAGGAAAAATTCGGCCAGCCCGGCAAGGTGGAATGGGCGATCAACTGGACCCCTGCCCGCGACGGGTTCATCCAATCCTATTGTAACACCGTGCCAACCCCCGAGGGCGGCACACACGAGATCGGGTTCTGGTCTGCGGTGTTGAAGGGCGTCAAAGCCTACGGTGAGCGGGTCAGCAACAAAAAGGCCGCGCAAATCACGCGCGAGGATCTGACAACGGGCGGCTGCGCGCTGGTATCGTGCTTTATTCGCGAACCGGAATTTGTGGGCCAGACCAAGGACCGATTAGCCACGACCGAAGCGCAGAAAATGGTCGATCTGGCCGTGCGCGACCACTTTGACACATGGCTGGCCGCCGATACCAAGGCCGCGGGTGCGATCCTTGATTTCCTTGTGCTGCGGTCCGAGGAACGCCTGCGCCGCAAGATGGAAAAGGAAACTGCGCGCAAAACGGCCACGAAAAAGCTGCGGCTGCCCGGAAAACTGACCGATTGCACCGCCAAAAACCGCGAGGGGACCGAGCTGTTCATCGTGGAGGGAGACAGCGCGGGCGGGTCTGGCAAAGGCGCGCGCAACCGTGTGAACCAAGCGCTGCTGCCGCTCAAGGGTAAGATCCTGAACGTGCTGGGCGCTGCGTCCAACAAGATCAACACCAACGCCGAAATTAACGACCTGTGCGAGGCGTTGGGCGTCGGCATGGGCACGAAATTCAACGTCGATGATCTGCGCTATGACAAGATCATTATCATGACCGATGCGGACGTCGACGGGGCGCATATTGCGTCACTGCTGATGACATTCTTCTTTACCCAAATGCGTCCGCTAATTGACCAAGGGCACCTGTATCTGGCCTGTCCGCCGCTCTATCGTCTGACCCAAGGCGCACACCGTTTGTATGTGCAAGACGACGCCGCCAAGGACGAGGCGCTGGCCAAGGGTTTGGGTGGTAAGGGTAAAATCGACGTGCAACGTTTTAAGGGTTTGGGCGAAATGGACGCGAAGGACCTAAAAGAAACCACGATGGACCCAACCACCCGCAAACTGATCCGCGTGACCGTGTATGACGACGAGCCGGGGGATACCGCCGATCTGGTCGAGCGTCTGATGGGTAAGAAGCCAGAACTGCGGTATCAGTATATTCAGGAGAACGCCCAGTTTGTTGAGGAGCTGGATGTTTAGGAGAAACTATTTTGCTACATGAAATGTTGTCACGCATTGCAACCGATTACGCATTTGAGCGTGCGAAGAAATTTGCAAAAAGTGAATTCGGTAATTTCGTTCGCCACGACGTTGCTATTGAAGCAAAATAGCAAATTATATTCTTGCCGTACGACCTAAAGGTAAAAGCTAGCTTCGGAAGTGGAAATTGGGCGTCTGTCCCTTGGCTAGGTTTTTTGATCCCCTCATTACAGAGTCCGCAACCAAAGGGTTTTATGTTGTCTATTTGATCAATCCGCAAAGTCAGCAGATAACACTTTCTCTTAACCAAGGTACAACAGCTGCATACGAAGGATTTGGAGTAAAAGCCGGGCGCGATTATCTAAGACGAACTGCTTACGAACTTGAGCTAAAAGCAGGAAAATTTGCGGCTCAATTTGATAATGATCCGATCGATTTAGGATCGCTTGATGCACTGCCACAGGGCTATATGGCTGCGCATTCATTTGGTAAAACCTATGACGCAAACATGATTAATCCGGATAAATTTAATGCAGATTTTGAAAAAATGTTAGCTGCATACGAATTTTTGATTGATCAAGGTGGCACGACCCCAGGCGATATTATGTTAGAAGACGCAGGTTCAACGAGTATAGAAGAAAGTCGAAAATACGCACTTTCTAAACGCATCGAACGTGCTTCGAATGTCAGACCACTGGTGTTGAAGGCCGTCGGAGCAATTTGCCAAGGATGTGGTCTAGATCCAAAAATAAAGTATGGTTATTCGGGCCCTCTTAATAACACGCCCCTCGATGTTCACCATGCAAGACCCATTTCCGGTATGAAAGAAGGCGAAACACGGCGATATATGATCCCCGATGACTTTATGGTTCTTTGCCCAACTTGCCACCGTGTTATTCACAAGCAGGTTGATGCATCCGATCTTAGACAGCTAAAGAGCAGCCTCAATTCGGGCGCGTTTCGCGGGAAGAAGTTCTTCAACTAAAGTGAAGGCAACTTTGCGTGTCTTTTGCTAACGAGATTCTACAGCTACCCCTGCAACCCTTCCAAATACTCCGTCAGCGCCAGCAAATCCGCCGGTACGGGGATTCCTAGGCCGGCGCGCTATACCACACTATGGTGTCGCCCATGCCATTTGCGCCGAACTCTGGCATGGCACCGGAAAAGTGTAGTGCGCGGTTGAAACCGTCGATGGTGCTCATGACGTAGTTTATCGGGAATATCCCGCCGTTGCGGGCCGATAGCGTCGTCAGGTCGGGGGCCGTTTTGATCAGGTGCCGCGACATTGCCCCGCCGCCCTTTGCGTCTGCGCCGTGGCAGGACGCGCAGTTGTTCATGAAGGATTTTGCGCCGTCCGGCTCGGCCAGTTCAACGCGGCCCGCCAGCCCCAAAGCTGCTACCCATAAAATCCGTATCGCGCACTCCTGCTGTTTTGTTATGCTTATAGCATAGCGCCAACGCAGGAGGGTCACATTGATCTGGATCAATCAGCGCAGGTTGAGGTTGCTGACAGTCGCTTTGATCACGGTGTTCGTGTCGTCGCTGTCGCCTGAGACGGCCAGCCCGATCAGCGCGCCCTTGGTCCCGCCGAATGCGCGGGCGTAATCCGCAGCGAGGTTCACGCTTTCAGATACGGAGCCTGTACCTGCTTGGCGCAGGGGGATGGTCACGCCGCCGCGTCCGTAGGGAGATTTGATGATTGAGCCGCGCCCGTGGTTGCCGCCCCACGCGTATTGCATGACGCGCACGTCATCTCGCCCCAGCAGCGACCGGATGCCAGCGCCCGCCAGTGACGGGGCCACGTCGGCGGGAACAAAGACGAAATAGACCGAGATATTGCGGTCATCGCCACCTTTGCGCGACAGGTCAGTTGCGGGGACGGATTGGCTGACGGCCCAGTTCCATGATGCGGCGTCTGCGCCCCAATCGCCTTGGCCTACGCGAGTCCATGCGATGCTGACCGATCCGTTGGATGTCATCGACAGGCTGTTGCCGAATGAATAATCATTGGAGGAAAACAGCGTTAGTTTCTGTTCCTTCCAACCCGAGGCAAAGCTGACAGCGCCAGCCTGTGCGGTTGTTGTGGCAAGGGCCAGAGCGGCAGAAAGCAAAATGCGCATGGGGTATTTCCTTTTTGGTCAGTTACGACGTGTTTAGCCCAAGCACGCCTTGCCCGTCACAAAAGTTGCGCGTTCTCACATGAATGTCAGCGGGCCGTGAACGTCAGCTGCACGGTCACGTTTGCGGATCAAGCGCCACGTAATCCCGTGCGCTGACCAAATGAATGTCGGTGTTAGGCACGAATTGCCATTCGGCGAGGAACTGTTGCTTGATCCGCCCACGCAGATATTTCGCCATTTGCGGGTTGCCGACAAAGCCCACATTCACGTCCGAGCTGTGGAACCCGATTTTGGCGTCTGGCGCGATGCAGACATTGGGCAGCGTCGTAAAAATAACGAAAGCCGAGGCACAGTAATGGCGGATTTCCACAGGCCCGCCCCAGCGTTTGAGCATGGAGCAGTCCGCTTAGTCGCTGATAAACTGGCCGCCCACATCGCGTTCGATAATATACGCCTCACCGCGCACAGGCGCGGGCCGTCTGTCGGTGCAGCTGGCCAAAACCAGCGCCACACAAATCAAAAGGCCCGCGCGGATCATCATTTTGCGGCCAAGGCCAGCGTTTGCGTCCACAGCGCATCTGGCACGTCGATGACGTCCATTGCGGTGCGATTTGCGCCAGGAATACGCGCGCCATCCTGTTCGGCCACCGCGTCCGCGACACGGGCAAAGCGGTCGGCGAAATTGTCGCCGTAGGTCGCAGGGTCCATCAGGATATAGAACTGCCCAAGCCCATGCGGTGGGCCGTCGGGCAGCTTGAGCCCCTTCACATCAAGCGAGTTGACCGAGCCTGTCATGCCAGCGGCCAGCAGTTCGACCATCAGACCAAAGCCCCAGCCCTTATACCCGCCAGCGGACACAAGCGCGCCGCCCAAGGCAGCCGTCGGATCGGTGGTGTCATTGCCGTTCGCGTCCACGGCCCAGCCTGTGGGGATCTTCTCGCCCGCGGCTTTGGCCATTGTGATTTTGCCCAAGGCCACGGCGGAGGTGGAGAAATCAAAATGCATCGCAGGTGCGCCGTCACCCGGCACGGTCATGGCGATGGGATTGGTGCCGATCACGGCCTTGTTCCCGCCCGGGGGTGCCACGACGGGGGATGCGTTGGTCATGCCGATCGCGATCAGCCCGCGTGCGGCGATCTGTTCGGTGAAGAAACCCAATGACGTGCAGGTATGCGCGTTGGCAACGGCCAAGGTGGCGACCCCGTTTTCGCGTGCTGTGTCCACGGCCAGATCAAGACCGGCGGCAAAGGCAGGCTGCGCGAACCCGAATTTCGCATCCGCCAGCACGGCGCTGCCGCGTGGCTTGGTCACGACCGGATCAACGGTCCCATTCAAACGGCCAGAGGCCAGCTGCGTGCAATAACTTTCGAGGTAATAAAGCCCGCAAATCACATTGCCGAGCGCCTCGGCCCGTGCGACAGCGCGCGCAACATGGGCGGCTTGCCCGTCACCTGCACCATGGGCGATCATCGCGGCTTTGGCTTTTGTTTCAATCTCTTGGACGGTAATCTTCATAGTGTTTCCAGTTTTCCTGCGGTCATGCGCACCATGCGGTCCATCCGCGCGGCCAGCTCTAGGTTGTGGGTGGCGATCACGGCGGCAAGGCCGGTGCCGCGCACCAATTCCATCAGCGCGTCAAATACGCGATCAGAGGTGTCGGGATCAAGGTTGCCCGTGGGTTCATCCGCCAGCAATAGCTGGGGCTTGTTGGCCAATGCGCGACAAAACGCTACACGTTGCTGTTCCCCGCCCGACAAGGCGGCGGGCCGATGTGCGCCGCGATCCGCGATGCCGACGCGGGTCAGCAATTCGGTGGCGCGCGCGGCGGCATCCGCATCACTTACCCCATTAGCTAACTGTGGGAGGATGATGTTCTCCAGCGCTGTAAATTCGGGCAGTAAGTGGTGGAATTGATAGATAAATCCCACATCGTTACGGCGCATGGCGGTGCGTTTGCGGTCCGACAACATGGTCATATCCTGACCCGCAATTTCCACGGTGCCCGCGTCCGCCGTATCAAGCAGCCCCGCGATATGCAGCAGTGTGGACTTGCCCGCACCGGAGGGCGCGACGAGGGCCACGACCTCGCCCTTAGCCACATGCAGGTCGGTGCCTTGCAGCACGGTCACCGCGTTGGGTTTGCCGATATTATAGCCTTTGGTGATACCCGACAGGGACAGGATATTATTCATAGCGCAATGCCTCTACCGGGTTCATGCGGGCGGCGCGGCGTGCGGGAAAGATCGTGATGATCCACGACAGGCCCAGCGACAGCGACACGGATTTCAGGACGTCCTGTAGCCGCAATTGCGCAGGCAATTCGTAGATGCCCCTGATCGACGGATCCCAAACACCCCCACCCGCGACGTAGTTCACAAAGCTGAAAATCTGATCGATATACAGCGCGAACAGGCAGCCAAGGATCACGCCTACGATCGTGCCCAGCGTACCGATCCCTGCGCCGCAGATGAAAAAGATGCGCAGGATTGACCCCTCGCTCAGGCCCATGGTGCGCAGAATACCGATATCGCGCCCCTTGTTTTTGACCAGCATGATCAACCCCGAAATGATGTTCATCGACGCGATCAGTACAAGGATCGACAGGATGACAAACATGACGTTATCCTCAACACTCAGCGCGCGCAGGAACGATCCTGCGCTGTCGCGCCATGTCCAGACCAGCGTCCCCTGCCCGCCAGCGCCCAGCACATCGGGCAACAGATCATCGACAGTGTCGGGGTCTGCAACCATGACCTCAATCTCGTCCACAAGGCCGTCGCGGTTAAAGAATGTCTGCGCCTCGGCCAGCGGCATATAGACCCGCGTGCGGTCGATGTCGTAGCGGCCAGCGGTAAAGATATAGATGATCTCATAGGCGTTGGTGCGCGGGCTGGTGCCCATGGCCGTGCGCACGCCATTGGGGCTGATGACCTTGATCCGGTCGCCCACGATAGCCCCCAATTCGCGCGCCACGCCAGAGCCGATGGCGATGCCTTGGTCAAAGCGGTCTATGCTGCCTTGCGCTTCGATCGGGTCGGCGATGCGCGGGATGGTTTTCAGGTTTTCCAGCGTGATGCCATAGACTTCGATGCCGGTATTGCGGTTGGTGCGGTTGGCCATGACTTGCCCGCGCACAATGGGCGCGGCGCGGGTGATCCCATCGATTTGCGACAGGTTTTGCGCCAGCGCGTCATAGTCCGAAATGGTCCGCAGCACTTGGTTCGTGCCAGCGATTGGCATCTGTTTATAGACCGCCACATGGGCGTTGGACCCAAGGATGGTGTCGACAAATTCAGCACGGAACCCCGACCGCACGGCCAGCGTTGCGATCAGCGCAAACACCGCGAGCGTTACACCGATCAGCGAAATCCACGTCATCACGCTCACCCCGCCTTCGGCCCGTTTGGCGCGGATATAGCGCCACGCGATCATCCATTCGAATTTGGCAAAGGGGGCAGTGCTGGCCATGGGCTGTCCTGTGATTAATTGCGGTGCAAATTGCGGCGTTGGGGGCGGATGGTCAAGCTACCAATGATTGCCCGCGGCCTGCAGATGCGCGATATTCTGCCCGTGGGCTGCCGCCTTGCCCTGTGCGGCCCAGATCAGCCCCCGCGACAGCATATCGTGGGCCGGACCAGACGCGATGATATCAGCCTGATGCCCCAGCGCGTTGAAATACACGCGGCCCAAACCCCAATCCCGCGTCCAGACAACCGGCATGTCCACCGCACCATTGGGGCTGTGATACCACGTCACCACATCTGTCCGCGTGGTCGCCAGCACCCGATTGGCCGGATCGACATGCAGATAATATTGTTCGGTCTGCACATCAAAATCAGCGATGCCAGCGACAAGCGGATCATCGGACGTGATGGTGACGCGGTGCGCGACCCCGTCCCCACCAGGGTGCGCGACCCAATTGGCGCCGGTCATGAATTGCCACAGCGGCACCGCGCGAAACGCATCGCACATGCCCCCGTGACAGCCCGCAAGGCCGGTGCCCCACGCCACCGCCTCTGACACGTTGGTCGCCGCGTCACGGCTGATGTGGCCATCGGTCCAGATCGGCACGATCAGGTCGTAGGTCTGCAAGGCGTCCGCGTCATCAAATACCGCAAGGCTGTCGACAACATCAGGCGTGATACCCGCGTTTTTGCAAATATCAGCGCAGATTTTCGCCACTTGATCAGGTTGATGCCCGTCCCAGCCGCCCCAAACAATCAGCGCCTTCATGCGATCACCCTGCGCCGCAAGGGCCATGCGATCAGCGCAAGGAGGCCGCCGATGATCGCCCAGCCCCCAAAAAACCTGGCACCCGCAGCCACCGCGCCCGGCGCGTTCAGCGGCACGGCGGGTGCAAAGTCATCCCATGTTTGCGCGAAGGTTTCGGTGTCACCCAAGCGGTGCGGAATGGTCAGGCGTTCAAGCGGGCATTCGTTGCATTTCACGCGTTCAAGGATCAGGGTGTTCATAGGTTGATCTATATCAATGTGGCGGGCGACAGGGCCGTTATGATCCCAATATGTCGAAAATCAGACGCCAGCGCCAGCTATTCGCATGGCCGATGGTCAGCCCCCGCCGCATATGGCGCGGCGGGGGCAATAGGTTAGGCATAGATTGCGACGATCTTGGCCACTGCATCGGCGGGCGTCATTTCCTCGCTGTCACCAGTGCGGCGACTTGTGACCTCAACCACACCGTTTTTCAGACCACGTGGGCCAATGGTGATGCGCCACGGTAGGCCGATCATATCCATGGTGCCAAACTTGGCCCCTGCCCGTTCATCGCGATCGTCATAAAGCGGATCAAGACCCAGTGCGATGAACTGTTTATACAGATCCTCGCAGGCGGCGTCGGCGGCAGCATCGCCGGACTTCATGTTCAGGATACCCACATGGAACGGTGTCACCCCCTCAGGCCAGATGATGCCCTTGTCATCATGGGATGCCTCGATGATCGCGCCCAGCAGACGGGACACGCCGATACCGTGGCTGCCCATGTGCACGTTGACCTTTTCGCCCTTGCCGTTGTCCACAGCCGCGTTCAACGCATCAGAATACTTGGTCCCAAAGTAGAAAATCTGGCCGACTTCTATGCCGCGCGCGGTCTTGCGGCGTTCCTCTGGAATTTCGGCGAACAGCGCCTCATCGTGGGTTTCATCGGTGCGGGCGTATTTGGTGGTGAATTCTTCCATCACCGCCGCACAGGCGGCTTTATCGTCAAAATCAATCTCGCGGTCGCCGAATGTTAGGTCGGTCACGGCGCTGTCGTAGAACACCTCGCTCTCGCCGGTATCCGCCAGCACGAGGAATTCATGGGTGTCTTCGCCGCCAATCGGACCGCTATCGGCACGCATCGGGATCGCCTTGAGGCCCATCCGTTCATAGGTGCGCAGGTAAGACACGAGGTGACGGTTATAAGCGTGCAGCGCATCTTCGCGGGTCAGGTCAAAGTTATAGCCGTCTTTCATATAGAATTCACGGCCCCGCATCACGCCAAAGCGCGGACGGGTTTCATCGCGAAACTTCCATTGGATTTGATACATCGTCAAGGGCAAGTCTTTGTAGGAGGTCACATTGGCGCGGAAGATGTCTGTGATCAGTTCCTCGGCCGTGGGGGTGAACAACATATCGCGATCATGGCGATCCTTGATCCGCAGCATTTCAGCACCGTAGGCATCATAGCGCCCGCTTTCTTTCCACAGGTCCGCAGACTGGATGGTGGGCATCAACATGGCGTGGTGACCAGCGCGCGCCTGTTCCTCGTGCACGATGTTTTCGATTTTCTTAAGGACCTTATAGCCCAACGGCAGCCAGCTATAAATGCCCGCGCTCGCCTGTTTGATCATGCCAGCCTGTAGCATGTAGCGGTGCGACACGATCTGCGCCTCGCGCGGGGTTTCTTTCAACACGGGCAAGAAATAGCGGCTCATACGCATGGGATCAGGGGCCTTCGATAAATCAACGATATCCCACTGGTTTAGGCCTCAAATCGGCGAAGGGCAAGTGGTTGCTACGGATGAAGCGAACCACTGAAAAAATCCTTTAATGCCTTGAAAATAATTAAGAAAATTCTGAAAAAAGCCCGCAGGACCAGCATTGCAATGACATAAACCAAGCACGCTCGTGCAACAACTTAAAAGGATGTTTAGAATGACAATGATGAAATCCCTCCTCGCTGCTGCAACAACTGTCGCCATGACCGGCACCGCAATGGCCGATGGTCACAGCAAGACGGTTGTTGACATTGCCGCTGGCGACGACCGCTTTACCACATTGGTCGCAGCCGTCGGCGCCGCAGGTCTGGCCGAAACACTGTCCGGCGAAGGCCCGTTCACAGTATTCGCACCCGTCAACGCAGCATTCGCAGCCCTGCCAGAAGGCACAGTCGAGACATTGTTGCAGCCAGAGAACAAAGGCGATCTGACCAATGTTCTGCTCTACCACGTAGATGACCGCAAACTGACCGCGTCCAATTTCCCAGCGGGCTCCAACTATTTCAAGCCGGTTCTGGCAAGCGAGCGTCTGTGCATCACAGCCGGTGACGGCGTCACAATCACAGACGGCACAGGCGACACGGCCACAGTTGTGATCGCGGACATCATGGCGTCCAACGGCGTGATCCACGTGATCGACAAAGTTCTGCTGCCCGTTACACGTCCGGCCTGCCACTAAATCCATGTCGGGGTGGCGTTGAATTGCCACCCCGCACCACTTGAAGACCCGCGCCATTTGCCGCATCTATTGTATAACGTCACAAAAGGTGCAGCAGATGGTGCTTCCAGTTAAAGATCAGGCCAAATATTGGGGCATCGCGATTGTCGTCTTTTCGGTTGCCTTATGGTTCCTTGGCGATGTCATCTTGCCATTCATTCTGGGCGGCGCGATTGCCTACTGCCTTGATCCAATCGCGGACCGGCTAGAGGCATTGGGCCTCAGCCGTGTTGCATCCGTCGCCGTCATTACATTTGTCGCGATCTTCGGGTTTATCCTGTTGTTTTTGTTGGTTATCCCAACGCTTGTGCAACAAACCGCACAGCTGATTGAAACGGCGCCCGCCCTGTTCGACCAGTTGCAAACGGCCCTGACCGACCGCTTCCCCGAACTAATGGACGAAAGCAGTACGATCCGGCAGCAACTGATCTCTATCGGCGAGACGATCCAATCCAAGGGCGGGGAGCTGGTGAACGGCGTGTTGTATTCCGCGCTAGGTCTGATCAACGTGATCGTGTTGCTTTTCGTGGTACCCGTCGTTGCATTCTACCTGCTGTTGGATTGGGACAACATGACCGCCAAGATCAACGAGATGCTGCCGCGTGATCATGCGCCCGTCGTGCGCCGTCTGGCCAGCCAGATCGACAATACGCTCGCGTCATTCATTCGCGGACAAGGCACGGTTTGCCTGATCCTTGGCACCTATTACGCGATTGCGTTGATGGTTGCGGGGCTGAATTTCGGGCTGGTTGTCGGCTTTGTCGCGGGGCTGATTTCATTCATCCCCTATATCGGTGCGCTAATCGGCGGAGCACTGGCCATTGGCCTTGCGCTGTTCCAGTTCTGGGGCGATTGGGTGTCGATCGGGATCGTGGGTGGCATTTTCATGGTTGGCCAATTCCTTGAAGGGAATATCCTGACCCCCAAGCTAGTCGGAAATTCCATCGGTTTGCACCCTGTCTGGCTATTGTTCGCGCTGTCAGTATTCGGATCGCTATTCGGTTTTGTCGGTATGCTCGTGGCTGTTCCTGTCGCCGCGATGATCGGCGTTCTGGCCCGCTACGGGATTGAGCAATATATGAACAGCCCGCTTTACCGCGGCCAATCGGACTAGCGCATGTCCACCCAAATGACATTTGACTGGCCGGTGGGTGTGTCGCTCGGGGCAGAGGATTTCTTTGTCTCGGACGCCAATGCGCAGGCCTATGCGATGGTGCAAACACCCGCCACATGGCCAGAGCGGAAATTGGTGATCGTGGGGCCAGCGGGCGCGGGCAAGACCCATTTGGCACGTATCTTTGCGGGCGACACGGGCGTGGTGATTGCAGCGGATGCCGTCCCCGACATGCCCCCCGCCACTGGTATTGTGGTGGTCGAAGACATGCATGCCCTGCCCCCTGACGCCACCGAGCGGATGTTCCACCTTCACAACCACTTGCGCAATACCGGTAGCACCTTGCTGATGACCGCGCAGACACCGCCAAGCCGTTGGCCCATCGCCCTGCCCGATCTGGCAAGCCGGATGCAGGCCACCACCGCGATCACGATTTCAGACCCCGACGATGCCCTGCTCGCGGCGCTGATCATGAAGCTGTTTGCCGACCGCCAGATGCGCCCCGCGCCCGCGCTTATCGCCTATTTGTCGCGCCGCATTGAACGATCCTTTTTCGCCGCACGTGACATTGTTGAAATGCTTGATGAGGTGTCGCTGCGCGAAGGCGTGCCCATCACACGTGCGCTGGCCGCCAGACTGCTGGACAAAGACGGGTGAAACCCGCCGCGATTGCGTGGTATAAGACCCCATGATGAAAGCGAATTTCCTAGAAGCCCCGATTCCCGCACCAACCGCGCTGGACATCGACCTTGCCAGCCCCGCCCGTTTCGTGAACCGCGAACTTAGCTGGTTGCGGTTCAACTGGCGGGTCTTAGAAGAGGCGGAAAATAACCGCGTGCCTTTGCTAGAACGGCTGCGGTTTTTGTCGATCTCGGCCACAAACCTTGATGAATTTTACACTGTGCGCGTGGCGGGCCTGCGCGAATTGGCGCTTGCGGGCAATGTCACGCCATCCATCGACGGGCTGACACCAACAGAACAACTGGTCGAAATTAATGCCAATGCACGTGCGTTGATGGAACGCCAACAGGCCGTGTTTACGGGCCTGCGGTCTGAAATGGCCGATGCCAACATCCAGCTTTTGACCCAAGATAAGCTGACCGATGATGACAAGGGGTTCCTTGACGGGTTCTTTCTGGATCAGGTGTTTCCGGTGCTGTCGCCGCTGGCAATTGACCCTGCCCACCCGTTCCCGTTCCTGCCCAACGAAGGGTTCGCACTGGCGCTGCAATTGTCCAAGATCGGCGGCAAACGGGCCTTGCGCGCGCTGCTGCCGGTGCCTGCACAGATCAACCGCTTTATCGCGCTGCCATCCGACGACGGGCATCGGTTCCTGCCATTGGAAGAGCTGCTGCTGCTACACGTGGGCCGCCTGTTTCCCGGCTATGCGGTCAAAGGTCATTGCGCGTTCAAGGTGCTGCGCGACAGCGACCTTGAGGTTGAGGACGAGGCCGAGGATTTGGTTCGCGAATTTGAGGTGGCCCTGAAACGTCGCCGCCGCGGCGAGGTTGTCCGCCTGAAAATTTCCCAAGACGCGCCCGCATCGTTGCGGTCGATGATCATGGACGAATTGCACGTGACCGAGGACGCGGTGGTCGAAGTCGACGGGCTGATCGGCATCGCCGATCTGGGCGAGCTGGTGCTGGACGCGCGTGCCGATCTGATGTGGCCGACATTCAGCCCCCGTGTGCCCGAACGCGTTCAGGATTTCGAAGGTGATATGTTCGCCGCGATCCGCCAGAAGGATATGCTGCTGCACCACCCCTATGAGACGTTCGACATGGTCGTCCGGTTTCTGGCCCAAGCGGCCCGCGACCCAAATGTCGTGGCGATCAAACAGACGCTTTACCGGACGTCCAAACGGTCCCCCATCGTTGAGGCACTGTGCGAAGCTGCCGAAGACGGCAAATCCGTCACCGCGCTGGTCGAGCTAAAGGCGCGGTTCGACGAGGCCGCCAATATCCGCCAATCGCGGCGTCTTGAACGCGCGGGCGCCCATGTGGTGTACGGGTTTCTGAACTATAAAACCCACGCGAAAATTAGCACCGTTGTCCGCCGCGAGGGTGATAAATTGGTGACCTACACCCACTTTGGCACGGGCAATTATCACCCAATTACAGCGCGGGTTTATACCGATCTATCCCTGTTCACTTGTGACGCCAAATTAGGCCGCGACGCGACCAAAGTGTTCAACTACCTGTCGGGCTACGCCCAGCCCGATAGTTTGGAAAACCTCGCCATCGCACCGCTGGATATGAAAGACACGCTATTGTCGCGTATCGCGGCCGAGGCCGAGAATGCGCAAGCGGGCAAACCTGCATTCATCTGGGCCAAGATGAATTCACTGGTCGAGGCTGATGTGATCGACGCGCTTTATGCCGCGTCCCAAGCAGGGGTCAAAATTGATCTGATCGTGCGTGGGATTTGCGGGTTGCGCCCTGGCGTGGCGGGCCTGTCGGAAAATATCCGCGTGAAATCCATCGTGGGCCGTTTTCTGGAACACAGCCGAATCGTGTGTTTCGCCAACGGCAAGCCATTGCCCAGCAAAAAGGCCAAGGTTTACATCAGCTCTGCCGACTGGATGAGCCGGAATTTGCACCGCCGCGTGGAAACTCTGATCGCGATCAGCAACCCCACCGTCAAGGCGCAGATCGTGTCGCAGGTCATGGCCGCCAACATGGCCGATGTCGCCCAAAGCTGGGTGATGGATGCGGACGGCGTGTTTACCCGCGAACCCGTGCCTGACGGTGTTTTCGGGTTCAATTGCCACCGCTTTTTCATGGAAAACCCATCGCTGTCAGGGCGCGGCACCGCAGGCGCATCCGACGTGCCACAACTGACCCACACCGAAGATTAGGGACGACACAATGATCGACGATTGGCAAGGTTTCGGCCGCCCCCTGTTTGAAGATGCCGCCGCCATGGGCCTTGGGCGCGTGGGGGTGATTGACGTCGGATCAAACTCAGTCCGGATGGTTGTGTTTGACGGGGCAGCGCGGTCGCCTGCGTATTTCTACAACGAAAAGATCATGTGCGCCTTGGGCGCGGGCCTGTCAGAGACCGGCAAGCTGAACCCGCAGGGGCGCAAACGCGCGCTATCCGCGATCCGCCGTTTCGCTGCATTGGCCGAGGGGATGGGCATCACCCCATTAACGGCCGTGGCCACCGCCGCCGTGCGCGAGGCGTCAGACGGCCCTGCGTTTTGCGATGATGTTCTGGCGAAAACAGGTGTCAAAATCTGGGTCATCGACGGACAGGAAGAGGCACGTTTATCCGCCCAAGGGGTGCTGCTGGGCTGGCCGCAGTCCTATGGACTTGTCTGCGACATCGGCGGGTCGTCAATGGAACTGGCCTATCTGGAGGACGGCGAGGTAGGCCGCCGTGTTACATCCGCGCTGGGTCCGCTGAAGCTGCGCGAACTGAAGGGTAAGAAGAAAACCAAAGCCTACGTACGCGACACAATGGCCGATTTGCACGCCCAAATGGGCAGCGAGACAAAGATGCGTCTGTTCCTTGTCGGCGGGTCGTGGCGTGCGATTGCGCGTATAGATATGGACCGGCGCGGCTATCCGTTAACCGTGCTGCACGAATACCGCATGACCGCCCACCAGATCAGTAAAACCGCCGATTATATCGCCGCATGTGACCCGACCGAGCTGCGCCATCGCTGTGGCATTTCTGAGAGCCGGATGGCGCTAGTTCCGCAAGCGAGCCTTGTGCTCAAAGAGTTGATGCGCAGGTTCAAGCCCAAGGATGTGGCCGTATCGTCCTATGGGATCCGCGAGGGGATGCTGTATGAACAGATGCCCGACGAGCTGCGCAAACGTGACCCGCTGGTTGAGGCCTGCCGCTTTGCTGAGCGTAAGGATGCGCGTCTGCCCGGATTTGGGCGGCTGCTCTATGATTTTGTGATGCCGTTGTTTCCGCGGGCCAATTGGCAGCGCAAACGGATCATCAAAGCCGCCACATTGCTACATGACGTCAGCTGGCGCGCCCATCCAGATTACCGTGGTGAGGTCGTTTTTGACAACGCCACCCGCGCCAATCTGGGCGGGCTAAAGCACGCGGAGCGCGTGTTTTTGGGGACCGCATTGATGCACCGTTATACTAGCAAGCGCGGCGGCAACCGGTTTGATCCGTTGTTGGCGATGCTAAACGCCGAACAAACGCTCGAGGCAGAAGTCATGGGCCGCGCGATGCGCCTTGGTGCGATGCTGTGGCTTGATAGTGACCGCGCGCCCGGCAAGCTAAAGTGGAAGCCCAAAAAGCGCGAGCTGACCCTGACCCTGATCCCAGAGGCCCGCCCCCTGTTCGGAGAAGTGGCAAAGGCACGATTTGCGGCCCTTGCCACCGCGCTAAACGCGACGGGCAAGGTTCGTTTCGCCAAACCGCGTTAAAGGTCGACTTCGCCGGTTTCTGGGTCAATCTCGTAGGCTGGCGCGTCTTCGTTGCGGCGGATGATGATATCCCCGTTGGGCAATACCTCTGGCGCGTCGTAATTACGGATGTCGTCGATCAGCGCGAGCATTTGGGACATGGCGGGGCCGATATCCTCGCCCAATTGGGTCATCGCCTCGCCCATTTCGTCCAGCGCGGGCTCCATCTCATTCATGAGGCCGCGCAGCAATAGCTTGGCGCCCTCCTCCATCAGGTTGAACCCTTCGGACACCGATGGTTCCTCGGTGTCTTGGGCATGGACAGCGGCCGCGAGGGACGCGGCGACGATGGCGGCTGTTATGATCTTTTTCATAGGGCCAATATAGGGAGGGTTGGCCAATTTGCCAAATCAGACCGGCAATTTCATGACCACAGGGAAATGATCGGACGCTGTCAACAACGCCTCGTGCAGGGGGACATTGTCATAGCATGCAGGATGATCGAAGGGATGCCATATCTGCCATTCAGGGCCAAGATCGCGCAGCCACGGCGACACCATCACGTAGTCAAGCAGCGCCTGAAGATAGGGCCCGTCACGTTTTTTAAATCGAGAGGTGGAAGGTTTCGCCCCCATCCGTTGCCCCAATGTGATGCGGGCGTGCGGGTCAAACATCCGCAGCGCGTCCCCCTCGCCCAGCACAATTTCAACACCCGAGCGGCCGAACAGTTTTTCATATTCATCAAGGCCCGGACCATCGTTGAAATCACCCAGCACGATCAGATCATCGCCCGCCTCCAAATGCGCATCAACCCGTTTGCGCAGCCAGATACACTGCGCCAGCTGTTTGCGCCGGTTTTCAATGGACATGCGCGATGCCTCGGCATCATTGCGCGCACCGTGCGGGGCCTTGGATTTGGCATGCACTCCGATCAAGCGGATCACACGGCCGATCGGAATTGTAAGAGCTATTTCAAGCGGCGGTTTGCTCCAAGTGATCTGGTCTGGCGCCGCGTCAGTGTCCACGTCGATAGCAAATGTGCCGTCGAAACGCGGCGCTGTTTCGCTATCCCGCGGGTCGTGCACCGCCGAGACGACATCAGGATCATACAGCAGTGCAATTTCCTGTTGGGTGGTATTTTCAAACCCAACAACGGCCTTGCGGGCGCGCAAATTGAACCGCTATGCGAAATGTTCCAACGCCACGGTCGCGTCCCGTCAGCGGCTGCTATCGGGGGCCTCGACCACTATCACAACATCCAGATCCATCGCAGCAAAGACATGGACCAAGGCGGCGTTTGATCCGCTTTTGTGACGTCCCAGCGCGATGACCAACTGTCGTCGTCAATCAGCACGCCTTAGTTGTCGAAAAGCCGGTCGAACCATTCGACGTTATAGGTGCCGACCCTCATGAACGCTGGTTGGATTGGATGTCTTCCCACGCCTTGTTGATTGCGATCATTCGTTTTTCAGCCAACTTCACAGCCTCTTGCGGCACGCCGCGTGCGATCAGCATATCGGGGTGGTTGTTGCGCACATGCGCCTTCCACGCGGCGCGGACGTCCTCCATCGGTGCAGCGGGATCAACGCCGATCACATCATAGGGATCACGGTCCGCGTCAGGCACAAACTGCGCCCGAATGCGTGTGAAGCGGCGATCATCAAAGCCCCAAATTTCGGCCACGCGATGCAAAAACTGATCCTCATTCGGATGGTATTCCCCGTCGGCCAACGCGATGTGAAACAGCCCTTCCATCAGATCGCAAAGCGGGGCCTGATCATCGGCATACATCGCGCCCACGCGGGCGGCATAATCCTCGAACCCGGCGATATCTTGGCGGGCAAGGTTGAACACGCGGGCCGCACCCGCCTCATCCTTGGGGGCGATGTGGAACACCTCGCGAAAGGCTGTGACCTCGTCACGGGTGACATGCCCGTCGGCCTTCGCCATTTTCGCGCCAAGCGCTATCACGGCGATCGCAAAGGCAACGCTGCGGTCGGGGGCCGTGCGCAATTGGTCAAAGACAGCCGACAGCCCCTCGCCGCTGGCAAGGGCTGAAATCGCCGCAGATATCCGTATCCAAAGTGACATTGCCGTCCCTTTTGCCGCCCGTTACAGGCGCTTATGCATCAACACCAGATCAATCCAGCGCCCGAATTTATGCCCTACCTCTGGCAGAATGGCCGCCGTGGTGAAACCCATCTTTTCATGAAATGCCACTGCGCTGGGATTTTCGGCACTGACGCCCGCATAGATGCTATGCTTACCCGCCGCCTGTGCAAGTTCGCAGATCGCACCGAGCAAGGCGCGCCCAGCCCCTTTACCCCGCAGGTCGGGATGCAGCATGATCGTGTGTTCCACGCTGAACCGATACCCTTCGCCGCTGCGAAATGGGAAATAGCGGGCGAACCCCATCACGCCGCGCGCGTCCTCATAGACCAAACATGGCGTGGCATCCGTGATCATCGCCCCCACCTCTTCGTTCGGCTTTTCAACCGGGTTAAAGGTGATCGTGGTGTTGCGGATCGCGTCGTTCCAGATCGCCGCAATCGCGGGCGCATCTGCCTTGGTCGCCGGTCGGATCATGCCACGGTCCTTGGGCCGTTTGGCGTGTCAAATGTAGCCGTAAAGCCAATATCAGCGCGCGGGGTGAACACGACCCGCGGGTCATGGTTGCCGTAGAGTGCGCGGAGTGTATCCGCATCGGGGTGGAATACTTCCCACCGTATCAATCGGCACCCGCTGTCGGGCAACACCGTCGCCGGATGGGCCGTATCCGCCCCCCATTTTATCAGCGTTGGAAAGCCACCGCCCATAGGCAGCGACCCGTCGTCTGGCACCGTGAGTTGCCACCGCAGATCACCGCGTTCCATGTCAACGGGCGGGCCGGTCAGACTGGCCATCGCGTTCAGATCAGCGGCCTGCGCGATCCAATTGCCCCATGCGGGAACGTCCGGCGCGTGATCTAGGTTGAACCAGCGCGGCACCGAAATGTTTGCATCAGGATCGGGCGCGATCACCTCAAGGTAGAGGCCATCCGCGAGACCAAGCAGTTTATTATGAGTGCCAAAGTGAGCATGGCGCCCCCCGTCCAGCAGCGGCACCCCAAGCTTTCCAGACAGCCAAGCGGCGCCAACCTCCAAATCGGCGCAGGCCACCGCGATGTGATCAAGTGTATAAGTCATACCCCATTGGGCCGTTTGCCCGCCAGAATGTAAAGCGCATTCGCGGTGGGAAACTGGGGCTAGCTGCGGGCCTTACGGATCAGATCAAGGATATCCTCGGCCGCCTTGGGGATATTGGTACCGGGGCCAAAGATCGCCTTAACGCCTGCGTCATAGAGGAACTGATAGTCCTGCTGCGGGATCACACCGCCGCAGATGACCAAAATATCATCTGCGCCCGCGTCCTTGAGCGCTGCGACAAGTTGCGGGGCCAGCGTTTTGTGACCCGCCGCTTGGGATGAAATGCCGATGACATGCACGTCATTGTCGATGGCGTCCTGTGCGGCCTCTGCCGGGGTTTGAAACAGCGGGCCCACGTCGACGTCAAAACCGATGTCGGCAAAGGCCGTCGCGATGACCTTGGCGCCGCGATCATGCCCGTCTTGCCCCATTTTGACCACGAGCATGCGTGGGCGGCGGCCCTCGTCCTCAGCAAAATTGTTGACCGCATTTTGGATTGCGGCAAAGCCCTCGTCGCCTTCATAAGCGGCACCATATACACCGGCGAGGGTTTTAACCTCGGCGCGGTGGCGTCCGAATGCGTCTTCCATGGCCATGCTGATTTCTCCGACTGTGGCGCGGTGACGGGCGGCCTCTACCGCCGCCTCGAGCAGGTTGCCGCTCTCATGGGCGCGGCGCGTGACCTCGGCCAGGGCCGCGTCACAGGCGGTTTGGTCACGGTCAGCACGGGTTTGTGTGATGCGGGCGATCTGGGCGTCGCGCACGGCGGCATTGTCGATATCGCGGATATCAATCGGGTCCTCGTTATCCTTGCGGTATTTGTTGACCCCAACGATCACCTCTGTGCCGCGGTCAATGTTCGCCTGACGGGTGGCGGCCGATTCCTCGATCCGCAGTTTGGGCATGCCAGAGGCCACGGCCTTGGTCATGCCACCCATCTCCTCGACCTCTTCGATCAGCTTCCAAGCAGCCTCGGCCAGTTCATGCGTCAGGCTTTCGACATAATAGGATCCTGCGAGCGGATCGACGACGTTGGTGACGCCGGTTTCCTCTTGCAAGATGAGCTGGGTGTTGCGCGCAATCCGACTGGAAAAATCAGTGGGCAGGGCAATCGCCTCGTCCAATGCGTTGGTGTGCAGCGACTGCGTGCCGCCAAGCACGGCTGACATCGCCTCGTACGCGGTGCGCACGACGTTATTATAGGGGTCTTGTTCCTGCAACGACACGCCAGATGTTTGGCAATGGGTGCGCAACATAGATGATTTGGGGTTTTGCGGTTTGAATTCATCCATGATGCGCGACCACAGCAGACGGGCGGCACGCAGCTTCGCGGCCTCCATAAAGAAGTTCATGCCGATGGCGAAAAAAAACGACAAACGCGGGGCAAATGCATCCACGTCCATTCCAGCGGCAATCGCCGTGCGCACATATTCGCGCCCGTCCGCAAGGGTGAAGGCCAGTTCCTGCACCAGATCCGCGCCCGCCTCTTGCATGTGATAGCCAGAGATCGAGATAGAGTTGAATTTCGGCATGTTCTCAGAGGTGTAGCCGATGATATCCGCGATAATCCGCATCGATGGTTCGGGCGGATAGACATAGGTGTTGCGGACCATGAATTCCTTGAGGATGTCATTCTGGATCGTGCCGGCAAGGACGGATTTGTCGTGGCCCTGTTCCTCGCCTGTGACGATGAAATTGGCGAGGATCGGAATGACCGCGCCGTTCATTGTCATGGACACCGACACCTTATCAAGTGGGATACCGTCGAACAGGATTTTCATATCCTCGACGCTGTCGATGGCGACGCCTGCCTTGCCCACGTCCCCCTCAACGCGGGGGTGGTCGCTGTCGTAGCCACGGTGGGTCGCCAGATCGAACGCGACCGATACGCCCTGTTGACCGCCCGCAAGGGCCGCACGGTAGAATGCGTTGGATTCCTCAGCTGTGGAAAAGCCCGCATATTGGCGGATCGTCCATGGGCGGCCTGCGTACATCGTGGCCTTGACCCCGCGCGTAAACGGCGCTGCGCCCGGCACCCCGCCCATGTGGGGCAGATTGGCGGTGTCGTCGGCGGTGTACAGCGGTTTGACCGCGATCCCCTCAAGCGTATTCCATGTCAGCGCGTCCAATGGCTTGCCGCGCAATTCCTTTTTGGCGATGTCAGACCAGTCGTCGTTGGTTCCCATGATGTCCTCCGGTTGAGGTCCCGGGTCCGGCTTTTGCCAGTTCCCCAAGGCCAATCCTATCCATGTCAGTGTGTGTGTTTAGTGTAATGCGTGTCGCGATCCCGTCGGCCCCGTTATCCAGCCAAGCGATGTCAGTGGTATAACGGTCACGTAACTGGTTGCGGGTCGCCGGATCAAACGTCGGCGCGGCCCCTGCCGGTGTCACGTTATAGCACTGGTGGGTGTCATCCAATGCCGTGGTGTCGAGCATAACAGCACCCGCATCCGCGGGTTCCTCGTACACCGCGACCTTGATGTCACAGTCCGGGAATCCGGCCCCCAGATCGCGGATCACATCGCGCCAGCCGCGCGGTCCCGTCGCCGCCTGCGCCATGATCGACAAGGGCCGCAGCGGCATTCCCACCGCTTTTGTATAAGCAAGGCACGATTCCCAATAGGTGTCATAGGACCGGATTGTGACGACAATCGTATCGCAATGCACGCGAAACGCCGCCCCAAACCGCGCCAGTCGCGCACCCGCTTGGGGGTAAAGCGCACCAGCCTGCATGTTCACACGGATCGGCCCCATCATATTTTCCTCGTACACGATCAACCGTGCAACGCCTTTGCGCCCAAGCTGATTGGCATTGCGATCCAGCATATGCTGCAATGACGTGGTGCCCGTCCGGTGGACACCCATATGAAGAACAGTTCGCACCCAACGCATCCCCAAATGCGGGCGGGACATGCGCAAGGCACGCCCAGCGGCTATGATCCCCCAGATCATGGGCATTCGAGTGTCACCAAGCGGTTAAAGATAAAATTGTTGGCAATTGCGCCGGAACAATTCGTTTTTCCAAAAATCATGCCTATATCCAATGACATGAGACAGTTTTTGGCAGCCGCCGTTATGGCCATTCTTGCGACAACCGCATCCGCGCAATCCACGCTAGAGCTGTGGGAAGAAGATCGCACACAAGTATTCGCTGCAGCGGATATTGATCTTGCGGACTTCGTCTGGCAGGCGCGCCCGCTGGTGGTCTTTGCCCAAAGTCCACAAGACCCGCTATTCATCCAACAGCTTGATCTGCTGCAAGAGCGTATCGCGGAGATGGCGTTGCGCGATGTGATCATCATCACAGACACGGACCCCGACACGCCCAGCGCGTTGCGCACAATGCTGCGGCCGCGTGCGTTCATGCTGACGCTGATCGGCAAAGACGGGCGGACCGCGCTGCGCAAACCCGCCCCTTGGGACGTGCGTGAACTATCGCGGGCCATCGATAAGATGCCCCTGCGCCAGCAGGAAATCCGCGACCGACGCACAGCCCCCGACAGGTAGCCAACATATGTCGGGCGACGGCCCATCGGCGTTTATTCAAACTCCAGAATGATGTCGTCGACCGCTAGGCTGTCACCGGCACTTGCGTTCACTTTGGACACGATGCCCTTTTTCTCGGCGCGCAGGATGTTTTCCATCTTCATCGCCTCAACCGTGCACAGCGTCTGCCCCTCTTGGACTTCATCGCCGACAGCGACGTCGACCTTGACGATCAGACCGGGCATTGGGCACAGCAATAACTTGGATGTATCAGGTGCCACCTTCTCGGGCATCAGCGCGGCCAGTTCGGCCTGAAGCGGGGTGCGGACATGCACGGGCAACGTGGCCCCGCGGTACCGCACGCGGAACCCAGCAGAGATCAGATCAACTTTGATCACCAACGGCGAGCCATTGACCGACAAGTTCGCTAGCGGTTGCCCCGGTGTCCAATCGCTTTCGACACGGTAATCGGTGCCATCGACGGTCACAGTTGCGCCCGCCTTATCCGCCGCAATCACTGCACTGACAGCACGATCCTGCAAGGTCACAACCCAATCGGTGCCAACAACCCGCTCGTGATTGTCCATCCGGCCCGAGATTTGGGACCGCCGGATTTCGCACACGCGGTACATCGCCGCCGTGGCCGCCGCGATCCGGTCCAGATCGGCATCAGGCAATGTCACACCGTCGAACCCATCGGGGAACTCTTCCTCGATAAAGGCGGTGGTCATGTTGCCGGATGTGAATTTTTCGTGGTCATAGACGGCTGACAGGAACGGGATGTTGTGGCCAATGCCTTCCACCTCAAAGCTATCGAGGGCGACGCGCATATCCTCAATCGCGGCGGCACGGGTCGGGGCCCATGTGCACAGCTTGGCGATCATCGGATCGTAATACATGCTAATCTCGCCGCCTTCATAGACGCCCGTGTCATTGCGCACGACGCTGGTGTCAGTCACCTCTTCCGCAGGCGGGCGGTAACGGGTCAGACGGCCAATGGACGGCAGGAACCCGCGATACGGGTCCTCGGCATACAGGCGGCTTTCCATCGCCCAGCCGTTGATTTTCAGGTCGTCCTGCTGCATCGGCAGGGTTTCACCATACGCCACGCGGATCATCTGTTCGACCAGATCAACGCCGGTAATCAGCTCTGTCACAGGGTGTTCCACCTGCAAACGTGTGTTCATTTCAAGGAAGTAGAAATTGCGGTCGCCATCCACGATAAACTCAACCGTTCCCGCAGACGCGTAATCCACAGCCTTGGCCAGCGCCACCGACTGTGCGCCCATCGCCGCACGGGTGTCTTCGTCCAGGAACGGGCTCGGTGCCTCTTCAATCACTTTTTGATTGCGGCGCTGGATCGAACATTCGCGTTCGTGCAGGTACACGCCATTGCCATGCTTGTCGCACAGCACCTGAATTTCGATATGGCGCGGTTGGGTCACGAATTTTTCGATGAAAATCCGGTCATCGCCAAAGCTATTGGCGGCCTCATTCTTGGATGACTGGAACCCCTCACGGGCCTCATCGTCGTTCCACGCGATGCGCATCCCCTTGCCGCCGCCACCAGCAGAGGCCTTGATCATCACCGGATAGCCGACCTGATTGGAAATCTTTACCGCCTCATCAGCGTCCTCGATCAGCCCCATGTAGCCGGGCACAGTGGATACGTTCGCCTCTTGGGCCAGTTTTTTGGATGTAATCTTGTCACCCATCGCCTCAATCGCGCCCTTGGGCGGGCCGATAAAGGCGACGCCAGCGGCCTCAAGCGCCTCGGCAAATTTGGCGTTCTCGGACAGAAAACCGTAACCGGGATGCACCGCCTCTGCGCCCGTTTGCTTGATCGCATCCATGACCTTGTCGATGACGATATAGGACTGGTTGGCTGGGGCCGGGCCGATATGCACCGCCTCATCCGCCATTTTCACGTGCAGCGCGTTGCGGTCCGCGTCGGAATAAATCGCGACGGTCTGGATGCCCATCTTGCGGGCTGTCTTGATGACACGACACGCAATTTCACCACGGTTGGCAATCAGGATTTTCTTAAACATGGGTCAAATGCCTTTCAGACGCAAAAAACCGCACAGGGCAAGCACCCTGCGCGGTAGGAATTCTGTGTGTCACGCCAGCAAAGGGCGCGAAAGATTTACTGAGAGATGCCGAGATCGTTGGCCAATGCGGTGTCACGGTCGGATTGGTTGGACAAAGCAGATGCGGCAGCACGTGCGCCCGCGCCAATAAGTGCGTTTTCAGAGTTGGTGTTCTGCGCACAAGCCGCAAGGCCAAGGACAGCGACTGTCGCCAGAATGGGTGGTGTCTTGAACATCTCATGTTCTCCCTCTCCGCGTTCATTGCAGGCGCATCAGCAGCACCCTTATGATCCAACGCCGATACCGCAGAAAGGTTCCGAAACTTGCGCGGCGGCCGTGCCGTTGGGATGACCGGCACATGTAGGAAAGACATGCACCGGTCTGGGGAAGGGTAACGTTTTAGACGATACGTAACAGACGGTCGGGTCTGGACCACTGCTGTGATTTCAGAATGGCACAGGGACCCGCTTGGCCCCCACAGACCAATCCAGCCCCCCCATATCTGAGCCAATTCCCGCGCAAAACGCAGGTAGGATATGCGCGCCCTTCCTCCCATTAGCGTTCGCGCAATTCGGGAAAGCTGACGGCGGCGACCTTAAGGTCGATGATCAGCATGGCCTCGTAACTGGCGGGATCAAACGGATCCTCGGCAGGGATCACCTCGCGGCCGAACAGCCAGCTCAGGCGGCCCGCATCCAGATTACCGCGCACAAACGGCTCTGTGCCGAACTGATCATACAGCGCCTGCATGAAACCCGCATCGGCACGGCGGTCCGCAGGGCGGCGATCGGGAAACCGCTCACGCTCTGTGATCGGCGTAGCGCCGGTTTTCTTGTTGTCACGACGGATCGTGAACTGGAAATCCGTACCGGCAAGGCGGCTTGGAAATCCACGGTGTTTTTCCATATTAAAACGCATCCCACTCACATTTCCCGTCAATTAGACGATAGGGCTGAAAATATTGAACGACCTCGGTCGGCTCTCCGAATGGAACCTGTGCCGCAGATACCGAAATCACGATCTCGGATATGTCGGCACCCGCCGCGACCAAGGCCGGTTGGGCCACTTGGGCACATAGATAATCAAGGTCATCGACCAAATCGGCAAACCCGACCCCATCCGCAACCGCTGGCAAGGCAAAGCGGAAGCGGCCCAGCTCCAGCTCCATGATCACATCGAACAACTCCATCACGTGGCCCGATGGCACAGCCACCTCTGCCGCGCCCGCAGGTGCCGCACAGATCGCCAATATCATCGCCAGCTTACGCAATGGCCTGTCCTTCCTGTTGCTCCAAATACCTGCGGGGGGGCGCGTCAGCGCAGGGGCGGCGAGCCCCCTTCCCCCTCCTGCATCACAGCGGAATGTTATCGTGCTTTTTCCACGGGTTCTGCAATGACTTGCCCCGCAAGGAGGCAAACGCGCGGCAAACCCGTTTACGCGTTGATCGCGGGTGGATCACCTCATCCACAAACCCGCGCTCAGCGGCGACAAAGGGGTTTGCGAACCGATCCTCATAATCTGCCGTATGCTGCGCGATTTTCTCGGCGTCACCCAGATCAGCGCGGTGGATAATCTCGGTCGCCCCTTTGGCGCCCATCACCGCAATCTCGGCCGTGGGCCACGCATAGTTGAAATCACCGCGCAGATGCTTGGACGCCATCACGTCATAGGCACCGCCGTAGGCCTTGCGCGTGATCACAGTTACCTTGGGCACTGTCGCCTCGCCGTAGGCGAACAACAGCTTTGCGCCGTGTTTGATCACGCCGCCATATTCTTGGGACGTGCCAGGCAGGAAACCGGGAACATCGACCAGCGTCAGGATAGGAATTTCGAATGCATCACAGAACCGTACAAACCGCGCGGCCTTGCGCGATGCATCGATGTCCAGACAGCCGGCCAGAACAGTCGGCTGGTTGGCCACAACACCTACGGTGGACCCTTCAAGCCGGACAAAGCCGGTCAGGATGTTCTTGGCGTAATCTTCTTGGATTTCGTAAAAATCGCCCTCATCAGCGAGCTTATGGATAAGCTCCTTCATATCATAGGGCGTGTTGGCGTTGTCGGGGATCAGCGTATCAAGACTGCCCTCAAGCCGGTTCACATCATCAAAGAACGGACGCTGCGGCGCCTTTTGACGGTTGTTGAGCGGCAGGAAATCGAACAAGCGGCGGGCCTCGGCCAGTGCCTCGACATCGTTTTCAAAGGCGCCATCAGCCACGGATGATTTCTTGGTATGGGTGGACGCGCCGCCCAATTCCTCGGCTGTGACAACCTCATTCGTGACGGTCTTTACCACGTCGGGACCCGTCACAAACATGTAAGAGCTATCTTTGACCATAAAGATGAAATCGGTCATGGCGGGGCTATACACTGCACCACCCGCGCACGGCCCCATGATCAGGCTGATCTGCGGCACCACACCCGACGCCATGATGTTGCGCTGGAATACCTCGGCGTAGCCCGCAAGCGATGCCACACCTTCTTGAATGCGCGCGCCACCTGAATCGTTGATGCCAATCACAGGCGCGCCGTTTTGCATGGCCATATCCATAATCTTGCAAATTTTCTGCGCGTGGGTTTCAGACAACGACCCGCCGAACACCGTAAAATCTTGGGAATAGACATAGACCATGCGGCCATTGATTGTCCCCCAGCCCGTCACGACACCGTCACCGGCAGGGCGGTCTTTCTCCATCCCGAAATCGACGCAGCGATGCGCGACGAACATATCGAATTCCTCGAACGAGCCATCATCCAGCAAAAGGTCGATGCGTTCGCGCGCGGTCAGCTTACCCTTTGCGTGCTGGGCGGCGATCCGCCGCTCGCCCCCACCCATACGGGCAGCTTCGCGGCGATCCTCAAGCTCTTGCGTAACGTCCATGATATGTCCTTTCAGTTACCTACACAGTAACGGCCAAACAGAAACAGGAAAAGCAGTAATCCGGATATTTGCAAACACTACAATTAGCGGAACCTCATTTTTGCAAATATGCAAATAACTGCACCGCATGGACAGCCCCCCGCCCGCGCACTAAGTCTAATGCATGACCAATCCCCCAATCGTCCGGTTTCTTGACCGCACCACCCCGCCCCACATCGTGACGCTGATCCTGATTGCAGGGATTTCGGCGTTGAATATGTCGATATTTTTGCCATCGCTGGCGGAAATGACCACCTATTTTGAAACCGATTATGCCACGATGCAACTGTCGCTTTCGGGGTATTTAGCGATGACGGCGGTGTTGCAAATTCTGATCGGGCCCCTGTCGGATAAAATCGGGCGCAGGCCTGTGTTGCTTGGCGCGATGGCACTGTTTGTGGTGGCGAGCCTTGGCACATATCTGGCCACGTCGATCACCGTATTCCTGTTTTTCCGGATGCTACAGGCCAGCGTCGCCACGGGTATCGTGCTGTCGCGTGCCGTCGTGCGCGACATGGTCCCCCAAGATCAAGCGGCATCCATGATCGGCTATGTAACCATGGGCATGGCGCTGGTGCCGATGGTCGGCCCAATGATCGGCGGGCTGCTGGACGAGGTGTTTGGCTGGCACGCCACATTTTTGTTCCTGACGATTTGCGGCGTAGCGGTTTTTGCGCTGGTCTATTTCGATCAGGGCGAGACTTTGGCCTCGGGCGGCATGTCGTTCCGTGAACAGTTGCGCAGCTATCCCGAACTCTTCGCCTCACCCCGTTTTTGGGGCTACGCGCTGTGCGCGGCCTTTGCATCTGGGGCATTTTTCGCGCTGCTTGGCGGGGCGTCATTCATCGCAGGCACCGTATTTGGTTTATCGCCGATATGGTCGGGCATCGTGATCGGCGTGCCCGCAATCGGCTATGCGACCGGCAACTTTCTGTCGGGGCGCTATTCGGTGCGGTTCGGGATCAACCCTATGGCGCTGTTTGGCACATCATTGATCATCCTCGGGCTTGGAATCTCGCTCGGGCTCGCACTTTTGGGGTATCAGCATCCGTTTATCTTCTTCGGGTTTTGCCTGTTCCTTGGGTTGGGCAATGGCATTGCATTACCGAATGTGAACGCGGGCCTGCTGTCGGTGCGGCCCCATCTGGCTGGCACCGCGTCAGGATTGGGTGGCGCCTTGATGGTCGGCGGTGGCGCTGCCTTGGCGCAATATGCGGGCGGCATGTTGAACGAAGAGGCCGGCGCATTGCCGCTGCAATGGCTGATGTTCCTGACGTCCATTGCGTCATGCCTCTGCGTGCTGTTCGTCATCTGGCGCGGAGAGCCTGACAGCTGATCATTGCACGATAGATTTGCAAGGTTTACAAACCACCTAGTGAAGTTTGCAAAGGTGCGTCATGGCTGTCCAGAAAATCTATGCCGGGGCCAAGCTGCGCGAATTGCGCGCGCGTCTGTCGCTGACGCAAAAGGCATTTGCCGGACAGCTTGGTGTATCGCTGCCCTATCTCAACCAGATGGAAAACAATAACCGGCCCGTCAGCACGTCGGTCGTGTTGGGATTGGCCCAAGAATTCGGCTTTGACGTAACCGAATTGCAATCCGGGGATGAGGCCCGGCTAGTCGGGGACATGCGCGAAGCCTTGGCCGATCCGGTGTTCACCGGCGACGCACCCCAGCTTGCAGATTTGCGACTTGCCGCGGCCAACGCCCCCAGTCTTGCGCGGGCGTTCCTCGACCTGCACGCGGCCTATCGTCAGACCCACGAGCGGCTTGCCAGCCTAGATGAGGCATTGGGCCGAGAGGACGCCCGCCTTGCCCCGTCCCCTTGGGAAGAAGTGCGCGATTTCTTTCACTATTGCGATAATTACATCGACGCCGTTGACCGCGCGGCAGAACGTTTCGCAAGCCAAGGCCAGCCGGTTTCAGCGGCTTTGGCCGGCCTTGGCGTGACGATCCAACTGGATGCAAAAGGACCGCTACGCCATTACGATGAAACAACAAAGACGCTGACCCTATCGTCGGTTGCGGCACCCGCGACCCAAGCGTTCCAGATGTTGCTGCAATACGCGCTGATCGCACAGGCCCCGTTGTTGACCGCGACCCTTGATCTTGCACGATTTCAATCAGAGGCCGCCCGCAGTATCGCGCTTGTCGGGCTCGCCAATTACTTTGCGGGGGCCGCTTTGATGCCTTACGGCGCGTTCCTGACCGCGGCCCAAGAGGCACGGCACGATCTGGAAATTCTGTCCGCCCACTTTGGTGCATCACTTGAACAAATCGCGCATCGGCTGTCCACGATGCAACGCCCCGGTGCCAAGGGGATTCCATTCTTTTTCGTGCGTGTTGATCAAGCAGGCACCATCACGAAACGACATTCGGCCACAACATTGCAATTCGCCCGTTACGGCGGCGCCTGCCCGCTATGGAATGTGCACGCAGCGTTTGAAACGCCCGGACAATTTCTGCGCCAATTGGCAGAAACGCCTGACGGGGCGCGGTATTTCTGTTTGGCGCGCGACGTGTCAAAATCGGGGGGCGCATTCGACGCCCCCACCCGCCGCTACGCTATTGGACTGGGCTGCGAGGTGCGCCATGCCGACGCGCTGGTTTATGCCGACCACATGGACAGCGGGTCACCAGAGGCCTACGCCCCAATCGGGATTTCGTGCCGGATTTGCGACCGCAAAGGATGTCACCAACGCTCTGTCCCGCCGTTGGAACGACAGCTGCGCGTCGATCCACATCAACGCGGTGTCTTGCCCTATCAGGTCGACTAGCTAAACTACCCCAAAGGGAGATTTGATCATGGAATTGAACGGCACCAAGATTATCGCCGCAGACGTCGCAACCGTCTGGGCGCATCTGAACAATCCCGACACATTGCAAGCCTGCATTCCGGGCTGTGAAGAGCTGACGGGATCCCCTGCCGAAGGGTTCGCAGCCACCGTCAAACAAAAAGTCGGCCCTGTGAAGGCGACGTTCAAAGGGGCCGTCACCCTAGAAAATATCGTTGAAAACCAATCCTATACCATTGTTGGCGAAGGTAAGGGTGGCGTTGCGGGTTTTGCCAAAGGCGGGGCTGACGTGACGCTTGTCACTGTGCCCGAAGGCACCGAGCTGACCTATGACGCGACGGCCAAAGTGGGCGGTAAACTGGCGCAATTGGGCAACCGCATCATTGGCGGTTTCGCCCGCAAAATGGCCGATCAATTCTTTGAAAACTTTCAAAACGTCGTCGAAGACGCCCCTAACGCTGGGACGTCTGCCAGTTCGGATTGATCCACGGTTCGTCATTGGCGCGCGGCAACGGGTTGCGTCCGATGATGTGATCGGCGGCCTTTTCACCGACCATAATCGATGGCCCGTTCAGGTTCCCGTTGGTGATTCGCGGAAAGATAGAGCTGTCAGCGACGCGCAACCCATCGACCCCGATAACACGGCATTCGCCGTCCACAACGGCCATCGGATCATCCGCCGCACCCATTTTGCAGGTGCCGCAGGGGTGATAGGCGCTTTCGACGTGTTCGCGGATGAAATCATCCAGCTCCGCGTCCGTTTGCGCATCGCTGCCCGGCTGGATTTCCTTTCCAGCGTAGGGCGCGAATGCCTCTTGGGCAAAAATCTCGCGGGTGAGGCGGATACAGGTGCGGAAATCCTCCCAGTCGGACGGGTCGGACATGTAGTTGAATTGGATGCGCGGGTTATCCGCCGGATCGGCAGAGCGCAGCGTTACCTGCCCGCGTGACACCGACCGCATCGGACCGACGTGGGCCTGAAACCCATGACCTTCGGCTGCAACCTGACCATCATACCGCACCGCGATGGGCAGGAAATGATACTGGATATCAGGGTATTCGACACCGGGTTTGGAACGTACAAATGCCGCACTTTCAAACTGGTTGGACGCACCAAGGCCGGTTTTCGTGAACAACCATTGCGCGCCAATCTTGGCCTTGCCCCATAGGTTCCAGTGTTTGAACAGCGACACAGGCTTGGTCGCCGCTTGTTGGATATAAAGCTCTAGGTGGTCTTGGAGGTTTTGGCCAACCCCAGCCCGATCTGCGACCACGTCGATGCCGTGTTCGGCCAGATGGTCAGCAGGGCCGATGCCCGACAGCATGAGAAGTTTTGGCGAATTTAGTGAGGACGCTGCGACGATAACCTCCACGTTGGCGCGGATCACTTCGATGTTGCCGCCGCGTTCAACCTCTACCCCGACAGCTCGACCGTTTTCGATCACGATCTTGCGGGCTAGTGCGCGGGTGATATCACAGTTCGCCCGCTTGAGCGCAGGCCGCAGATAGGCGTTCGCCGCCGACCAGCGCCGCCCCTTGTGAATGGTCGCATCAAAGGGGCCAAACCCCTCTTGCTGTTCACCGTTATAGTCGCCGGTAACGGGATAGCCCGCCTGTTCGCCCGCCTTCACAAAGGCGCGGGTCAACGGGTTTTTGCGCGGGCCGCGCGATACATGCAGCGGCCCCGATTTGCCCCGCCAATCAGGGTCGCCACCATGGCCACCACTGTCCCAATGTTCCATCCGTTTGAAATAGGGCAGCACATCGGCATAGGCCCATCCCTGCGCCCCACTTTCAGCCCAATGGTCAAAATCACGCGCATGACCACGCACATAGATCATGCCGTTGATCGACGAGGACCCGCCGATCACCTTGCCACGCGGCGTGACCAAGGTCCGGCCGTCCAGATGCGGCTCCGGCTCTGTCGACATGCCCCAATCATACATCTTCATGTTCATTGGGTAGGACAGCGCGGCAGGCATCTGAATGAACGGCCCCGCGTCAGTGCCGCCATGCTCAATGACCAACACCTGCTTGCCGGCTTCGGCCAAGCGACAGGCGATCGCGCAGCCCGCAGAGCCTGCGCCGATGATGACGTAATCTGCGTTCAAAACGGTGCCTCCACGTCGCCCATGGCCACGTAAACCCCTTTGACATGTGAATAGTGTTCGATCGCAGCCTTGGAATTTTCGCGCCCCACGCCCGACAATTTGGACCCGCCAAAGGGGGCCTCGACCGGCGCAAGGTTATAGGTGTTGATGTAACACGTCCCCGCCTCGAAACCCGCGACCATCCGGTGCGCACGGGTAAGATCGGCAGTGAACACGCCTGCGGCAAGGCCAAATTCGGTGTCATTGGCACGGGCCAACACCTCTTCTTCGGTGTCGAAATCCAGCACCGACAAGACAGGGCCAAAGATCTCTTCGCGGGCGATGGTCATGTCGTCGGTGACGTCGGCAAAGACGGTCGGTTCAATGTAGAACCCGTCGCCATCCACCAGATTGCCACCCGTGATCAGGCGCGCGCCCTCGGCCACGCCTTTTTCAATGTAGCCCATGACGATATTGCGCTGGTTTTCAGACACCATAGGACCAAAGTTGACGTCAGGATCTTGCGGATCGCCCATTTTGACGCCCTTTAGGCGTTCGGCCATGCGGGTCAGGAACGCCTCTTTGATGCCCTTTTGCACGAACACGCGGGTGCCGTTGGAGCAGACTTGGCCCGAGGAATAGAAATTACCCAAGATCGCGCCGGACACCGCGTTTTCGAGGTCAGCATCGTCAAAAATGACCAATGGGGATTTGCCACCCAGTTCCATCGTGACATGACGGATGCCTTCGGCGGCGGCGGCGTAGACCTTGCGCCCTGTTGGCACCGATCCGGTCAGCGACACCTTGGCCACGCGGTCGTCGGTGATCAGGGATGCGCCAACGGCGCCATAACCCTGCACGACGTTATAGACGCCAGCGGGTGCCCCTGCCTCATGCAAAATTTCGGCGACCTTAAGCGCGGATAGCGGGGTCGTTTCGGACGGTTTGAACACCATCGCGTTGCCGCAAGCCAAGGCAGGTGCGCCCTTCCATGCGGCAATCTGTGTGGGATAATTCCATGCGCCGATACCGACGCAAACGCCCAAAGGTTCGCGGCGGGTATAGACGAAATCATCGGCCAGTTGGATATGTTCGCCCGTGATGGCCGCAGCCAGCCCGCCGAAATATTCAAGCGCATCCGCCCCAGATGTGGCGTCGGCCACGGATGTTTCCTGATAGGGTTTACCGGTGTCGTAAGTTTCCAACACCGACAATTCGTGGTTGCGGTCACGCATGATGTCAGCCGCCCGGCGCAACACGCGGCCACGGTCCGTGGCCGTCCACGCCGCCCATTCCACTTGCGCCCGTTTGGCGGCTGCAAGGGCCTGTTCGATGATCGCGGGCGTGGCGCTGTAAACCGTCGCGATGACAGCGCCAGTGGCCGGATAAATCACGGGGATCGGGTCGCCAGCAGTGTCTTCGACATATTGACCATCAATGAAATGGGATGCGGTTGGTTCTGTCATAAAGGGGCCCTCCGGGGGGAGTATTTGAGAAAAAGCGAAGCGATTATTCGCCGCGGGGGAAACGTTGGTTTTCTTCCAAAACGTTCAGGTCCATGTGATTGCGCATGTAGCGTTCTGATGCCTGTTGCAGCGGCTGGAAATCCCAAGGATAGTAGGATCCGTTGCGCAGCGCCTCGTAAACAACCCAGCGGCCTGCTTGGGAATGGCGCACCTCTGCGTCATATTTGGCGAGGTCCCAGCGCGCCTGCGATTTGGCGCGTAATTGCGTGACTGTCCCCTGATGATCGGGGTGATCAGCAAGGTTGGTCAGCTCGTGAGGGTCGGCATCCAGATCGAACAACTGGTCGGGATCAAGCGCACAACGGTTGTATTTCCATTTCCCGTAGCGCAGCGAGACAAGCGGCGCGTATGACCCTTCGGCGGCGTATTCCATGGCAACCGGTTCGCTTCGCTCTCCGCCCTGCCCCAGCGGCACGATGGATTGCCCGTCGGTCCACGGCATCACCTCTGACATATCCACGCCCGCGAGGTCGCAAAGGGTTGGCAACACGTCGATGCTGCTAACCGGCGTTGTGGTCAGCCCCGGCGTCATCTGCGGCGAAGCGATCATCATCGGTACACGTGCGGACCCTTCATAGAATGACATTTTGAACCAAAGCCCGCGGTCGCCCAACATGTCGCCGTGGTCAGAAAGGAAGATAATCTCGGCCTCTTGCCGCGTATCTTCGAGCGTTTGCAGCACCTCGCCGATTTTGGCGTCGATATAGCTGATGTTGGCGAAATAGGCTTGGCGCGCGCGTTTGATATGATCCTCGGTAATGTTGAAATTATCGCGGTCGTTGGCATCAAGGATGCGCTGGGAATGCGGGTCCTGTTCATCATAGGGGATCGGGCCGACGTCGGGCAGCAGATGGTCGCAGTTATTGTACAGATCCCAGTATTTCTGACGCGCCACATAAGGGTCATGCGGGTGTGTGAAGCTGACGGTCAGACACCATGGCCGCACATCCTTGCCCCGCGATAAATCATAAAGCTTGCGGGTCGCGTGATAGGCGACCTCATCATCATATTCCATCTGGTTGGAAATCTCGGCCACGCCAGCGCCCGTCACGGACCCCATATTGTGATACCACCAATCAATCCGCTCACCCGGTTTGCGGTAGTCTGGCGTCCAGCCGAAATCAGCAGGGTAGATATCGGTGGTCAGCCGCTCCTCAAACCCGTGCATCTGGTCGGGGCCGACAAAATGCATCTTGCCAGACAGACAGGTCTGATACCCTGCGCGGCGCAGATGGTGCGCATAGGTTGGAATGGATGACGTGAATTCGGCGGCATTGTCGTAGACGCCTGTGCGGCTTGGCAACTGGCCCGACATGAACGACGCCCGCGCCGGCGCACACAGCGGGGAGGCGGTATAGGCGTTGGCAAACCGCGTGGACCGGGCCGCCAGCTTTTTCAAATTGGGCGCATGCAGCCAGTCGGCGGGGCCGTCGGGAAACATGGTCCCGTTCAACTGATCAACCATAATGATAAGAATATTGGGCTGTGTCATGCAGCACCTTTTGTCAGTGTTGTCAGCGCGGCCAGTGCCGTCGCTTGTGGGTTGGCGTCCGGCGCGGTCAGCGCGGCGCGAATATAGAGCCCGTCGATCAAGGCGGCCATTGTGTCGGCGGCTTGGCGGGGGTCATCGCAAAGCGGGCGCAACGCATGGGTCAGGTTTGACCGCAGCCGCCGCTGATACACCCGCAATAACCGGAGTGCATCTGAGCTAGTTTGGGCCTGCACATAAAACGTCATCCACGCGGAAACCGTGGCAGGATCAAAACACGACTGCGCAAAGTTGGCGCGGATAATGGCGCGCGCCCGCTCTGTCGGATTGCGTGCAAGCACCAGCGCACCACGTACCTCGGCGGCGTAATCGCGCAAGATTTGGCGCATCGCCGCCTCGAAAATCTGGTCCTTGCCGCCAAAATAATGATGCGCAAGCGCGGACGACATGCCCGCCCGCTTCGCGATCCGGCTGACTGTCACATCCAGAGATCCGGCCGCGCCAATTTCTGCAATTGTCGCTTCGACCAAGGCCTTGCGGCGAATTGGCTCCATTCCAAGCTTTGGCATGACGCCTCCAAACTATCCCATAACCCAATGTCATTATTTTTATTGATCCGTCAATCAAGAAAAACTCTGCGTTTTCCGCTTGCCCCTAAATACCTCCGCCAGAGGCTTGTGATCTTTGATCGCAAATCAGGTTTTGCTGGCGGCCGACGTTGGGATGACACGACGGCGCGCGACCGCCTCTCGCCAAGTAATGAAGCTGACGGCGGCCATGATGATCCCGCCACCAAAGATCACCCAGCCATCTATCCCCTCGCCAAATACGATGGCGCCAAGTGCGACGGCCCAGACAAGCTGTAAGAATGTGACCGGCTGCGTCACCGTCAGCGGTGCGGATTTGAACGCGAGGGTCATGGTGTAATGTCCAGCGGTCGCGAACACGGCCACAAGGAACATCCAGCCCACCTGCCCCCATGTCGGCGGCACCCAGACCGCAACGGCAAAGGGGATCAGGCCGATGGTCACGGTGATCGACAACATGCCCACGACGACGGCGGGCGATACTTCGTCCGACATAACCTTGGCAATCAGGTACCCCGCGGCAAAGCCAACGGCTGTGAACAGCATCGCGATATGGCCGATATCGACGCTGCGGATTCCCGGGCGCAGAATGATCATCGCGCCGATCAGGGCCACCACAACCGCCGCGATCCGGCGGGGTGGCAGGCGTTCGTCCAGAAACACAGCCGCCCCAATCGCCACGTAGATCGGGCTGAGGTAGTTCATCGCTGTCACCTCGGCCAGCGGGATGCGCGACATGGCAAAGAACCACAAGATCACGGCCAATGTATGCACTACGCCGCGAATGCCGAACAACATCAGTTGCCGCCGATCCAAATGTGCCGCACGCATGGGACCAATCATCGGGATCACGAAGACAAGGCCAAGCAGATACCGCAGAAACGCCCCTTGGGCCGCCGGAAGGTCAGAGCCTACGTATTTGACGATAGCTGTGACAGCCACAAACATCAGGCCCGTGATGGCCATCCAGATAATCCCCATAACGGGGCGCGGATGTGATTGGGTTTGCATGTGGTTAGGCGTGACAGCCATCGGCTGAAATGACAAGGGGCGCGGCCATCGCTGACCCCGCCCCCGTTCGATTATGTCAGAGCGTTCAGCCCTCGAATGATGCCAGCACCTCGTCAGAGGCTTCCATGTTGGTGGTCACGCGCTGCACATCGTCGTCTTCTTCCAACACGTCGAGCAGCTTCATCAGCTTGGCCAGACCTTCGGCGTCCAGCTCGGTTGTCATGTTTGGCTTCCAGATCAGCTTGGTCGTCTCGCTTTCGCCCAGTTCCTTTTCTAAGGCTGTAGCGACGTCGTTCAGATCGGTATCGGCGCAATAGATGACATGGGCCTCTTCGTCGGATTGCACATCCTCGGCGCCCGCCTCGATCGCGGCCATCATCACTGTGTCTGCGTCACCGACGGAGGCGGGGTAAACCACCTCGCCCGTGCGGTCGAACATAAAACCGACAGAACCCGTTTCGCCCAAATTGCCGCCGTTCTTGGAAAACGTGGAGCGCACAGTCGACGCGGTGCGGTTTTTGTTGTCCGTCATCGCCTCGACGATCACGGCAACACCGTTAGGGCCATACCCCTCATACCGGATTTCGTCGTAGTTTTCCGCATCCCCGCCTTGGGATTTCTTGATGGCGCGGTCGATCACGTCCTTGGGGACAGAGCTCGACTTGGCCTCTTTCACGGCCAGACGCAAGCGCGGGTTTTTATCGGGATCGGGGTCGCCCATTTTGGCGGCCACGGTGATTTCCTTGGCCAGTTTTGAAAACAGCTTAGAGCGCAGTTTGTCCTGACGCCCTTTGCGGTGCTGAATATTCGCCCATTTGGAGTGGCCAGCCATGTCGGTATCCTATCAATCTTTGGTTTGTGACGTCTTACGCCAAACAAGCGGTCTGGATCAAGGCGGTGGGGCCAACATGCATATTTATTGCTCAAAAGAAGCTAGAGCGGCCAGATCATTGGGATCACAAAACTGGCAATCGGGGCCAGCGTCAGGTTCAGAGGAATGCCAAATTTCAGGAAATCCGCGAATTTATACCCGCCTGGTCCATAGACCAGTGTGTTGGTCTGATAGCCGATGGGTGTGGCAAAGCTGGCGCTGGCAGCGACCATCACCGCTACGACAAGCGGGCGCGGATCAACACCTAATGCAGTGGCCAGCCCAATCGCCACGGGTGTCATGACCACGGCGACCGCATTGTTGCTAACCAGTTCGGTCAAGATCGACGACAACAGATAGACCGCCAGCACGATGAAGAACGGTGGTAGCACAGTCATCACGGGGCTGATCGCATCGGCGATCATCACGACAGCGCCCGAGGATTGCAGCGCGGCCCCCACCCCCAGCATTGCGAAAATCAGCGCAAGAAGGCGTCCGTCAACGTAAGAAAATGCCTCTTCCGCGTCGATGCAGCCTGACATTAGCACGACCGTGACACCCACCATCGCCAGCATCAGGATCGGGGCCACGTTCAACGCGGCAAGAACCACGACAGACAAAAGCGTGGCACTAGCAACCCAAGCACGGCCACGGCGATAGGCCCGCTCGGACGGTTTGGACACGTCACCAAGGTTCATGTCTTTGGCCAGACGGGCGATATCCTCTGGCGCGCCTTCCAGCAGCAGCGTGTCGCCGACGCGCACGATCAGATCATCAATCTGGCGTCCGATATTCGTATCGCGCCGATGCACGGCCAGCGTATAGACCGCAAACCTGCGCCGCAAACGCATGGACCCCAACGTCCGGCCGACCATTTTACAGTTCGGGGTGATCAGCACCTCGACAGTGGTGGTTTCAACGGCGGACAGTTGATCCACACGGCGCAGATCAGGCGTTGCTTGCAGCGATAGCAGCTCGGCCATCGCGGTGCGCAGAACCACGCGGTCGCCCTGTTGCAAAACGACGCCGTCCAGATTGCGCCGCAAGGAGGCATCGCCGCGGATCACGTCGATTAGACGCACGCCTTCACGTTTGAACAGTTGCACGCCTGTCACTTCGCGGCCGATCAGGTTGCTGTCTTTGGGGATCACCGCCTCTGAGAAAAAGCGCATTTTGGTGCGGTCAGACAGCAAGCTGGCCATGCTGGACCGATCCGGCAAAAGGCGTGGCCCCATGAAATAAAGGTAAAGAAATGTCCAAGTGACAACCACAAGGCCCACGGGCATGATTTCGAGAATGCCGAATGGTTCCATCCCTGATGCCCGCGCGACCCCGTCGACCAGCAGGTTGGTGGATGTTCCAAGCAGGGTCATGGTCCCGCCCACGATGGCCGCGTAACTGAGCGGTATCAACAGCTTGGACGCGGATGTGCCCAGCGTGCGGGCCAATTGTACGAACACGGGGATCATCACAACCACCAGAGGGGTATTGTTCATGATTGCACTTGCAAAGGCCACAAACACCAGTGATCCGCCAACCGCGCGTGCAGGGCTTTTCGCGGCTCGGCGTTCCACCGCCGCCGTCAGTGCCGCAAGCGCGCCGGTGCGGACCAAGGCCCCGACAATGATACACATCGCCGCAATCGTCCATGGCGCGGGGTTCGCCAGTGCCATGACCGCGTCGTCATAAGACAGCACGCCCGTCACCAACAGGGTCGACACGCCGATCAGGGCCACAACCTCGGTCGGGTACACCTCGCGCAGGAACATCACGAACATCAGGGCCACGACGGCGATGGTTAGCCATGCGCCTTGGGATTGGGACAAGGAAATCAGATCAATCATGTCATTAGCCTATCATCATCGTGGCGGGGGCGCACAAGCGCGATCCCGATCAGCATCACGCCCAATGCGGCCCAGATCCACAGTGAATACCGCTCGTCCAGCAGCAGCATCGACCATATGACGCCAGTGCCTGTGACGATGTAGGACACCTGCCCCGCAAACACAGCCCCCGCCTGCCCGATCAGCCAGACGTAGGACATATAGACGATCACATGGATCACCGACGACAGCGCAAATGCGGCCCGCCCTGTGTCAAAGGCAGCGGTGGGATTAATGAACTGGCCTGTGCTGACAGCAAGCGGTGCCGCGATCAGTGTGCCAATCACGGAGGCGCCGAACATCAGGCGCACAGGGTCCAATCCCGCCGTACCCCATTTGGCGACCACGTTCCCTTCAGCCGCGTAGCAAAACGGCGCGATCAGCGCGAGCGGTAGGATGGCGACCATGGCACGGTCGGGCAGGCTCGCTTCTGGCAGAGCGATAAGTGCGACACCGATCAGGCCCAACAACAGCCCCGCCAGCCTGCGCCATGTGAACCAATCCGTCCCGAGGATCAGCGCGATTGGAAAAGCGATCATGGGAATGGTTGCAATCACAATGGACATGATACCAGCGGGCAAAAACGCCGCGGCGCGGTAGCCGGCGGAATTGGGTATCAGGGTGCCAATTAGGGCGATCAACAGGCAAAACCCGATGGTACGCTTGTTGATCGGCAGGTCCTTGCCCTGCACCAGCAACGTGATGCCCGTCAAAAGGGTGCCGATCACCATTTGCCAGAAAATCATGCCGAACGGCTCTAGCCCGTGGGTCACGGCGATTTTGGTCAGTGGTTGTGTCAGGCCCCAACCAGCCCCAAGGCACAGCAAAAATGCGGTTAGCCAGAACCGCGTTGTCATGCAGGCCCAGCAGCGGACAAACGCCCGCCTTGACGGACCATTTCGACCCGCGTGGACTTGCCCGTGCGATCATCAGTTTCGACGTATAGCCCCGATAGCGTCGCCTCTGATGCGGCGGGGCTGAACCGTTCCTTGGGCATCCCAGTGATAAAGCGCCGCAGCGGTTCGCTCTTATCCATGCCAATGACGGAATTATAGTCGCCGCACATGCCTGCGTCCGATTGATATGCGGTACCTTGCGGCAGGATCATCGCATCCGCCGTCGGCACGTGGGTATGCGTGCCCACAACGATGCTGGCGCGCCCGTCACAGAAATGGCCCACGGCCATCTTTTCCGACGTCGCCTCGCAATGGATATCAACAAGACTGGCCTGCACAGCGCCGCCCATCGGGTATTGGCGCAGCACGGCATCAAGGGCCGAAAACGGATCGTCAAACGGGCGTTTCATGAATACCTGACCCAGCGCTTGCGTCACCAGAACCTTGCGGCCTTGGGTGGCGGGAAACACCTTAGCGCCCACACCCGGTGCCGCCTTGGAAAAGTTGAGCGGACGGATGATGCGCGGCTCATTGGCGGCAAATGTCATCATGTCCTTTTGGTCGAACGCGTGATCGCCCAGCGTGATGACATCTGCACCAGCATCCAGCAAAATCTTGGCATGCGCACCCGACAGGCCCATGCCACCGGTGGCGTTTTCGCCGTTCACCACAACAAAATCGAGCCGCCAATCCTGCCGCAATTTCGGCAAGCGTTCCACAATCGCCGCGCGTCCTGCGCGACCCATCACATCACCAAGGAAAAGTATTTTCATGGGAACCGTGTTACGGTGTGTTTGTGGGCGGCACCAGATCAAAAACCGCTAGCGGAACGTGGTTTGCCCGTTTTCCGTGATCATCAGGTTCAGCGGCTGGTCAGTTGGTTCAAGCGGAATGCTCTGCGCCTCTTGGGCGGCATAGGCAAAACCGATGGCCAATGTGGCCTGTACGGCGCGCAATCCCTCGAGCGTGCGATCATAAAAGCCACCGCCGTATCCCAGCCGCCCGCCAGCCATATCGAACGCCACAAGCGGGACAATCACGATCTCTGGCGTCATCCAGTCGCCTTCGGCAGGGATGAGTGCGCCAAAATCACCTGCGATCATCTCGACCCCTGGTTCCCATGTGCGGAATTTAAGCGGCTGACCAACACCAAGGATCACTGGCACACCGACGGGCCCATGCGCCGCCGCCTCTTCCATGGCGGCTGTCGGGTCGATTTCGGTGCGCATCGCCATGTAGCCTGCAACCGGCACACCCCGGTGCCCCGCCAAAAATGCGCTCAGGTGCGCCGCTGTGCCAACGCCGCTGTCATGGGCGATTTTGCGACGGGCGAACGCCGCCTTGCGCGCCGCTGTTTTCTGATCCGTTAAAGAAGCCATGCTGCTGCCAATCCTAGAAATGCAAAGAAGCCGACGACGTCGGTCACCGTGGTTACAAATGCGCCTGACGCCAGTGCAGGGTCCACACCGAAACGTTCCAGCAGGACCGGCACCATCGTACCTGCCAGCCCCGCGACCACCATGTTGATCACCATCGCCACGCCGATCACAACGCCCAACATCGGGGTCCCAAACCAGACCGCGCCAACAATCCCCATGACAATCGCAAAGATCATCCCATTCACAAGGCCCACAAGCGCCTCGCGTCGAATAACCCGCCAGACATTGGCGCCTGTCAAATCGCGGGTCGCAATGGCGCGCACGGCCACTGTTAGCGACTGGGTGCCGGCGTTTCCGCCCATTGAGGCCACAATCGGCATTAGCACGGCCAAGGCCACAAGCCCCGCAATCGTTTCCTCGAACATTGAGATAACGAGCGACGCAAAGATCGCGGTCACAAGGTTCACAGCCAGCCATGGGAAGCGTTGGCGCGTTGTTTCAATCACACGGTCCGACAATGACCCCTCGCCCACACCGGCAAGACGCAGGATATCCTCCTCGGCCTCTTCTTCCAAAAACGCCATGGCGTCGTCGATTGTGATGACACCCACGATCCGCCCGTCATCGTCGACCACGGGCGCCGTGATCATGTGATAGTGGTTGATGGCTTGCGCCACATCCTCAACATCTTGGGTAACGTGAAACGTGCGAAAGCTGTCCTCGATAATCGTATTGAGCAGCACATCGCGGTGCGACGACAAAAGCCGCCCCAGCGTGACATAGCCTGTCGCCTTAAGCCGCGGATCAACCAAAAGGATATGATAAAACTGATCCGGCAGGTCCAGATCGCCCGACCGCAAATGATCAATCGCCTGCCCCACGGTCCAGTGATCGGGCGCACGCACCAGTTCGGACTGCATGTGGCGACCAGCGGATTCCTCGGGGTAGGACAGCGCCTGTTCCACCGCGACACGGTCGCTGGCTTCGAGCGCGTCAAGCGCTGCCTCTTGCTGATCTTCATCAAGATATTCAACAAGATCAACAATATCATCGGTCTCAAGCTCACGGACCGCGTCAGCAAATTCGCTAGGTGCAAGGCTTTCGATCACCTCCTCTCGGAGGTTTTCATCCAGTTCGGACAGCACGTCACCGTCCATCCCGCCCTTCCAGACCTGCAACAAATCACGGCGCTTGCGGCCGTCAATCTGTTCGATCAGGTGGGCCACATCGGCGGGGTGCAGCGGATCAAGGATCGCGTCCACATCGCGCGCCTCACCACCATCAACCGCGTCCATCACATCCGCAACAAGCCGGTCTGTGACGCCGAATGCCTCGTCCTCGATGTCGTTGATTGGGTCCGTCATCGCCGTGGCCTCCGGTATTTTGCTTGCCTGCAACATAACGTCTTGCGAAGGCCATACAAGCACAGGTAAGCCAATTTTCGGGCGATTTGCGGCGCGGCCCTGCGCGATCTATGGTGGATGAATGACACAGCAGCTTCTTCTTGGCACGACCCTCGCCTTTGAAGGCAATCCACTTATCACCGCGTGGGAAGATTGCGCGAAAATAGACACCCATGGGGCAGTTCTGATCGACAGCGGTCAGATCGCAGCGGTGGGTGACCGCACACAGCTACGCGCTGCCCATCCGCAAGCAGATATTGTCAATTACGGCGATGATCTGATCACGGCCGGCTTTGTCGATGCGCATATGCATTATCCACAAACTGCCATGATCGCGAGCTGGGGCAAACAGCTGATCGACTGGCTGAACACCTATACTTTTCCTGAAGAGGCACGGTTTGCTGACCCCGCCTATGCCGCCGAAATTGCGTGGCGCACTTGCGATCTGGCCCTTTCCCACGGGACCACGACGCTCACCAGTTTTTGCACGATCCACCCCGCCAGCGTTGATGCGTTTTTCGAGGCTGCAGCCGCACGCGGAATGGCTGTGGTCGCGGGTAAAACCTGTATGGACCGCAATGCGCCCGCCGCTTTGGTCGATACCGCGCAATCCGCATATGACGATAGCAAGGCGCTTCTGCAAAAGTGGCACGGGGTTGGGCGGGCAAATTACGCGATCACACCGCGGTTTTCGCCAACATCAACGCCAGATCAACTAGCAGCACTTGGCGCGCTTTGGACCGAGCATCCGGATTGTTTGATGCAGACCCACCTGTCCGAACAACACGATGAAATCGCATGGGTCCGCGATCTGTTTCCAACCGCCCGCGATTATCTGGACACCTATGAGGCTTACGGACTGCTTGGTGCAAAGGGGTTATATGGGCATGCGATCCACCTTGAGCCGAGGGAAATTGATCGCCTGTCAGAACTGGGCGCGGGCGTCGTGCATTGTCCGACGTCGAATACGTTTATCGGGTCGGGGTTGTTTGACACGCTAGGGCTCGCCGCGCGTGGCCTGCGCACCGGTTTGGCCACGGATACAGGCGGCGGATCGTCGTTTTCGATGCTGCATACAATGGCCGCCGCCTATGAAATCGGCCAGCTGCGCGGGGTCGCCTTACACCCCGCCCAGCTGATGTGGAAGGCGACCGAAGGGTCCGCTGCTGCCCTGCATATGTCGGGGCAGATCGGGCATTTGGGCGTCGGTTCCGCCGCAGATATCACGGTACTGAACCTTGCCTCTACCCCCGCAATCGCGCAGCGGCACGCACGTGCGGTTGATGTTTGGGACGCACTGTTCCCGACCATCATGATGGGGGATGATCGGGCCATTCGCGATGTGTGGGTCGGTGGGGCGCGTCAGTAGCTGCCATGAAGCACAAGCACCCAAGTGTCATTTGTCACCGCAATGCGGTAGTTGTGATAGATCGAATTCAACATGCTTTTGCGGTGTCCGGCTGAGGACATCCAGTCGTAAAACACATCCGACCACGTCGATTGCCCCTGCGCGATGTTTTCTACCACCACGCAAACCGGCACCCCGACAGCGCCGACACGGTTGATCACACGTGATCCTGCCGGCGAAACATGCGAAAAATAATTACGTGCGACCATATCATCCGCGTGGGCCTTGGCCGCCCTGTTCAGGGCCACACTTTGACGCAGACGTGGGGCATTGCCCTGGGCATCGTTCATCAATTGTTCAAGCTTTGGATAGCTTGCGGTTTGCGTCGCAATCGGCGCACAAGAGCCTTACGGGGCGGCCACACAACCGGCCAACGCCAGACACACCAAGAAAATTCGCAGCATTCAAATCCTTTCAGCCAACCGGTTCGCCAGCTTATTTTGGCGGGCAATCACCGCGCCCAAATCGATCGTCGTTACACGACCATCGGCTACAATCTGGCGGCCTTCAATGAACAAATCGTTGACCTTGCTTGGGCCGGCTAAAACCAGCGCAGCGGGGTCCCAGCTTCCAGCGGATTCGATGCCTGTCACGTCCCAAACGGCGATGTCTGCGCGTTTGCCCACCGCAATCTGACCACAGTCGTGGCGGCCCAGCACCTCGGCACCGCCGCGTGTTGCGATGAACAATGCCTCCTCTGCGGACATCGCATCAGCGCCGTTCTGGACCCGCTGCAACAACATGGTTTGGCGCGCTTCGCCCATCAGATTACCAATGTCATTGCTTGCCGATCCATCCACGCCAAGGCCAACCTTGACGCCCGCGTCACGCATCTGGCGCACAGGGGCGATGCCAGAACCCAAGCGGCAGTTCGAACAGGGGCAATGCGCGACGCCTGTACGGGATTTCGCAAATAGATCAATCTCTTGCCCATCCAGTTTGACACAATGTGCGTGCCACACGTCATCGCCGGTCCAGCCCAGATCCTCGGCGTATTGGCCGGGGCGGCAGCCGAATTTTTCCAGCGAATAGGCGATATCTTCGTCGTTCTCCGCCAAGTGGGTGTGCAGCATCACGCCCTTGTCGCGCGCCAGAATGGCGGCATCGCGCATCAAGTCGCGGCTGACAGAAAACGGCGAACAAGGTGCAACGCCGACGCGGGTCATGGCCCCTTCTGACGGGTCGTGGAACGCGTCAATCACGCGGATGCAGTCATCAAGTATGGCCGCCTCTCGTTCGACCAGCGCATCGGGCGGCAATCCGCCGTCGCTGACACCGATGCTCATGGCGCCGCGGGTCGGATGGAACCGCATCCCGACCTCGCCCGCTGCTGCGATCGTGTCATCAAGACGCGATCCATTGGGATACAGGTACAAATGGTCGGATGTCATCGTGCAGCCCGACAGCGCCAGCTCGGCCAGACCGACTTGGGCAGAGATAAACATCTCTTCCGGGCCGAAGTGCGACCAGATAGGATAGAGAGTCTGAAGCCAGCCAAACAGCAACGCGTCCTGTCCGCCCGGCACGGCACGCGTCAGGGTTTGATAAAGGTGGTGATGCGTGTTCACCAAGCCTGGCGTGATCACACGGCCCGCGACATTGATAATTTGCGCGCCCGCGACATCCAGATCAGAGCCAATACCCACAATCACACCACCCGCGATATGCACATCAACGCCGGTCAGGCGACTGCGATCATCGTCCATAGTCAGGACAACATCGGCCCCACGCAAAATTGTATCAGCCATCAATCACATCCTGAAGAGTTGCCAAGGCAACCGCGTGAATATCTGCATTTGCGGCAGCAATAACGCGCCCGCCAACATGGGCGGCACCGCCCTGCCAGTTGGACACAACGCCGCCCGCCGCCTTGATCACTGCGATGGGTGCGTGAATGTCATAGGGTTGAAGGCCCGCTTCGATCACAAGGTCCACGTGTCCCCCCGCCAACAGCGCGTAACCATAGCAATCCATGCCATAGCGGGTCAGTTTCACGGCCTTTGACACCGCCTCAAACGCGCGGCGTTCGAGCGGTGTGCCGACCTCTGGGAATGTGGACAGCAGGATTGCGTCGGCGAAATTCCGGCGCTGCAACGTGGCTAGCGGCGCTGTGCCATGTGGGCCGGTCATCTCGGCCATGCCGAAGCCTCCGACAAAACGCTCACCAATATAGGGTTGGTCAATGATGCCGAGCTGCGGACCTGCAGCATTCGACACCGCGATCAGGACGCCCCAAGTTGGTGTGCCGCTGATATAACCACGGGTGCCGTCGATAGGGTCCAGCACCCATGTCAGCCCGGTTGTGCCCGACTTGTTGCCGAATTCCTCGCCCAGAATACCGTCACCCGGGCGTTCAACCGCAAGAATTTCGCGCATCGCTGCCTCAGCGGCGCGGTCGGCTGCTGTGACCGGATCAAAATCGCACGCGTCTTTAGATTTGTCGTCCGCAGCCAGATTGCGCACCCGAAACAACTTTAGCGTTTCGATGCGCGCCGCGTCAGCAAGCAGATGGGCCACGCGGATCAAATCCGCTTGCGTCGTTGTGTCGATGGTTTGCATGGTGTCCCTCACCCCGTCCTTTGTGCCGATTAATCGGTAACGCGGTGGGATCAGCGGGGTCAAGTGGCGTTAAGCTGCTTCACTTAGAACCCGCGCAAGATCGAACAGGCGACGGCGCTGATTCTCTGGGATCGCGTAGTAGGACCGCAGCAGCTCTAGCGCCTCTTTGTCGGTCAGCACATCGCTTGGCATATCACCCTGCAACGTTTCACCACCTTCGGCGTCAAGACCGTCAAAAAAGAATGACACTGGCACCGCAAGCACATGGGCAATGTCCCAGAGACGGGATGCGCTGACGCGGTTCATGCCTGTCTCGTACTTCTGGATTTGCTGGAATTTGATGCCAACGGCCTCAGCCAACTGCTGTTGGGTGGTCCCATTCATCCACCGACGTTGTCGAATGCGTTTGCCTACATGGACGTCAACTGGATGTTTCATCGGTATTTCCTTTATTCATTATCAGATCGCCGCCTTCGTCGTGACATTTGCCACAAATCGAAGTTTTCTGCTTTTATTAACGCCCAATCAAACCGTTTCGCCGGAACACGCAACGGTTGCAGAGCCAAACCTGACCTTTAGGACAGGCAAAAATGCGAGAACTTCTTAACGCAAACGATTTCAATTGCTGTTTGTTCCAGTTAAACCTAGGTAAATCGTGAATATTCTCACTTTTCACGGGTAAAATCATCCAAGAGGTCCCGATGCGCGCATTTCAGGTTAGTCGTTTTGAAGAAGGCGCACAGCTTGCTGATATTGAACAACCAATACCCGCAAAAGGCGAAGTCTTATTGCAAATTCACGCCTGTGGGCTGAACTTTGCTGATCTGTTGATGGCCAATGGCACATATCAGGACACGCCAAAGCCCCCCTTTAGCCTTGGCATGGAGGTGTGCGGCACGGTCATCGCCACCGGTGAGGGTGTCAGCACACCGGCCATCGGCACCAAGGTTGCCGTATTCGGCGGCGCGGGTGGGCTTGCAGAATATGGCGTGTTCCCGGCGGCGAACTGCATAGAGGTGCCGCAAAATATGCCACCAGAGGTTGCGGCAGGGTTTTACGTCGCCTACGGCACCTCGCATCTGGCGCTGACGGATCGGGCGCATTTGCAGAAAGGCGAAACATTGTTAGTGCTTGGCGCATCCGGCGGTGTCGGACTGACGGCTGTAGAAATCGGCAAGGCGATGGGCGCAAAAGTGATCGCGGTTGCACGCGGCGCCAAAAAACTAGCCGTGGCCAAGGCGGCCGGTGCGGATCACCTGATCGACAGCACAGACAGTGATTTCACCGATGCCGTCAAGGCGCTTGGCGGGGCGGACGTCGTGTATGACCCTGTCGGCGGCACGGGCTTCAAATCAGCGATGCGCGCGACCAAGCCCAAGGGGCGGATCATCGTGATCGGTTTCGCAAGCGGCGACGTCCCCCCCATTCCGGCCAACATCATTCTGGTCAAGAATATCGATATCATCGGGTTCTATTGGGGCGGCTATCTAAAATTCGCGCCCCAGAAAGTTATGCAAAGCATCGCGGCCCTGATGGAGATGTACACATCCGGTCAGCTCAAACCTCACATCAGCCATACGCTGCCGCTGGACCAAGCAGGTGAAGCGCTGGATTTGCTGCGCACCCGTACCTCAACCGGCAAGGTCGTTGTCACGCTTTCCTAGGCAGACACGACCTGCATCGTGGGGGGCTGCCCCATCCGGTAGGCCGCCGCGATCATGTCGACAAGGTCATCCATAGCAGGCCCCGCGCCCAGATCACCACGGTAAAGGTTGATCTGCATCTCGCCCAAAGACGGCAAACCCGCGCTTGCATCAATCGTGGTCAGGTCGTTGGGTTCGGTGCCTTCAAGGCTGGCATGAACGGCCAGATCGGCGCTGACCGTCGCCTCAATCGCGGTTTGCCCGTCCCCTTCAACGGCCATTTCCCACGGGATTGCGGCGCGGTCCAATCCGCGCTGTGCGATGCTACGAAACAGGCAGACGTTCGAGAATGCCAAACGCAGTGGGCGCACGCGGACCGCCTGACCGCCTGGTGCGCCGATCCACACCAGCCGCCGCGTGGTCAGCGTGGTGTGACCGGGCGTGCCCTCTGGCTCTGTGGTTAAAATCAGGTCGACCTCGCCGCAGGCATGCTGCGCCTTCAGCAGATTGGTGTTTGATGACAGCAACTTCACCCGCAGGCGCGGATAAGCCTGTGAAAACCGCGCCAGAACCTTTGGGATGGCGGGGTATATAATGTCATGGGGCACGCCAAGCGTGATCTCGCCCTCATAATCGGTGGCCGTCAGCCGGCCGTAAACCTCATCATTCAGTTCCAGCATACGCCGCGCATAGCTGAGCAGTTGCTCCCCAATCGGGGTCAGGCCAATCGTCCGCGCAGAGCGATCCAAAAGCGGGATGCCAAGACTTTCCTCAAGCCGCTTTAACTGCATAGAGACCGCCGATTGCGTCAGGTTCAAAAACCCCGCCGCACGGGTCACGCCGCCCGCATCGGCCACGGCGACAAACGACCGCAAAGATGTCAGATCCAAATTTCGCGTCATATCAGAATCTTTGATGCTAAACCGAACAATAATTCGATTTACTTATACTCGATCAATTTAGATACATCAAGTATTCGAATATGAATGACGATAAACATCACGAAAGGACGATGATATGACCACCACAGCTTGCGCCCCATGCACACAGCCCGCCACTCGCCCGACGCAGATGGGCCTGTTTCATCGGCTGACACAGATCGGCGCCGTTACGCGGCAGCGGCGGGTCTTGCGCAACCTGACGCCCGAACAACATGCAGATATCGGGATCACAGCGGCACAAGCTCGCCAAGAGGCCGACCGCCCCGTTTGGGATGTGCCTGCTCATTGGACATCCTAAAGACGCAGGTGCGACATTCCGGCCAAATCGCGTCATTTTAACTGAAATCGCCCCCTGTGAGACTTGAAAACAGAGGGCGATCTGTCAATATCTATCGCAAGGTCGCCGCGTTTGGCGCCAACTGTTTGATGGAGGTCTGTAATGGCACAATTTGATACGGTCCGCGCCGCGGGATCAATCCGCACCGCTGAGATCGATGAGGGTCTGCGGACCCATATGAACAAAGTCTACGGCACAATGTCCGTGGGTCTTTTGCTGACATTCGCGGCCGCTTGGGCCGTGGGCAACAACGCCGCGATGATGAACACGTTGTTCACCGGGTTCACCCGCTACATCGTGATGTTTGCACCGCTGATCATGGTTTTCGCATTTGGCGCGATGATCAACCGCTTGTCCGCCGCTGGCGCGCAACTGTTCTTTTACGCGTTTAGCGCCGTGATGGGCGTGTCGATCAGCTATATCTTTGCGATCTACACGGGTGTGTCTGTCGCACAAACCTTCCTTGTGACATCTATCGCTTTTGCGGGCCTGTCGCTTTGGGGTTATACCACCAAGAAGGATATCTCTGGCTGGGGTAGCTTCTTGATCATGGGTGTTATTGGTCTGATCGTCGCCTCGTTGGTTAACATCTGGCTACAGTCGCCCGCCATCATGTTCGCCGTCTCTGCGATTGGTGTGCTGATCTTTGCAGGTCTTACCGCCTATGACACGCAGAAGATCAAGAACGAGTATATCGCACACGCCATGAACGCGGATAGCGAATGGTTGGGCAAGGCGGCCATCATGGGCGCGCTGAACCTCTACCTCGACTTCATCAACATGTTCATGTTCTTGCTATCGTTCTTGGGCAACCGTGAATAATTGAACCACTTAGGTTTAAAATCATTGCAGGGCCGGTGCTAGCGCACCGGCCCTGTTTTTTTTGTGAAGATGCCTCCGGCGGAGGTATTTGGTGCAAATGGAAAACGGATTGCGCAACGAAAAAGGGCCGACCAATATGGCCGACCCTTTTGCAAGTTCTGTGAGGCGTTGATCGCTTACTTGATCTTGCCTTCTTTGTATTCCACGTGTTTGCGCACAACTGGGTCATACTTACGCACAACCATTTTCTCGGTCATAGTGCGTGCGTTCTTTTTTGTGACGTAAAAGTGACCTGTCCCCGCAGTGGAGTTCAGGCGGATTTTGATGGTGGTAGGCTTCGCCATGTCTCATCTCTCTCATATTGGGGCGCGCAAGGATTGCGGCGTCAACTCTATCTTGAAGCTGCCTTTTACCCGCATGATGGGCCGAGTCAACTGCAAAGCGCATGCAAATTATGCCTGCGGGGTCACATCCCGGGATACAGCAAAGATTGACGTGATTTGACCGTCGGCGGCGACCACAGGTGTAATCGTGACATCCCAGTCGCGCATCTGCCCTTTGGCAGTGGCACAGCCCCCGCGGAATGTGGCGTCTTGACCGTCGCGGGCCTGTTCAAAGCTGGCGCGCAATCCGTCACGCGCATTCTCAGGCCAAAGTTCCCACCATGTTTTGCCAGCGATCTGATCAGGTCATCAATCTCCATCGCGCACATGCCGTTTTCACTCATGAAGCTGATGCGCCCTTCGGTATTGAGCAGCTTGACGCAATCGGGGCTTTTACACAGCACGCCAGCGAAAGCGCGGCGCCATCCTAGTTACTCGCGCCAAAGGCCGTGGCATCGTGTGCTGATGCGGTGTCTTTCATAGTGATATCACCCTTGGGCATGTATTCCGCCCTATTATCTGCGCTTAACGCTTATCGCAGCGAATTGTTCCACAGCAAGTGAAATAAATATGCGGGTGGTCTGTAAGCCGGATTCTGTCTAGGCCAATTGGCCCGAGATGATCATTCATCTGGACACGCTGTTACCAACGCGCCTCTAGCTGCCAACCCGGGTTTCTGCGGTCCAAGCACCCGCGCCGCGAACGGCCCAAAACCCCTATTTGGCATTGCTCCCGGTGGGGCTTGCCGTGCCGTCCGTGTCGCCACGTCCGCGGTGGGCTCTTACCCCACCGTTTCACCTTTTCCCGCGTATAACGGGTAGTCTGTTCTCTGTGGCGCTGTCCCTAGGGTTACCCCCGCCGGGTGTTACCCGGCACCGTGCTTTTCATGGAGTCCGGACTTTCCTCGAAATGTTGCCATCCCGCGATCATCCGACCACCCGCATATCGCGGCTTAGGCCGTGGACGCGGGTCCGTCAACGCCGAATCGCTGTGCCAGATCAGTCAGGAGCGCCATGTCTGCCATATCCAGCGGCCCGATGGCATCGGGCCTGTGCCGCAGCCGAAAGCTGTGCAGCGCAAGATCAGCGTCATCCGTGGCGGTAAAGCCAGCCTGATGCATCAACGGCACGAACTGGTCCAATGGGGCCGGATCAACGGGGCGTGGCGCGGCGCACAGCCCCAGCCGGGCGAGCCGCGTCCAGTCGAACCGTGCGCCAGGGTCGATCTTGCGTCCTGGCGCCATATCAGAATGGCCAATCACGCGGTGCGCAGGGATATCCCATCGCTGCATGATCCCCTGCATTAAGGCGCAAAGGCTGTCCATCAGCGGGGCTGCAAAGGGGGAGTAGCCGTCATTGGACAGTTCAATCCCGATGGAGGCGCTGTTCACGTCGGTCACATCCGCCCAGCGCCCTGAACCTGCGTGCCATGCACGCATATTCTCGGCCACCAGCGACATGGCCGTGCCGTCAGGGCCAATCAGATAGTGGGCGGAAACCTCATTGTCGGGGTTGCACAGCGTCCGGCAGGCCGCATCGGTATCCGGCATCGCGGTGTAGTGGATCACGATCATCGACGGGATCGCACCACCCTTGCGTGGCCCGAAATTAGACGACGGATGGGTTAGGATGTTCAGTTGCTTGCCACAAGCTTGAACGGGGCCGGATCCCAGCCACAAGCAAACCCGTCACCATCGGGGTCAATGCCCAGACGGTCACGGTCGGGGCCACCCCGAGCAAGGAAATCGCGCTGTGCCGCGTCGGGTGATCCGTATTTCGCACAGTTGCGCTGGAACCGGCTTTGCATGGCAAAGATGAAACGAGAATACCATTCCTGCCCCTTCACGTTGGGCGCGTTCAAGGCGTAGGCCACGATATTGGGACCCGTGTTTGCGGGACGTGTTGGCAATGCGGTCGGGGCCACCTGCTGACGGGCGGCTGCTTGGGCTGCGCGGCGTGCAGCATCGGATTCGATAGATTCGCGACTGGAGACCGCGCTGAAATCCTGCTCATCCGAAATGGCGACATTGTTGGACGGTGTCACGGGCAGAACTGGGTCCGCCCCGATCCCCGCCTCGGCAAGGTCGGTTGATCCGATTGTCCCCGTCTGTACGGGCGTCGGCGCCGCGAAACTGGTGCTGCCGGATGCGGCAAGTTCCACGTTGCGGCGCGCGCGTTCTGCCTCAAACTGGGTGGCGGATTGGAAGCCGGGAGCGGCGTTGCTGGCAGGCACAGTGGGTGTACATGCCTGTAGCAATATGATCCCTGCGATGGCGAAACCTTGTACTTTCACGATGCTTTACCTTCCAAAACGCGTGTTGGGACACGATTTACCACCACTTTTGCGGTTTGGCTACAAATCCGGCAGATTGTTCCAACGCATAGGCGACATTCAGCAGATCACCCTCTTCCCACGGACGCCCGATCAGTTGCAGACCCAGCGGCAAACCGTTGGCATCCAGCCCCGCAGGCACCGAAATCCCCGGCAGACCGGCAAGGTTCACCGTCACGGTAAACACGTCGTTAAGGTACATCTGGATCGGATCAGCATCCTTCATTGTGCCCAGCCCAAAGGCGGCAGATGGGGTTGCTGGTGTTAGGATCGCATCCACACCATCTGCGAACACGGTGTCGAAGTCCTGCTTGATCAACGCGCGGACCTTGCGGGCGCGGTTGTAATAAGCGTCGTAGAAGCCAGCTGACAGCACATAGGTGCCGACCATGACGCGGCGCTGCACCTCTGGCCCGAACCCTTCGGCACGGGTTTTCTCGTACATCTCGGTGATGCCGTCGCCCGCGGACAATTTTGCGCGGCGGCCAAAGCGCACACCGTCATAGCGGGCAAGGTTCGACGATGCCTCGGCCGGGGCAATCACATAGTAAGCGGGCAACGCGTATTTCGTGTGCGGCAGCGTGATATCACGCACCACGGCGCCCTCATCGCGCAGCATGGCGGTGCCGTCTTCCCACAGCTTTTCGATCTCTGATGGCATACCGTCCATGCGATATTCTTTTGGAATACCAATGACTTTGCCCTTGATGTCGCCTGTCAAGGCGGCCTCAAAATTCGGTACGGCCAGATCGGCAGATGTGCTGTCCTTGGGGTCGTGGCCGCACATCGCCTCGAGCATGATGGCGCTGTCGCGCACGTCTTTGGTCATCGGTCCGGCCTGATCAAGCGAGGACGCGAACGCCACAACACCCCAGCGGGACACGCGGCCATATGTCGGCTTGATCCCAGTGATGCCCGTAAAGGCCGCTGGCTGGCGAATGGACCCGCCCGTATCGGTGCCGGTTGCACCAAGGCACAGATCAGCGGCAACAGCGGATGCGGACCCACCGGATGACCCACCCGGCGTCAGCTTTTCATCGCCGACCTTCCAAGGGTTCACGGCATCGCCGTAAACGGATGTCTCATTGGACGAACCCATTGCGAATTCATCCATGTTCAGCTTGCCCAACATCACAGCGCCTGCGTCAAACAGCTGCGTCGTGACGGTGGATTCATATTCCGGCTTGAACCCTTCAAGGATGCCAGACGCCGCCTGAGAGTTCACACCCTTGGTGCAGAACAGGTCCTTAATCCCCAAAGGAATACCGCACATATCTGGCGCATCGCCGGATTTTATCCTTGCGTCAGCGGCCGCGGCTTGTGCTTTTGCAACCTCGGGCGTGTTGTGGACAAAGGCGTTCAGCACGCCGGCCCCCTCGATCGCGCCCAGATAGGCATCGGTCAGTTCAGCGGATGAAACATCCCCCTTGCGCAGCGCGTCACGGGCAGAGGCAATCGTCAGTTTGTTCAGATCAGTCATTATTCAACCACCTTTGGCACGGCAAAGAACCCTTCACGGGCATCGGGAGCGTTTTTCAAAACGGCGTCTTGCTGGCTGCCGTCTGTCACAACATCCACGCGGCGTTTCAGGCGCTGCGGGGTCACGGATGTCATCGGCTCAACCCCGTCGACTTCCACCTCGTTCAACTGCTCAATAAAGCCGAGGATCGCGGAAAATTCCTGTGCCAGCGCGGGCAATGCGTCGTCTTCGACCTTGATGCGGGCCAGTTTGGCGACGCGGCGGGCGGTATCTGTGTCAATCGACATGCGGTTGCTCCGGCGGTAGGGATTGTTGGCACCCCATTTACCCCCGCCGCCCCTGCCCTGCAAGACCTCAAACCCAAATGGCATCTGATGCCACACGCCCGATTTTTCCCCGCGAATTTGCTGGTCATCCTGCCGCGCAATGTGAAAGGTTTTGCCCAAGCGGCAAATTGCGCCGTATGACCATTTGGGAAGGATATGAAATGGGACTTTGAAGCTTTGTAAAAGGTGCCGGCAAGGAATTGATGGGCAAGGACGACACGCCAGAAGAGGCGATCAGCAAGGAATTGGCTGATCTGGGTCTGGACGCATACGATGTCGATATCTCTATCGAGGGCGATAAGGTTGTGATGAAGGGCACGGCGCTTGATCAAGAAACCCGCGAAAAGATCATTCTGGCTGCAGGCAACGTTGACGGTATTGCCGAAGTTGAGGACGCGATGGAAGGCGACGACGCTGGCGCCGTATTCCACACAGTTGAGAGCGGCGACACATTATCCGCAATCGCACAGAAAACCATGGGCAAGGCATCCGCCTACCACGCGATTTTTGAGGCGAATAAGCCAATTTTGACGCACCCAGACAAGATCTATCCAGATCAGTTTCTGCGCATCCCAACAGAAGCGTAAATCGCTGATATCACGACTGAAAAGGGCCGCATCACATGGCCTTTTTTGCGTTTCAGGACCGTTTTTTCCTGAAAAAATCCCGCAACAACACCTCGGACGCGGGCGCGCCGATACCATCGTAAACCTCTGGTGCGTGATGGCATTGGGGATGGTGGAACACGCGCGGCCCTTGGGCCACGCCACCTGATTTCGGGTCGGACGCTGCATAATACAGACGCCCGATACGCGCATTGGAAATCGCCGCCGCACACATCGGGCAAGGTTCCAGCGTGACGTACAGGTCGTAACCCGTCAGCCGTTCCTGCCCCAGCAATTGACATGCCGCACGAATGGCCAGCATTTCCGCATGCGCCGTCGGATCGTTCAATTCACGCGTGCGATTGCCAGCCGTCGCGACAACGCCCTGCGGCCCGATGATGACGGCGCCCACTGGCACCTCGCCCCGCGCCCCTGCGGCGACCGCTTCGGCCATGGCCGCGTCCATATGGCTGGTAAATGTCATAAGGTTTCATGCCTGATTGCGGGTCCTGCTTGCAACCCCTGATGCGCCCCGCCACAGTGCCCTCATGGACGACGATATCTATGATCCGGCCTATGTGGCCGCCCTTTTTGACCGCTGTTCTGCCCGCTATCGGTGGTGGAGCGCGGTATCATCGTTTGGGTTCATCTGGCTATGGCGCAGGCAATGTGTCGGGCGTTTGACAGGCCAGCAATCCATTGCGCGCATCGCAGACAGTCAGGTCGTGCGTCCCGCGCCCCACATCCCACAAATCGTTGATTTAATGGCCGGAACCGGCGAGGTTTGGCCCCATCTGTTGGCCGCCATTCCCCGGGCGCAGATCACCGCGATTGACATTTCATCGCAAATGCATGACGACGCCATGACACGGTTGCACGCCAATCGGTCCGGTCAGATCAGCCATATTTGCGCGAATGCACTGGAAAACACACTGCCCGAAGAATCGGCTGATTTGGTCATCTCTACCTTTGGGCTGAAAACCTTTCACGCGGACCAACAGGCACAACTGGCAGCCAAAATTGCCAGCATCCTGCGCCCCGGTGGCAGCTTTAGCCTAATCGAGGCGTCCGATCCGAAGGAGTGGGCCCTACGCCCGTTCTATCGCCTGTATTTAGACGTTCTCCTGCCGCTGCTGGAACGCACATTCCTGCAAGGTGCAAAGGATTTTTCCATGATCGGCACCTATACGCGTAATTTCGGCGATTGCGCCGTGATGGCCGACGCACTGGCGGCGCAAGGGCTGCGGGTCACGCGGAAATCCCACTTTTTCGGCTGCGCCACATCCGTCGCAGGCACAAAGCCGATTGCGCCGGACGCCCCAGCCCCGTAAGGCTGACACATGACCAATGACACCCCAAAGGGCGACCGCATCGCCAAAGTTTTGTCCCGCGCAGGCATCGCGTCCCGCCGCGTATCCGAGACCATGATCGAAGAGGGCCGCGTGTCCGTGAATGGCAAGACGATCACGTCCCCTGCCCTGAACGTCACACCCGACGACCGCATTGTTGTGGATGGCAAGCGTGTGGGCGAACCCGATGCGGCACGGATTTGGCTGTATCACAAACCTGCGGGCCTTGTGACGTCCGAGCGTGACGAGAAGGACCGCCCGACGGTTTTCGCGTCCCTGCCCGACACAATGCCGCGCGTGATGTCGGTGGGCCGGTTGGACATCAACTCCGAAGGGTTGCTGCTACTGACCAACGACGGTGAGATTAAGCGCAAACTAGAATTGCCCGCGACAGGCTGGCTGCGGCGGTACCGCGTGCGCATCAACGGCTCCGTATCCGAGGGGCGTTTGGACGAATTGCGTGCAGGCATCACCGTGGACGGTATCCGTTACCAGCCGATGATCGTCACCTTTGATCGCCAGCAGGGCGCAAACGCATGGCTGACCGTATCCATTCGCGAGGGTAAGAACCGCGAAATTCGCCGCACGATGGAAGCCATCGGTGTGGTCGTGAACCGCCTGATCCGCGTCAGCTATGGCCCGTTCCAATTGGGCGATCTGAAACAGGGCGAGGTCGAGGAAATCAAGGGCCGCGTTGTGCGCGATCAGCTCGGTCTTGGCGCCCGCCCGAACCCGACGCGCACCCGCAAACCAGTCAATCGCCCCAAGCGTGGCCCTTCTGCGGGGAAAAAGCGTTAAGGTTGAACCCGTGTCGCCCGTGCCGCCTTGTGCGTGTTAATGGCAACGGCCGTACGGGGCGTGTGCAGGGCGAACAGCCCTATTCCGCGTGGAAGATCACATTTGCAGTGTTGCTTGGCCTGATCATTGCGCTTATTGCTGGGTTTGTTATCGCTAACAGCCAATAGATAAGGTGCCACATGATCCTCTGCGCGGGCGAAGCCCTGATTGATATGCTGCCGCGTGATGGTGCGTTTGCGCCCCACGCCGGTGGGTCGGTTTTCAACACTGCCATTGCGCTTGGACGCTTGGGCGCGCCGGTCCAGTTCTTTTCGGGTCTGTCGTCTGACCTGTTTGGCGACATTCTGCGGGCCGAGCTGGCCGCATCAAAGGTCGACAGCACCCCCGCCCATATCGCCGACCGCCCGACCACATTGGCCTTTGTCACACTGACCGACGGGCACGCATCCTATGCGTTTTACGACGAAAACACCGCTGGGCGCATGTTGACAGCTGACAACTTGCCCGACACGGCCGCTGATGCGGTGTTTTTCGGTGGCATCAGCCTTGTGGTGGAACCCTGTGCGGCGGCCTATACGGCGTTGATGGCCCAAGTGGCCCCGACGGCTGTGACCATGATTGACCCCAATATCCGCCCCAGCTTTATCACCGATGAAGCCGCCTATCGCGCCCGCCTGACCCAAATGTTTGCCCGTGCCGATATCATCAAAACCTCGGACGAGGACCTTGAGTGGATAACGGGGGGCACGGACGCCAGCGTCTTGTTCGACGGGACCGATGTGCAGGTCATCCTGCTGACACGCGGGGCCGAGGGCGTCACCGTTTTGACCCGTGATGCCGCGGCGGACGTCCCTGCGCAAAAGGCGCAAGTGGTGGATACCGTGGGTGCCGGTGATACGTTCAGCGCGGGTTTCCTCGCGGATCTTGAAACTGCTGGGTTACTGACCAAATCCGCGCTGTCAGGGGCCAGCATGGATGATCTGACCCGCGCCGCCGCATTCGGCGCACGCGTCGCCGCGATCACTGTAGCCCGCGCAGGGGCAAACCCGCCGTGGGCGTCCGAGTTGTGAGGGCGCTGATCCAGCGCGTCACCCGCGCCAGCGTCACGGTTGATGGCGACACAATCGGTGCAATTGATCACGGGCTGCTGATCCTTGTCTGCGCGATGCAGGGCGACACGCCCGCGCAATCGGCCAAGCTCGCCGCGAAGATTTCCAAACTGCGGGTATTTCAGGACGACGGGGGCAAGATGAACCTGTCGCTCAAGGATACAGGCGGAGCCGCGCTGATCGTGTCGCAGTTCACGCTGGCCAGCGACACATCACGGGGCAACAGGCCGGGGTTTTCAGCCGCCGCCAGCCCCGCCGACGGGCGCGCGCTATATGAACAGTTCATCACGGATGTGTCCGCCTTAGATATCCCTGTGCAAACCGGTCAATTCGGCGCCGACATGGCGGTGGATTTGTGCAATGACGGGCCAGTCACCCTCTGGTTAGACGTCTAAGGCCTTTTGCCACGACGCTGATCGCGAAAATACCCACAGCGACACAAACAATCGTCGGCCCAACCGGTGTGTCCAGCATCATCGCAGCCCGCAAACCGCCCACTGCCGATGTGGCCCCGATCAGCGCGGCTAGCACCACCATCTGTTCGGGGGTACGCGCAAAGCCACGCGCCGCAGCGGCGGGTATGATCAATAGTGATGTGATCAGCAATGCGCCAACGACCTTAATCGCCACGGCCACCACAGCCGCAAGCAATAGCGTCAGCACAAGCTGTTCACGGGCGGGTTTCACGCCAGCCGCACTTGCCAGATCGGGGTTCAACGTCGCGGTTAGCATCGCGTTCCACCGCGACACAAGCACAGCAATCACAACCGCCGCACCGCCCCAGATGATGCCCAAATCCGCCCGTGTTACCGTCAACACATCGCCGAACAAATATGCGTCCAGATCAATGCGTTGACCCGGAATGAACGTCACCATCACAAGACCGATGGCCAGCGCACCTTGGGCCAGCACGCCAAGGATCGTGTCGATCCCCTGTCCACGTCCCGACAGACTTGTGATCAATAGCGCCATGACAAGGGACACCATGCCAACGCCCGCGAAAATCGACAGGTTGAACATCAGCGATATCGCGACCCCCAATACCGCCGCATGGGCCGTCGCGTCACCAATATAGGCCATGCGGCGCCACACCACAAAGCAGCCCAATGTCGCCGCCGCAAGGGCTGTGCCGGTCGCAGCCAGCCCAGCGCGGATCAGAAAATCGTCAAGCATTAGTCGGCCTTTGCTGCGTGGTCATGATCGTGGTGATGGTGGTTGTGTTCATGCCGGTAAAGCGCCAACGCGCCCCCCGTGCCAGTGCCAAACAATTCGCGGTATGCAGGTGCGGCTGACACAACATCAGGCGTACCCTCGCAGCAGACATGCCCGTTCAGGCAGACAACCCTGTCAGATGCGCTCATGACGACGTGCAATTCGTGACTGACCATCAAAACGGCGCAGCCAAAGTTACGGCGCACGTCCTCGATCTGTTGATAGAAGCGTGCTGATCCCGGCTGATCGAGGCCCTGTGTCGCCTCGTCCAGCATCAGGATATCGGGTTTTTCCAACAGGGCGCGGGCCAAGAGAACCCGCTGGAATTGCCCGCCAGACAGCGCCGACATCTGCCGCCCCGCAACATCGGGTGCACCCGCGGTGGCCAGCGCCTGTGTGGCATCAGCGTTGCTGACGCGCTTGGGCAGGTTCAGAAAGCGCCGCACTGTAATGGGCATGGTAGGGTCAACGTGAAGTTTCTGCGGCACATAACCGATCCGTAGGCCGGGTTTGCGTGTCACCGTCCCTTTTTCCGGGGACAACGCCCCGATCAGCACCCGCAACAGCGATGACTTGCCCGAACCGTTCGGCCCCACGATTGTGACGATCTCACCCTCTTCAATATTCAGGTCGACGCGGTCCAGCACAAGGTTGTCGCCATGGCGCAGGCTGATCCCGTTTGCAGATATAAGCACGGTCATGGTGCCGTCTCCGGTGTTTGGCAAAGCGGGCAAAGCCCTTCTGCTTCGATCACAGTCTGTTCGATCTGAAAACCCGCTAGGGCTGCGGATGCGCCCAAGGGGCCGTGACCCGCCGCCGCCTCGGCCACTGTGCCGCAGGTCCGGCAGATCATAAAAGCGGGGTTATGATCAGCACCCGGGTGTGCGCAAGCGATAAACGCATTCAACCGCTCAATGCGGTGGGCAAACCCCTGATCCACAAGGAACCCCAGCGCCCGATAGGCGACAGGTGGTTTGGACCCCAGCCCCTCGGCATCGAGCCGCGCGAGCACGTCATACGCCCCCATCGCAGTATGTTCTTCGAGCAGGATTTCAAATGTCCGCCGCCGCACAGGCGTCATTTGCACGCCCCGCTCTGCACAAAGGCGCACGACTTCTGCAAGGGCGGACTGCACGCAACGAGTGTGGTCGTGGGGGGCGAACCCCAACGGGTCAGATGACATCTTGCGCTTCCTGTTATGTTATAACATACATAGTCTATAGATTTGATTCTCAGAGGACAAGACACCATGCGCCCAATCGCCGCCGCCCTGACTGTATTAGCAAGCCCCGCCGTCGCCGCCCCGAATGTTGTGACCGATATCGCCCCAATCAACGGGATCGCATCCATCGTGATGGGCGACCTTGGCACACCAGAGGTATTAATCCCGCTGGGTGCTGATGCCCACGACTATGCATTGCGTCCCTCTGACGCGGGCCGCTTAGCGAACGCCGATTTAGTGATCTGGGTTGGCGAAGGGCTGACGCCGTGGTTGCTCAAGTCCATGGAAACCCTCGGGGATGACGCCACCAACCTAGAGCTTTTGGACACAGACGGTTGGGAAAAGCGCGACATTTCCAAGTCCCAAGACGATCATGATGATCACGACGACCATGATGATCACAAGGAAGACGAAGATCATACAGATCATGAGGGTCACGACGATCATAAAGACCATGATGACCACGAAGAGCATGATGATCACGCCGGCCACGATCACGGCGATGTTGACCCCCATGCGTGGTTGAGCCCCACCGTCGCGGCAGTTTGGGCCAATCACATTGCCACCGCACTTGGCGAAACTGACCCTGAAAATGCACAAACCTATGCAGACAATGCCGCTGCATTTGGCCTGCAAATGGATGACCTCATGGCAGACCTCAGCGCGCAAATGACTGCATATGAAGGTAAGACTGTTATCTGGCCACACGACGCTTACGGTTATTTCGCAGATACATTTGGCATCATGACAGCGGGCAACATCGCGGGCATCAACGCTGCCGACCCCGGCCCTGCACACATCGCAGAACTGCGCGAACACATGTCCGAGGACAACGTGGGCTGCGTTCTGGCCGACACTGAAATCGGACCATCATGGGCCGACTTAGTGCGCGAAGGCACGGATGCAAAGACCGGCATGCTCGCGCCGATTGGCGACGGTGACTATGTGGCCACGATCGAAGGCATGGCCGCCACGATCGCCACCTGTTTGTCAGACGCCTAAAAATCTGTTGGTGCGCCGCCTTCTGATTTGCGGCGCGCCACAAAATCCCCAAGCTCTTCGCGGATGGCATCGTCCATCGGTGGGGCCTCAAAGCTGGCGATGATTTCTTTAAATTTCTGATGCGCCCGCTCGGCGGTCCATGTGCCGCCCGCAACCTCCCACGCTTCAAAATTGCGCCAGTCCGATACGATGGGCGCATAAAATGCGTTCTCATACCGGTCCTGGGTATGCTGGATGCCAAAGAAGTGGCCAGCGGGTCCCACCTCTTTGATTGCGCCGATGGCGATATCGTCGGGGGTGGTCGCGACCACCTCTGGCTCCATATAGCGTTGGATCATCTGGATGACTTCGCAGTCCATGATGAATTTCTCAGGGGATGCGATCAGCCCCCCCTCAAGCCAGCCCGCCGCATGATAGACCATGTTGGCGCCCGATTGCACGGCGGACCACAGGGAATTTGATGTCTCCCACATGGCTTGCCCGTCCGGCACATTGGCCGCACAAACGCCCGATGCACGCATCGGCAGTCCGTAGTGCCGCGCCATTTGTCCGGTCATCTGCGTGGCCCGCATGTATTCCGGTGTCCCGAACGCGGGCGCGCCCGATTTCATATCAACGTTGCTGGTGAACGTCCCAATTGCACAAGGACATCCCGGTCGCACGTATTGGAACAGCGCCACCGCCGCGAGGCTTTCGGCCATCGACAGCGTTACCGCCCCTGACATCGTCACCGGTGCCATCGCACCCGCCAGCGTGAAAGGCGTCACAACCACCGCTTGCCCTCGCCGGATCAGACGCAAGCAGCCGTCAATCATCGGCACATCATGTTTAAGCGGCGAGGTGGAGTTGATATTGGTGTACATATGGGGTTTCGCCTCAAACTCCTCATCCGTCTGACCGGCGGCAATCTGGACCATGTTCATCACATCATCGACCCGCTCCTTGCCCAAGCTATAGGCGTGCATCGCCTTATCCGTCAGGGTCAGCTTGTCATAAAGCACGTCCAGATGCCGAACAGAGGCATGGATATCCACAGGTTCAACCGGATAGCCGCCCGCAAAGTGGATGCAGTTGAAATACTGCGTCAGCTTCAACAGATTGGCGCATTGATCACGGGTGCCGGACACCTTTTTGCCAATCTCCATGTCAAAGTAGTTGGGCGGCGATGACACGTTGCCGAACAGGATATGGTTGCCCCCCATCGGGATCGCCCGTTCCGGATTGCGCGGGGTGATTGTAAATTGCGATGGTGCTTGGCCAATCATCTCCATCACCCAATCGCGCCCCATGCGCACGTTGGTGCCGTTCACGGTGCAGCCCGCCTGTTTGAACAGCTCTTGGGCTTCTTCGTTCAGGAATTCAATCCCGATATCCTCGAGAATCGTCATGGCGCCGTTGTGAATGGCCGCAACCCCATCGGGGTCGAGCGGTTCTGTCGGGCGGTCGGTGTTGACGGGGATGCGCCATGGCATCTGGTTGATCACATCACTGCCACGGCGGCTTGCGTTACCTGCGCGGCCACCGCCGCGACGTCTGGGTGTGTTGGCCATGGGCCGCATCCTTTTGCCTAAGATTGCCCCAAGCCTACAGGCTGATCCCGACGCTGCTACGCCAAAACGACAAGAATTGTCGTTTTTGTCACCCGTTGTTTTGCGCCGCGATCCAGTCGGGCAAATCACCGATGGTGCGCAGGACCACATCCGCGTCCGGTTCCAGTTCGCTGCGCGGGGCGGGACCGGTCAGCACGCCGACACAACCCATGCCCGCCCCACGCCCTGCATGCAGATCATGCAGACTGTCGCCCACCATGATGCAATCGGCAGGTGCAATGCCTGTCGCCGCGCAAAATCCGTGTAGTTGCCCCGGTGCCGGTTTCCCGCCAAAGCCGCTATCAAAGCCAGCAACAAAATCGAACATATCCGCCACATGGGCGATATTGGCGCGTGCCGGTCCTTCGGCATCATTGGTCGCCACGCCCAGCACCAGCCCCATATCGCGCAGGGTTCGCAGCACGGGGCGTAGCGGCACAGGTTCCACCTGCGGCACATGTTTGGTCGCCTCTTTCATACGGGCGACCAGGGCCGCCTTGTCCTGTCCGGGCAGCAGAGTCAGCATGGCATCGGCCACAACGCTGACGGTTTCCGCAATGACAATACTGCCCTGCCGAAATACCCCTGCATCCATGTCGTAGCCCAGCAGATCGGCCATCTCATCGGCCTTTTCCTTGGCCTCTGACACGATCATGCCGCGGGTCCATGCGCCCCATGTGGCGTTGAAGTCGAACAACGTCCCGTCTTTGTCGAAAATCACGGCCCTGATCATGGTAAATCTCCCTTGTGGTCTGTTGACAGCAAGCCCCGCAGCGCGGACGGTGTCAACATAATGCGCAAACTCCGATCCTACCGTTCCCGCCCCATGCATCTTGGTCCCTATCCGCTGGAAAAGCTCCAGCGGGTGGAGAGTTGTGATCTGTCGGACGTGCCACCGATGCAAGGGCTATCGTTCCGCCGCGCAAATGATCCCGCGAGCATTGTGAACGCGATGCAGGACTATCAGGCCATGCTGGACGCCACCCGCGACGGGATGGTGAAAAAGGAAACGGCCGAGATACCCGATGACGCCCAAGAACGCGCCAATCATCTGAAATCATTTGGCTATTTCTGTGACGCGGATATGGTTGGGACCTGTACAGTGCCTGATGCAGCGTGGCTACTCGCCCCAATCGTGAACCCTGACGTGGACCGTTTGGCGGACCGCCTGCGCACGATGCAGCCCAAATCGCTGGCCGCTGGCATTGATATGGTGCTAGCGGGGTTGCGTGAAAATATGGCGCTGCCGCCCAGTGATTGCCGCCATCACACCCATGCGATTTTGTTTCTTTACACCCATCCCCGCGCCCCTCACGTGGGCGAGGCAGGCAGCGATTGGATTGCAGATGCCCTGCCCCAGCGGTCATGCCTGCGCGGCATTGAAACCGCCGTGACGCTGGCCAGCTACGTCCGCACGCTGGGCCATGATGCGCGCGCGCATTCGATGGCTGCAAGCGACGTTGATCTGGGCAAGCTAGGCGTCGCCGCGGGCTTGGTCACGACCAGAGACGGCACCTTGGTGAACCCGTTTACCGGCGATCGTTTCGGGCTGGCTGCCGTGACCACGACCCTGACATTTGCGGCTGACCTGCCACTTGCGCCGGACCAATCCCCGCCTGTTAGCTACCGGCTTGGCACCGGCACCCACGCAAAATCCGCCCGCACGGCGGACCCGTTTGCCGCGCGTAATTATGCGGATGGCAGCCACCCGTTCGAGACGCTGAAGCGCGTGGATAACCCCACCACCTATATCGACGCGCCCAACGTGCCACGTGTGCCCAAACGCGCCAACCTGTTTGCCCGCGCCTTGTTCGGCGATCTGGGCAAACCCGTGCAAGAGGCCACCAAGAACGGCAACTACATGCGTAAATCGGCCAGCGCATTTGCCTTTCGCCCGTCGCTTGGGGCGTTGACGGTGTTGCAACGCGGGGCGCCAAAGGGTGCGCCTGCGGCCAGTGATCCGGCCAAAAATGCCGCGAATATTAAGGCTGCGCTTTATTTCCTTGGCGTGGATGCTGCGGGGTTATCGGCTTGTCCCGACTATGCCTATTACAGCCATGATGCGGCAGGCGATCCGATCACGCCTTATCATCCCAACGCCATTTCCATGATTGTCGATCAGGGGCATGAAACGATGGAAGGCGCATCCGGCGATGACTGGATCGCCTGCGCCCAATCCATGCGCGCCTATTTGCGGTTTTCGCTTTTGGGAGGCGTTCTGGCCCAGCATATCCGCAACCTCGGCTATGAAGCCCGCGTGCATTCCGTGATTGATGAAGAGGTGTTGCACCCCCCACTGCTGCTGCTGTCAGGCTTGGGCGAGGTCAGCCGCATTGGCGAGGTGATCCTGAACCCGTTCCTTGGCCCGCGCCTGAAATCCGGCGTGGTGACAACCAATATGCCGATGACCCACGATAAGCCGATTGATTTCGGTCTGCAAAAATTCTGCGAAGCCTGCAACAAATGCGCCCGCGAATGCCCCAGTGGTGCGATTACGGCGGGACCAAAGCTGATGTTCAACGGCTACGAGATCTGGAAATCCGACAGCCAGAAATGTACGACCTACCGCGTTAGCCACAAAAATGGCGCGATGTGTGGGCGGTGCATGAAAACCTGTCCTTGGAACCTCGAGGGGTTGTTCGCCGAGGCCCCGTTTCGCAAGCTGGCGATGGCTGTCCCCCAAGCAGCCAAGGCCCTTGCCACATTGGATGACAAGCTGGGCAATGGGGCGATCAACACGGCCAAGAAATGGTGGTGGGATCTGGAAATGATCGACGACGGGGCCTATCGCCCTGCCCGCGGTCCAGTGAATGCGCGCGCCTTGCAGCCTGATCTGGACCTGCAATATGCCGATCAAACGCTTGCGGTTTATCCCGCCCCTCTTGCGCCGCCGCCCTATCCATGGCCGTTCCCGATGGACCGCGAGGCAGGGATCGACGCCTATGCAAACCTGATCGACGCGGACACCTACCGCGCGCGTCGCAATGCCGGAACGCCGCCCGAACACATCTATACCGCCGATCAGTCCGATGTGCCTGTTCTGGCGCTGGATGTAACGCGGGCCACGCCGCTAACGGATGCGATTACATTATATGAGCTGTCCGATCCCGATGGTGCCGACCTGCCCCCATTTACCGCAGGTGGGCATATTGATGTCGTCGTCGCACCCGAGTTCTTCCGCCAATATTCGCTGTCAGGTGATCCCGCCAACCGCAAATCATACCAGATCGCGGTTCTGCGGGAGGACGCTGGCCGTGGCGGCTCTGCACTGATGCACCGGATATTCGAGGTAGGGCGCCGCGTGTTCGTGTCCAAACCGATCAACCATTTCCCACTTGCCCCAGATGGCCACAGCTATCTGATGGGTGGCGGAATCGGGGTGACGCCGATGGTAGCCATGGCGCACGCGCTGTATGCCCAAGGGCGTAGCTTTGATCTGCATTATAGCGTGACAACCCGTGCCGACGCAGGGTTTATCCTGCTGTTGCAAAACACCCCCTGGGCCGACGCCGTGCATATTCACATCAGCGACGAAGGCACCCGCGCCGACCTGATGGCGGTGCTGCCCCACCGCATGGATGCCCATGTTTATACCTGCGGACCTGACAGCTATATGCAGGCCGTGATGAATTCCGCCGCTGCCAATGGATTTGATGATGAACATCGCCATCTGGAATTTTTTGCCGTGCCAGAGGCACCGGATTACGAAAATAACCCCTTTGCCTTGCAGCTTGCCGATGGGCGTCAGATTGCCGTGGCCGCGGATGAGGCGGCGTCAGATGCGTTGCTACGCGCAGGCATTCATGTCGATGTGAAATGCGCCGACGGGCTATGCGGCGTGTGCCAATGCGGCGTCACAGCGGGCGTGGTTGAGCATCGCGATTACGTCCTGTCCAAGGCGCAGCGCAGCACGAACATGATCCTGTGCCAAAGCCGCGCGGCCAGAAAAGACAGCGTTATCAGCATCGATCTTTAGGTCCAATGCACAGCTTCAGCGCCGGGCAAAGCGTAACGTGCCATTAACGGTTGATTATATTTCATGTCATGCGCATCGCAAAATGCGATGACCCACGCGTCGTCCATCGTTAAGAATTCAAGGACAGATGCCTGAAACGCAGGGTCCGTGGCACGCGCACGCAATTCATCGAACGCCCCCCCTGTGGACCCTAAAAACAAGGGGCATAGCTCTTCGTTGCTGGCGAGCCATCCCAACGCTTGCAGCGCGATTGTTTGGGCAAGATCTGGCGACATGACATTCCTTACGATAACGGAAACTGTTTCTTAACTTTTCAACGGCAGGTTGGTGGCAGTCAACGTGGTGAAACCACATTAAGGGATCATAGATATGACCGGTCGTATTCTGATTGTCGATACCGTGCCAACAAACCGGATTGTCTTAAAGGTCAAGATGTTAGCCGCGCAATTCACGGTCAATGCCTGTGGGTCCCGCGCCGATGCCGAGGTCATGATTGCCGCCCACCGCCCTAACCTGATTATGATTAATCTTTCCGATCCAACAGAGGATCGCCACGGATTTTGCAAAGATCTGAAGGAAAAACCTGAGACCGCCGCGATCGCAATCATCTCAGTCGGGGTTGCCGATACCGCGCGCGCCCGCTTTGCTGCATTGGATGCCGGTGCGGATGATGTAATGCCCCGCCCGATCAATGACGCACTGTTGCTGGCACGTATCCGGTCGCTTTTGCGTGTGCGCAACGCCCGTCAGGAATTGATGCTCCGCGACAGCACCAGCCGCGCCTTAGGCCGTGAAGAAGCGAAGATTGGTTTCGTCGCCGCATCCAGCATCGCCTTGCTGTCACAAGAGGGGCATTGGGCGACACGCTTGCCGGTATTCTATCGCACGGGTTGTGATCGCCGGTCACGCGGGTCGAGACTGAAAATGTCCTCGCGCATTCGATGTCGCGCCTGCCCGATCTATTCATCATCGACGGCACCCAGAATAAGGCGACGGGTCACGATCTGTTCCGCCTGATTTCTGATCTGAGATCACGCAAGGAAACGCGGCTGTCACCCCTATTTCTCATCTTACCCGACGATGCCCCCGATGCGGCGGCGCTTGTGCTCGACCTTGGGGCTGACGACGTGGCCTATGCGGATATCGCGGACGGTGAACTGATCCTGCGGACCAAGGCATTGATCCGCCAAAAACTGTTGCAAGACAAACTGCGCGACACCGTGCGTGATGGGCTAAATGCAGCGATCACGGACCCGCTGACCGGGCTATACAACCGCCGTTACGTGGAACCGCATCTGGCCCGCATGGCCAGTCAGGCGTGTGCAACACAACGCGAATTCGCCGTCATGATGCTGGATATTGATCATTTCAAATCCATCAATGACCGCTATGGCCACGCGGCAGATGACCACGTCCTGATCGAAATTGCGCGGCCTTTGCGTGAAAACCTCCGCGCTCTTGATCTGGTCGCCCGCATCGGCGGAGAGGAATTTATGGTCGCCCTGCCCAATACGAACCACGCCCAAGGCCAATTTGCCGCTGACCGTTTGCGCCGCCTCATTTCGGCAATGCCATTTTCGCTGGGCCCCGATTTGCCATCGCTAACGGTCACGATGTCCGTGGGTGTTGCGATTGATGGGCTCAGCAAGTTGGACCAATATGCGATCGACAAAATGTGCCACCGCGCTAACGCCGCCCTCTACGAGGCGAAATCAGCAGAGCGCGATACCGTGGCGATCTGCGGTGCGAACGCGGCGTAATCTACCGCTTGCGCTCTAATCGGTCCGCCAGCGCCGCCCGCTGTTCCGGCGTTAATCCGGCAAGATGCGCCACAAAAGCACCCTGTGCATTTTCCTGAACCTGCATTGTACGGTCACGCAGCCCATCCAGCATGACGGCAAATCCTGCAGGATCAAACGGATCGGCCCGCAGCGCATCCGCAAGTGTGGCCAGCCGGCGATTCATCTGACCACGTGTCAACGGGCGCGGCCCATTGCGCCGCATTTGTTCGCTGATCGCGCGTCGATCTTCACCATCAAGAATGCGCCCCAATGGACCAAATGCAAACGTCATACGTGCAGGTGGGCCATCCTTGCCGCGGCCCGACAATGCGGTGCCGGTCAAAACCCCCGCAACCGCGATATTGAGCGCGAGCGAGATGACCAAGACAACACGCCAGATCCGGCGCGGTTTTTGGGGGACGTTATCCATCAATCATACTCTCCGAAAAATAGCTGTCGGTGCTGCCCAACATGTCAATTGTGACGGGTGTGCCCACCAGCTCTGCCGTCCAATCGGACACGACTGTGGGCGGAGCAAACCCGACCCACATACCGGCAACACCGGCCATGGCCAACCCGCCCACAGAGGGCCACCCGCCGATCAAATCCATCAGCGATTGCACAAATCCCGCTTGTGGTGGGCTAGCGGACGCGACAGACGGCTGGACCGCCGCCGCGTCGGCCAAAATGCGGGCCATCAGATCATCGGACGGCGTAGGCGTTTGCGATTGGGCCAGCCCAAACAGATCGTCGATCATATCATCATCACGGTTCGTCATCATCATATCCTAACGCGGCTTTGCGCCCTTGCAAAATATCCGTCAACGCCCGTTTACCACGTGCGGTTAAACTTTCGACCGAGCGCAAACTGATATCCATAATTTCAGCAATCTCGGGGTTGCCCATACCTTGGAGGTGACGCAGCGACACCGCTTGCGCCTGCCGGTCGGGCAATTGCGCAAGCGCATCGGAGAGGGCACGCAAGCGGGCGGTATCCTGCATCTGCACCTCGACACCACGCTGCGGATCCGCCGGTTCGGCGATCTGATCGAGCGGCACGCCGCGCCGTTTGCGTAGCCGGTCGGTGCACAGGTTCGCAACAACGCGGTAAAGCCATGTGGACACCTGCGCCTCGTCCTGGCGCCAATCGGGGGCAATTTTCCACAAGCGCATCAGCGCGTCTTGGGCCACATCTTCGGCCTCGGCCTGATCTGACAGCATGCGCGTCGCCTGCGCCAACACACGCGGCAAAAGCCGCGCCGTCAGCACCTGCGCTGCACTTGGATCGCCGTTGGCGTAAGCCACCAATAACGCCGCATCGGGTGCGTCGTTCCATATGCCGTGTTGGGCTGTCATTGAGGGTTATCGTATCCACGCGCGTCCATAAATTGCAACGGGGCAAGGCACAATCACACCCTGCCCCACGCCAAAATTAGCCGTTATCTTTTTGACGGTCGCCACGGCCCTTACCGCCGCGCTTACCGCGTTTGTCAGACATCTTCTCAAATTCCTCTGGGGAAATTTCGCCGTCTTCGTTGGTGTCCACGCGGGACATCATCCGCTCAACCGAGGCACCGCGCGGCTTCATTTCGTCAGCCTGCAACAGACCATCTTCGTTCGCATCAAGACGCGACAGCATCCGCTCGGCACGCTTCGCGGCACGGCCTTCACGATTTGCGGCCAGCTCCTCTGCCGAAATCCCGCCGTCGCCGTTTGTGTCCATTGCCGCGAACCGGCCCGCTGCTGCTGCCTCCAACTCGGCCACGCTAAGTGTGCCGCTACCATCGGTGTCCAGCGTCGCAAAATCCGGCATCGCACGGTCGCCACCGCGGCCTGCGGCAGAGGCATCCATCGCTGTCAAAGTCAAACCTGCAACAATTGCTGTCATCAATACTGTCGATTTCATTTTGTCATTCCATTTGTTAGTTAGCGCTGATCATCCACTGTCTGCGCCGATGCCCCACTTCAACGCGGCCCCGCAAACTTTCCGTCGATTTTTTCATGCGCGCTGTATTGGGTTGCGGCATGGGGCCGCAATTTGGACCTTGGCGCTTTTCAAATGGGCCGCGATGCCCCACGCACAAAGCACCCCAGCGTTGGAGATGACGGATGACCGACACAGATATGACAGACCGCCCGACCAAGCCTGCGATCTGGCGCGGCCTGCGGTGCAAGTGCCCAAATTGCGGCGAAGGTGACCTGTTCGACCGCTACCTGCATGTGACCGACAGTTGCCCCGTTTGCAGTGAACCGCTGCACCATCACCGTGCGGATGACGGCCCCGCATACCTGACGATCCTGATCGTCGGGCATTTGCTGGCCGTGCTGATCCACGTCACATGGTCGCATTTCCGGCCAGAGCCACTGGTCATGGTAACCATCTTTATGGTGTTCTGCGTTGGGCTGTCGCTGTTCCTGCTGCCCCGCATGAAGGGCATGATCGTTGCAATCCAATGGTCACGGCGGATGCATGGCTTCGGGTCCAATAATGGCAGCTGATCCGCCCATTCGGGATGCGGCAACGATTATTGTGCTGCGGGATCGGGCCACGCGTCCGGCAATCTTGATGGGACAACGTGGTGCGCGCGCGGCGTTTATGCCCGGCAAATTCGTCTTTCCCGGTGGCGCGATTGACCCTGATGATCGCGATCTGCCAATAACGCCGCTTGACCCGCTGTCCGATAACCACTTGGCCGAGGCATCGCAGCTTGCGCCATCCACAATCGCCGCAGCTGCCATTCGCGAATTGTGGGAAGAAACCGGTCAAATCCTTGGCCATGCCGCGCCGTGGGATACGCCGCCCGCCAGTTGGGCAGGTTTCGCCGCCACAGGCCATATTCCCCACACGGCCCCGCTGACATTCTTTTTCCGTGCGGTGACGCCGACGGGTGCGCCGCGCCGTTTTGATGCAAGGTTCTTACTGGTGGATGCGGCCGAATTGATCGGGAATATCGACGATTTTTCTGGCGCCGAGGATGAGCTGTCGCATCTGCAATGGGTGCCACTGGCAGACGCCCGCGATTTCGATCTGCCGTTCATCACACAAGTGGTGCTGGCTGAACTAACCGCGCATCTTAAACAAAATGGCCCGCCCGTATCCGTCCCGTTTTTCGCAAATGACGACGAATTGCACATGGTGCATCGCCTTGGCGGCGCATCTACAGACCGATAACCAACGGCGCATTTATCGCGGCGATGCACCTTTGCCGCTCGACGACACATTGACCGAGGCTTTGGGCGTCAAAACTGCCGACCTGATCCAAAACACACACTGGCACAATATCGACCTGATTGGCGCGCAGCTGAACCTGTATTGGGCAGAGTTCCAAGTCCCCGTCTGGCGCATGCAAGGCCGCGGATGGAAGCTGTGGGATTCGCTGACAGACACGCTTGATGCGGACGGCGTGTTGGATGACTACGACCTGATCTTCATCGACACGCCCCCTGCCCTTGGCTATCTGACGATCAACGGGCTCGCTGCCGCCGACATCCTACTGGTGCCCATGGGCGAATCGTTTCTGGAGTTTGACAGCACCGCCCAGTTCTTTGACATGTTGCACACCACGTTCAATTCCATTGAAGAGGGTGAGAACCCTGCCGCCCGTGCGCTTGGCCGCGAGGAAATGTCGTTTTCATGGGATGCCGTGCGCGCCGTGGTCACGCGCTATGATGGATCGCAACAGGCGGAACTGGCGGGGCTGATGTAACGCCTGATCCATCGTCGCTTGCCGTCAGCACAAAGGGTGTGTCGTCCATGGTTGCATGGGTCAGCGTTGTGATCTGTGTTGTGGTAATCGTCTGGCTTGTGGTCAGGGTCTTATCTGGTGCGAATGTCATCTGGGCGATCCCGTCTTGCCCGATGATCTGCCCACAGACGACATGCCCGCCGTCCGCCGTTGCAAGGGTGGTCATCTGCCCAAGGGTATGCCCAAATCCGGTGCCCATATTGGTGCCTGTGCCGATCTGCCCGTCGGTGTCACCCCGTCCGCCGTCAGCAGCGTGTCACCCAGCACACCCAAATGCGGATCACCACCAGCAACCGCGTTTTGGTCATAGGCCAGCGTGTCGATCGGGGTAAATGTGGGCGTATCCAGTGCTCATGCGCTGATCACCCCGTCCAGCCGTGTCATGGCATAAAGCACACCCCCACCATCCAAGCTGACAATCGCCAGATCGGTGACATGCGACCTGTCAGGATCGCTGGTCTGGGTATGATAGCTGACGAATGACAGCACGGTACAGCCGCCACTTGGGCCGTGGTTGTCGGGGCGACCACGATCCCCTGCCCGCGCCACTCGCCCCGTGGTTCGGTCACATAGACGGCGGCATTGCGGAACGCAGATGCGAGCAGAATATCGCGCAAGACAGTCTCGAACGCGGGATCAGCGGGGTTCAACATGATGGCACCTCTTTGATATCCCTTACATGCGGCAAATCAGGTATAATGCCAACCTGCAACAATCCCGCATGGCCTACTATTAAAGGTTTTTTTCGTCTATTTTGTCTCTATACTAGGTCCTACGTATACTAGTCATGATGGACCACGATATGACCAAATCGATTGCCATA